>CAZIXF010000003.1:0-151782 GCA_964543195.1 uncultured Roseivirgaceae bacterium
AATAGTAAAAACGGTTTATTTTGAGAATGGTTTATGAATAATCGGGGTTAAAAAGATAAAACAGATCTTCCTCTATGCAGGAAGCATGAATTGTGCGGGATAAGTATTTCCTAATAGCCGAATACTCTTGGTAACCAGAGGGACAAATCAGGCAGATAGGTGATCACCATCAAAGCCAGGATCATGGCAATAAACAGGGGTAATAAGGGTCGGATCACCTTTCTGATGCTGATATCCGCCACGCTGCATCCCACGAATAGTACTGACCCGACCGGAGGAGTGCATAGACCGATACATAAATTCAGCACCATTACAATCCCGAAATGGATCGGGTTCATACCCAGTTCTATAACCACGGGAAGGAAAATAGGAGTAAATATGAGTACCGCGGGTGTCATATCCATAAAAACGCCCACGAAAAGCAGGATGAGGTTAATGATAAGCAGGATCACAATTTTGTTATCACTGATGGACAAAAGTGTGGCGCTTACATTTTGAGGTATATTTTCGTAAGACATTACCCAGCTCATTCCCATGGATGTGCCGATCAGGAGCATGACCACCGATGTAGTGCCGATCGTTTTCAGGAAAATATCAGGTACATCTTTAATATTGATCTCCTTATAGATAAAAGCCAGTATGAGTGTATACAACACGGCAATGGCGGAAGCTTCTGTTGCGGTAAATATTCCGGCGACGATACCACCGATAACCACGATCAACAGGGTCAGGCTGGGGATGGCATCCAGGAATGTTTTAAAAGCCACTTTTAGCTTTACACGGTCTCCAACCGGATATTTGTTGCGGTATGCAAAATACCCGGCTACAAACATCAATGCGAGCCCTACCAGTATCCCGGGAAGGTAACCGGCCAGGAACAATGCGGCTATGGATACCCCTCCACTGGCCAGTGAATATACGATGAGTATATTACTTGGCGGGATGACAAGACCGGTGGTAGAGGAGGTGATATTCACCGCCGCGCTGAAAGGCCTGGAATAACCTTCCTTGTTCATGATCGGGTTCATGAAACCCCCGATTGCCGACGCCGCCGCCACGGCAGATCCTGAGATCGCACCGAATAACATGCACGCCAGAATATTCACATAGGCCAGGCCGCCCGGCAGCATCCCAACCAGCACTTTGGCAAAATCAATCAACCGCCTGGCTATCCCACCCCGGTTCATTATCTGGCCTGCGAGAATGAAAAATGGAATGGCAAGCAGGGCAAAACTGTCGAGGCCTGTAGCCATTCGCTGGGCAATGGTGGTAAAAGCAGGAATGGACTGAATGCTGAACAGCATGGTCACTATACTGGCAATCCCGATACTGTAAGCTATCGGGACACCTATTCCCAGAAGCACAACAAAGCTTAACACAAGGATCAGAATTTCCAGATAAGCCATTATTCGGTCGGTTTATTAGGATTGTCGATTATATTCATAATGCTGTAAAACATGATCAATGCACCACTCAACGGGATAACGGAATAAATATACCCGAGGGGTATTTCCAATGCCGATGAAGTCTGTCCCAGGGTGAGGGTGATGTAGACCAGCCTGATGCCACCGATCGCCATTACAAATAGAGCAAAAGTAATCACCAGGATATTGATGATCAGGTCGAGCCTTTCTTTCTTTTTTCCCTTCAGCATGGATGGGAGGAGGTCGATGGTTAAGTGCATCTTTTTCCCGGTAGCATAACTGGCCCCAAGCAGGCCGATCCAGATCAGTAAAAACCGTGAAAGCTCATCGGTAAAAGAGCTGGGAATACGAATAATATATCGTGAGAAGACCTGCCAGAGCACCTGGATCAGCATTAATGCCATCAGGACAACAAGGGATTTTTCAAGTATGGAGTCGATCAGTTTTCTCATATTATTTGATGGCTTTGATCTGCCGGATCAGCGGATAAATCCTTTCATCATCCCTGTAGGCATCATACATCGATTCCACCATGTCGGCAAAAGGTTCTTTATCGGGACGGATGATCTCTACGCCCGCTTTCTGTACTTCTTCAAGACAGAATTTTTCGGATTCCTGCCATAATGTTCTCTGGTATTCGGCTGATTCAAGGGCTGCCTCCTGAACCCATTCCTTTTCTTCACTCGTTAGCTGATCCCAGATGATGGTGCTGATAAGCAGCACATCGGGAACGGCCGTATGTTCATTCAGGGAATAATATTTACATACTTCATAATGTCTCGAAAAATAAAAGCTTGGAGGATTGTTTTCGGCACCATCTACCACACCCTGCTGAAGGGCCGTATATAATTCACCCCATGAGATGGGCGTGGGAGAACCTCCCAGCGTACTTACCATGTTCATGGCTGTGTTACTGGGCTGGACCCTCAGTTTTAATCCCCTCAGGTCGGCGGGTTCCTGTATGGGCGTGTTTTTAGTATAGAAACTTCTGTATCCGGCGTCATAAAAAGTAAGCCCCCGTAACCAGTACTGCTGACCTTCCAGCAATAATTGCTTTCCGATCTCACCGTCAAGCACCTTATAATTATGTTCCCGGCTTCTGAAAATATAAGGGAGGCTCAGTACCTTGTAACTGGGAGCAAAATTTTCCATAACTGAGGCGGATACTTTGGTCATAGCCAGGCTCCCTATCTGAAGGAGCTCGAGACATTCTCTTTCCTGGCCGAGCTGCCCGCTCGGATAGATGTCTATCTTTAAATTTCCGTTTGATTTTTCTTCTACCAAGTCCGCCATATACACCATTCCATTATGTACCGGATGGGAGGTGTCCAAACCATGACCTAACTTGAGCACACGGTCTTTCCTGAACTGTTGACAGGAAATCAGCCATATGAAAATAAGAAAAAAGCCAATCTTCAGTTTATTCATAACTCGTCATCCCATCAATCAGCTTTTTGTATATTTTCCGGCTATGGCAAGGGCTTCCCTGGTGGTATTTTTAATTTTATCGAGATCATAATTCCCGGATTCATCCTTGAGGATCAATTTTGAACCCATTCCCACACAATAAACTCCGGCCTTGAACCATGCGCTGAGGTTTTCTTCTGTTGGCTCTACCCCCCCGGTAGGAATGATCCTGGTCCAGGGGCAGGGTCCCATAACATTTTTTACAAATGAAGGACCTCCAACCTGTCCGGCAGGAAATATTTTGGTGATTTCCGCTCCCAGTTCTTCACTACGGGATATTTCATTTAACGAACCACAACCGGGTATCCAGGGTATTTTTCTTCGGTTGCAGACCAGGGCCATGTCTTCTTTCATTACCGGTGAGACCACAAAATTGGTTCCCAGTTGAATGTAAAGGGATGCAGCAGGCGCATCGACCACGGACCCCACACCAAGGATCATATCGGGGAACTCCCTGATCATATATTTGTTCAGCTCATTAAAAACTTCATGAGCGAAGTCACCCCGGTTGGTAAATTCAAATATTCTGGCTCCGCCATCATAACAGGCTTTTACCACCTCTTTACACCGTTCAACGTCTTTATTGAACAGAACGGGAATGATCGGGAATTCCCGCATTTTCTGATATACTGTGAGTCTGTCAAATCGTGCCATGAAGTAAATTTTTTAATAAAAAAAATAAAGAGTAAAAAAACCGGTATTGAAATCCGTGTTTTTTTATTGTTTTTATAATTTCTGAATACGCTCAAATTCAGAAAACAGTAAGAAAAGCAATAATATTAAAAATCAAAATAGTTTTTCGCATTATGGTGAGATATATTCTCCACCATCTGGCCAAGCCATTCCAGATTGTCAGGCAAAAGTCCGTTTTCCACATCGTTTCCTATCAGGTTACAGAGGATCCGGCGGAAATAATCATGCCGGGGATAGGACAGGAAGCTCCTGGAATCGGTAAGCATACCGACAAACCGGCTTATTAAACCCAGGTTGGAAAGTGCGTTCATCTGCCATTCCATTCCCTCCTTCTGATCGAGAAACCACCAGCCGGATCCAAATTGCATTTTCCCGGGTACCGAACCATCATTAAAATTGCCTGTCATGGTGGCAAAAAGATAATTATCGGCCGGGTTGAGATTATAGAGTATTGTTTTGGGAAGTTTATTGTTCCTGTCCAGGCGGTCGAAAAATTCCGACAATGATTCGGCCATCCGGAAATCACCTATCGAGTCGAATCCTGTATCCGGTCCCAGCTCTTTCAGCATTCGGGTGTTGTTGTTTCGCAAGGCACCCAGATGGAATTGCTGGGTCCATCCTTTTTCATGGTCCATTTCAGCCAGGTGGATCAGCAAAGCGGATTTCAATTTATTCTGCTGTTCCACTGAAAGCGGGGATCCCGAACGTACCTTGTCAAATATGTTTGAGACCTCTTCCGTGGAAAATGGATCAGCATAGAGTTTTTCAAGGCCATGGTCTGATAACTTACAACCCATTTCACTGAAGTAATCATGCCTGGCTTTTAATGCATCAAGTAAGGTATTATAACTATAGATGCTAATTCCTGCGGTTTCCGATAATTTATCGAGATACGCATTATATTTTACCGGGTCATCCGCTTTCATGGCGTTATCGGGGCGAAAGGTAGGCAGCACCTTGATTTCGAACCCTTCCTCTTTCAGTTGCTGATGGTGAGTAAGGAGATCAGCCGGGTCATCGGTGGTACAGACTACTTCCACCTTAAAATGCCTCAGTAAATTCCTGGTGCTGAATTCCTTTGTCTGCAACATTTCAGTAGTGCGATCATAGATTTCCCGGGCACTTTTACCATCCAGCAATTTATGAATACCAAAAGGATCTTTGAGTTCCATATGGGTCCAGTGGTAGAGCGGATTACGCAAAGTATAGGGCACGGTTTCCGCCCATTTTTGGAATTTTTCAAAATCGGAGGCATTACCGGTGATGAATTTTTCATCCACTCCGTTGGTGCGCATGGCCCTCCATTTATAATGATCCCCTTTCAGCCAGATTGCCGTGAGATTTTCAAAATTTTTATCTTCCGCAATTTCACCGGGTGGGAGATGGCAATGATAGTCAATAATCGGCATGGGTTTGGCCGACTCAAAATACAGTTTTTTCGCAGTTTCCGTCTCCAGTAAAAAATCCTCGGATAGAAAAGGTTTCATAAATCAGTTCTTTATCAATTATTATTGAATAAAAAGGGGTCGAATATGTTTATCAAATAGATTTTCAGTCACCAGTGAAGAGATCAAGGATTCATTTTTGGTTACCAGGCTTCTGAAGTCATCACCATACTCAGCGGCTATCTTGTATCCTACATGCAATAACTGCCGGAAAGCGGGGTTATAATCCGGGTCGGACGGATCATGTCTTAAACTCCGGCTGAATTTTAATTTATCCCAGTTTTCGATTTCCTGTTTACCGGGGAGCTTTTCCGGTTTTATGTCTATAACGGTTGAATAGGGTGCTGTTAATTCATCATAACGGTCCAGCGCTGTTTTAAAGATCTCCCTGGCCATTTCCAAACCTTCTCCTCCCGACAGCGCCAGACCGGCCAGTTCTTCGAGCCAGGTGGTGCCGGCGGTTTTTACATGAACTCCCTTGCCGTGTTTTCTGATCAACCTGGATATGACCGGATAAAGCGAAAATTTATCACTCCCGGAATGAACACTCAGTTTGATGTTTGCAGGGAGGCCAAATTCCTTTACGGCATAGTCTATAACGAGAAGATCCTGTTCGAATTCCCGTTCGAATTTATCGACATCACCCACATAGTCGACACCCTTGTTAAATCTTCCCGAAAATTTGGGAGCTATCGTCCGGACCGTTACCTCGTTAAATTTCAATGCAGATAATATAAAGAATAATTCTGCCGGTGTCTGTGGATCTTCAACTTCATCCATCGAGATCTCGGCAATAAAATTATCCCCCCCTTTTTTTGCTAGTATATGCTGGTAGATCTTCGAGGCTTCGCTGGTGGCCTGAAGAAATTTTTCTCCTACATTCAAGATAAAATCTTCCGTAATATCAAAAGGTTCCTTCATTCCCGGAATTTCAAGTGTTCCCGTATAGGAGGAATTGAATTCAATGAATTCCCTGATGGTGTTTTCGGATGCTTTCTCCCCGATAAATGCGGCCACATCTATGGTAAAAAAGTCTGACACGGGGATGTAAGGATCCACAATGGGCATGGAAATATGATCGGCATCTACAAAATAGGGGTCCTGCCAGTTTAATTCCTTAACGGCAGCATCGGCCTTCTCTCTTACTGAAACAGGATCAGTTTTGATGGTACTGTGCTCTCTGTGGGATTTGTTCCATACAGGTGAGATCCTTACATGGTGGTCTCGGGCCTTTAAAAATGCCTGCAACTGGGCTTTACCCTGCATGCCAAAACGGTCGCCAACGCCAAATGAATATTTGTCGAGATTCATAATCGAGATAAAAAAAATTAAATTTCACACGTGTGCATTAAATTACTCAATAATGGCCAATTGATAAAGGGTATTGTTTCTTTTTATCAGAATGACTGCATTTCACTCAGTTTTTTATACAGTCCATTGTTCCTGAGGAGTTGGTGGTGGGTGCCCTGCTCTATAATTTCTCCCTCCTGGATCACTACGATTTTATCGGCATTCTGTATGGTACTCAGCCGGTGGGCAATCACAATGGCAGTGCGGTTTTTCATGAGGTTATCAAGAGCTTCCTGTACCAGTTTTTCGGATTCGGAATCCAGTGAAGAGGTGGCTTCGTCGAGTATCAGGATAGGCGGATTTTTCAGTACGGCGCGTGCAATGCTGATCCGCTGACGTTGACCTCCTGACAACTTGGTGCCTCTTTCTCCGATATTGGTCTCATATCCGTTTTCCAGTTGTGAGATGAAATGGTGCACATTGGAAATCCCGGCCGCCCTAATCACATCTTCTTTACTTACATTCTGAAGACCGAAGGCAATATTATTATATATTGTATCATTAAATAGAATCGATTCCTGGGTCACTATACCAAACAGGCTCCGTAACGATTCAAGCTCGATCTGTTTTACCGGGATGCCGTCTATTAACAATTCCCCGTCAGTAATATCATAGAACCTGGGTATCAGGTCGGCCAGCGTGGTTTTTCCTCCACCCGAGGGCCCTACGAGGGCAATGATTTTCCCTTTCGGGATAACAAGCTTTATATTCCGTAGTACAGGAGTTTGCTCATAGGCAAAGGATACCCCCTTAAACTCAATTTCTTTATTGAAGGAAGTAATGGTTACCGGGTCCGGCACATTTTGAATTTTGGGTTTCGTATCGATAATACTGAATATCCTGTTTCCTGAAGCAATTCCCCTTTGTACACTGGTGATCGCTTTGGAGATGTTTTTTGCCGGATTAAGTACCTGGGCAAAGATTATGATATAGGTCAGGAAACCTGAAGCATTCATATTGGATTGTTCGCTAAGGACCAGTGATCCTCCGTATATCAGGATCCCGGCTACAAACAGTACACCCACAAATTCGGACAAGGGTGATGCCAGCTCCCTTTTTTTGAAATATGATATATAGGTTCTGGCATATTGGTCTGTTTCAGTACTGAATTGCCTGTTAATAAAATTTATTGCATTAAAGGCCTTTATGATACGTAAACCCGAGATCATCTCATCCGTTTGATTTACGATTCGGCCCAGGGATTCCTGGGTCACTTTTGCGGTTCGTCTTAATTTCTTGGCGATTATAGTTATGATGATACCGGCAATGGGAAGCATAATCAACGTAAAAAAAGTGAGGCTGGGGGATCTCCAGAAAAGGTATGTGAAAGAAAGGATGATGGTAATGGGATCTCTGAAGACCACTTCCAGCGCAAGGGTTATGGAATTTTCAATCTCCTGCACATCATTGGTGATCCTGGACATGATATCGCCCTTTCTTTCGGTAGAAAAAAACCCGATATGAAGCCGGCTTACCGAGCCAAAAATATGCTGCCTTATATTTTTTACTGTCACAGCGCGCAACCAGGCCAGCATGATCATCGAAAGATACCTGAATACATTGGCCAGGAGGTTGGCCGATACGATGACCAGACATACGAATACCAGAGAGCCGAATTTACCGAATTGCTGGGTAGCCTGGATAAAATAATAATAAAACAGGTGTTCAAAATAGTGGATGGTGAATTCCCATGCGGGCATTACACTGAATTGTTCCAGTTTTTCAGGATCCAGTTGATTGAAAATAATATCAAAAAGAGGCTTTAGCAGCGTGAGGTTGATCAGGCCGAAGAAAACTCCGAAGAATGCAAATACGAGATATTGTGGCAGGTAAGCCTTGAACGGCCTCGCATAATTTAATATCCTCCAGAGTGTTTTCATGGATTTGGATGCTTTTTTTGAGTGTAAAAATACAAGAGTATCCTTAAAGATTTCCCTTTTACTGGATTATTCCATAAGGTGTGTAGCCAATGCCTTTTGTTATCGTATCTTCCAGAATAAGATAATTATGGTTATCCCTGTTCAGTTTCGTATGATAGAGATGGTACTGAATAGCCAGATTCCTGATACTTTTGATCCGTATCCCTGCCTGTCCTGCCCTGTATTCAATATCCGTATCTTCACCTACCGTAGGGGCCAGGTAACGCTCATCGAAACCGTTAATGGAGAACATGTCTTGTTTATGAAGAGAAAAATTCGAGCCAAGAAGGTCTTTCTGCTTTTTGATCAGCAATGACCTGAAAAGAGGCAGATATAAACCTTTTTCAGCATGGGTAAAATCACCTTTTATCCCTTTCCATAACCAGATAAATGTATTTTTTTCAAGAAAACCCTGCTTTACCATCGATGGGTTCAATTGATCACTTATCTCACGGGACAGATTAACCCTTCTGCCTGAAAGTATCTTGCCGGTTTCACGGTTGCGGAGATGTTCTTTTATAAAATGCCTGTGGGGTATACAATCACCGTCAACGAAGATCAGGTATTCGGTTCGCGCATGTTGAATAGCCTTATTTAGAATTACGTTTTTCCTCCATCCAAGGTCTTCATGCCATATATGGCGGATAGGGAATTCAAGTGTCATGCGTAAATTATCGATCTCTGCCCTTGCCTGCGCACCCGAACCATCATCGGCAAGGAGTATCTCAAAATCCTTATTCGTTTGTCTTTCAAATCCAGCCAATACGAGTTTCAGGTAATGGATTTTGTTATAAAAAGCGATAATTACACTTGCTTTCATCCGGTTTTATTCGGCAAATTTTTTATAAATATCAAATATCCTGGCAGCATTGCTTTCACGGGTGAACCTTTCCTTTAACAATTGGTAAGCAATATTCACCATGGATCTTCTGAGCGCTTCATTTCTAATCAGGCGAATCACATTATCGGCCAGTCCGGGTGCATCTCCTGCTTCCGATAATAATCCGGTTTCTTCATGTCTAACCATTTCAGGAATACCACCGGCCCTGGTAGCTACCACCGGCACTTTACAGGCGAAAGCATCCAGCACACTTGTACCGAGCCCTTCCGTTTTAGACGTCATTAAAAAGATATCGAGTTCGGGTACGATTTCATATATATTGGATAAAAAACCGGTCAGGATCACTTTTTTCTTTAAACCTTTCTTTTCAATGTATTTACGCAGGTTCTCCCTGATTGGTCCATCTCCGATTATAAAAAAGACAGCATTCAGGCCTTTTTTAAGCAAAATGTCCGCCGTATCGATAAATGTATAATAATCTTTATGTTCTGCCAGAGCAGATGTATTACCGATGATCACTTCATTATTATTGATATTATATGTTTTTTTCAGGAAATCATGGGGTTTCTCCAGGTCAAATCTGTTTATATTTATGCCCGAATGGACGGTTATACATTTTTCCCTATCTGAAATCACCTTGTTAAGGATTTGCTTAATGGCATTGGATACGGTAATTATTTTTTCGATTCGCGGGTGATTATATTTCCATATGGACAGAAAATTATTCCTGATGGGAAAATCTACCCTTCGGGTAAGGATCAGATGAGCCTTGTGACCAAAATAAGTCGACAACACACCCAATGTATGCCCTCCGCTGGTATGAAGATGTAAAATGTCAATATCCAGTTTTTTGCAGAGACCGGATATTTGATAGGCAGTTCTGATATCAAAGGGGGATGAAAAATCGAGGGCATGGCAGGGCCATCCTTTTTCCTCAGAATATTTATGGAATTCCGATCCTTTGCGGCATGCAATATAGTTATCAGTATTCTTTTTATTCAACATCCCGATCAGGTAGGCGATCTGCTGCTCCCCGCCTCTCCATGATTTTTCTGAACTCAGATGCAATATCCTGATTTTTTTGGTATTTACGGAAGTTGATGAATTTACATCCGGTTTGTTATCAGGTACAAGGATGAACCTGTTATTATAATGCTGCTTAATCACTTCCTGATAAATGTTCAGATACCTGGAAATACTCTTTTCCCAGTTAAATTTCATAGAGTAGCCCTGAATTATTTCAGAAAGACCAGCCTGGTTTTTATTGTAAATTTTCATTTTTTCATGAAAAACCGCCGCCATATGTTCCGGTTCAAAATTGTCCCAGTAATAAGCCATGTCGCCACCAATTTCAGAAAGACTTGAATAAGTGGATGAAAATACGGGCTTACCGAATCTCATGGCTTCGATAACGGGAAGACCGAAACCTTCCATTTTTGAGGGAAAGACAAAGGCATCACAATTCCGGTAAAGATAGAGTTTATCCTCATGGGAAATAATTCCAGGAAGGAATATCCGCTTCCCTAGCCTTTTTTTCCTAATCCTGTTTTCGATACGGCGGGAATAATGATCTGATTTATCTCCGGCGATCACCAGATTATATTCCGGTATCTTTTCCATCATATCTACCAGTACATGAAAATTCTTTTTTTCAAGCACCATGCCTATGGTAAATAAAAACCTGCCCCCGGGTAAAAATCCTGGTTTTTCTGTTTCTTCTGAGGTTTCAATATCAACACCGTTATAAATTACTTTGGTTTGTTTACCGGAAAGATCAAGAAAACGGTCTGCCATGGATGCCGTGTAATTTGATATAAATGTGATTACGGCAGCCCTATTCACCTTTCGCTGTAGTCTTTTTAACCGTTGTCTGGCAATAAACCTGTTTTTTTCCTGCAGGAAATTCAAATCATGAATGGTAAGGATGTATGGTGAGGAATTTTTCCCCGGATAGTAAGCCGAATCCTGGTGAATGGCATGCCATATGTGATATTGCCGGCATATATCCGGCAGATACCTTCTGCGCAGGGAAAGTTGCTCATAATTCCAGTCCGGCCCAAACTGATCGATAAAAGTACGGGGTGTCAGGAAATTCCAGTGCAGGTTTTTATAATTCAAAGCAGCAATGTGTTTTCCAAAATAATAGGAAAACTGGCCCAACCCGGAATACAGTGTTTTCAGCTTCCCTAAATCAACCAGTACCTGATAAGACATGCCCTGAAACATTTTATCAAAAAATGATCTGCCCCTGTTTATGTGAAATTTTTAGAACATTAAGTTCAAATTAAATATTTTTACAGCGAATAAAACTGAATAAATCAAAAAATTACACGGTTTGCCCAGAACCCTTGTATTCTGCGAATGAAAACTGTTACGCTGACGATTATTTTCTTATTGAGTTTCAGCCTGTCCCGGGCACAAAACGATTCTATCGCTTACGGAATAAAGATCCTTGGAAATATAAGCTCCGAAGGATATTCACCTCATTATATCGAAAGTAACCGTTTCGGTATTTATAATGATACCATCAATGATCTGTTGATCATGCCGGGCATCCGGTATCCCATCCGGATTGGAGAGCATTTTAAAATCAATACAGGATTGGATCTGGCGGGAAAACGCAATTTTGACGAGAGCTTTGTTTATCAGGGATATGTAAATATCAGTTATGGCCCTTTAGAGCTTAAAATGGGCAGACAGGAATATACACTGGGACAGGTCAGTGAAACACTCTCTTCCGGTTCGTTTCTGGTCAGCAACAATGCCAAGCCTATCCCACGTATCGGGATCGGGTTCTATGATTATACCAATGTTCCATTTACCCATGGATACCTGCAGGTAAAAGGAGGTCTCAATCATGGATGGCTCGATAATGATCGTCTTGATCACAGCCCTTATAATAAACCCCTGCTTCATGAAAAATTTGCTTATATACGCACCAGGAAAATCCCTGTAAATCCTTATGTCGGGGTGGCACATTATGCCATGTACGGAGGTGAAAGGCAGAATGGCAATGAGGTCGGGATCGATTACAAAGCTGTGTTTTTTGGTCAGGGATCTTCAGAAGTGGGGAATCTGGGTGAAGAAGTGAATGCGGCGGGAGAACATCTGGGGATCGTGGACCTGGGAGCGGATATAAAAATTTCCGATTATCAGATCACCTATTATTATCATATCCCCATTAATGACAGAACTGGCCTGGAGAAAAATTTCGGCAGGAACAAGGATTTTTTCACAGGTCTTGTCCTGACCACAGAGAAGAAAAATTTATTAAATGGCTTTAGTTATGAATTTATTCATACTACACAACAGACCGGACTGGGTATCCCGGACCCGATTGTGGATGGCCGGTTTGTTACTTTATGGAATGAGAACGACAGGGAATATCTGAAGGATCATTATACGAGTATAGGTGTGCCGGTTGACGATATCAACACAGAGCTTGAATGGCGATCTTTTTTACAGGCTTATATCAATCACGGGTACCTGTTCGGAGGCCGGTCCGATTTTTATAACAATTTCCTGTATACGCATGTATATAACGGGAGAATAATCGGGACACCTCTTTTCCAGACCAAACCGGAGCTGGAGAAAATGACCGGTGACCGTATTCCCGGTGACTATATAGTGAATAACCGCATTATTGCCCATCACCTGGGTCTGAGTGGCTATGTCAATCAAAACCTGGATTATCGCTTCATGCTGACCTTTACCCGGAATAAGGGAGCCTGGCAGGAGTACGGAGGGAGGACCAAATGGGAGGGTATAGCCCTCGATCCGGATTTTGACTGGTACTGGAGAGGGAATAAAGACCAGTGGTATTCCCTGCTGGAGACCACTTACCGGTTACCGTCATACCCGGGATTGGGTGTAAAGGCAGGGATAGCCCTTGATTTTGGTGACCTGGATGATAATTTCGGGGCAGTGATCGGCGTAACGTACGATTCGTTCTTTAAATTCTGATACCATTCCGGGCGGATCATTTCCGGTAAACCGCCATTATAGTATGTCCCTTTATTTCCGGGGCTTTTTTTTCGATTTCATTTAAAATGACCCGCTTCATTCCGAGTTTATAAAATAACCTGTGTGCCTTATACAAAAAGTGTCCCAGTTTTTTTCTGTAGACCGTTCTGTAATAGTATTCATAATGATAGGGTTGTAAGGGTTCAAATATTTTTCTTTCCAGGGTGAGATTGAAATTTCCGGCCACCGTATGCAGTGAATGTTCGGTCCATAATCCCATGTGATGGGGAGGCATATTCAGAATAAACGAATTATCATATTGAATAAATGAATCATTGTTGGGAACACTGATTATCAGCAAGCCATCCTTTTTCAGACAGTTGATCTGCGCTTCAAGGAAATTTTTCACGTCAGGTACATGCTCGAGTACCTGGAACGAACAAACCACATCGAAGGAGGATTGATGATACTTACAGTATTCCTCGACAGGCATGTATTTAATGGTGACCGGATCATCCTGTGCTGAAACTGCCGGATTCAATTCAAGGCCGACTCCTTGAATATTATGGGTATTCTGAATTTTTCTTAAGAAATGTCCTTCACCACAGCCGATTTCCAGTACCGACTGACCCCGTTTTATAAAACTTGCCGCCATTTCGTATTCCCATTTCCAGGGCAGGTAATACCAGTCGAATTTCCGGAGTTTTTCGTAAAGATCTCCTTTGCCGGCAAGATCGAAAGGATAATAGAACCCGTAGCCCGTAGCATTACACTCATATATTTTAACGGTTCCCAGGCCGGTAAAATAACCGGAAACATCGATGTCAAGGCTTTTTTTATAACCTTTAATGATCTTGCTGACCGGTATTTCATCGATTAATGAGGTCTTTTTATCCGGCACCAACGGGCTTTTGGGTACATTTTCAGTATTCATTTTCCTTACTGGAACGTCAGTTTTAAAACCCTTTATTAATGCTGTAAATGTCGAATGCTTTTTTCAAATCCAGGACCTTTTAAAATAAAAAAGGCGAGTTTTATATAGTCCTTGTGTATATAAAATTTCCGCAGTGATCTGAAGAATTGTGTGATCCTCCAGGTCAAGGAAGCCATCATCCCGTAATGCTTTTTATACAGATAATGCTGAGAGAGATAGAACTCGCGTAACATTAAAAAATTTATCTCTCTGTCAGATTTACTGCTTTTGCCACCATAATGAATATATTCAGCATCCGGTACAAGATAACATCGATATCCATTCTGCCACATCCTCAGCGCGAGATCTTCTTCTTCACAATAAAGAAAAAAGGAAGTATCGAACCCACCTGTACGTTCCAGTGCTTCGGCGCGTGTGAAAAGGGAACTTCCATTTAAAAGGGGTACCATTACCGGATGATCATACTTTTTCTTTTTTTCAGGAAAATCTCCCGGAAAGAAAATCCTCAACAGGGCTGATCCGAACAGCTTCAATTTCAGATCGGGGAAATAGTTGAAATTAATTCCCAGTGAACCATCCGGATTATACATCTGTCCCGATGAAATTCCCACGTCCTTATATGCTTCCATAAAATCAAAAAGGATACCCAATACATCGTTCAGCAGTCTTGTATCATTATTCAGAAAATAATAATACCTGGCCGTCATCGCATTTACTCCCTGCATATTGGCAGCGGAGAATCCCAGGTTCCTGTTATTTCTGATAAGCAAAATATGCTCATTATCTTCAAGTACCGTGAGTTTTCTGAATTCAGCTTCTTCAGAATGATTATCAACGATTACGATTTTATAATTAAGAGGTCTTTTACACTTTTCAATGATGGAACGGACACATTGAAGCGTGAAATCACTTGAATTATAGTTAATGGTAATAACCGCAATATCCAAAATATAAAACTTGTTTTCTATTGGCCAATAATAATTGAAATATAGTGTATATGAAATATATCTTTTAAGTTTGTTAAAATCACAGGGATTCCAGTACATGAAATCACAGTCAAATCCTCATATTTTATTTGTTTGTCATGAAAGTTCCAGGACCGGCGCTCCGGTATTTCTGTTACATTTCATTAATTGGTTGAAAGTGAATACAAAGGTTTCTTTTCATATACTTATTGATAAAGAAGGTTCCTTAACCGGTGAATTCAAAAAACTGGGACCGGTCAGCATTGTAAGGCCTCAAAAACCCTCACTTATCCACAAGATCTGGCAAAAAATATCTTTGAGCTCCTATGCAAAACACAAATTGAGACAGTTTGTGAACCAGGAGATCGATATTGTCTATCTCAATACGGTTACGAACGGGCTGCTTTCTTCCATTCTCAGAAACATGGTCAATGCTAAAATAATAACCCATATCCATGAACTGGAATCCGTGATCCGTTCTGCCGGTGAACGGAATATAAAGCTGATCAAGGAAAATTCTTCTCATTTCTTTGCTGCTTCCGGTTCCGTTAAAAAAAACCTGGTGAAAAATCATCATATCCCGGCGCATAGCATTACGGTACATTATGAATGTATCGATATCGCCCGCTTCGAGGGTATCGGACCGGTGGTTTTGGACGATGAACTATCACTTAGGCCAGATGATTTCATCGTGGGGGGGGCCGGATTTGTGGATTACAGAAAGGGGTTCGATGTGTTTATTCAATCGGCAGAGGAGGTATGCATCAACAGGGGATTCAGGCAGATAAAATTTGTATGGATCGGAGAATTCGGCAGGGGAAAAGAAAAAATGGTGAGGAAAATGATTGAAAAAGGAAATCTCGGGAAACAGGTGTTTTTTCTCGGTGAAAGAAAAAATCCCTTTTCTTATTACCGGTTATTCGATATTTTTTTCCTTACTTCCAGGGAGGATCCATTTCCAATTGTCATGCTTGAAAATGCCTATTTGGGAAATCCTGTACTTGGATTTAAAAATACAGGCGGATTTGAAGAGTTCGCGGAAAATAATCAGAATCTCGTGATTGACCGATATGATGCGGTTTTGGCTGCAGATAACATTATTCAGTGGTGTAAATCGACTGAAAATATCAGGCAAACAGGTGAGAATTTAAAAAAGCAGGTTGAAGAGAATTTCACCATTCAAAAAAAGGGGGCCGAATATCTGCAAAATGTGCTTGATCTTATATGAAAACCTTCCTGAAACCCCCTGCATGGTTTTTTTGGATGTTGTTTTTTTTATTCCTTATGTTTCCACCGGTTATGTGACCATAGCCAATGGGGAGGATTTTCCCGTATCGATTCTTCCACTGATTCGGCATATTTATCCACGATACTTCCTTGGGCTGTATTTTTTGGATTGGGTTCCAGCTCCTTAAAGACTATTTCATAAAATCCACGATTCTTTCGCTTCATTTCTGCATACACCACGGGCCAGTTGAACGTTCTGCCCAGACGGTCCATTCCATTATAGAATGCAGTCCTTCGATTTAAAAAACTGGTCCAGTGAACATTTTCCTCATGGGCCGGCGGTGACTGGTCAGCCACCAGGGCTATTACATGGGGAATATGTCTTTTACGAAGACTTTCCCTGAATGCATCATTTTTTTCTACGGGAAAGGCACCAAACCGGGACCTTATCCTTATCATCAATCTGTCAAAAAAAGGATTTTCGATCTTTTGATAAACACCATCCACAGGGGCCGGAAATTGCAGACTGAAGGCTCCCAGCATCCATTCCCAGTTGCATAGATGGGAAGTGGTGGCAATTACGGTTTTCTTCTGGAGGTAGTATTTATTCATCAGGTCAATGTTCTTGATTTTCACCCGTCTCAGGAGGTCCCGTTCCCGGATCGATAATAATTTCAGGGTTTCAAGGAACACATCGGAAAGATTTCTGTAGAAATCAGGAACGATCCGGTTTATTTGCTCTTCCGTGAAGCCAGGAAACGAATTTTTTAAATTATCAATGATTGTGTTTTTTCTGTATTGAACAATTCTGCGGGCAACAAATGCGGCTATGTCCGAAAGAACATATAAGACGGGGAAGGGCAGTTTAGATATCAGATAAAAAAAAACATCCTTATACGTTATAATCAACAGATTCAAAAATAATCAATTATTCTATAAAAAAGCCGGAAATTGAATGGGATTGAATCATCCGGGATTTTGATCAATTTTAACTGAAATTATGTAAATTTGATTAGGATGGCTAAAAAAGATAAAAATCGTTATTCTGAAGAGGAAAAGGAGCAGATATTTGAAAATGAATTTCTACCCCATATTCATTCTATTTATAATTTTGCCTTCCGGATCACATTCAACGAAGATGATGCCAAGGACCTTGTCCAGGAAACTTATCTGAAATCATTCCGCTTTATCAATTCTTTTCAAAAAGGAACTAATGCCAAAGCCTGGTTGTTCAGAATTTTAAAGAACAGTTTCATTAACGAGTTCAGGAAAAAAAGCAAAGAACCTCCAAAAATAGATTATCAGGAAGTTGAATCATTTTATAATTCAGAAGACTACAATCGGCCGGTCAAATCGGATCTGAGGGTAGAATCAGTAAAGGAAAAAATTGGAGATGAAGTTTCAATCGCATTAAATTCGCTGGATATAGATTTTCGCACGGTAATAATTTTATGTGATCTTGAAGGATTTACCTACGAGGAGATGGCCAAGATCCTGGATATCCCGATAGGTACAGTGAGATCGCGTTTACACCGTGCGCGCAATCTGTTAAGAGAGAAGCTAAAAGTATATGCTTGTTCTCTCGGATATAAATAATATTGAATTTAAATTAATAACATATATGGCAGAAAAACCCTGTAATGATCATGAGTATTGTATTCGTGTATTAAACCTGATCATCGACGGCGAAGCGAATGAGGACGAGGCCAATTTCTTCAATACCCATATCAAGGATTGTCTGCAATGTTCGGAATATTATTCTCTGGATCAGACGATCAGGGAGGCGATCAGGAAAAAGATGGAAAAAAAAGCAGCCCCTGCAGAATTCATCCATGAATTGCGAAACAAAGTGAAGCAATCAATGGGTTCTTGAAAGGCATGCCAGGAAAAAAAGCCATTATACTCTCAGCACCCTCCGGATCCGGGAAGACAACCATTGTTCATCATCTGATCCGGGAATTTCCGGAACTTCAGTTTTCAGTTTCCGCCACTTCCAGACCTAAGAGAGGGAACGAAGTATTCGGGCGGGATTATTATTTTCTGACCAGAGAGGAATTTATACGTAATATTGAACAGGATCAGTTTATTGAATGGGAAGAGGTTTACAAAGGGATTTATTACGGAACACTAAAATCCGAGATCGAGAAGATTTGGCGTTCCGGAAAAAGTGTGATCTTTGATGTGGATGTCAAAGGTGGGATCAAACTGAAAAAATATTTCGGGCCTTCCGCATTATCGATCTTCATCACCGTTTCCGGAATGGATGAGTTGGAAAAAAGAATAAGGAACAGACAAACCGATTTAGAAGAAAGTATCCTGAAAAGACTCCGTAAGGCTGAATATGAAATGAGTTTTATGGATAAATTCGATGAAATAATACTGAATGACCATCTGCCTGCTGCCGTAGGGAAAGTTGAACAAATAGTGAAATCTTTTTTACGATCTTCCTGATATGAAAATTGGACTGTTTTTCGGATCGTTTAATCCGATTCATGTGGGACATTTAATTATTGCCAATATACTATATGAGTACACCGATCTCAATGAAGTGTGGTTTGTGGTTTCTCCACAGAATCCTCACAAGAGAGACAGCAGATCATTGATCCATGAATTTGACCGCATTGATATGGTGGAGCTCGCCATTGAGGATCAACCTCATTTCAAGGCGAGTGATATTGAATTTAACATGTCGAAGCCCAATTACACGATTGATACGCTCACCTATTTAAAGGATAAACACCCGAAGCATGATTTCAATCTGATCATTGGAGGAGATAACCTGAAAAGCTTTCCGAAATGGAAAAATCACAAACAGATACTGAGCCACTATGGACTTATCGTTTATCCCCGGCCCGGAGCTTCCGAAACGGATCTGGCACATCATCCCAATGTGAAGATGGTCGATGCTCCGATCCTGGATATATCTTCTTCTTTTATTCGCAAATGTATACGCGAGAACAAGTCGGTCAGATATCTTGTTACAGAAAAAGTATATCAGTTTATAATGGACCGTAAACTCTATTACTGAGATCAGACGGTCATAATATCCTTTTCCTTGTTCTCCAGCATTTTATCAATATGCATTATATATTCATCGGTCAGTTTCTGGACATGGTCTTCTGCCCGCTTTACGGCATCTTCCGACACATGTTCTTTAAGTAATTGTTTGAGATTATCGTTGGCATCCTTTCTGATATTTCTTACACTTACCCTTCCATGTTCAGCTTCGTGTTTTGCCTGTTTTACCAATTGTTCTCTCCGTTCTTCAGATAAGGGAGGCACATTCAACCTGATCAATTCACCATCATTCTGTGGATTCAGACCGATATCACTGTTGATAATGGCCCTCTCAACGTCTCCGATTATACCTTTTTCCCAGGGTTTGATTACAATGGACCTTGCATCAGGCGTATTGATGGAAGCGATCTGATTTAAGGGAGTTGGATTGCCGTAATATTCAACCATCAATCCGTCCACCATGCCTGGAGAAGCTTTGCCGGCACGTATTTTCCCAAAGGTATAATTCACATGCTGGATGGCTTTTTCCATCTTTTCCTTTGCATCTTCGAGATATAATTCAATTTCTTCCATAATAAAGTTGGGGTTTATAGTAAAAATTAATGAACAAGGGTGCCTACGTCTTCGCCTTTCACTATTTTCAACAAATTACCCGGTTTGTTCATATCAAATATAATAATCGGAAGATTATTTTCCTGACAAAGTGTAAAAGCAGTCATGTCCATGACCTGGTAGCCGTTTTGAAAAACTTCCCTGAATGAAATATCTTTAAATCGTTTGGCAGAGGAATCTTTTTCGGGGTCTGCCGTATAGAGGCCATCCACGCGGGTACCTTTGAGGACAATATCGGCTTCAATTTCTATGGCCCTCAGGCTTGCCGTCGTATCTGTTGTAAAATAGGGATTCCCGATACCTGCACCAAAAATTACGATCCTTCCTTTTTCAAGATGCCGAACCGCCCTTCTTCGAATGAATTGCTCACACACCTGTTCGATTTTGAATCCGGACATCAGCCGGGTGACCATTCCTGCCTTTTCGAGTGCGCTTTGCAGGGCCATTCCGTTGATCACTGTGGCGAGCATACCCATGTAATCTCCCTGTACCCGGTCAATTCCGATCTCCTCGGCAGATTCACCCCTGAATATGTTTCCACCTCCAATCACGATGGACGTTTCAATTCCCAATTCATACACTTTTTTGATCTCTTCAGCATACTGCTTTAATCTTTCCGGATCGATTCCGTACTTTTGTTTGCCCAGTAAGGCTTCTCCACTTAGTTTTAGAAGTATTCGTTTAAATTTCATGAGGGACAATCTCCATTTGTCTACAAATATAACATCCGCATTAATTTTAAAAAATTTAAATATACCTATTCGGGTAAGGAACAGATTTTAGTTATTTCAGTCATGATTATTGAATATACGGTTTAACTTTACACATTCGTTAGATTATTATAGTTCAATATCACAAAAAACGTATGCTTTTTTTCTTCAGAAAATTCATCTGGCCCATTATATCCGTTATCCTGATCCTGGGTTGCAAAGTTGAACAACCTGTTCAACAGGCTTCAACCCAGGAAACCACTGTGGTCCCTGAAGACTCTCTTTTACAGGATACGGTCGAAGTGGTGAAGGAACCGGAGATTTATCATGGTTCAAGGACAAGACTGCATGACCTGATACATACCAAGCTCGAGATAAGTCCCGACTGGGAAAAGCAGCGATTAAATGGTGTGGCTACGCTCCAGTTACGACCCTACTTCTATCCCCAATCGAGGGTAATTTTGGATGCCAGGAATTTTGACCTTCATCATGTAAAACTGATCAAGGGTACCAAGAAGTCCGATCTGGAATACTCCTACGACAATTTCAAGCTGTCCATAAAACTGGACACCCTATACAACAGGAAGCAGGATTTTTTTGTGGAAATAAAATATACTGCCAAACCTACTGAACGGGAAACCGGAGGAAGTGCGGCTATCGGATCGGACCAGGGTCTTTATTTTATCGATCCCGGAGATTCTGATCCGAACAAGCCTCCGCAGATCTGGACTCAGGGTGAGACCGAAGCCAATTCATACTGGTTCCCGACCATTGATTCACCCAACGAAAAAACAACCCAGGAAATATATCTGACTGTTCACCAGAAATACCAGACTCTTTCGAATGGCGAGTTAATTTATTCGAAGTTCAATGCCGACAGCACCCGGACCGATTACTGGCGTATGGATCTCCCTCATGCGCCTTATCTGTTTATGATCGCCGTCGGAGAATTTGAGATCATAGAGGACCAATGGGAGGATGTGCCGTTATACTATTATTTAGAAAAGGAATATGCTGAATATGCAGATGATATTTTTGGCGATACACCTGAAATGATGACCTTTTTTTCTGATATCACCGGCATAAAGTATCCCTGGTCAAAATATGCACAGATTATCGTACGGGATTTTGTATCCGGAGCTATGGAAAATACCACGGCTTCCTTGTATTATGATGCGCTGCTTGTGGACAACAGGGAACTGCTCGATTATGATTTTGAAGGAATTATTGCCCATGAATTGTTTCATCATTGGTTTGGCAATCTGCTAACCTGCGAATCATGGGCCAATCTGGTATTGAATGAAGGTTTTGCCAACTATTCCGAATACTTATGGGAGGAATACAAGCATGGCAAATATGAAGCGGATCTCCATAATCTTGAGGAAACCAGGCAATATCTCGAAGAAGCCAGGGGAGAAAAAAAGAAAGTGGTTCGATATTATTATGAAGACAGGGAAGATATGTTTGACAGTCATTCCTACGCCAAAGGCGGAAGAATACTCCATATGCTTAGAAACTACGTGGGGGATGACGCTTTTTTCAATGCGCTGAATCTTTTTCTGGAAAGGTATAAATTTTCTACGGTAGAGATCCACGACATGCGGTTGGTTTTCGAGGAGGTTACCGGAGAAGATCTGAACTGGTTCTTTAATCAATGGTACCTGGCGGCAGGTCATCCCGTATTAAAGATCAATGATTCCTACGAGGGGAATACCCTTACAGTCGAAGTTACGCAGGAACAGGATTTCGAACAGGTGCCCGTGTTCAGGATTCCGGTTTCGGTAGATGTATGGCTTAAGAAAGGAAAGCGTAGATTTACTATTCTGGTAGACCGACCTTCAAGGACGTTCGAATTCACTTTGCCGGAGGAGCCACAGCTGGTTCTTTTTGACGGCGATCAGCATCTGCTGGCAGAAGTAGACCATATAAAAAGTCAGGGAGAATATATTTACCAGTTTTACAATACGGATCAGTTTCTGCCGAGGTATAACTCGCTTGAAGTTCTATTAAAGGCACCTGCCGACAGCTTAAACTGGCTGGTGCTCAGGGATGCGCTTGATGATCCTTTCTGGAAATTCCGTCAGATGGCAGTGAATGCACTTGAGGATTATGAAGGGCAGAAAATACATCAGATAGAAGAAAAGCTGGTTCAAATAGCCAGGAATGATGATAAATCACTGGTGAGGGCTGATGCAACCCATATGCTTTTCACTCATTTTGGTGACAACTATACACACTTGTTTGAGGAGGCATTAAACGATAGCTCATATATGGTGGTGGGTACGGCCATTTATGCACTTTCGAGCGTGGCACCTGATGAAATGGCCAACCGGGCTTCCCGTTTCGAAAAATATAATAACCTGAACATAATAATTCCCCTGGCAAGTTTCTATATAGACCACGGAGGTCATAGTAAATATGGGTGGTTTGTAGATAAGATCGGTTCTGCACAGGGAGAGCTTTTATGGTATCTTCTTCCTTATTTTTCCGAATACATAATGGATGCGGGAGAGATCATGCAACGCAGGGGGCTGGCTGTAATAGAGAAGTATGCCCGTAGCCATCCAAAATCATATGTCAGGCTGGCTGCTTATCAGGCCCTGGGATTGTTATCCGACCTTAGCGGAGTGGATGAACTCATGGCCGAGATCAGGAAAGATGAAGAAGACGAATATCTGCGGCAGATCTATCAATCAATACCCTGATCATTATCCGGCGAAACATGATAAATCCATCCTTTTTTCACAAATATTTTCATGAAAAGGATAAGATCAATTTATTTAGGTCAATTATTTGAATAAAAGAAAAAAGGGTATAATTTTGCATTCCCTTTGCAAAAATGAAAATAGATTTTTGTAAAGGGACGTTTTTTAATTTGACATTCTGAATGATTGAGGGGGGATACCAAAGCGGTCAACTGGGACGGACTGTAAATCCGTTGGCGTATGCCTTCGAAGGTTCGAATCCTTCTCCCCCCACCATCTTTATTGAGTGATTTGGTGATTGAGTGATTTGGTGAGGTGATCAATGTCGTTTAATCAAAACATCAAAACATCAAAACATCACCAAATCACTAAATGGTTATGCGGGCGTAGCTCAGTTGGTAGAGCGACAGCCTTCCAAGCTGTAGGTCGCGGGTTCGAACCTCGTCGCCCGCTCTAACTCTCAGCCGAAGTAGCTCAGGGGTAGAGCGCTTCCTTGGTAAGGAAGAGGTCACGGGTTCAAATCCCGTCTTTGGCTCAATTTAAAAAGCAGATCATTCAGGTCGCTGATAATATAATTTTGACAGGGCCTGTTAACGATGGGTCTGAAACTTGAATTTATTGTTAAAATATATCTCAGCTGATTGTTAAACGATTTGTTTAAAATTAATAATTAAATCATTTTATAACCAAACAGATAATTTCAAACATGGCAAAAGAAACCTTTGACCGTTCTAAACCGCACGTAAATATCGGTACCATCGGTCACGTAGACCATGGTAAGACTACTTTGACTGCAGCAATTACAAAAATATTGTCTGAAAGAGGTCTTGCTAACATACGGGACTTTGCATCCATTGATAATGCTCCGGAAGAAAAAGCTCGTGGTATTACTATTAACACAGCCCACGTCGAATACCAGACGGAGAACCGACACTATGCTCACGTTGACTGCCCTGGCCACGCCGACTATGTGAAGAACATGGTTACCGGTGCAGCTCAGATGGATGGTGCAATTGTGGTTGTTGCCGCTACGGACGGACCCATGCCCCAGACCAGGGAGCATATACTGCTTGCCCGACAGGTAGGTGTACCGGCTCTGGTGGTATTTATGAACAAGGTTGACCTTGTTGATGATGAAGAGCTTCTTGATCTGGTTGAAATGGAAGTACGGGAATTGCTCACCGAATACGAATTTCCCGGTGAAGACATCCCTGTAATTCGTGGCTCTGCACTGGGTGCATTGAACGGAGAGGCAAAATGGATAGAATCTGTAGATGAATTGCTGAAAGCTGTTGATGAATATATTCCGTTGCCTGAGCGATTGATCGATATGGATTTCCTGATGCCGGTTGAAGATGTATTCTCTATCACCGGACGGGGTACGGTCGCTACCGGAAGAATCGAAAGAGGGGTGATCAAAACCGGTGACCCGGTTGAGATCCTCGGCATGGGTGCTGAAAATCTCAAGTCAACCGTTACCGGTGTGGAGATGTTCCGCAAAATACTTGACAGGGGTGAAGCCGGAGATAATACAGGTCTGCTCCTGAGGGGTATAGAAAAAGACCAGATCCGGAGAGGTATGGTGATCTGTAAGCCAGGATCAGTTACTCCTCACCTTAAATTCAAGGCCGAGGTGTACGTTCTTTCCAAAGAAGAAGGGGGTCGTCATACGCCATTCTTTACCAATTACCGTCCGCAGTTCTATTTCAGGACTACCGACGTAACCGGAGAGATCAAACTGCCGGAAGGAGTTGAAATGGTAATGCCTGGCGATAATGTATCCATAGAGGTTGATTTAATCAACACCATTGCCATGGAAAAAGGCCTCCGGTTTGCTATCCGTGAAGGAGGAAGAACGGTAGGTTCAGGACAGGTCACAGAGATTATAGAATAAATCTGAAATTAAATATCAAAATGCGTTTCGAATTATGCGAAACGCATTTGTTTGTTTTTGAAAATAATGCTATCTTTGCAGCCCCTTTTTGGGCTAAACACGGGTGTAGCTCAATTGGTAGAGTAGTGGTCTCCAAAACCATTGGCTGGGAGTTCGAGTCTCTCCACCCGTGCGAGATGTTAAAAAGAACCGATGAATAGAGTTACTAAATATTTAACCGAGTCCTATGATGAACTGCGTCATAAGGTATACTGGCCCAAATACAATGAGCTGCAGAGTAGTTCCGTTCTCGTACTGATTGCTTCATTGATCATTGCCCTGATCATAGGGTTGATCGATATGGCCTTTGATAATATTTTGACGTGGTTTTATAACGCTTTTTAAATAACAGATATAGCTGATGGGTGAGCAAAAGTGGTACGTACTTCGGGTAATTAGCGGACAGGAAAAGAAAATCAAAAGTTATCTTGAAAATGAGGTGTCAAGAAACAAGCTGGAGGAATACGTCCCACAAATACTCATACCCTCTGAAAAAGTTTATGAAATGCGGGGTGGGAAAAAGAGAGTGAGAGAAAGGAATTTCTTCCCCGGATATGTGCTGATCCTTGCCGACCTGTCGCATGGTGAGGCCTATCATGTAGTAAAAAGCGTTCCCGGTGTAATCGGGTTTCTGGGCGCAGACGATGGCAGTGGAGGAACCTCCAGGACTCCGGTTCCGCTCAGGCAATCCGAGATTAACAGGATACTCGGCAAGGTCGACGAGGTCGACACCATGGAAGAAAAACTGGATACTCCTTATATAGTAGGAGAAACCGTGAAGGTGATGGACGGGCCCTTCAGCGGCTTTACCGGCACAGTAGAAGAGGTCTTCGAAGAGCGAAAGAAACTCAATGTGATGGTAAAAATATTTGGCAGGAATACGCCTGTCGAACTAAATTACATGCAGGTAGAAAAACAAGATTAGCAAAATGGCTAAAGAGATAAGTGGATATTTAAAAATGCAGATCAGGGGTGGACAGGCAAACCCATCTCCTCCCGTTGGTCCGGCTCTGGGTAGTAAAGGATTGAATATAATGGAGTTCTGTAAACAATTTAATGCCAGAACTCAGGACAGAATGGGTCAGCTGCTTCCGGTTGTGATCACCATATATGCCGATAAATCATTTGATTTTATCGTGAAAACGCCCCCGGCGTCCGTTCTTTTGCTTGAAGCCTCTAAACTTAAAAAGGGATCCCCGGAACCAAACCGCTTGAAGGTAGGCTCCGTAACCTGGGACCAGATCAAAAATATTGCTGAAACCAAGTTGCAGGACCTCAATACGCTTAAGGTTGAATCGGCTATGAAACAGGTGGCCGGAACGGCAAGAAGTATGGGACTCCGGGTGATGGGAAAAGCACCCTGGAATAATTAATAATTGAGAAATGACAAAATTATCCAAAAAGAGAAAATCGGTAGTGGAAAAAATTGAAGTAGGTAAGGAGTATTCAATCCAGGAGGCAAGCAGCCTTCTCAAGGAGGTCAGCTTTACCAATTTTGATGCTTCCGTGGATATCGACATCCGGCTGGGTGTGGATCCCAGAAAAGCTGACCAGATGGTGCGTGGTGTGGTTACCCTTCCGCATGGTGTCGGTAAGGAAGTAAAGGTATGCGTACTTTGTACCCCGGATAAAGAAGATGAAGCTAAAGAGGCCGGTGCCGATTTTGTGGGTCTGGATGACCTGATCAAAAAAATTGAAGATGGCTGGATGGACATGGATGTGATCATTACCCAGCCGAATGTGATGGCCAAAGTGGGAAAACTGGGCCGGATACTGGGCCCCCGGGGCTTGATGCCCAATCCGAAATCGGGTACCGTTACACAGGATATCGGGAAAACCGTAAAGGAAATCAAACAGGGGAAAATTGATTTTAAAGTCGATAAATTCGGGATCATTCATACCAGTATCGGTAAAATCTCATTCGAAGCCGATAAAATAAAAGAGAATGCCGAAGAATTGTTAACCACCGTGTTAAAGCTCAAACCGGCTTCTGCCAAAGGAGCTTATTTCCGGAGCATTCATATTTCCAGTACAATGAGTCCGAGTGTTAAAGTCGATAAAAAAAGTATTCCAGGAATATAATATCATGAATCGAGAAGAAAAAGCTCAAATAATTGAGGAATTAGTAGACCGGATTAACAACCATTCCTACTTCTATATTACCGATGCATCAGGATTGACTGTTGCAGAGATGAATGAATTCCGTAAAATGTGTTACAGCAGGGGTCTGGAATATAAAGTGTTTAAAAACTCATTGATCAAAAAAGCCCTTGCTAAAGTTGATAATGATTTTCAGGCTTTTGAGGACGGAGGCGTTCTGAAAGGATTCTCAGGAATTCTTTTCTCCAGGGAGGTTGCCAACCTTCCCGCAAAAGTGATCAAAGAATACAGAAAAAAAAGAAAGAAAGATAAGCCTCTGCTAAAGGGAGCTTACGTCGATAACGATCTTTTTGTGGGAAATGATAAGCTCGATGCTTTGAGCAGCCTCAAATCGAAGGAAGAACTGATTGGAGAGGTCATAGCATTGCTCCAGTCTCCGGCCAAGAATGTGATCGCTTCTTTGCAAAGTGGTGAACATAAACTGGCAGGAATTGTAAAAACATTACAGGATAAAAAAGAGTAAGTAAAACTATAAAATTAATTTTGTAAAATGGCAGATTTAAAAGCATTCGCTGAGCAGTTAGTTAACCTTTCTGTTAAGGAAGTAAATGAGCTAGCTACGATTTTAAAGGATGAATATGGTATCGAGCCTGCGGCTGCCGCTGCCCCTGTAGCCGTGGCTGCAGGTGGTGGTGAAGCTGGCGGTGAGGCTGGTGAAGAAAAGACTGAATTTGATGTAATCCTCAATGCGGCCGGCGCACAGAAACTTAAAGTGGTAAAAACCGTAAAAGAATTAACAGGATTAGGATTAAAAGAAGCGAAAGATCTGGTAGACAGCGCTCCCAAACCCGTTAAGGAAGGAATTGCCAAAGATGAAGCAGAAGGTATAAAGAAATCTTTGGAAGAAGCCGGAGCGGAAGTCGAATTAAAATAATTGAATTGACCATTTATTATCTGATAAATGGTGAATTGCGTTTCAGGCCTGGCCCTATCAGTCAGGTCTTTTGCTGTTTGTGCTTAATAAACGTTTAAGCACAGTATCCGAAAAAAAATTGTCGCAATTTAAAAAATGTTGGCAACTTTGTTTATTGATCATTAAAATATTTAAAAACCTTGGCTATAGTTAATCAAACCGAAAGGAAAAATTTCTCTTCAATAAAAACGGTAATTGATTATCCGGATTTTCTCGACGTTCAACTGCAATCTTTCCAGGATTTTTTTCAATTGGATACTCCACCTGAAAAAAGAATACAGGAAGGTTTGTACCGGGTGTTTTCCGAGAATTTCCCGATTACCGATTCAAGAGAAAACTATGTGTTGGAATTTGTAGACTACATGGTGGATCCGCCAAAATATGCGGTGGAGGAATGTGTTGAAAGAGGTCTTACGTATTCCGTTCCTTTAAAAGCAAAATTAAGGCTTTCCTGCAACGATGAGGATAATGAAGAATTCGAGACGATCGAGCAGGAAGTGTTCCTGGGAAATATTCCCTATATGACCGAAAATGGAGCATTCGTGATCAATGGTGCTGAACGCGTCATCGTTTCGCAGTTGCACCGGTCGCCGGGAGTATTTTTTGCCCAGAGCATGCATACCAACGGAACAAAATTATATTCGGCCAGGATCATTCCTTTTAAAGGTTCCTGGATCGAGTTTGCCACCGATGTAAACTCGGTAATGTATGCATATATCGACCGGAAAAAGAAGTTCCCGGTAACCACACTCCTCCGTGCAATCGGTTATGGATCGGATAAGGATATTCTGGATCTTTTTGGACTCTCAGAAGAAGTGAAGGCTGAAAAATCCGTACTGAAAAAATGTATAGGAAGAAGACTGGCCGCAAGGGTGTTGAAAACCTGGATCGAGGATTTTGTAGATGAAGATACCGGTGAGGTGGTTTCCATCGACCGTAACGAAGTGCTCCTTGAAAGAGATCATGTGCTGACGGAAGAAGATATTGATACCATTCTGGAGTCATCCACCAAATCGATCATTCTTCACAGGGAGGAAGTCAATATTACCGATTACTCCATAATATATAATACGCTCCAGAAAGATAATTCGAATTCTGAGAAAGAGGCGGTCGAGCAGATCTACCGACAGTTGCGAAATACCGAAGCGCCGGACGAACAGACGGCCCGTGATATCATCCAGAGTCTTTTCTTCAGCGATAAGCGTTACGACCTGGGTGAAGTGGGCAGATACAGGATCAATAAAAAACTGGGCATCGATACCGATTATGATAAAAGGGTATTGACTACCCAGGATATTGTGCTCATTGTGAAATATCTGATCGGCCTGATCAATTCAAAGGCCGTGGTCGACGATATCGACCATTTGAGCAACCGGAGGGTAAGAACAGTAGGTGAGCAATTGTATCAGCAGTTTGGTGTAGGCCTTGCCCGGATGGCACGTACCATAAAGGAAAGAATGAATGTCAGGGATAACGAAGATTTCAAACCGGTTGACCTGATCAATGCCCGGACTTTATCCTCGGTGATCAATTCATTTTTTGGTACAAACCAGCTGTCCCAGTTTATGGACCAGACCAATCCGCTTGCCGAGATCACACATAAAAGAAGGATGTCGGCGCTTGGGCCGGGCGGTCTTTCCAGGGAACGGGCCGGTTTTGAAGTCCGTGATGTGCACTATACGCATTATGGAAGACTGTGTACCATCGAAACACCGGAAGGACCGAATATCGGATTGATCTCATCGCTTTGTGTTCATGCCAAAGTGAATAAGATGGGATTCATTGAAACTCCTTACCGCAAATCGGAAAGCGGTAGCGTGGCTATGGACGGCGAAGTAAGATATCTTACCGCCGAAGAAGAAGATACGTATTATATTGCACAGGCCAATGCACCGCTCGATACGAAAGGAAATTTTATTAATGAGAAAGTCAAGGCCCGCTTTGAGGGAGACTATCCGTTGGTAGACCGCGACCAGGTGGCCTATATGGATATTGCTCCCAATCAGATCGTTTCTGTAGCGGCTTCCATGATCCCGTTCCTGGAACATGACGATGCCAACAGGGCACTCATGGGGTCGAACATGCAGCGACAGGCAGTACCTTTAATGAATCCTGAAGCACCTATTGTGGGCACAGGGCTTGAAGAAAGGGTAGCCAAAGATTCACGAGCCTTGATCCTTGCCGAAAGGGATGGTGTAATTGACTACGTGGATGCCAACAAGATAGTGGTACAGTATGATCTTACCAAAGATGAAGCGCTGACTACCTTTGATGATGAATTCAAGACCTATAACCTCGTTAAATTCCAGCGTACCAATCAGGATACTTGCATTAACCTGAAGCCGATAGTCAGTAAAGGCGAAAAGGTCAAAAAAGGACAGGTATTGTGTGAAGGATATGCTACACAGGGTGGCGAGCTTGCCCTCGGAAGAAACCTCATGGTAGCTTTCATGCCCTGGCAGGGATACAACTTCGAGGATGCCATCGTGGTATCGGAAAGGGTGGTCAGGAATGATACCTTCACCTCTATCCATGTGGAAGAATTCGAGCTGGAGGTCAGGGATACAAAGAGAGGAGAAGAAGAATTAACCTCTGAGATCCCGAACGTGAGCGAGGAAGCCGTGAAAAATCTGGATGAGAACGGTATGATCCGGACCGGAGCAGAAGTAAGAGAAGGAGATATACTGGTTGGCAAGATCACCCCTAAAGGAGAAAGTGATCCCACACCGGAGGAAAAACTGCTCAGAGCCATCTTTGGTGATAAAGCAGGTGATGTGAAGGATGCCTCTCTCAGAGCTTCACCTTCTCTTGAAGGTGTTGTTATCGATACGAAGTTGTTTGCACGGCCGAAAAAAGACAAGGAACTCAGGGCCAAGTCGAAAAAAGAGGTCGATGCATTGAAAAACAAGTACAGCAAGCAGCTTATTGAGCTCAGGAATACCATCATCACCAAGCTTTCCGCTCTTCTGGAAGGAAAGACTTCGAAAGGGATCCGGCATAAATTCGGTGATGAAGTAATGAGCAGCGGTACGAAATTCTCCCGTAAGAATATCGAAGCCAACTTTTTCCCCGAAAAGAATATATACCGGGATGAAAGCACCTATAACGTACCTGAAGAGGTTAATCTTATTTCCGACCTGATCCTCGATAACTGGACCAACGACGATCATATCAATAATTTGATCATCGATCTGGTTAAAAATTATAATCAGAGAAGGAACGAGATTGCCGGTAAATTCAAGCGGGAACGATTTACACTCGAAGTGGGTGACGAATTGCCTGCAGGGATTGTTCAGTTGGCAAAAGTATACGTAGCCAAGAAACGAAAGATGAAAGTAGGGGATAAAATGGCCGGCCGTCATGGTAACAAAGGTGTTGTGGCCAAGATCGTACGTGAAGAAGATATGCCCTTCCTGGAAGATGGCACACCGGTGGATATCGTGTTGAATCCGCTCGGCGTACCTTCGAGGATGAACCTTGGCCAGATCTATGAAACGGTGCTTGGCTGGGCGGGGTACAAGCTGAACAGAAAGTACAGTACACCTATTTTCGACGGCGCCAAATTAGAAGATGTGGAAAAAGAACTCAAGGAGGCTAACCTTCCTGAATTCGGAAGAACCCATCTTTTCGACGGACTAACCGGAGAACGTTTTGATCAACCCACCACGGTAGGTATGATCTATATGCTAAAACTTGGCCACCTGGTCGATGATAAAATGCATGCACGTTCTATAGGCCCTTATTCCCTGATCACGCAGCAACCGCTTGGCGGTAAAGCTCAGTTCGGTGGTCAGCGATTCGGAGAGATGGAGGTATGGGCATTGGAGGCCTTCGGCGCTGCCCATGTGCTTCAGGAAATGCTGACTATCAAATCGGATGATGTGATAGGGAGAGCGAAAGTTTATGAATCCATAGTTAAGGGAGAAAACATGCACAGGCCGAATGTGCCGGAATCATTCAATGTATTGGTACATGAATTGCGCGGATTGGCTCTTGAAGTAACTATGGAATAAGCAAAGAGGATTAGTTGAAATTAAAAAAATATAGTATACCCAAATATGGCTTTTAGAAAAAATAAAAAAATTACGAGTGACTTCACCAAGATTACCATAAGCCTGGCTTCTCCGGAATCGATCCTGGAAAGTTCTCATGGTGAGGTTACACAACCGGAAACCATTAATTACAGGACCTACAAACCCGAAATGGGTGGTTTATTCTGTGAACGGATATTCGGTCCTGTAAAAGATTGGGAATGCCATTGTGGAAAATATAAGCGGATCCGGTATAAAGGGATCATTTGCGACCGGTGTGGTGTAGAAGTAACCGAAAAGAAAGTGCGAAGGGAAAGAATGGGCCATATCGAGTTGGTCGTACCGGTGGCTCATATCTGGTATTTCAGATCTCTTCCCAATAAGATCGGTTATCTTCTGGGATTACCTACCAAAAAACTGGATCAGATCATCTATTATGAACGTTACGTAGTCGTACAGCCGGGTATCAAGGCCGAGGACGGGCTGAATACCATGGATTATCTCACGGAAGATGAATACCTGGATATCATGGATAAGCTTCCAAGGGAAAACCAGGTGCTGGACGATAATGATCCCAATAAATTTATTGCCAGGATGGGTGCTGAGGCGCTTGAAATGCTGTTGAAAAGGATCGATCTGGATGAATTATCCTACAGCCTGCGCCATCAGGCAGCCACCGATACCTCTCAGCAAAGAAAAGCAGAAGCGCTCAAGCGACTGAAAGTAGTTGAGGCTTTCAGGGAAGCACGCACACGGATCGAGAACCGTCCCGAATGGATGATCATTCGAATGGTACCTGTGATCCCACCTGAATTGCGGCCGCTTGTACCCCTGGATGGTGGAAGGTTTGCTACTTCCGACCTCAATGACCTTTACCGGCGGGTGATCATAAGAAATAACCGGCTGAAAAGATTGATTGATATAAAGGCTCCCGAGGTGATCCTCCGGAACGAAAAGCGGATGCTTCAGGAAGCTGTCGATTCATTGTTCGATAATTCGAGAAAGGTAAATGCTGTCCGGTCTGACGGAAACAGGGCCTTGAAATCACTCAGTGATATGCTCAAAGGTAAACAGGGACGCTTCCGCCAGAACCTTCTCGGCAAGCGTGTCGATTATTCAGGCCGTTCGGTTATCGTAGTGGGACCGGAACTCAAAATGCATGAATGTGGACTTCCCAAACATATGGCTGCCGAGTTGTTCAAGCCCTTTATTATCAGGAAACTAATCGAAAGAGGCATTGTCAAAACAGTGAAATCAGCCAAAAAGATTGTTGACCGGAAGGACCCGGTGATCTGGGATATCCTTGAGAATGTGCTGAAAGGGCATCCGGTATTGCTCAACCGTGCTCCCACACTTCACCGGCTCGGTATCCAGGCATTCCAGCCAAAATTAATTGAAGGGAAAGCCATTCAGCTTCATCCGCTAACCTGTACAGCGTTCAATGCTGACTTTGACGGTGACCAGATGGCCGTGCATGTACCGCTTGGTCAGGAAGCTATTCTTGAGGCTTCATTGCTGATGCTTTCAACCCATAATATTCTGAATCCTGCAAATGGAGCACCTATTGCGGTGCCGTCACAAGATATGGTCCTTGGTTTGTACTACGTGACCAAGGGTCGGAAGGGAACCAAGGAGAATCCCGAAAAAGGTGAGGGCATGACCTTTTACAATCCGGAAGAAGCGATCATTGCGATCAACGAGGGCAGGCTTTCCAAGCATGCTCATATAAAAGTCCGGACCCTGGTAAGGAACGAAGATGGAAAACTGGAGAATAAACTGGTCGATACGGTGGCCGGAAGGGTGATTTTCAACCAGTTGGTTCCGGAAGAAGTGGGATTTATGAATGAACTTCTTACCAAGAAGAAACTGCAGATCATTATATCGGAGGTTTATAAGATAAGTGGAGTGGCCAAAGCGGCCCAGTTCCTGGATGACATCAAAGATCTTGGTTTCAACATGGCTTACAAAGGAGGATTGTCCATTGGTCTGGACGATGTAAAAATACCGTCAACCAAGAATGATCTGATTACGGAAGCCAAGCAGGAAGTGGATGTCGTATGGAATAACTACCTTATGGGTTTGATCACCGACAACGAACGATACAACCAGGTGATCGATATCTGGACACGGATCAATTCCCAGCTTACCAGTACCCTGATGCGTGAACTGGAAGAAGACCAGAACGGCTTCAACAGCATTTACATGATGATGCACTCCGGAGCCCGGGGATCGAGGGAACAGATCCGGCAGCTTGGTGGTATGCGTGGCCTGATGGCCAAGCCCCAGAAAAATATTCTTGGTTCCGTAGGAGCTATAATCGAGAACCCAATCCTTTCCAATTTCAAGGAAGGTCTGGATGTGATCGAATATTTTATCTCTACCCACGGGGCAAGAAAAGGTCTGGCCGATACGGCGCTTAAAACGGCCGATGCGGGTTATCTTACGCGTCGACTGGTTGATGTTTCCCAGGATGTGGTGGTTAATGAAGAAGACTGTGGCACCCTTCGCGGATTGGCGGTAGCCGCACTCAAGGATAATGAGGATATTGTGGAAGCTTTATCCGAAAGGATACTTGGCCGGGTATCGGTCCACGATATATATCATCCCATAACTGAAGAACTCATCATTCATTCCGGTGAGGAATTCACCGAAGAGCTGGCTAACAAGATAGAGGAAGGCGGAATTGAAGAGGTAGAGATCCGTTCGGTATTGACCTGTGAAACAAAGCAGGGAATATGTGCCAAATGTTATGGACGTAATCTTGCCACCTCCAATATGGTGCAGCGGGGTGAGGCGGTAGGTGTAATAGCCGCCCAGTCGATCGGAGAACCAGGAACTCAGTTAACACTGAGAACTTTCCATGTGGGTGGCACAGCTTCCAACATTGCGGTTGAAGCCCGAGTACACGCCAAATTCGATGGTGTGGTTGAATTTGAAGATATACGTCATATTTCAACTTTAAATCCGGATGGTGAAAAGGCAGAAGTAGTCATGGGCCGGACGGGCGAGATCAAGATCATGGAGGAAAAATCAGGCAAGCAACTCAGTACCAATCATGTGCCCTATGGTGCTTTCCTGAATGTAAAAAAAGGAAGCAAAGTGAATAAGGGCGACCAGTTATGCTTCTGGGATCCTTATAATGCGGTGATACTTTCCGAGATCGATGGTAAGGTTTCCTATGAATACATTGAAGAGGGAGTAACCTACAAGGATGAATCGGATGAGCAGACCGGCCACAAGGAAAAAGTTATTGTGGACAGCAAGGATAAGACCAAGAACCCGGCTCTTATCGTGAAATCATCCAAGGAAGAAAAAACTTATAATATTCCCGTGGGGGCTCACCTGGCAGTGGAAGAAGGGCAAACCATCAAGTCCGGTCAGATTCTTGCCAAGATTCCCCGCCAGATTGGTAAAACGAGGGATATTACCGGTGGTCTTCCAAGAGTGACTGAACTTTTTGAAGCACGGAATCCTTCCAATCCGGCAGTGGTCAGTGAAATTGACGGTATTGTAACCTATGGATCCATCAAGCGGGGTAATCGTGAGATCTTCATCGAATCCAAAGATGGGGTTAAGAAGCGTTATCTTGTACCTCTTTCAAAACATATTCTTGTACAGGATAATGATTTTGTGCGGGCCGGATCACCCTTATCCGATGGCGCCATTACACCTGCCGATATACTGGCCATTAAAGGGCCTACCGCGGTACAGGAATATCTGGTAAATGAGATCCAGGAAGTGTACCGGCTGCAGGGGGTTAAGATAAACGATAAGCATATTGAGGTTATCGTGCGCCAGATGATGCAGAAAGTGCAGATCATCGAACCGGGTGATACCAATTTCCTTCCCGGGCAGGTAGTCGATAAATGGCAATTCAGGGAAGAGAATGATACCATACTGGATAAAAAAGTTGTGGTCGAATCCAATGATTCTGAATCGCTGAAAGCAGGTCAGATCATTTCTTCCAGGAGACTCCGTGATGAGAATTCGAGCCTGAAGCGCCGGGACCTTAAGACCGTAGTGGTTCGGGACGCCATGCCTGCGGTATCGATGCCAACCCTCCAGGGAATTACACAGGCTTCTCTGGGAACGCAAAGCGTGCTTTCCGCAGCCTCATTCCAGGAAACCACCAAAGTGCTGAGTGAGGCCAGTATCAGAGGGAAACGTGACGAACTGATCGGATTGAAAGAAAATGTGATCGTCGGTCACCTGATCCCTGCCGGTACAGGCATGCGCGATTATCAGAAACTTATCGTTTCTTCCAAAGAGGAGTATGAACAACTGGTTGAGTCGAAGGAAGAATTCAGTAAAAACCGAGAACCACAATATTAATAGCTGATCATGGACGAAGAAAAAAAGGACCAGAAGTCCAAACAGAACCAGATCAATATAGAACTTTCAGAGGACATAGCCGAGGGGATCTATTCCAACTTGGCTATGATCGCTCATTCCAACAGTGAGTTTGTAATTGATTTCATCAGGCTGATGCCGGGTGTGCCAAAAGCAAAGGTAAAATCACGGATCGTGATTACACCAGAGCACGCCAAGAGGCTTTCTTCAGCGCTTCTGGATAATATCCGTAAATACGAGGAGAATTTTGGTCCGATCAAAAAGACGGAAGAGACTCCTAAATTTCCGATTAACTTCGGTGGTACCGTCGGGGAAGCCTGACCTGCCCGGGGATAATCATTTCGGAGTAACTTTTCCATGATTTAATTTTTGCAATGTAGTCTCGATTAACTACCTTTGCAGACCGAAAATTTTGCGTGGGAATAGTATAATAAAACAATTTTAAATGCCGACAATACAACAGTTAGTTAGAAAAGGACGAAAGTCGAGATCGACCAAGTCGAAATCACCCGCATTGGATTCATGTCCTCAGCGAAGGGGAGTATGTACCCGTGTGTATACCACTACACCTAAAAAGCCAAACTCGGCCATGCGTAAGGTAGCCAGGGTAAGATTGACCAATGGTAATGAGGTGAACGCCTACATCATGGGAGAAGGTCACAATCTTCAGGAACACTCCATAGTGCTTATCAGGGGTGGCCGGGTTAAGGACCTCCCGGGAGTTAGATACCATATCATCCGTGGCACACTGGACACTGCAGGTGTTGAAGGAAGATTACAGAGACGATCAAAATACGGAGCTAAAAAGCCGAAAAAATAATTAATAAAAAATGAGGAAATCCAAACCGAAAAAAAGATATCTGTTGCCGGATCCGAAATACAGGGACACCCTGGTCACAAGGTTCGTAAACAACCTCATGTTACGAGGCAAAAAAAATCTGGCGTACAAAACCTTTTATGATGCCGTAGATATCGTGGAAAATAAAGTAGGAGAAGACGGTCTTGAAACATGGAAAAAGGCGTTAAACAACATCATGCCTTCCGTAGAAGTGAAGAGTCGCCGGGTAGGAGGTGCTACTTTCCAGGTTCCCCTGGAGGTACGTCCCGACCGGAAAATCTCCCTGGGCATCAAATGGATGATCCGTTATGCCAGATTGCGTAACGAAAAGACCATCGTAGACAGACTGGCAGGAGAGATTATCGCTGCTTCAAAAGGAGAGGGAGCTGCCGTTAAGAAAAAAGATGACACCCACCGGATGGCTGACGCCAATAAAGCTTTCTCACATTTTAGATTTTAATCAGAAGAATGGCTAAGAGAGATCTTAAATTATTACGTAATATAGGCATCATGGCTCACATTGATGCCGGTAAGACCACTGCGACTGAAAGGATTCTTTATTATACAGGCCTTACCTACAAACTTGGCGAAGTTCATGAAGGAGGAGCGGTAATGGATTGGATGGCGCAGGAGCAGGAAAGGGGCATTACCATTACCTCTGCCGCGACCACGACTTTCTGGAAATATCCGACAATCCAGGGCCAGCCGACCAGCGACACACAAGAATACAGGATCAATATTATTGACACACCCGGTCACGTCGATTTTACCGTTGAGGTAGAAAGGTCATTACGCGTATTGGATGGTGCTGTGGCACTTTTCTGTGCCGTGTCCGGTGTGGAACCCCAATCAGAAACTGTATGGAGGCAGGCCGACAAGTACAAGGTTCCAAGGATCTGTTTTGTAAATAAAATGGACCGGGCCGGGGCCGACTTCTTCAATGTGGTAGAAGAAATACATACTAAACTGAAAGCAAACCCCATTCCTCTCCAGGTGCCCATCGGGTCGGAGGATTCGTTCCGGGGTGTGGTTGACCTGATTAAGAACAAGGCGATCATATGGAATGAAGAAGATAAGGGCATGACATACATAGTGGACGATGTACCCGAGGAACTCAAGGAGACCGTAAAAGAATGGAGACAGAAGCTTGTGGAAAGTGTGGCAGAATATGATGAAGCCATCCTTGAGAAGTTTTTCGAAGATCCGGATTCGATTACGGAAGAGGAACTGATGTCAGCCATCAGAGAGGCCGTTATCGACCTGTCATTCTCACCCGTACTTGCCGGTTCGGCATTTAAAAATAAGGGAATTCAGGCCCTGCTTGATGCAGTTTGTCACTATCTGCCTTCACCACTCGATCTTCCACCGGTTAAGGGTATCAATCCTTACACCGATAAGGAAGAGACAAGGCCTCCCGATCCTGAAAAACCGTTTTCAGCGCTTGCATTCAAAATTGCTACCGATCCTTTTGTAGGCCGGCTGTGCTTCTTCCGGGCCTATTCCGGTAAACTGGAGGCCGGATCCTATATCCATAACATGAGAACGGGTAAAAAGGAAAGGATCGCCCGGCTTATGCAAATGCATTCCAACAAGCAGAATCCCGTTGAATTTGTTGAGGCAGGAGATATTGCGGCAGCCATCGGTTTCAAAGATATAAAAACCGGTGATACACTGGTGGACGAGAAACATAAAATCGTTCTGGAATCCATCACATTCCCGCAACCGGTTATCGGATATGCTATTGAGCCAAAGAAACAGGCCGACCAGGATAAATTATCCATGGCAGTAACCAAACTGGTGGAAGAAGATCCCACCCTCCTGGTTGAGACCAACCAGGAAACCGGTCAGACCGTATTGAGGGGGATGGGCGAGTTGCATCTTGAAATTATAATAGACCGGCTCCGGAGGGAATTTAAAGTCGAAATTAACAAAGGAGCACCACAGGTTGCTTATAAGGAAGCAATTACCACCAATGTGGAACATCGTGAACAATATAAGAAACAAACCGGTGGGCGGGGTAAATACGCCGATATCGTTTTTGAAATCGGCCCTCAGGACAACGGTGAAGAAGAAAAAGATCTACAGTTTGTCAATGAGATCGTGGGTGGAGTAATTCCACGTGAATATATCCCCGCAGTAGAAAAAGGGTTTAAAGAAGCCATGAGAAACGGTCCTTTGGCAGGATATCCGGTGGAAAGAATGAAAGTGCGGTTATATCATGGTTCATACCATGATGTGGACTCGGATTCGCTTTCATTTGAGCTGGCAGCAAGACTGGGCTTCCGAAGCGCCGCTTCAAAGGCAGGTCCGAAATTACTTGAACCGATCATGTCAGTTGAGGTAGTAACACCTGAAGAATTCACAGGACCCGTTACGGGTGACCTGAATAAGAGAAGGGGGATCATGAAAGGGATGGAGCCCAAAGCGGGAGCTCAGCTGATCAAAGCTGATGTGCCCTTATCAGAACTCTTCGGATATGTTACCGACCTGCGGACACTTACTTCGGGTCGTGCATCGGCATCATTGACCTTTTCTCATTATGATCAGGTTCCTGACAACCTTGCCGAGAAGATTATTGCAAAAGTAAAAGGCGAATAGCAGATATACATATGACGCAGAAAATTAGAATAAAACTTAAATCTTACGATCATAATTTGGTTGATAAGTCTTCTGAAAAGATTGTAAGGGCTGTTAAAACAACAGGAGCCGTGGTGAGTGGTCCTATTCCGCTTCCCACAGAAAAAGAGGTCTTCACCGTGTTGCGTTCACCCCATGTGAATAAGAAATCAAGAGAGCAGTTTCAACTGTGTACCTATAAACGTCTGGTAGATATTTATTCAAACAGCACGAAAACGGTTGATGCACTCATGAAACTGGAGTTACCCAGTGGGGTAGACGTGGAAATCAAGGTTTGATGTAGCCTGAAAAAACGCCCTGAACCAATAAATTATTTATTGGTTCTTTTTTTGTTTTACATCCATAGAATAAGGATTCAAGACTTTTGAAATTAACATATATTTAAATACCTTTGCAGTCCTTTTGTCGATCTCTGCCTGGGAATGGCAGTAAATTATTATAATAGAGATGTCAGGAATTATAGGAAAAAAATTAGGAATGACGAGTATATACGACGACGAAGGTCGTAATATAGCTTGCACGGTTATTGAAGCTGGACCTTGTATAGTGACTCAGGTAAAGAGTGAGGAAAATGATGGATACAAGGCCATCCAGTTGGCATATGATGAGAAAAAAGAGAAAAGAACCACGCAGGCCTTAAAGGGTCATTTTGATAAATCGAATACTACACCGAAAAAGAAACTGGTTGAATTCAGGAACTTCCGTATTGAATATGAAGGTGATGTTGAGATCGGACAGACCATAAACGTAGGAGATGTGTTCAAAGAAGGTGAATTTGTGGATGCGATTGCCAAATCCAAGGGAAAAGGATTCCAGGGTGTGGTGAAAAGACATGGTTTCAAGGGAGTGGGAGATGCAACACATGGTCAGCATAACCGGCTTCGGGCACCCGGATCAATTGGTGCCAGTTCATTCCCGTCACGGGTTTTCAAGGGGACCCGGATGGCAGGAAGAACAGGCGGCACCGGGGTTAAAAAGCTTAACCTGAGAATTCTGAAGATTTATCCTGACAGGAATCTGGTACTTGTAAGCGGGTCGGTACCCGGACCAAAAAATTCATATGTCGTACTTGAGAAGTAAGAAGAAATGGAAATCAAGATATTAAAAAGTGATGGTAAAGAGTCAGGCAGGAAGATCAAGCTGGTTGAAAACATATTTAATATCCAGCCTAATGATCATGCCATATACCTGGATATAAAACATCATCTTGCCAATCAGCGACAGGGCACGAGCAAAACAAAAGAACGTGCAGAAGTGACCGGTTCCACCAAAAAGATCAAGAGACAGAAAGGTACCGGAACAGCGCGTGCCGGAACCATCAAATCTCCCATTTTCAAGGGAGGTGGCAGAGCGTTTGGCCCCAGGCCGCATGATTATGGGTTCAAGCTGAACAAAAAGATCAAAGCACTGGCGAAAAAGTCGGCATTGAGCTACAAGGCAAAAAATGACAGTATCCGCATCCTGGAGGATTTTTCACTTGATAATCCCAAAACCAGGGAATTTTATCAGATCCTGAAAAATCTATCGGCTGATCATCAGAAAACCCTGCTGGTGATTCCCGAAAATAATAAAAACATTGCCTTATCATCCAGGAATATAAAGAATTCAAAGGTTGTAATGGTTAACAACCTGAATACCTATGAGGTCCTTCATGCAGATAAGATCCTGTTTTTCGAAGGATCCATGTCAAAAATTGAAGAAATATTGAATTAATCAGGAGATGGGAATATTAATAAAACCTTTGGTTACCGAAAAAGCCTCTGATCTCAATGAGAAGGGGCAGTATGGTTTTGTAGTAGACCGGAAGGCGAATAAGGTCGAAATAAAAAAAGCCGTTGAAAAAATGTATGGTGTGAATGTGGAAAGTGTGAACACCATGCGATATCCGGGAAAACAGAAAACACGGTATACCAAAACGCAGATCATTTCAGGCCGTACTCCTGCATTTAAAAAGGCTATTGTTAAGGTAGCCGAAGGTGAAGTAATAGATTTTTATAGCGGAATTTAAAGTTATCTGATATGGCTGTAAAGAAAATGAGGCCCGTTACACCGGGACAGAGATATAGATTGGCACCGACCTTTGATTTGATCAGTAAATCAGAGCCGGTAAAAGCGCTTCTGAAGCCGCTCAAGAAAAGTGGCGGCAGAAACAATGATGGCCGTATGACCATCCGGTATACCGGTGGAGGCCATAAGCGTAAATATAGATTTATCGATTTCAGGCGAGTGAAGGATGATGTGCCCGGCAAGGTGAAAGCCATTGAGTATGATCCCAACCGATCGGCCCGTATTGCACTCATTTATTATGTGGATGGAGCAAAGGCCTACATTATTGCCCCGGCAGGTTTAAAAGAGGGTCAGACAGTAATATCGGGAGAGGATGTGCCTCCAGAAGTAGGAAACAGCCTTCCGCTTTCCAAGATCCCCCTGGGTACCATATTGCATAATATTGAGCTTAAGCCTGGAAATGGCGGATTGCTGGCTCGCAGTGCCGGAGCCTATGCTCAACTGGTAGCACGTGAGGGCCGTTATTCTACAATTAAATTACCCTCCGGGGAAACGCGTCTTATACTAAGTAAATGCAGGGCCACCGTAGGTTCTGTTTCCAATGTGGAACATATGAATGTAACCCTTGGTAAAGCAGGACGTAACCGATGGCTTGGAAAGAGGCCAAGGGTACGGGGCGTGGCCATGAACCCGGTGGATCATCCTATGGGCGGTGGTGAAGGAAGAGCATCCGGTGGGCATCCCCGGTCCCGGACAGGCAAGTATGCCAAGGGAGAAAAGACCAGGCACAGGAATAAGTATTCGGATAATTTTATAATAAGTAAGAGGAAATAATGAGCAGATCATTAAAAAAAGGACCCTATATAGATTTCCGGCTTCAGAAAAAGGTGGATAATATGAATGAATCCGGGAAAAAATCAGTGATCAAGACTTGGTCGAGAAGAACGATGATTTCACCGGATTTTGTCGGCCATACTTTTGCTGTCCATAATGGAAATAAATTCATACCCGTATATGTGACTGAAAACATGGTAGGTCATAAGTTTGGGGAGTTCGCACCCACGCGAACTTTCAGGGGTCATATTTCGAAAAAAGATAAAGGTAAAAGATAATCATTCATGGAAGCAGTTGCAAAATTGAGGAATGTGCCTACTCCGCCACGTAAAATGAGGATGGTGGCTGATCTCATCCGGGGGCAGAAAGTAGCTCATGCGTTAAACGTATTGAAATTTGAGCCTAACCATAATGCGGCAAAGTTGGAAAAATTACTGCTTTCGGCTGTCGCCAACTGGCAGAATAAATATGAAGATGTAAGGCTTGAAGAAGCTGATCTGTTCATTAAAGAGATTGTGGTGGATGGCGGAAGAATGCTTAAAAGGATTCGTCCTGCACCGCAGGGGAGGGCGCACCGCATCAGGAAGCGTTCGAACCACGTAACCCTGGTAGTGGCCAGCCATTATGAGCCCGAAGTAGAGGAGCAGACAGAAGAACAAGAAGAAAAAAATACCGAGAAATAAACATATAGTATGGGACAAAAAGTAAATCCGACAGGTCTGAGATTAGGAATTATCAAAGGATGGGATTCCAACTGGTATGGAGGCCGGTCCTTTTCGAATAAATTAATTGAGGATCAGAGAATAAGAAATTACGTCGATGCCAGGATCCCCAAGGGAGGTATCTCAAAAATTGTTATCGAACGTACATTAAAAAGAATTACCCTTACGGTACATACTGCCCGTCCGGGTGTGGTTATCGGTAAAGGAGGAGCTGAAGTCGATCGTATTAAAGAGGAATTGAAACAGTTGACCGGCAAGGATGTACAGATCAATATATTTGAGATCAAAAGACCTGAACTGGATGCCAAACTTGTTGGAGAGTCCATCGCTCAGCAGATCAGGGCCAGGATCTCCTACCGAAGGGCCATGAAACAGGCCATTGCCTCTGCCATGCGCGTAGGAGCAGAAGGAATAAAGATAAAGGCCTCGGGCCGTCTTGGTGGTGCTGAAATGGCCAGAACGGAGCAGTACAAGGAAGGAAGAATACCCTTACATACCCTCAGGGCTGATATTGATTACGCCGTGACAGAATCCCATACAGTATATGGTAAAATCGGTATAAAAGTGTGGATCTTCAAAGGTGAGATCTATGGAAAGCGTGACCTTTCTCCCAATGTGGGCATGAGCGGTGTAGGATCCGGTGGTGCCGAAGGTGGAAGAAGAAGAAGGGGTGAAGGGCCCAGAAGAAGAAAACGATAAATATTCAAAAACACTGAATCATGTTACAGCCAAAAAGAACGCGATACAGAAAAAAGCAGAAGGGAAGAGTTAAAGGGATTGCCAACAGAGGATACGAGATCAACTTTGGCACCTTCGGTTTGAAAGCACTTGAACCGGCCTGGATCAGCAGCAGGCAGATCGAGGCAGCCCGTATTGCCGTAACCCGGGCTATGAAAAGGGAAGGCCAGGTCTGGATAAGAATATTTCCCGATAAACCCCTTACCAAAAAACCTGCCGAGGTACGGATGGGGAAAGGTAAGGGCGCACCGGAATTCTGGGTGGCTGTAGTAAAACCGGGAACTATACTGTTTGAATCGGCCGGCGTGCCGAAAGCACAGGCTCAGGAATCCCTGAGACTGGCCGCACAGAAATTGCCGATAAAAACTCAATTTGTGGTACGAAGAGATTATGAAGAATAGCAATCATGAAAAATTCTGAATTGAAGTCATTAACCAGGGAGGAGCTGGAGCAGAAACTGGAGGCTGAGAAGGAACATCTGTCCAAACTCAAATTTGCCCATGCCATATCTCCTATTGAAAATCCCATGAAAATCCGGGAAGTCCGGAAATTGATTGCCAGGATCGCTACCATTTTAAAACAGAAAGAATTACAAAATACAGAATCATAGATGGAAAGGAATCTACGTAAAGAGCGAATTGGAACCGTGAAGAGTAATAAGATGGATAAGACAATTGTAGTGTCTGTCCAGCGAAAATTCAAGCATCCCAAATATGGGAAATTCATTGGTAGATTAACCAATTTCGCTGCCCATGATGAAAAAAATGAATGCGGGATCGGTGATACCGTTAAGATCATGGAGACAAGGCCATTGAGCAAGCGTAAAAGATGGCGGTTAGTTGAAATTATTGAAAGAGCAAAATAGAAAATGATACAGCAAGAGAGTCGATTAAATGTGGCGGATAACAGCGGTGCCAAGGAGGTACTGGTTATCCGTGTATTGGGAGGCACAAGAAAGCGCTATGCCTCCATAGGCGATAAGGTAGTCGTATCGGTAAAAAGCGCACTCTCATCGAGTACGTTAAAAAAAGGTACCATCTCCAATGCGGTAATAGTGCGTACCAGAAAGGAAATAAGAAGGCGTGACGGATCCTATATTCGTTTTGAAGATAATGCCGCCGTACTTCTGAACCCGAATGATGAGCCTCGTGGCACAAGGATCTTTGGCCCGGTAGCCAGGGAATTGCGTGAAAGACAGTTTATGAAGATTGCATCTCTTGCACCTGAAGTTTTATAAAAAATATATATCCATGTCAAAAAAATTACATGTACGACGAGGTGATACGGTAGAGGTCCTGTCAGGAAACGACAGGGGTAAAAAAGGCAGGATCCTGGAAGTATATACTGACCGTAACAGGGCTATAGTGGAAGGGATTAATATGGTGACCAAACATTTAAAACCTTCAGCCGCCAACCCCAATGGCGGAATTGAAAAAAGAGAAGCCTCAATTCATATAAGTAATCTGATGGTTGTTGATCCGTCAACCGGTGAACGAACCCGGGTTGGCCGGAAGTTGAACGATGAAGGCAAACTTCAGAGATATTCTAAGAAAACCGGAGATTTTATAAAAAATGAGTAATACAAGATTAAAAGAATCCTATTTCAAGGAAATCGTACCTGCGCTTATGGAGAAATTCCAGTATAAATCGGTTATGCAGGTTCCCAGGATTGAAAAAATATGTATCAATAAAGGGATTGGTGCCGGCTCTGCCGATAAAAAACTGGTGGATTCGGGTGTGGAAGAATTGACCATGATCTCCGGCCAGAAAGCCGTACAGACTATTGCAAAAAAATCGGTTTCCAACTTCAAGCTGAGAGAAGGCATGCCTATCGGTGCCCGGGTAACCCTTCGAGGTAACCGGATGTACGAATTTATCGACAGGCTCATCAACATTGCCCTTCCCCGGGTCCGTGACTTCAGGGGTATCAACGAAAAAGGATTCGATGGAAGAGGTAATTTTACCCTCGGCGTGAAAGAACAGATCATTTTCCCAGAGATTAGCATGGATAAGGTATCCAGAATCTCCGGTATGAATATCACTTTCGTGATCTCTTCGGAATCGGATGAAGAAAGTTATGAACTATTGAAGGCATTAGGTATGCCTTTCGGAAAATAAAAAATTTATGGCAAGAGAATCGTTAATAGCTAGAGAAAGAAAAAGACAGAAACTCGTAGACAGGTATGCTGAAAAGCGCAAAGCCCTGAAGGAAGCGGGAGACTGGGAAGGCCTTGATAAACTGCCCAGGAATTCCTCTCCTGTCAGGCTGCATAACCGGTGCAAGATCACCGGAAGGCCGAAGGGCTATATGCGTAAATTCGGAATTTGCAGGGTTGTATTTCGCGAGATGGCCAACGAAGGGAAAATTCCCGGAATAACAAAAGCGAGTTGGTAAAAATAATTAGTTAAAAAGATTTAAATAGAGTAATTTTGCAGCCCTTTAAGGGCGTAAGGTATAAAATATGGATCCAATAGCAAATTTCTTGACAAGGGTTAGAAACGCAATTAATGCGAATCACAGGATTGTGGAAGTGCCTTCTTCCAATGTAAAGAAGGAAATAACCAAGATCCTGCATGAAAAGGGCTTTATACAAAATTATAAATTTGAAGATAACGGCCCGTTCAGTTCCATTAAGATCGCATTGAAATATAATCCGGATACCAAACTGCCGGCTATTCAGCATATTGAAAGAGCCAGCCGGCCAGGTCTTCGTAAATATGCCAAGGCAGATAATTTACCCCGCGTACTCAACGGACTTGGTATAGCCATCCTGTCGACAAACAAAGGTGTAATGACCGACAAGGAGGCCAGGCAGGAGCATGTTGGGGGTGAAGTACTTTGTTATATTTATTAATATTCAGAAAATGTCACGAGTAGGAAAACAACCGATAGATATTCCTGAGGGTGTTGATATCAGCATCGATAAAAACAGGGTGCAAGTGAAAGGACCCAAGGGAGAATTAGTTCAGGAAGTAGATCCTGACATTAAGATCGAAGTGAAGGATAACCAGGTGATGGTCAGCAGACCCACCGATCAGAAAAGACATAAGGCTATGCATGGCCTGTACCGGTCACTGATCAACAACATGGTGATGGGTGTCAGCAAAGGTTATAAAAAGGAACTGGAATTGATCGGTGTGGGATATCGTGTAGAGATGAGTAACGATGTGCTGGATCTGACCCTTGGCTTATCGCACCATGTGTATTTCAAGATACCTCCGGAAGTATCGGCAAATGCGGTCACAGTAAAAGGTAAAAACCCTACCATAATCCTTGAGAGTCACGATAAACAGCTGGTAGGACAGGTAGCTGCCAAACTGAAATCATTGAGAAGGGTTGAACCATATAAAGGTAAAGGTATCCGGTTCGTGGGTGAACATGTACGAAGAAAGGCAGGTAAAACTGCTGCTAAATAATACATAATATGGCTTTTAATAAAGTATCGAGAAGAAGAAAAATAAAGCAGGGTATCCGAAGGAAAATATCGGGCGATAAAGAAAGACCGAGATTGAGTGTGTATAAAAGCAATACGGGTATTTATGCTCAGATTATCGATGATACACAAGGTCATACCCTGGTGGCTGCTTCTTCCAAGGAGATCGGTAAACCTACCCTTACGGTCGAAGTATCAAAAGAGGTGGGCAAAAATCTGGCTGAAAAGGCCAAAAACAGTGGTATCGGTCGCGTGGTATTCGACCGCAGCGGATATTTATATCATGGCAGGGTTAAAGCATTGGCAGATGGAGCCCGGGAAGGCGGATTAAAATTTTAAAGGATTATGCAACAGAAAAACGTAAGGTCTGTAAAGGCCAGTGAAATTGAACTTAAGGAAAGAGTTGTAGCCATAAAGCGTGTCGCCAAAGTGGTTAAAGGTGGACGGAGGTTCAGCTTTTCAGCTATTGTAGTGGTTGGCGACAGCAATGGAGTGGTGGGTTTCGGTCTTGGGAAAGCTAACGAAGTGACCGATGCTATCACCAAGGGAATTGATGATGCCAAGAAGAACCTGATCAAGGTTCCCGTCCTGAAAGGTACCGTACCCCATGAATCCCTGGGCAAATATGGTGGAGGCCTGGTATTACTTAAGCCCGCTTCACCGGGTACCGGAGTAATTGCCGGCGGTGCCATGCGTGCTGTACTGGAAAGTGCCGGTGTGAAAGACGTGCTTGGAAAGTCCAAAGGTTCATCAAATCCGCATAATGTGGTTAAAGCCACAATCCAGGCCTTGTCGAAGATGAGAGACCCGTTTACGGTGGCACAAAACAGGGGAATTTCTTTATCGAAGGTCTTTAACGGATAAATTGCTATGTCAAAAGTCAGAATTACCCAGGTTAGAAGCATTATTAAAAAGCCCAAAACGCAGAAACTTACCATAAAAGCACTTGGGCTTGGAAAAATAAATAAAAGTGTTGAAGTAGAAGTTACACCCCAGATAAAGGGTATGATCAACAAAGTGGAACATTTAATTTCCGTTACTGAATTATAATTATGAGGCTCAATACATTAAAACCTGCAAACGGATCGATAAAGAAATCCAAACGCCTAGGCCGCGGACAGGGCTCAGGACGTGGAGGAACCTCTACGAAAGGACATAAAGGTGCCAAATCCAGGTCCGGATATAAGCGAAGAATCGGATTTGAGGGCGGTCAGATGCCTTTGCAGCGACGGGTACCAAAATTTGGATTCAGCAGGCCACAGAAAGTGGTTTATAAGCCGGTAAATCTGGATACGATTCAGAAACTGGTCGATAAAACGAAGGCTAAATCAGTGGACATCGAATTACTGACCGATAACGGAATCATCGGTAAGCGGGATGTGGTAAAGATTCTGGGACGTGGTGAATTAAAATCCAAGGTTGATATAACGGCTCATTATTTTTCAGCTTCTGCCATTGAGGCCATTGAAAAAGCGGGAGGAAAAGTTACCCAAATGTAATCTATGAAAAAATTTATCAGGACCATACGGAACATTTTTACCATAGAGGAACTCCGGGACAGGATCCTCAATACACTGGGATTTCTGGTGATATTCCGGTTGGGATCTTTTGTGGTATTGCCTGGTGTTGACCCTTCAAGACTGGATATGAGCCAATCCAATATTTTCGGATTGCTGGATACTTTTCTGGGAGGTGCTTTCAGTAATGCATCCATCTTTGCTCTGGGTGTGATGCCCTATATCTCTGCATCTATTGTACTGCAGCTGCTGACGGTAGCGGTGCCTTATTTTCAGAAAATGCAGAAGGAAGGTGAATCCGGAAGGAAAAAGATCAACCAGATCACCAGGGTCCTGACCATCTTCATTACCCTGTTCCAGTCATCCGCCTATATTACCGGTGCCATTCCGGCGGATGCCATCGTGGTTAACCGGACGTTGTTCACCTTTTCATCCATGGTAATCCTTACGGCAGGCACCATATTTATCATGTGGCTGGGAGAAAGGATTACAGAAAAAGGTATTGGTAATGGTATATCGATGCTGATCATGATCGGGATCATCTCCCGTTTCCCCGGTGCCATCCTCGCGGAGGCTGCCACCAAAGGGATGAGCGGTGCCCTGTTGTTCATCATTGAAATTGTAGCCCTGTTTTTCGTGGTTGTCGGTGTGGTAGCTCTTACACAGGCGATAAGGAGGGTGCCTGTACAGTATGCAAAACAGGTAGTGGGGAATCGCGTATATGGTGGACAGCGCCAGTATATACCCCTTAAGGTAAATGCTGCAGGTGTAATGCCCATCATATTTGCACAGTCACTGATGTTCCTTCCGGCTATGCTGGCAGGATTATGGTCCGATCAGAGTGATATTGCCGCGTATATCGGAAATACTTTTTCGAATTACACTTCATGGCAATATAATCTCTTATTTGGTATCCTTATCATTTTATTTACGTTCTTTTATACGGCAATCACCATTAACCCAACGCAGATTGCCGATGACATGAAAAGAAATGGTGGTTTTATCCCCGGCGTGAAACCCGGTAAACAGACCGCTGAATACATAGATAATATTCTGACCAAGATCACTATTCCGGGCTCGGTATTTTTAGCTATTGTAGCTATTTTACCCGCATTTGCGACCATTGCCGGAGTGGGAGGTCAGTTCGCCCAGTTTTACGGTGGTACTTCCTTGCTGATCATGGTGGGGGTAATTCTTGATACCCTGCGGCAGATCGAAAGTTATCTGCTCATGCGGCATTATGAAGGATTGATGAAGTCCGGTAAGATCAAAGGAAGATCATCCGTAGCCGTGGCATAAAGTATTGGAGTATGAAACAAAACAGCAATCTGTATGGCTAAACAAGAGTCAATTGAGCAGGACGGTACCATTACTGAGGCGCTGTCCAATGCTATGTTTCGGGTTGAGTTGGAAAACGGGCACGAAGTGATTGCCCATATCTCAGGGAAAATGAGGATGCATTACATAAAGATCCTTCCCGGAGACAAAGTAAAACTCGAGATGTCGCCATATGATTTATCAAAAGGTAGAATTGTATATCGATATAAATAGGATATCATGAAAGTTAAAGCTTCTATTAAAAAAAGAAGCGGCGATTGCAAGATTGTTCGCCGCAAAGGAAAATTATACGTGATCAATAAGAAAAATCCCAAGTTTAAACAAAGACAAGGATAATTATGGCAAGATTCCAAGGTGTTGATATCCCGGATAATAAAAGAGGTGAAATAGGCCTTACTTATATATATGGTATCGGACGCAGTACCGCCCGGGAGATCCTTACAAAAGCTGGTATTGACTGGAGTAAAAGGGTTGGTGAATGGACCGATGAAGAGGGAAACAAAATAAGATCCATTATTAACGATGAATATAAGGTAGAAGGTGTGCTGAAATCTGAAGTCCAGATGAGTATTAAACGCCTTCTTGACATCGGATGTTACAGAGGACTCCGGCATCGTAAGGGATTGCCCGTACGGGGACAGAGGACCAAAAACAATTCGAGGACCAGAAAAGGTAAACGTAAGACAGTAGCCAACAAGAAAAAGGCAGTTAAATAATTATTTTCAATAGATGGCACAAAAAAGAAAAGATAAAGCAAAAAAGAGGACGGTTTTAGTAGAGGCCACGGGTCAGGCGCATATTAAAGCGACCTTCAATAATATCATCATTTCAATAACCAATCCTCAGGGCCAGGTGATCTCATGGGCATCTGCCGGGAAGATGGGTTTCAAGGGGTCCAAGAAGAATACGCCCTATGCAGCCCAGGTAGCCGCGCAGAATTGTGCCCAGGCAGCATATGATCTTGGCCTGAGAAAAGTAGAGGTATTTGTGAAAGGCCCCGGGGCAGGTCGCGAATCCGCCATACGGACAATCCAGAATGCAGGAATTGAGGTATCCATGATCAAAGATGTAACCCCATTGCCCCATAATGGATGCCGGCCTCCTAAGAGAAGAAGAGTTTAAGAATTAAAATTGAAGATATATAATGGCTAGATACAGAGGCCCAAAAGCGAAAATATCAAGAAAGTTCGGGGAACCGATTTTTGGTTCCAGTAAGGCATTGCAGAAGAAAAATTATCCTCCGGGACACCATGGCAGGAGCCGACGCAGAAAACAATCGGAATATGCCATCCAGTTGCAGGAGAAACAGAAGGTTAAATATCTTTATGGTGTGCTGGAAAGACAGTTTGCCAAAATGTTTGACAAAGCTTCCCGGAAAAGTGGGATTACCGGTGAAATGTTGCTTCAGCTGCTGGAATCCAGACTAGACAATGTAGTATACCGTATGGGCATCGCCCCAACCAGGCGAGGTGCACGCCAGCTGGTTCTTCATAAACATATTGTGGTGAATGGTGAGGTGGTGAATATACCTTCCTTTAATGTAAGAGTAGGGGATCTGGTGGGAGTGAGAGAAAAATCCAAATCCCTGTCCGTGATCAATGAAAGCCTCGCCGGAAGGGGAGCCAAGAAATATCCCTGGATTGAATGGGATGGCAACCAGATGGTAGGCAAATTCGTAAATCTGCCTCAAAGAGATGAGATCCCCGAAAACATTCAGGAACAATTAATTGTAGAACTTTACTCTAAGTAATCAATCGTAGAATATATAAATAAAAGCATTCGAATATGTCAATATTAGCTTTTCAAATGCCTGAAAAAGTGGTGATGGACAAAGCCGATGATTTCCATGGGCTGTTTACCTTCAAGCCACTTGAGAAAGGTTATGGTGTAACCGTAGGAAATGCGCTCAGACGTATTCTCTTATCTTCCCTGGAAGGTTACGCCATTACAGGTATTAAAATTCCAGGAGTATTACATGAATTTTCAACCATAGAAGGTGTAAAAGAGGACGTAGCGGAGATAGTACTTAATCTAAAACAGGTCAGATTCAAGAAAATAGCCGACTCCGCAGACAATAAGATTGTCGTTCCGATAAAAAATAAATCCGTGCTGAAGGCTGGAGATATTATGGATCATACTTCAACGCTTGAGGTATTGAATCCAGATCTCGCTATCTGTAATGTGGATGAATCCGCTGATTTCGAAATTGAACTTACCATCGAAAAAGGCCGGGGTTATATTCCTGCGGAAGAAAACAAACCTTCCGAACAGGTTTATGGCTATATTCCTATCGATGCGATATTCACACCGATTAAAAATGTGAAATTTAGCGTAGAGAATACCAGGGTTGAACAGAAAACGGACTATGAGATGCTGATCCTGGATATTGAAACCGATGGTTCAATTCATCCGGAAGTGGCGCTTAAGGGAGCAGCCAATATCCTGATCCAGCACTTCATGTTATTTTCCGATCAGACCATGATCCTGGAAACAGCGGAATCCAAAGAACCGGATACCGTCGATGAGGAAATGCTTCACATGAGGAAAATGCTGAAAACACCCCTGAGTGACCTCGATCTTTCAGTGAGGGCATATAACTGCCTTAAGGCAGCAGATGTGAAAACACTTGGCGACCTGGTACAGTTGGAGATCTCAGATATGATGAAATTCAGGAACTTTGGTAAAAAATCACTGGCCGAACTGGAGCAGCTGGTAGCCGAAAAGAATCTTACCTTCGGCATGGACCTGTCGAAGTATAAACTCGAAGAAGAATAATTAAAATGAGACACGGAAAAAGGTTAAATCATCTGGGAAGGACTGCACCGCACAGGAAAGCAACCTTATCGAATCTTGCTTCCTCGCTGCTGTTGTATAAACGCATAAATACTACCCTGGCCAAAGCAAAAGAGTTGCGCAGGTATGTGGAGCCATTAATCACCAAGGCGAAAAACGATACGACTCACAGCAGAAGGATTGTATTTTCCTATCTGCAGAACAAGGAATCGGTATCTGCCTTGTATAATGAGGTGGTGGACCGGGTTGGCGAAAGGCCCGGAGGTTATACACGCATCATTAAATTGGGCAGCCGGCTGGGGGATAATGCTGAAATGGCCATGATTGAACTGGTCGACTTCAATGATCTTCTTCTTGAAGAAGCTGCTCCGAAAAAGACCAGGACCAGAAGAAGCAGAAGAGGAGGAGGGAAAGGTAAAATTCAGGAGACAGAATCTGCGGATACCAAAGAAACCGAAAAGAAAAAATCAACGGAAGGGAAGCAACAGGAGACGAAAAAGGCTGAAGAGGTAAAGGAAGATAAGGCCGAAACCGAAAAAGCGAAAGAGCCGGAAGCGGCTGCCTCCGAAGAAAGGAAAGAGGATCAGCCTTCGGACAAAACCGGATCTGTAAAAGAGGAAAAGAAAGATGAAGGGCAGTCCTCAAAGGAGCCTCAGGGCACTGCCGGCAAAGAAGAAAAAGCGAAAGCAGAAGAAACGGAATCGGCCGGGACCGGCAAGGAAGATAAGGCCCCCGATGAAGCGAAAGAAGAAAAAAAGAAAGAAGAGGATAAGAATGACGGGGAGGAAGAAGATAAAAAATAAAAAAAAACATCAAAAGATCCGTTTTATAGGGGCTCTGATTTGTTCGGAACCCCTTTTTTATTTACAAATAATTAACAGGCCGGATTAGTCAAACAATAGTGAAATGGTTAATTTTGCCAAAACATAAGGATGAAGGATGAAAGAAATTTTCAGTAAAGATGCAGTAATTTATCTTGAAGACGGCACCACATTCAGGGGGAAAGCTATCGGGAAGATTGGTGCTACCGGAGGTGAAATTTGTTTCAATACAGGTATGACCGGATATCAGGAGATATATACCGATCCATCGTACTTTGGTCAGATCATCGTGAACACTACCTCCCACATTGGTAATTATGGTGCGAAAAACCATGAAACAGAATCCGATCATCCCCAGATCGCAGGGATAGTAGTCAATGATTTTGCCGAAGTATTCAGCCGGATCACGGCCGATGAAAGTCTTCAGGAGTATTTGTACCGGAATGATGTGGTCGGCATCACTGAAATAGATACCCGGGCCCTGGTACGGCATATCCGGGATAAAGGAGCCATGAATGCCATCATTTCTTCAGAAAACGTAGACCAGGCATTTCTTGAGAAAGAAATTAAAAAGGTGCCCTCCATGAGCGGGCTGGAGTTGTCCTCTAAAGTGACCACTGATAAACCCTATTTTTACGGCGATGAAAACAATGATTTCCGTGTGGCCGTGCTTGACCTGGGGATTAAAAGAAGTATTTTGAAAAACCTGGCTTCAAAGGGTTGTTATTGCAAAGTGTTTCCGGCAAAAACCTCATTCAAAGAAATGCTGGAATGGAATCCACAGGGCTTTTTTATTTCTAATGGACCCGGCGACCCTGCAGCCATGGATTATGCTATCAGTACAGTTCGCGAAATACTGGACAATGATATTCCTCTTTTTGGAATATGCCTGGGACATCAGCTGCTTGCACTGGCAAATGACGTGCCTACCTATAAAATGCACCACGGCCACAGGGGGCTGAATCATCCTGTTAAAAATCTTGAAACGGGAAAAAGTGAAGTGACTTCCCAGAATCATGGATTCAACGTCAGCAAGGATAACCTCGATAAACATCCCAATGTGGTTATGACGCATATGCATTTAAATGATGGCACCCTGGCGGGTCTGAAACTTACCAATAAGAAAGCCTTCTCAGTACAGTATCATCCCGAAGCCTCTCCCGGACCACATGATTCACGATATTTATTTGATACCTTTTTTTCATTAATGAATAATAAATAATTAAACTTTTATTGTTATGAGTTTTATCGAAAGTATACATGCTAGACAAATTTTAGATTCCAGGGGTAATCCCACCATTGAAGTGGAAGTGATCACTGAAAATGGTTTCTTCGGCAGGGCGGCCGTCCCTTCGGGTGCTTCTACAGGCGAAAATGAAGCCGTTGAGCTTCGTGATGGTGATCAATCAAAATACCTGGGTAAAGGGGTACTTAAAGCAGTGGAAAATGTGAATGAGGTGATTTCCGAGGAATTGCTCGGGCTCTCGGTCTTCGATCAGAATTTGATCGACAGGATCATGATAGAGCTGGATGGCACGGAAAACAAAAGCAAACTCGGCGCCAATGCTATCCTGGGTGTTTCCCTTGCTGTGGCCAAAGCGGCTGCGGAAGAACTCGGTTTGCCTTTATTCAGGTACATAGGTGGAGCCAATGCACATACGTTACCGGTGCCCATGATGAATATCATTAATGGTGGTTCTCATTCCGATGCTCCTATTGCATTTCAGGAGTTCATGATCCGGCCGGTGGGTGCTCCCAATTTCAGTGAAGCCCTCCGAATGGGCGCAGAGGTATTTCACAACCTCAAGAAAATTATTAAAGACAAGGGGTTGAGCACCGCAGTGGGCGACGAAGGAGGTTTTGCTCCCAACCTTTCAGGAGGTACCGAAGAAGCCCTGGATAGCATACTGAAGGCGGTCGATGCAGCAGGTTATAAGCCTGGAACCGACATCACTATTGCACTGGATTGTGCCTCCTCTGAGTTCTATGAAGACGGGAAATATAATTACGCCAAATTTGAAGGTAAGGAGGGTGCCGTGCGGAATAAGGAAGAGCAGGTGGATTATCTTGCGGAACTGATAGATAAATATCCAATCGATTCAATTGAAGACGGATGTGATGAAAATGACTGGGAAGGCTGGAAATTACTTACCGAAAAAATTGGGGATAAATGTCAGCTGGTAGGAGACGATCTTCTGGTGACCAATGTTAAATTCCTTAAAAGAGGCATTGAAGAAAAGGCCGGCAATTCCATTCTGATCAAGGTGAACCAGATAGGATCCCTGTCGGAAACCCTGGATGCCATTGAAATGGCTCATAAAGCCGGATGGACCTGTGTGATCTCACACCGCTCGGGTGAGACCGAAGATGCAACTATTGCCGATATAGCAGTAGCTACCAATGCAGGGCAGATTAAAACCGGCTCGATGTCACGCTCTGACCGAATGGCAAAATACAATCAATTGCTGAGAATAGAAGAAGAATTGGCCGAAGTGGCTTTCTATCCAACCAAAAAATAACCAATTCATAAAAATAACCCAATCCATAAAAATAAAAAAGCCCCGGGATGATTTCAGGGCTTTTTTATTTGGATACATTTTATTACTTTAGTTACCCAAATAGAGGCCAATGTTTAAAAAATTACCAATATTTGTCAGAAACTTTTACTTTCTGGTAGGTGCCTTTTTCCTGGTGTGGATGCTTTTCATTGATTCCAATGATTTTTATTCACAGTTTAAGAAGAGAAAAAAGCTAAGAGAACTGGAAAGGCAGAAAGAATATTATATACAGAAAATTGAGGAGGTGCAAAAGGACCGGCATGAATTGCTGAGCGATGACAAACTGCTTGAAAAGTTTGCCCGGGAGAAATATTTAATGAAAAGGGACAAAGAAGATCTGTATGTAATTGTTGCAGAAGACTAACATAACCTTCCCCGCGTATTACCCGAAAAGGTAATCAGAATATGAAAAAATCAATAGTTTTAGCAATCGCAGTATTGGTGTGCCAGGTTGTTACAGCCCAGGTGCAGATAGATGAGCAGGAGGATCCTTCTTTTGTCGACCGGTTATATTTCAGTCCTAACTTCAGTCTTTCGTTTGGAACGATTACCCAGGTTTATGTTTCTCCCGCGGTGGGTTATATGATCACCCGGAGCCTTTCCGCCGGGGTGGGAATTTCTTACCAGTACTACCGGAATAGGTTTTATGATTACACAACCCATATCTATGGGGGCAAATTATTTGTCCGTCAGAATATCAGGTTAATGAATTTGCCCTTGTTCCTATATAGTGAATATGAGAACCTGAATGTAGATGTCAGGGAACAGGTTTCACCGGATGAGTTTGTATTAGTAAGGGATTGGGTACCCTCCCTGTTTTTTGGTGGAGGATTATTCCAGTCTTTCGGCAGAAGAGGCGGTTTCTATATAGTGGGTATGTATAACGTGATTTACGACACGCAGCGATCACCCTATAACAGCCCGTGGGTTCTCAGGGTGGGTCTTACATTGTAATGCCCGCGAATAAATTATTCAAATCTGATAGAAAACCTTTCAGCCAGATTTTTCAGATCCTCTATTACTTTATCATGTAACAGGATACCCTTTTTTCCCCGTTCTTCTTCAAATTGTTTTTCCGGATCACCGGGGATCAGTACGGGCTGGCCGGGATCAGCAGGTTCCGCTTTTCTGAACCGTTCGATCCAGTTGTCCATATGATTTAAAAATTCATCCCTGGGACGAAACGCATCAATACGCAGGGCTCCCAGAAAATGTCCCAATCCCTCTCCGACTGGATCGGCCGCAAGGGGGAGAAAACTCACAAAAGGAGGGGCCCATGGGCCGTAATTGGCTCCGCTCAATACTGCCGAGAGGATGTCTACAATGGATCCGAGGCAGTAGCCCTTATGGCTGCCATGGTCCCTGTCGCTTCCCAGGGGCAGCAGGGCACCGCCGGATTTAAGTTCATAGGGATCTTTGGATGATTTACCCTCTTTTGTCTGTACCCAACCCAGTGGGGCCTTTTCATTTTTTCTTTGAAGGATCTCCAGCTTACCATTGGCTACAGTGGTGGTCGAAAAATCAGCAATAAAGGGCGAATGTTTCCCGGCCGGTATGGCTACGGAAATGGGATTGGTGCCCAGCATGCGTTCCCGTGAAAAGGTGGGCGCTACAAGCGGGCTGGCATTGGTCATGGATACCCCTATCATTTCCTCTTTCAGGGCCATCATGGCATGATATCCTGCAATACCGTAATGATTGGAATTTTTTACGGCTACCCAGCCGGTTCCTGCATTAACGGCTTTTCCCATGGCTATTTTCATGGCTTTGGGTGCTACCACAAGCCCTAGACCCTGGTCACCATCCACAGTAGCTGTTCCAGGAGTCTCATGAACTATACGTATATCCGGACTGGGATTCAGCCGCTCTTTTTCCCATAATCGAACATAACCGGAAAGCCGGGCTACCCCATGAGAATCGACCCCTCTCAGATCGGCAGAGATCAGTACATCCGAGGCAAGTTCAGCATGTTCATCATTGCAACCGATTGCAGAAAACACCTGAATGCAGAAATCCTTTAATTGTTGGGTGTTGTAATTATTCATCAATCTTTAAATCTTGCGCAAAAATAGGAAATACTCCTGCATAAACTAAATAAATAACGAAAGAGTGTCCGGACCGCCGGTCCATTGCAGTGAGTTGGAAGAGGAAACCCGGTCAGGCGCTCAGTTCGCGAATCTGATCATCCTCGATATAACAGGCAAGCATACCCTCCTTCAGCGAATAGGCAGAAGCCCTCATATTTATAAAACGATGGCTTTTCAATACGAATTTTATGAGTAATGTGGACATGCCTATCATGTCGGCACGCATAGCGGCCATGCCTGGAATTTTTAACCGTTCTTTCCTGTTTTTAGAGATAATTTCTTCATGGATTGAATGAAACTCCCTCAGGGAAATCGGGTTTTCGGTATTTTCACCGTGCTTAATAAGATGGTGTTTTTCGCAGAAAATATCACTCAGGGTATCGAAGGTACCCGACGAACCAATCAGTGTATCGGGCCTGTGACGCTTGAGGGCCTGTTGAAGAGGATGAAGTTTGCCCTGCAGATATTCTTCCAGAGCAACAAGGTCTTTTTTGCTTACCGGATCATGGATATGAAATTTATCGTACAGACGCTGGGCTCCTATCTCTATGCTTTTTTTCCAGAAGATCTCATACTGGTTCGCCATGATGAATTCCACGCTTCCTCCACCAATATCCATGATTAGAGATGTTCCCGGACCTATATTCAATGCCTGCCTCACCCCAAGGTATATATACTCCGCTTCCTGGTTACCCTCAATGATTTCTGCTTTGATACCCAATAATTCATTGATTTTGTTTAAAAGATCTTCTCCATTGGAAGCACTCCTGATCCCCGAGGTGGCCACCGCTTTAATATCATCAACCTTATGGTTTCCAAGGATCTTTTCAATTAATGATATGGCTTTTAACGCCCTGTGAATCCCCGCCTCCCTTATCTTTCCGTTATTGATTCCATTTTGACCGATTTTCACAGGGTATTTTACTTTATGAATAATTCTGAATGAACTCAGACCAATCTCTGCAATCATCAGGTGAAAGGTATTTGTACCCAGGTCAAGTATCGCAACTTTTTTCTCTTTCATTCTAATTGAATCCTTTCTGCTTATTTGTCAGATTTTAAACTAAATAGGCTATGGAAGTTTTAAAAGGATATAATGCATTACTGGTTTAAAGAAGGTGCAAATTTATAGTAAATAATTTGATTTAAGAAACATTATACTGAAAAGAGAATAAAAATTACCGGATTGTTCTGATGCCGGCCTAACCTTTTGGAGTATGGATAATGATATCGGATTCTATGATTAAATATAAATAGATATAAAATATTAGTTATTTTTATTATATTCATACTAGGCAGGAACACCGATGAAACCCGATTTTTAACAAAGTTTTAACAGAATAAAAATTAATTATATAATCTGAATTGAACAGAATTTTAAAAAATTGAGATAATTTCGCATTTCGATATACCAGGAAAAATTGTACCGATCTCATTACTCATAATTTAACGCATAAAATAACCGAAAATGAGCAACGCAGCAGTAAACCAAAAACTTGAAAAAGCATGTAAGGATGCTTTGGCGCAATTTGAAAAAATTGGCGATGAAAAATTTTACGATATACGGTCAAAACTGGAATTTGTGCTGGGAAGTTATGGTTTTGACGGAAACCCTGTCGGATTGTATGAATTCACGAAAAGATCTTCAGAGATGCTAAAAAAATACAAAAAAAACAATCCGAGGAAAGTGCCCAAAACCGTAATTGAATCAATGGATAAGGCAGTGGATGCTTATGAAAAAAATAAATAATATAAAAAACAGGCTCACCGGTAACCCTGCTTCATGAGCCTGTTTTCCTTTTTTTGTTATTTATTCCATTCCGGTAACCGGCCGGGTGTCCATGGTGCTCCGGCCTCTTCCAGATCCCTTTCCAGGTTGGGGATGGTAATCTCTGTCAAATTCCTGATCTCATCATAGACCTCCTCGAATCTGTTTTCAGCAATTTCCAACGACGAGCGCTGCGTGTCGGTAGGTGCCGAGGTTGTACTCCAGAGTCCGTAAATGATCGTATTGATCCGGTCGGAAATAGCCGGAGGTACAGGAAATTCACGACGCTTCAGACTATAGTCTCCATTAAGTTCCCTGTCGATCTGTTTAAGTTGTTGATCGATCGCTGATATTCTCTCCGAAAGCTCAGTTGGAGTATCCCTGGTATTTTTTATCGCTTCGAAGAAATAGGTCACTTTTTCGTTGAGCTCTTCAAGGGTTTTGTTTGTTCCTTCAACCACTCTCAGCAATTCAGTCACTTTATTTTTAAATTCGAATACTGCCTCCTTATCCCTTGCAGGCAACGTAACATGATTCAGCAGTTGCGTTTCAAAGGATTGATCAGGAACCAGTTCCGTGACTTTGCCATCCTGAAATTTGAACAGGGAGACCTGATATGTACCCGGTAAGGCCAGGGGGCCTTTGTCGGGTTCGGAAAAAGGATTGTCGAAAGAGGGCCCGGTCAATTTCACCGGGGTGGTGGATGGATAATGGAAATCCCACACGATACGGTGTATGCCTTTTTTCGGTTCGGCCTCAAGCTGTCTGATGATGTTTCCGTTTCCATCCTTAATGGTAAAGAACAGTTTGGGTGCCGGTTCATCGTCCTCTTCCCTTATTTCCTCAAATTCAGGATACTGGATCTTATCGCCCTTTTCAAGAATCTTTTTCTCTTCTTTTTGCCGCATTTCCTTTCTGGTAAGGATATCGTCTTTCAGGTAATAGGTGAATTGAGCACCCACTGCAGGATTCTCGGCAGTATAATATGCTGAACCCTGGAAAGATTTACCTCTCAGGCCAAGTGGTTTGGATTCGAGAAACATCCAGCTCTTTTTTACGGGAAAAATATGTGCTTCTTTCTCCAGGGTCCCTGAGTTGAGGGATCTTAGCGGAGAATAATCGTCAAGTACATAAAACCCTCGTCCGAATGTACCCAGTACCAGGTCGTTTTCGCGCTTTTGAATGGCCAGATCCCGGACGGCGATCACCGGCACATTTGCCTTCAGTTGAGTCCAGTTCAAACCACCGTCGACGGTGAAAAACACACCGAATTCGGTTCCTGCAAAAAGCAGTTGTGGCATTTCATGGTCTTCGGCTATGCTGTACACCGAGCCCCTTTCAGGCAGATTGCCGGAAATTGATTCCCAGGATTTACCCTTGTTCCTGGTTACCAGGATATAGGGTTTAAAATCACCTCTTTTATGATTATTGAAAACGGCATATACGGTTTGGGTATCATGCTGGGAAGCCACAAGCTGGTTAACATAAGTCGTGTCCGGTACGCCGGGAAATGAAACAAGCTGTTGCCAGTTTATTCCGCCGTCTTCAGTAAAATTTATCGCCCCGTCATCGGTACCTGCATACAAAAGCCCCTCCTGCAGGGGAGATTCATCCAGGCTTACGATGTTTCCGTAGATAGAAGTGGATTTATTCTTGGCCACGGCATCCATACCCCATATCCTGTCCATAACGGGAAGCTTGTTCCTGTCGATCTGCCTGGTCAGATCATCACTGATCACTTCCCAGGTATTTCCACGGTCGTCACTTCTGAATACTTTATTGGCTGCAAAATATAAACGGGTGGATTGATGCGGACTGACGATCAGGGGTGCATCCCAGTTCCAGCGGTAGGCTTCCTCTCCCTGCCTTTCCATGGGTTTGATATCTATGGCTTCACCACTTTTCCTGTCATAGCGAACAAGCCAGCCATATTGGGATTGGGCATATACGATATCCGGATTTTCGGGATCCACTACCGATTCGAAACCATCACCTCCGTTGGTAATATACCAGTCGGAATTTACAATACCGGCAATATTGGTCGTTCTCGAAGGCCCACCCATGCTGAAATTATCCTGTGTGCCGCCGTAGATATTATAAAAAGGGTAATCGTTATCTACACTCACTTTATAATATTGTGTAATGGGGAGATTGGTAAAAAATTTCCAGTTTTCTCCCCCGTCATAAGACTCATACAACCCGCCATCACATCCCACAATAAAATGGGAATTATCATCGGGATCGATCCACATGGCATGGTTGTCCACGTGCTTGTATTTTTCACCCAGCATACGGAATGTATTGCCCCCATCGGTGGTATAATGCATCCATACATCCATGGCATAGATGGTATTCAGGTCAGAAGGATCGCATAATATTTCCTGATAATAATTACCTGAAGTATGATAATCACTCATTTTTTCCCAGCTTTCACCGCGATCCACCGAACGATAAAATCCGCTTTCATCGCCGGCAGCTTCCACAATGGCATACACAAAATCCGGATTTACCGGTGAAATATCCAAACCGATTCTCCCCAGGTCTGCTTCGGGTAATCCCTTCATGATTTTTCTCCATTTTTTACCGCCATCGGTAGACTTATAAACTGCGGATTCCGGTCCGCCTCCAATGTAAGTAAATACATGCCGCCTCCTCTGGTGAGCAGCGGCATACAACAGGTCGGGGTCCCGGGGATCTATATGGATCTCGTTAAAACCGGTATGTTCACTGACATGGAGTATCCTGTTCCATGTGGATCCTCCATCGGCGGATTTATAGATCCCCCGGTCGCCCCCGGCTGACCAGAGAGGACCGTAGGCAGCTACATAAATGATGTCTGAATTTTCAGGATGGACTACGATATTACCAATATGTTCAGAATTTATAAGGCCCATATTCTCCCACGATTTTCCGCCATCTGTCGATTTGTAGATTCCATCTCCGTAGCCTACACTACGTTGATTGTTGTTTTCGCCTGTGCCTATCCAAATGGTATGCCGGTTGTTCGGATCAAGGGTAATGCAGCCAATGGAATAGGAACCTTCCTTATCAAAGATCGGGGTCCAGGTTGTGCCTGCATTATCGGTTTTCCAGACTCCTCCGCTTGCGACGGTAATATACCAGGTATCCCGGTTTACCGGATCAATGGCAATATCCGAGATGCGTCCCGAGGTAAGGGCCGGGCCAAGAGCCCTGAACCGGAGCCCGTTCAGGATATCCGGACCGATCCCGTTTTTTTCGGAGCTGTTATTCTGCCCGTGAGTATACAGGGTTAATCCGAGCAGCAAACCTATGATCATTATTTTTTTCATGGCTTCAAAAACTATTATATTATTGGTCAGATATAAATTCCCTCAAATGTAAATCCAATCCGGTCGACGGGGAAATATTTCAGATGGAAAATATCAAAATTTGCTTTGCTCCTGAGTTTCAGAAGTAAAATATCTGCCTGTTAACCGGAATTCCGTTGTTTAATAACCGGGTAATCGATTTTTTAGTACCGCTCAGGCCGTTTGGGGATATTTTTTGAGCTTCCTGGCCAAACTTGTGGTCCTGCAGGAATCACACCGGTCATTCGAAGAGAAATTCTTACCTGAACGGGGCTTGTAGTGAGCTGTTTTCCGGTCAGTAAACAATTAAAATTGATTTTTGTAATAATTGGGGGTTTTCGTATTTTTGTAATCACATTAATGATCACCTGAAGAGATTCTGCTGGTTTATATTGCTTAATTCTCTTTGGGTTTTTAATTTCAATACAGTATATTCCATTAACGGTTTCGATCTCTGAAACCGTTTGTTAATTTAATAAAACACTGAATAGAATGGGGAAGGTATCTTATTACACGGAAGAGGGCCTGCAGAAAATTAAAGATGAGTTACATCATCTGAAAACAAAAGGCAGGGCTGATATATCAAGACAGATTGCAGAAGCACGTGATAAAGGCGATTTGAGTGAAAATGCCGAATATGATGCGGCTAAGGATGCACAGGGTCATCTTGAGGCCAAAATCTCTCAACTGGAGGAGGTGGTGGGCAATGCCCGTATAATTGATCCATCCAAACTGGACACCTCCAAGGTATCCATACTCTCCAATGTCAAGATCAGAAATTCGGGAAGTGGGGCTCAGTTTACCTATACCCTGGTAGCCGAGGAAGAGGCCGACATCAAGGCGGGCAAAATATCGGTCAAATCGCCCATAGGGAAGGGTCTTCTCGGCAAAAAAGCGGGTGATAAAGTAAAAATACAGGTGCCGGCTGGCAATATGGAATTCGAAATTTTAGAAATAACTATATAATTATGGCCTCAATTTTTTCAAAAATCATCAATCGAGAGATCCCGGCCTATATCGTGGCTGAAGATGACAAGAATATAGCTATTCTGGACATCAATCCACTGGTGGTGGGGCATACTCTGGTAATTCCCAAAAAAGAAGTGGATTATTATTTTGACCTGGAAGAAAAAGAATTCAATGATCTTAATCTTTTCGCTAAAAAAGTAGCCAAAGCGATTGAGCGTGTTATTCCCTGCCTCAGGGTAGGAGTGGCCATAGTAGGCCTTGAAGTGCCCCATACGCATGTTCATCTTGTCCCGCTTAACAGCATGGATGATATTAATTTCAGCAGGGCGAAACTCAAATTATCACAGGAAGAATTTGAAGAGACCACCTCGAAGATCAACGACGCCTATCAGGCATTAAATTAAAGGATCCGGTCAGGATTTTCGTTTAAAAAACTTTTCCAGGTTCTTTTATCTTTCACCATATTCCTCTTCTGATTGATATGGCAGAAGGCTGCCGCCAGGGCATCGGTGGCATCCAGCAGCCTGGGGGTTTCCCTGAACTGTAAAAGATTCTGAAGCATCCCGGCAACCTGTTCCTTGGATGCATTGCCATTGCCGGTAACCGATTGTTTTATCCTTTTGGGAGCATATTCCTTGATCGGGATATTCCGGTAAAGAACGGCCGCCATGGCTACACCCTGAGCACGTCCCAGTTTTAACATCGATTGTACATTCTTTCCGTAAAAAGGGGCTTCAATAGCCACTTCATCCGGTTTGAATTCATCGATAATATTGAGTACTCTCTCGAAAATCTTTTTTAATTTAACCTCATGGTTCCGGTATTTATTGAGATGGATCACCCCGTATTGCAACAATTCATAACCGGATTTTCTGACATGGATCAATCCATAACCCATCGTCGTGGTTCCCGGATCCATGCCAAGTATTATTTTGTCCATAATCAACCGTTTCACTAATTAATGGAATAAAATATTAAATTAACAACTGAGTTCAAATTTTTTCTGAATATGTATTCACTTGTGATGGTCATTTTATGCATATCGATAAGCTTTATTTTTTTGTATTTTCTGTTCCTGGTATTGATCATACTGGGTTGGGAAAATGCGCCGAGGATAAAAACGGATGAAGATTATCAACATTTTATCTCGGTGATCATACCGGTGCGGAACGAAGAATCAGGCATAGGCTTCTTGATCGAATCTCTTGAAAAACAGAAATACCCGGTTGAACGGTTTGAAGTATTGATAATCGATGACCATTCGACCGACCATACCCGGGAATATGTAAATGCACTGAAACGCAATACCCGGATCCAACTCCGGCTCTTCAGATTGCCGGGAAATCCTGACGGAAGAACCTCTCCTAAAAAACGAGCGATCACCTTCGGGATAGAGAAGGCCCGCGGTGAGCTTATTGTACTTACTGATGGGGATTGCCGGGCAGCACCCGGATGGCTTGCAGAATTGGAGAATGTGTTCAGAAAAACCGGATCGAGGCTGGTTTCCGGCCCTGTATTTGTTGAACAGGGAGATTCATTTGCCAGGAGGCTTCAATCGATCGAATTTTCAAGTCTTATGGGAACGGGTGCCGCCTTGATATACTGGCAGATGCCCGTGATGTGCAATGGTGCAAACCTGGCCTTCAGTAAATCCGTTTTTGTTGAAGTGGGAGGCTATAGGGGAAATGAAAATATTATATCCGGTGATGATGAATTCCTGATGTATAAAATCTACCGTAAATACCCCAGGGGTATTTATTTTCTGAAATCCTCCCGGGCTCAGGTTCGTACTCTCCCCCTGGAAAATCTTCGTGATTTTATTTCACAGAGAAAAAGATGGGCGGGGAAATGGAAAAGCCATACGAATGTAAGGTCCACCTTTCTGGCTGTATTTATTTTCGCCGTCCACCTGTCCTTCATATTTATCCTTATCACAACAATCCTGGGGAAATTTAACCTGATGTATTTTTGTGGCATAACTATTGTAAAGATATCCGCGGAATATTTATTTATTAATCGTATTTTCATGTTCTTTAAAGAAGAAATGAAACTTTTCCCGTTCGTGGTTAGTTCGTTGTTTTATTCTTTTTATGCCCTGTTTTTCGGCATATTAGCAAATACAGGAAGATATACATGGAAAGAAAGAAAATTTAAATCCTGAATTATGTCGGATCTTGAATATGATGTTCTGGATCAGCTCTATTTTGTACAATCCTTCAGTCAACTCCACGATACGTTAACCTGGGACGAAGATATCTTGCGGGATACACTTTTCAAGTTATTAAACCGGGGCTGGATAAAATGTTATTCCTCACCTACTGCGGAATTGAGCAGGGATGAATTGGATTTCATGACCCGGTATCGCAACTATTATTATCTTGCGACCAAAAAAGGCCTTTTTGCTCATAACAGCACGGAATACCATGGATAATAAGGCTATCGGCCGATCACCCAATTATTATATAAAACAAAGATTATTGAAAAATAAACTGGCTATGGCCGGCTTATCCATTATCCTGCTGGCTTCTGTGGCAGCCATGTTAGGTTATCTGATCATGCCCGATAGTTCTCCGGATGCCAATGACGGGGCGGTTCAGATAAAGAAAAAACCTCCTGGATTTAAAGTCCGGATTCTCCGGATCAGAAAAAATTTCAATGTGGAGAAGATGAGCTTTCTGGGCAAGGCAATCAAAGGCCAGGAAAACCCTTATTATATCATCCCTGTTGCCGATTATGAAATAGCGGGCGACAGCGTGATTTACCGTGAGTACGGAAAAGAAGAGAAGCGGCAACATATGCACCTGGTCCAGGTGGTGTATCCGCTGTATATCGGCGATTCTGAATTGATCGAGGGGCAGGATAATTTCAGACGCGAACATAACCGGATTTTATATGTCGATAATAAGGGTAAACTGCGGGAAACTTCAGTAGAAGCCACGCTGGAAAAATTCAGGAGAGATCATATTGTTGAACGCACCTACTGGCTGGGGACAGACCGGGCCGGAAGGGACATATTAAGCCGGCTTATTTATGGAGCCCGGATCTCACTTTCTATCGGATTGGTAGCTGTAATCATATCCATGGTGCTGGGAGTCGGACTGGGGGCACTTGCCGGGTTTTTTGGGGGCAAGGCGGATGCAATCATTTTATGGTTTATGTCAGTCGTGTGGTCCATCCCGGGAATCATGCTGGTGATCGCTATCAGCCTCGCCCTGCAAAGCAGGGGGGTATGGGTAGCTTTTGTGGCTGTGGGACTTACCATGTGGGTGGATGTGGCCAGAGTGGTGCGGGGACAGATTTTTTCGATTAAACAAAAATCCTATATTGAAGCAGCACAGGCCCTTGGTTATGGTAATTTCCGCATAGTTTATACCCATATCATGCCCAATATTATGGGACCTTTAATCGTAATGGCTGCAGCTAACTTTGCGGCTGCCATTCTTCTTGAAGCGGGATTGAGTTTTCTGGGGTTGAGTGTGCAGCCACCAACGCCTTCCTGGGGCAGTATGATCTTCGAGGGATTTAATGTGCTGGGGACAAGAAATAGCTGGCATCTTGTGCTTTTTCCCGGTTTAGCTATATCTTTAATGGTTTTATCATTTAATTTGCTTGGAAATGGATTAAGGGATGCGATCGATCCAAAAACCGTTTCAAGGACTTGAATATGGTTACAAAAGATCTTAAAAAACGATTGGAACTCAAGGATCTCGAGCTGACTGCCCTGCTGGAGATCACGCAGTCAATAAATAATAATCTTCCGCGTGAATCCCTTTATAAAATTTTTAATTTCACTCTCCGGGCAAACCTCAAACTAAAGAAGGTTGCCCTGTATGTGAAAGATGAGGAGTGGTCCTGTAAGGTGAATTTCGGTACCCGTCACGATTTCACAAGAATAATCCCTTCCAGGCAGATCCTTTCTGCTGAAGGTATTTCCGATCTCAGGGATTTTAAATCCGGGGATCCGTTTAAAGAATTCGAAAAAGTGATCCCGATCCGGCACAAGGGAAATCTGCTGGGTGTGGTTCTGATCGGGGGCTATGATCGGACGGATTATGAAACCGGCGAGATCAATATCAATTTTATCGAAGCCCTGTCGAACATTATTATAGTGGCCATTGAAAATAAAAAACTTGCCCGTAAGGAATTGCAGCAACAGGCCTTCCAGAAAGAACTTGAAATTGCCAGAAAAGTACAGCATTTTCTGTTCCCCAAGGATCTTCCCGATAACGATAAAATAAAGATCTATTCCAGTTACCTGCCTCATCAGATGGTAGGTGGAGATTATTTTGATTATATTCCTCTTGAACAGGACAAATTCTTGCTTTGTATCGCCGATGTTTCCGGGAAAGGTATTCCTGCAGCCTTGTTAATGTCCAACTTTCAGGCTTCCCTGCGAACCATTATAAGGCAGACTACCCGGTTTGAAAAAATTATCCCCGAACTGAATTTCCAATTACTTCAGAACAGCAACGGGGAAAACTTTATCACTTTTTTTGCTGCCCTTTACAACAAGAAAAAAAAAGTGCTCAAATATGTGAATTCAGGTCATAATCCGCCAATATTTCATTCTGAAAAAACAGATTTCCGGCAGCTTCATTCCGGTTCAACGGTCCTTGGCATTATTGATGAACTTCCGTTTATCAATGTGGGGAAGATACATGATCTTGATAAATTCTTTTTATTTGCCTATACGGATGGGTTGATTGAAACTTTCAATGAAGACAACGAGCCATTTGGCCAGGAAAGAGTATTTAAGATCATAGAAGAAAGTGTCAGTGAAGATCTGGAAAAGCTCCATCAGAAGGTGATCGATGAAGTGACAGCCTTCAGAGGAATTAATAATTTCAATGATGATATTACCCTGTTGTCCTGCCGTTTAAAATAAATCCTTTTGCGTTTTTATAAAACACCATCATTCTTTCGGTTTTTATATCCCGAACTTGTCTGGTCGGGCAGCCGGAATGAGAACACACTCTATCTGACCTTTGATGACGGACCTGTTCCCGGTATTACCGACCGGATCCTGGATATTCTCCGTGATTTCAATATCAGGGCAACCTTTTTCTGTGTAGGTGAAAATATACTGAAGTACCCGGCTATCTTTAACCGGATGCTTGATGAAAATCACAGGGTGGGTAACCATACACAGCATCATTTGAATGCGTGGAAATATACAATTGAAGAAATACTGAATGATGTGCAGCAATGTGAAAACACCTGGCACAGGTTTGGTTATGAACCCCGGATCAGGTTGTACCGTCCACCATATGGAATGATTAAAAGGAAGTTAATCAGAAAACTATTGCCACAGTATAAAATCATTATGTGGGATATGCTTTCCTATGATTTTTCGCCCGGTATGACCCCTGAAAAATGTGTTAAGGCTTCTGTTCGCCATACCAGACCAGGTTCCATCAGTGTGTTTCACGATAGTGAAAAAACAAGGAATTGCACCCCGTTTTCAATTTATCAATACATAAGTTATTTTTTAGAACGTAATTATGATTTTTCTACAATAGATACATTATTTTTACAGAATCGATAGCAATGGACTTAATAGATACGCATGCACATATATACCTGAATAAATTCGATAAAGATATCGGGGAGGTTATTCAAAGGGCAAGGGAGGAATCTGTGTCACGGATCTGTCTACCCAATATCGACAGCGGCACGATAGGTCCCATGCTCAGATTGGAAAACGAATATCCGGGCATCTGTCTGCCGATGATAGGATTACATCCCGGGTCAGTTGACCGTAATTTTGAAGATGAAACAGGAATAATCGAGGATTGGCTGAACAAAAGATCATTTGCAGGTATTGGAGAAACGGGAACTGATCTTTACTGGGATAAAACACATTTCGACCGGCAGGTGGCTTCACTGGAAATTCATATCGATCTGGCGATAAAACATGATCTTCCATTGATCCTCCATTCCAGGGATTCATTGGAAGAAAATATCGGGATCATTGAACGGAATCACAGAAAAGATTTGACAGGCATATTTCACTGTTTTACCGGTTCGGCAGAACAGGCGCATAGAATAATCGACATGGGATTCATGCTGGGTATCGGGGGAATAGTTACTTTCAAAAACTCAGACCTGGATAAGGTACTGGAGGGGATATCTCCGGAGCACATCGTCTTGGAAACGGATAGCCCGTACCTTGCACCGCATCCTTACCGGGGAAAAAGAAATGAACCTTCTTATCTGGCCAGGATAGCGGAAAAGCTGGTTGAGATATATGATTTTTCATTAGATAATATAGCGAGGATCACTACGGAGAATGCAAAAAAGACTTTCAAGATCGGGTAGTTTACGATACCGGATCATCAACATCAATACGGGGGCAACTGATCCCAAGGCCAGTATCCTGATCGTTTATTCAGGTGGTACGATAGGTATGGTGCGGGACTCAACAGGATCGCTGGTGGCCTTGAAGTTCAACCAGATAATGAAGCAGTTGCCTTCGCTGAATACCCTGAATGTAAAGATTACGGTAATTTCATTTCCTGTACCCATGGATTCGTCCAATATGAAGTACCGTAACTGGATCGATATTGGATTTATAATCTATGAGAACTATCATTATTATGATGGTTTCGTGGTCTTACAGGGCACGGATACGATGGCCTATTCCGCCTCAGCATTAAGTTACATACTTAAAGGATTAAACAAGCCGGTGATATTTACGGGAGCCCAGTTACCCATCAGTGCAATCCGTTCAGATGCCAGGCCCAATTTGATCACCGCCATCGAAATTGCTGCCAGGCAGGAAAAGGGTATTCCCATGGTTCCCGAAGTCTGCATATATTTTGACTACCAGTTACTGAGGGGTTGCCGGACACGGAAGGTCAGGAGTTCTCATTTCAGTGCTTTTGAATCCGAAAACTATCCTTTGCTGGCCAGGACAGGCATTACGATAGAATTCAATCGCACGTCGATCAAAAAATACAGGAAGGAAGAAAAGCTTGAGTTTCAGGAAAAGTTTGTGAATGAGGTAGTGATCCTGAAATTATTTCCCTCTATCACATCCGAAGTGGTAAATCGCATCCTCAGCATAGATAACCTTAAGGGCGTGGTGATGGAGACCTATGGATCCGGAAATGCACCTACGGATGACTGGTTCATCAGCGCATTGAGGCAGGCGATAGATCGTGGAATTGTCATATTCAATATCTCACAATGTGTTGGAGGAAAAGTGATTCACGGACGGTATGCCACAAGCAAAAAGCTTGAAGAGATCGGGGTGGTCAGTGGTTGGAATATTACCACTGAGGCCGCCATTACAAAACTCATGTACGTGCTTGGGCAAGAAAAAGATAGAAATAGGATAAGAGAACTTTTGTCGACCTCGATCGCAGGTGAAATGGATGTGGGTATATAATGCGAAAAATCCAATTTAAAATTTGCATAAAGCTTAATTTATTGATTTATTTGTGCCGCTAAGGGCAATTTTTTAAATTGGAGAGGTGACCGAGTGGTCGAAGGTGCTCGCCTGGAAAGTGAGTGTGCCCCACAAGGGTACCATGGGTTCGAATCCCATCCTCTCCGCATTTTTTATAAGAACTAAATCGGAATATTAAACAATAATTTGTATACTTGAAAAAATCAAAAAAGCGTATTATGAAAAAGTTACTGGCTTACCTTATGCTAACCGGAGCATTGACTTTTGGTTTAACTGGTTCTATCCTTGCACAGGAAGAAGCTGAACCCGCCCAAGAAGACACAATAGAACTGGAACAGGCACCTGCTGAAGAAACCGGTATCCTGACGGACGAAGGTGAAATTACGGATGAAGTGATGGAAGAGGAAGCTACTTTCCACCAGGCGATCAAGGAGAAATTCATTGAAGGTGGATGGCAGTTCATGTCCATTGTATTGTTGTGTTTAATCCTTGGATTAGCTGTGTCGATTGAGAGGATCATTACTTTGAATTTGTCTACTACCAACACCAAAAAACTTCTGGGCAAGGTAGAGGATGCCCTGAGCAACGGAGGCATCGACGCCGCCAAGGACGTTTGCAAAAACACCAGGGGCCCTGTAGCCTCGATTTTTACCCAGGGACTCATGAGAATATCGGAAGGAATTGAAATGGTAGAAAAATCCATTATTTCATACGGATCCGTAGAAATGGGCCGGCTTGAAAGAGGGTTGGTCTGGATATCCCTTTTTATATCCATCGCTCCTATGCTTGGTTTCATGGGAACGGTTATCGGTATGATCGACGCTTTTGATGCCATAGAAGCTGCCGGTGATATTTCTCCCTCGCTGGTTGCCGGAGGTATCAAGGTGGCCTTGTTGACAACGGTAAGTGGTCTTATTGTAGCGGTTATATTACAATTGTTTTATAACTATCTGGTTTCCAAGATCGATTCACTGGTTAACCAGATGGAAGATGCCTCGATCTCATTCGTGGATCTTCTGGTAAAATATAACTTGGCTGAAAATAAATAATTAGAATCCATATGGAACAGAATTTTGTAGATATCGGCTTATTGGTAGCCTACGGATTACTTGGACTTGGCGCATTGGCAGCCATCATTATGCCATTGATCAATGCCTTAGGTAATCCAAGGTCGCTGCTGATGGGCCTTGTAGGAATAATCTTTATTGCAGCTATTTATGGTATCGCCTATTCTGTATCGGGCGATGAGGTGACGGCCACCTATGCGAAATTTGGTATCGACTCGGGTATGTCGCAGTTTGTAGGGGCTGGAATTATAACAATGTACTTCTTATTGGCGTTATCACTAATAGGCATAGTTATTACAGAGCTATATAAACTTTTGAGCTGATGGCACAATCTTCAAACAAAAAACCGGAAATACCTTCCGCATCACTTGCTGATATTGCGTTTTTGTTGCTGATCTTTTTCCTGGTAACAACCACAATAGCCTCTGATAAAGGGATTGCCTTGTTGCTTCCACCAAAACCGCCACCTGACCAACCGCCAATTGATATTACAAAAAACCAACGTAATATCTTTAAGGTAAACGTGAATTCTCAGGACAGGGTACTGGTGGAAGATGAGCCCATGGAAGATCTAACGCGTATCCGGGGTATGGTAAAAGATTTTGTGCTGAATTTCAGGGTGCAATCCGAGGAAAATCAGCAGATCATTAGTACCTTATCCCCCCAACAGCAGAATTTTGTAAGATCACAGGGACGGAAACCCGACCAGTCGGATAGTCCTACTGAAGCGGTGGTTTCCTTCAAAACCGACCGGGGTACAAGTTATGATGTGTACCTGGCTATCCTCGATGAGATCATGGGTGCGTATGATGAGATCTATGCAGAACGGGTTGGAATTACCGCACAGGAATTCAGGAATCTGGATAAAAAAGACCCGACCCAGAGAGAACTCTATGAAAGGGCCAGGGAAGGTATTCCCAGGAACGTTTCAATTGCCGAACCAACAAAAATAGGAGAGAATTAATATGTCAAAATTCAAAAAGAAAACGAAAACCAGTCAGGAGATACCGACTGCTTCGTTACCCGATATTATTTTCATGCTCCTGTTCTTTTTCATGGTTACTACAGTGCTAAGGGAATCGGAGATACTGGTACAACAGAAGATACCCCAGGCACAAGCGCTTAGTAAACTGGAACGAAAGTCGCTGGTAAGCTATATTTATATCGGAAGACCGAAAAAAGAGAATCTTGGAACGGAGCCCCGGGTCCAGCTTAATGATGCACTTGCTCAGACTTCGGACATCCGGAATTTTGTTCTTGAAGAAAAAAACAAATTGTCTGAAGTGGAAAAAGATCAGATCACCATGGCGCTGAAGGTGGACGAAGACGTGAAAATGGGGATCGTGGTCGATGTGCAACAGGAGCTCAAGGAAGTGAATGCCCGGAAGATATTGTATTCTGCAAGACAGCGGATCGAGCGGGACTGATAAAAATAGGTTTAACATAAAAAAAAGAGGTTGCCCCAAAAAGTAACCTCTTTTTTTTATGTTAGAATTAACGATCAGAGGAATGCCTCGTTATATAATAACAGAAGCCCGAAAAAAGTAACGGTAAGATATACCAGGGTTACCGGGAAACCTATTTTTGCAAAATCCTTCAGAGTATAACCACCGGGACCATAAATAATCAGGTTGGTCTGGTAACTGAAAGGAGTAATAAATGCCGCTGATGCCGCATAGGCGATCCCGAGAAAATAGGGCATACCATCGATGCCAAGGCTTTGGCTGATCCCCAAAGCGATAGGGAACGTAATGGAAATAGCACCGATATTACCTACAAGGGAAGTCAGTATATTGGTTATGATGATCAATCCGATGAGTATGGCAGTGCTTCCGAAAGGAGCAAACAGATCGATCATCCACCCGGCGGCCATCATTCCCGCTTCTGACTGTATCATGGCCTGGCCTATAGCCAGTGAAAATACCAGGATCCCGATCATGTGGAAGTCGAGTTCCCGCCGGATGTCCTGAACCGTGATCAGGCCAAAACCCACCATGATGGTAAAAATGATTAACAACGAGGGGAACAAGGCCAGACCTTTTGTGATGAACAGGATCAATGCACCCAGTAAAATCAGAGCCAATGCATAGTACTTTTTTCTACCGGGTTCGGCAATCTGTCTGACTTTATTGATTACATAAAGGTCTCTGTATAGATCCACCCGGTTATAAAAATCGTGTCCTGCATACAATAAGAGTACATCACTGGGCTGAAGCTCGATTTCACCGATCTTACCCGATAATCTTTCTCCGTTACGATGAATGGCTACAATCGCCGCATCGTATTTTTTTCTGAATTCTGATTCCTTCACTGTATTCCCCACAAGGGATGAATGACTGGCCACCACAGCTTCCACTACGTCAATTTTATCCTGATGGTATTCATGAACCTGCTTGGGTAAAATTAATCCAATTCCCATGTTGGTGATATCCATGATATTATGAGTATCACCTGCAAAAAACAACACATCATCTTTTTCGAGTACCTCATCAGGATTTACCGGAGAAATGATCCGGTCGTTACGCTGGATCTCTACAAGGTAAACCCCTTTTAAATTCCTTAATCCGGCATCGATTACCGATTTATTTATGATGGGAGAGTCGGGTTTGAGCCTGGTTTCGATCAGGTATTCGCGCTGGTTTTTCGCGAAGCTCTGGATCGTATCCATGCGGTTGGGTAACCATTTATGCCCGATAAGCACAATGAAGCTTATACCTGTAACCGTTACCATCGAACCGATGATCAGAAGATCCTCAATGCGGAATTCAGGCAGGTTGGCTTCCATGATAAATCCATTCAATACCAGGGTGGTGGAAGTACCGATGAGGGTAAGCATTCCACCCATGATCGTAGCATAGGAAAGCGGTATCAATAACCTTGAAGGTGCGATGTTGTTCTTTCGCCCGTAATTGAAAACGTAAGGGGTCATTAAAGCCACTACCGGTGTATTGTTTATAAAAGCGGATAATACGGCAACCGGTGCCATCATCCGGATGAGGAAATTCCTGTAGCTTTTGGATTTTTTAAAAAGGCTGTCAAACAGGCCTTCCAGCCGGAAATTTTTTCTCAGGCCACCGGTAATGACGATCAAAAGAATGATCACGGCAATTGAACTGTTCGAAAAGCCGGCTAGTACTTCCTCCGTGTCGAGGATCCCGGTAATGGTGAAGATCAGGACGGCAAGGAGAAAACTGACTGCAGGTTTCAGCACATCCAGGTAAATCAACGTGAAGGTGATCAAAAGTATTCCCAGCACAAAGTATGGCTGAATAATTTCAGGCATTCTGGTTTCAGGTCAAAAATTATTTTTCAAACCGGAGATGTTTTACCGAATCTCCACTGTTGATGAGTTCTTTTAATGAATCAATACCTATTTCGAGATGCAATTTTACAAATTTATCGGTAACCAGCCGGTCACTTTCAGAAGTTTTTACTCCCATGGGCTCCATCGGATTGTCAGAGACTAATAATAATGCTCCCCTGGGGATTTTATTTATGAAACCTACCGTAAACAGGGTGGCCGTTTCCATATCTATTGCCATTGCCCTGGCCTTCTTGAGGTATTTCTTGAAAGCCTGATCGTGCTCCCATACCCTGCGGTTTGTCGTATAAACGGTTCCTGTCCAGTAATCTTTTTCATGTTTTTTGATCATCGACGATACGGCTCGTTGCAATTGGAAGGAGGGAAGGGCCGGGATCTCATCCGGCATATAATCATTGCTCGTTCCTTCTCCGCGGATCGCAGCAATGGGCAGGATCAGATCCCCGACATTTGTTTTTTTCTTCAATCCCCCACATTTTCCCAGAAACAGGACGGCTTTTGGTTTGACCGCACATAATAGGTCCATAACGGTGGCTGCCATGGCACTCCCCATCCCAAAATTTATAAGGGTTATATTATCCGCAGTGACCGTCTGCATGGGCTTTTTCAATCCGGTGATGGGTACATCATACATAGAGGCAAACAATTCGAGATAATTGGAAAAGTTTGTGAGGAGAATGTATTTACTGATCTTTTCAAGCGGGGTACCCGTGTAACGGGGGAGCCAGTCTTTTATGATTTCCGCTTTTGTTTTCATATAATTAATTTATGAATTTTACGCCTGATGAAAAAATTAAATTTCCCGGAATATGAATTCCGCATCGGGAGCCGGGACGACAAATTTATGATATTTGATCAATTAAGGAAAAAGTTTGTCAGATTAACCGACGAGGAATGGGTCCGCCAGCATATGATCAAATACCTTATCGAGGCCCGCAAAATCCCTGGATCCTTGATCAGGGTTGAAGGTGGTTTGAAATATGATAAATTGGGTAAGAGGACTGATATAGTTGTGTTCCGACGGGATGGAAAGCCATTTTTAATCATTGAATGTAAATCACCATCGGTTAAGATCGGCAATGAGGTGCTTTTCCAAACGGGAATTTACGGTAAATCACTGCAGGCCGATTATCTTGGAATTACAAATGGGATTAACCATTATTTCTGGAAAATGGATTATGAAAAAGGAGCTATCGAACAATTGACTGACTTTCCGGAATATATTTAAAAACCTGAAACCCATCCGTATTCCGCCGGCAGGACTCATTCAGATAAATTCACTTTATTGTCCTTTTCGCAGCTATCCAGGATCTTCCTTACTTCCTCATGGGTAAACCATCTTTCCTGATGGCCCCAGCGGGTAAATACATAGGTCGCGATCTCGGCAATTTCCAGGTTGGTCAGCCGGGGATTGGCCGGCATGGGCTGGTTGTAGGTAATCCCGTTCACCACGATCTCTCCACTCTGACCATTCTTCATAATACATATGGTTTTCTCCACATTTTCGATCAGATAATCACTGTCTTTTATTGGAGGATACAAACGTACGAGTCCTGTGCCGTCTTCCTGATGACAATTGCTGCAATGCTTGAGATATAAACGTTTCCCTTCAATCAGGTATTGATTGAATTTTATGTTTTCTTCGCGGCTTCGATCTTCAGTACCCGATCGAGGTCCGCATGAAAAAATGAAAAACAGTGAAATTACCGGGAATAAAATTACCTGTAGATTACTGATTTTCATATTCATCCAACAAGCGAGGAATATCATTCATCAATCGATTCACTTCTTTTTCATCCGTTCCATCATACAGACCACGGATATGACGGTCTTTGTCTACCAGGATAAACGCCCCACTGTGAAGGAATCCACCCGGTGCATCCCTGTCCTCCATGGCAGTTACCATATAGCTTGTCTGGCCGATCTCATAGATATCCTCCTTCGGGCCGGTAACGAAATGCCATTTTTCGCCGGAAACACCCAGGCGCTCGGAAAAATTCTTCAACACACCCACGGTATCATATTCAGGGTCGATCGTATGCGAAAGGAACATCACAGTTTCGTTATCTTCAAATTGGTCGTATACTCTCAGCATTTGGGCTTTCATCACCGGACAGATGGTCGGGCAGGTGGTGAAAAAGAAATCCGCCACATAAATTTTATCTTCGAAGGTTTTTTGGGTAACCACAGCCGAATCCTGGTTTATGAACCGGAAATCTGCAATTTTATGATAGAGTGTATCATAAGTAACAGCCCCATTTTTATTGACAGGGACCACCTCCTTCCTTCCAAGGTATGGAAGTTTGGAGGGTTCGCTGCTGCGTAAACATCCTGATACCATAACGATCAGGAAAAAGTAAATTACCCACCTGTAGGATTTCATTTTTGCCGGGTTTTTCAGATTCGTATTTTAGCTTATTAACGAACCGTCTAATAATTTGTTCGGGTACAAAGGTAGATAAAGAGGGTTAAAAAAGAGAAGGGTTTGACTTCTAACGGATGTGAGATCTTATTTGAGGATTTAAAATCCAGTTATCAGGATTTTATATCAGGATGAGATCCGCCAACCAGGAAAATAAGGAAAAGTTTTCCGTATTCAACATGCTCAAACTGCCCTAATCCAATAAGATCAGCAGATCGCCCACGCTAACCTTACCTTCATCCAGGCAGATGAGATTCTGACCAAAAAGGATCTTGTTATCCTTTTTCCTGAATCCTGACAAAGTGACCAACGGTTCTTTACCTTTTTTTCCTGTATTCTGGTCAACGGTAGTCACAACACAGCGACCGCAGGGTTTTACGGCTTTAAAACGGACATCCCCTGCCGTGAATTCATCAAAATGGTCTTCAGCAAAAGGATCTCCTTTTTCAAAGACCAGGTTAGGCCTGAAGCGGTCCATGGGTACCGGCCTGTCCAGTCGTCGATTCAGTTCATTCAGAGAACTGTTCCCAATGGCCAGGTAAGGAAACCCGTCAGCAAAACTTACCGTTTCATTATTGACGGCATATTTCCCGGATACCGGTCTGTTCACCTGATCGATCATCCTTACCAGGTGGCAATACAGTCCCAGGTGGTCGCTGAACCATTCATTGATCATTCGCGAATAAACCGGGACGCTCAGCCTGCTTTTCCAGAGGCGTACTGGCATCCATTTCGATAGGGGTCCATCGAATGGAATGTTGATCTTTTCATTATGGTAAGAAACTTCCAGGGCATCATTCAACAGCTTAACCTTGAATGCAGCCATCTGAGGTAGTTTCCGCTGAGAAAGGAAATTCCCGGACCCGTCTGTCAGCATCCACCTTCGATCCAGCTCAAAACCCCTGATCCGCGCGTATGACTGATCAAGCGATATACCGGAAAGTGATTTCACGGGATAAATGATGATATCGGTAATTCTTAAACCATTCATTAATTTTCAGAAATAATTTCCTTTAGTTGTACCGGATTTTATATATTCGACAAATCTAATAATTTATACTACAATTTTAATCCATTAAATCGGTAATCAATGCCAAAAAAGTTCGCGGTGATCTTCGATATGGACGGGGTGGTGATCGACAACAATCCCTTCCATAAGCTTGCCTGGCGGTCGTTCAGCGAAAACTATGGGGTGAAATTGAGTGAAGAGGAAATAAGTGAACATATTTTCGGAAGAGTATCCAGGGACACACTCGAATATATTTTCAGACGCACACTTATCGATAAGGAGATCGACCAGTATGTGGAAGAGAAAGAAAAGATCTACCGGCAGGCCTACAGGGATCATATCAAGCCGGTTCGAGGATTGCTCCCTTTATTGACCGATCTGCAGAAAAACATGGTTCCAATGGCACTGGCCACCTCGGCTCCTTCCGACAATGTAGAATTCATATTCAGCCACCTTCCCCTGAGCACATATTTCCGGTTTACCCTCGATGCCAGCGATATAACAAACGGTAAACCCGATCCGGAGATCTATTTAAAGACAATAAAACGACTGGGCATACCGGCAGAGAGGTGCCTGGTGTTTGAAGACTCGATCGCGGGAGTGAAAGCGGCCCTCAGGGCGGGTGCCCGGGTAATCGGTATTACCACTACCCACTCCGGTGAAGAGCTGGGAGGTGTGCTGGATGCAATCAGCGATTTCAGCCACATGAATTACAAGAAAATTCTCTCACTGATCAATAAATGAACAAGTATGAACCTGGATATATCCACCTTAAAAATAATTTGTAAAACACCCGGAGCTCCGGGTTTTGAAAGACCGATTCGGAATAAGATCATCGAACTGGTCAAAGATCATGTGGATGAATATTTTTCCGATAATATGGGCAACCTGATCACCCTGAAAAAAGGGAAAAATAACCCTGAAGGAAAAAAGATCATGGTGGCCGCCCACATGGACGAAATTGGATTTGTGGTTACCCATATCGACGAAAATGGATTTGTGAAGTTCCACACACTGGGAGGTTTCGATCCCAAGACACTGACCGCCCAGCGGGTGATCATACATGGAAAGAAGGACCTGGTAGGAGTGATGGGCACCAAACCGATCCATGTCATGTCGGATGAAGAAAAGAAAAAGCTTCCCAAAACTACGGATTATTTTATTGATCTCGGTATGGAAAAGGAAGAGGTGGAAAAATATATAAGGATAGGTGATCCGATAACCAGGGAAAGGGAGCTTATTGAAATGGGAGAATGTGTCAACTGCAAATCGATCGATAACCGTGTATCGGTATATATATTGATAGAAGCTTTAAAATCACTTAAAAAATTCACCTACGATGTATATGGTGTGTTCACTGTACAGGAAGAGCTGGGTATGCGCGGTGCCAATATATCTACCCACCGGATAAATCCAGATTTTGGCATTGCACTCGATACCACCATTGCTTATGATGTGCCGGGAGCCCAGCCGCATGAAAAAATAACCTCACTGGGCAAAGGAACGGCTATCAAGATCATGGATGCCACCGTGGTGAGTGATACCCGGATGGTTGAATTCCTGAAAAAAACGGCCGACGATAAAAAGATAGCCTGGCAACCCGAGATACTGACAGCCGGAGGTACCGATACGGCCATTTTACAAAGGATGGGGAAAACCGGAGCCATAACGGGAGCCATATCCATTCCAACACGTCACCTTCACCAGGTGATCGAGATGGCACATAAAAAGGATATAACCCGGTCTGTGGAATTATTATGCGCGGTGATAGAAAATATTGCCCAGTGGAATTGGGAACATTCGTAAATGATATTATTATTGAATATAGGAAATTCCAGTTTTACCAAAAAACACAGTTATGAAAGTTAAAATCTACCTCTTATTGGTAAGCCTTTCTGTCTTTCTTTCAGGGATAGCCCCTGCTCAGAACCCGAAGATCGATTTCGTTGAATTTGATCTTGACAATGGTTTGCACGTGATCCTTCATCAGGATAATACCACTCCCATTGTTTCGGTATCCACCATGTATCATGTGGGATCTAAAAACGAGGATCCCGATAAAACCGGCTTTGCGCACTTTTTCGAACATGTAGCTTCAAGAAGAACTGAAAATATTCCGGTGGGAGGATTTGCCGAATATGTCTCCGAGGCGGGTGGTACAAGAAATGCATCCACCAATTTTGACCGTACCTATTATTATGAGATACTTCCTTCCAATTATCTTAAACTGGGATTATGGATGGAATCTGAACGGATGCTGAATATGATCGTCGACTCCACGGTGGTGGAAACCCAGCGAGAGGTAGTGAAGGAAGAAAAACGGCTGCGTGTCGATAATCAGCCTTATGGCACCTTGCTGGAAGAGATCCTTGACCGGGCCTATAAGGTTCATCCATACCGGTGGCCGGTAATCGGATCGATGGAGCATCTCGACAATGCCTCGATTCAGGATTTCAGGAATTTCAGGGATACCTATTATGTACCGAATAACGCCGTATTGTCGATTGCCGGAGATATCGATTATAAGGAGACCGAAGAACTGGTGAGACAGTATTTCGGTCCCATACCTGCCGGGGATCCTATCGAGAGGGTTACCATCGAAGAGCCTCCCCAGCAGGAAGAGATCAGGGATGTGGTTTATGACAATGTGCAACTGCCTGCCGTCATCTACGCCTATCATATTCCCGCTGTGGGCACCCGCGATTTTTATGCGATCAGCATGCTTACTACCCTGCTGGCAGATGGCGCCAGTTCCAGGATGAACAAGACACTCGTGGATAAAAAACAGCTGGCCGTTCAGTCTGCTGCAATCCCCCTTCCGCTAGAAGATCCGGGTTTGTTTGTTGCCTTCGGGATCGCTAATCTCGGGATAGATATCAATGAGCTTGATGAAGCTATGCAGATGGAGATCGACAGGGTAAGGGAAGAACTGATCAATGAAGATGAATATCAGAAAATACGGAACCAGGTTGAAAATGATTTTATCAGTTCCAATTCCAGGATAGCAGGTATTGCCGAATCCCTGGCTGAATACTACCTCATTTATGGAGATTCCGATCTGATCAACACGGAGCTTGAAAAGTATCTTGCCGTAACCAGGGAAGATATTAAACGGGTGGCTAACCTTTATCTCAGCAATGATAACCGGGTTGTACTGCACTGGCTTCCGAAATCCTCTCAATAACCGTACACAAACAGCAAAAAAATGAAAAGATCAATAACCTATATTTTAATCCTTGTTTTCCTATATGCTATTCAGGGAAATGCTCAGATCGACCGTTCACAAAAACCTGCCCCGGGTCCCGCACCGGTAATTGAGATCGGGGAGTATGAAACCTTCAAACTTAAAAACGGCCTGACCGTGATTGTGGTAGAAAATCATAAAATGCCGCGTGTTTCATTTTCACTGATAATCGACCGGGATCCCGTGCTTGAAAAAAATAAGGTGGGTTATGTATCCATGGCCGGCCAGATGCTTCGCAGGGGAACGGAAAACAGGACCAAGGATCAGATCGACGAAGAAGTCGATTTTATGGGGGCCTCACTTTTTGCGGGATCTAATTCAGTATATGCTTCCTCCCTGACCAAGCACCGGGATAAGCTTCTTGACCTGATGACCGATATTCTTTATAATCCCGTGTTCCCTGAAGAAGAGTTGGATAAGGTTAAAAAACAGACCCTGTCGGCCATAGCTTCACAGAAAGAAGACCCCGAAGCGATTGCCGACAATGTAACCCGCGTGGTTTTGTATTCAAAGGATCATCCGTACGGAGAAGTCCAGAGGGAGGATCACGTAGACCGCATCGATCGACAGGACCTGGTTGATTATTATGATACTTATTTTAAACCCAATATTGCGTATCTGGCCATTGTGGGGGATATTAATGTCAAAGAGGCCAAAAAGATAGCCAAAAAATATTTCGGTACATGGGAAGCGGGGGAAGTGCCTGAAAATACTTATGAAGTACCTTCAGCACCTGCCGGAAACACGGTGGCCCTGGCCGACAGGTCAAACTCGGTACAGACCGTACTTACGCTTTCCTATCCTATTGTGCTGGAAAAAGGACATCCCAATGTGGTGAAAGCCAATGTGATGAACCAGATCCTCGGAGGGTCCAGCTCGTCGAGGTTGTTTAAAAATATCCGGGAAGAAAAGGGATATACCTATGGCGCTTATTCATCCATATCTAGCGATGAACTGGTGGGCAATTTTAATGCGGGGGCCAGTGTGAGAAACGAAGTGACCGATAGTGCACTTATTGAATTTATTAATGAATTTGAAAAGATGCATACGGAAAAGGTAAGGGAAGATGAATTGCAGATCGCAAAAAATGTGCTGATCGGAAGTTTTGGCCGCTCATTGGAAAGTCCCCAGACCCTGGCTTCGTATGCAATAAGTATCGAGCGGTATGGATTGCCTGAAGATTATTATGATACGTATGTGCAAAGAGTGGAAGCAGTAACTGCCGGGGATGTAATGGAAATGGCAGAAAAGTATATTCTGCCGGATAATCTTCATATCATCGCTGTGGGGAAAAAGACAGATATCGAGGATAAACTGAAAAAATTCGGTGAAATTAATTATTATGGACCGTATGGAAGTGAATTAGATCCGTCAAAAGCTGCACTTCCCCCGGGAATGGATGCAGGGAAAGTGTTTGCTAACCATATCGAGGCCATCGGTGGGAGAGAAAAACTGAGCACGGTCAATGATATTTCCTATCAGATGTCGGCCGAGGTGATGAACAATACCATCGACATGCAAATCCTTAAAAAAAGACCCAATAAAATGCGGGTAGAGGTAAAAATGGGTTCTAATGTGATGAGTCAGCAGATCTATGACGGGGAGAATGCCAGGCTTATGCAAATGGGCAATCAAATGCCGGTCAATGAGGATATGCTCGCCAGAATGGAGGTAGAAGGACATTTATTTCCTGAAATGATCTATATGCAACAGGAGAATGTGAAAGCCGAACTGACTGGAATAGAAAGTATAGAAGGAAAAGATGCCTATGCGGTAAATATAACCTATCCTTCCGGTGAAAGCACTACACATTATTATGATACGGACACCTATTTTAAAATACGTCAGACCCAGACCGCTCATACGCCACAGGGAGAAATTATTATGTCTACTGGCTATGGTCACTTTCAGGAAGTGGATGGTGTGATTTTGCCGTATCTATTCAAGATCCCGATGAGTCCTAAAATGCAGATGAACGCTGAGGTTAAATCAATTGAAATAAACAAGGGATTAGATGACGATTTATTCAGCGTGGATTGAACTGAATGATATAATGCCATAAACTATGAATCCAAACTTAACCGATATGAAAAATTTAAAACTTTTTTTGCTTCCATCCGTATTTGTCGTCGTTTTGGGATTATCGTCCTGGATCGTATTACACGATCCCATGGATAGCCCCGGAAAAAATAATAAGGTAGAGATCCCTGAAAATGTAAAAATGGTCATGGATAATAAATGCCACGGCTGCCACAATATGGAATCTTCATCCGAAAAAGCTCAGGAGGCATTGCTGATCGATAAACTGGATATGCTCACCAAGGCCAAATTAATCTTTACCCTGGGAGATATCGAAGAAGTGATGGAAGAGGATAAGATGCCGCCCAAAAAATTCCTCGAAAAGTATCCGGAAAAAGCATTATCCGGCGAAGAAAGGGAGCTGATCAGAAGCTGGGCCGTAACCACAGCCGAAAAAATGCTGCAATAGCTACAGGTGAGCAATGAGCTGAGGCAGTGCTTCTTAAAACAGATCGTATATGAAAAAAGCAGCAAAGATCACCCTCCTGGTGCTTGTTATCCTTCTGGTAATCATACAGTTTTACCCTTCTGAGCTACCGGTAAGGGAATTTGATAATATTTCCGATCTTATTGTTTCGGAAAATGTTCCCTACGAAACGGCCGGTTTACTGCGTAATTCCTGTTATGATTGCCATTCCAATGAAACAAACTATCCCTGGTACAGTTATATTGCACCCGTTAAATGGATCATTGGAAGGGACGTAAGGAAAGGCAGGGAAGAAATGAATTTCTCGGAATGGGCTACGCTGGAAACCAGGGAAAAGATCAAATTACTGGAAGAAATCACCGACGAGGTAGAAAAAAATGAGATGCCACTCCCCATTTATACCGTAATGCATGGGGACGCCGAATTAAGTGATTCTGAAAAAGAAATGTTGTTTAATTGGGTGGAAGAAAAGATTACTGCCTATTTTGGGGAATAAATTAAAATAATTTTTATTGAATAATGAACAGGATATTTCTGCCGATTCTACTGGCAACCACCTTTTTAAGTTTCTCACTGGCCCAGCCTGATTATACCTCCCCTGATGATATACTGAGAGCGTTTGAAGACCGTGAAAGGAAAAGAAATCAAAGTATTTATAATAATTATCCAGTCCGGAATGTTGGGCCTGTTGTCCAGGGCGGAAGGGTTACCGATATAGCGGTTAATCCCCTTAAACCGAAGGAATTCTATATTGCCTTTGCATCCGGTGGGGTTTTTAAAACCGGAAATAACGGGATCACTTTTCAACCTGTATTTGATCATGTGGGTGCATTGACCACCGGTGATATCTGTATTGCTCCTTCCGATCCGGATATTATATGGGTAGGTACAGGGGAGAATAACAGTTCCCGTTCAAGTTATGCGGGGTCTGGATTATACAAGAGCCTCGATGGCGGTAAAAACTGGTCTTATGCCGGGCTGGCTGCCATACAGCATACCGGGAGGATCGTAATTCACCCGGAAAACCCGGAGGTGGTCTGGGTGGCCGGGATGGGAAATCTATATTCCCATAATCCCGAAAGAGGTATATTCAAAACCATCGACGGAGGCGAAAACTGGCACAAAACCCTTTATGTAAATGACAGTTCGGGGGCTATAGACCTGATCATTCATCCGGAAGATCCGGCTATACTCTGGGCCTCAACCTGGGAAAGGACCCGCAAAGCATGGAATTTTAAAGGGCATGGCCCGGGATCGGCAATATTCAAGTCGGTGGATGGGGGTGAAAGCTGGAAGGTGGTCATGGAAGGAATTAAAGACCCGGAATTGACCGGGAGGATAGGATTGACCGTATGCCTGGATCAGCCCGATATTCTTTATGCTTTAGTGGACAGTCAGGTAGAAACAAAAACCGAAAAAGAACGTGATGGTGAGGATCTGATACCAGCCGATTTTATGGAAATGAATAAGGAAACCTTCCTGGATCTGGACAATGAAAAACTCGGGGATTATCTTGAACAATATCATTTTCCCTCAAAATATTCGGCAGAAAAGGTCAAGGCCGAGGTGAAAGCAAATAAGTATCCGCCCAGGGCCCTTGCCGAATACGTGGGGGATGCGAATACGGCTCTCTTCGATACGGATGTGAGAGGTGCCGAAGTCTATCGTTCGGCAGACGGGGGAGAAACATGGAATAAAACCCATGATTTCCGGCTCAAAGGGCTTTACTATACCTATGGTTATTATTTCGGAGAGATCCGGGTAGCTCCTGATGATCCGGATAGAATTTATGTGTCCGGCGTTCCTCTGTTGATCTCCAATGACGGGGGGAAGACCTTCGCCAGGATCGACACAATCGGTGATGTACATGTCGATCACCATGCCATGTGGATTGATCCAGAAGATCCTGAACATATTATTCTTGGAAATGACGGCGGACTGTACATTTCCTATGACGGAGGTGCAGCCTGGGATCACGTCAATAATGTACCTGCCGGACAGTTTTATACAGTTAATGTAGATATGGATCAACCTTATAATATTTATGGGGGGCTGCAGGATAACGGTGTACTTTTTGGCCCTTCTACTTCGGTGCCCAATGTGACTGCACACTGGGATTACCTTTTCGGGGGAGATGGCATGTTTGTGATCCCGGACCCTCGAAACAGTGACCTGGTTTATCTGGGTTACCAGTTTGGCAATTATTATAAGATAAATAAATCCTCCGGAGAGCGTAAGTTCATTACACCGAAGAATGATATCGGCGAAGAGCGACTGAGATTCAACTGGCGGACACCTCTTTTAATGAGCAACCATATTCCGGATATATTATATATGGGTGCCCAGAAGGTATTCAGAACTTTAGACAAAGCAGATTCATGGGAAGTAATCAGTGAGGATCTTACCAGGGATCTTCCCTCCGGAAACGTACCCTTTTCCACTATCACGGTAATTGAAGAATCCGCATTGAAATTCGGACTGATATATGCGGGAACCGATGACGGGAAAGTGCATGTTACAAAAAACGGGGGATACAGCTGGGAAGATATCAGCCCCGGGTTGCCCGAAGGCAAATGGATATCAAGCATTCATCCATCCAATTTTGATGAATCCCTGGTATACCTATCGCTTACGGGGTACAGGCAGGATGATTTCAGAACATATGTGTACCGGTCTGACGGTTACGGAACTGATTGGGAGCCGGTGAACGGAAACCTGACTCATGAGGCGGTTAATATAATTCTGGAAGACCCTCAAAGAAAAGGCCTGTTATACCTTGGAACCGATCATTCTACCTATATCAGCATGGATGATGGGGCATCGTGGGACCTGATGGCACCCGTTCCTAATGTGGCCAGTTACGATATGGTAGTCCATCCGAGGGATCATGACCTTGTAATAGGTACGCATGGCCGGAGTATTTATGTTCTGCCCGTACAACCAATACGTGAACTTGCAGAGAAGAACAGAGAAAATACATTTTTAGTATGTAACCCGGATCCGGAAAAAATCCGGCATTCGGAAGACTGGGGAGAAAAGCAATATCCGTTTATGCCCCCTTTTATGCCGGAAACCAGGCTGCTGTATTATATACCGGAAGGTGGTCAACAGATCAAATTTGAAGTCTTTAAAGATGAGCTGAAATTACTGGAGCGCTCTTTTTCGTCATCCGCCCATGGCTTTAATTATTATCACTGGGACTTGAAAATAAATAAGCTGGAAGTGAATGATAAGAGAATTAATGATGAATTCGAATTTGCCGGCCCGGGAGAATATGAATTGCATTTTACCTGGAGAGACCAAAGCGAAAAGGTCATGTTGACTATCACTTCTGATGAATAGTGGATAACCGGTTGTTTAAAAAACAGGTTAACCCCGATTATTCATAAACCATTCTCAAAATAAACCGTTTTTACTATTTAAAATATTTATTATCAGGTAGTTACAAAAAGGGATTAACCCCTGATAAGCGCAATTCAGTAGCCTATTTCTGGGCTATTTGATTAAGTATAAGAATTTCAAAACCCTATATAATTCTTTGATTATCAAGAAATTGCGCTTAATCGGCCCTTCGGGCGAAAAATTTATGAATTTTTCGGGTTAAGTTTTTAAAGAGATATCAATTCCTAATTCCTGATAAAATTAATAACCTCCGGGAAGTATTCCCTGAAATCAGATTCAAAGGAATCATATTTTTTAACAAGATCTTCGGAAGCGTGTTCCATCCCTGAAGTATGGTCTGTCCTTGTGGCTAGCCCTTTCAGGGACCTGTCAATGCCTTCGATAGAAGCATAGCCGAGGAGCCAGTTGTTGTTGATCATATACGGTAACATACGAGCTGCCCTTTCGGGTAAAATGTCTTTATAATCCTTAATGACCTCATAAAAAAACCTGGTAAATACATTAAGAGGCACATCAGAATAATCGTCCCAGTTTTTAGCAAGGAAATGATCATAATAGAGATCGATGATCACTCCTGAATAGTGCCGGTATTTATGTACTATTCGTAGCCGGCTTCTCTTAAAAACCGGATGATTGTCGGTAAATTCATCGACCTTGCGATGCATCCTGATCCCTTCGGCAATATCATCTTCATAATTGTTTATCTGGTTCCCCTTAACAAAATCGGCAATAAAATTACCAATAAGCAGGGGTTGCGAACCCATAGCCAGATATGCATGTGCAAGAAAATTCATGAGGCAAGCTCCATTCCCGTCATATGATCAACAAAGGTAATGGTTATTTGTCCAATACCATGTATTGATTTTTTAATTCAATTTAATATATATTATTAATTTCACGAATTAATATTAATTCCCGTTTCATTGAATAATAAAGATATTTTGGGAGAGGCCCTTAAAAATTATTATTTAAGTGGCATAAGTGAGCGGATTACCGTGCATACAAGTTATGGACCCGATGAGGAGTATGTAAGTGAATATTTCTTCAGGAGTGAAGAAGAATTACCTGAAATCGAAGAATATGCTCTTCTTCAGTGTAATAACCGGATCCTTGAGATCGGTTCGGGTGCGGGTTCACATGCTCTATTTCTTCAGAATGTGGGTCAGAACATTACAGCCATGGATTTATCCGGTGGATGTGTAAACGTGATGCTTAATAGAGGGGTGAAAAAGATCATTCACGGAGATGTGTTTCAGTTCAATCTACGTGAATACGATACCATAATCATGTTGATGAATGGTATAGGTCTGGTGGGTTCTCTTACCGGGCTGATGATATTTCTTGATAAGATGGAGAAGATCACTTCGCCGGGATCCCAGCTTATATTCGATTCCACGGATGTGAGATATGTATTGAAAGAGCGGATTAAAACCGACCATTATATCGGCCAGGTTAAATACCAGTTTGAATACCGGGATAAACAAGGGCCATGGTTCGACTGGCTTTTTATTGATCCCGGTAAATTAACCGAGTACTGCAAAAACACTGTATGGATACCCCAGATCATATACGAAAATGCCGATGGACATTATTTGGCCCGGCTGCAAAAAAAATATTGAAACCGTCATTTCGTTATGATCATGAAATTTGCCAACCCAGTAACTTTTTTTTAAGGATTATGTATATTTAATAAGAGGAATAGTATCTGATTAATTGATGAAGGTCGATGAAGGACTATTATAAAATATTAGACATCGACAGATATGCTACAGAACAGCAAATCAAAAAGGCCTATCGCGATTTAGCTCTTAAATATCATCCGGATAAATCCCGCAATACCGATACCCATCAGAAGTTTACAGAGATCAATGAAGCTTATCAGGCTCTTGGCAGAAAGGAAAGCCGCGAGAATTATAATTTTATCTATGATTACGAACAATTAAATAAAAACAGCATAAAATCCGAATCCTCTTTTACTACGGTTTCCAACTGGGGACAGGCTGCAAAAAAGAAAGCATGGCAAAGGGCTCATCCTGCTTATGCCAAGAGAAAGGAAGACGATATAGATCTTACACCCTATGTGAGATCGGTCCGGATCGTATCGATCCTGTCCTTTCTTTTTACTTTTCTTGTCATACTGGATTATTTCCTGCCGAAGAATACATTCGACCAAACAATAGAAGCAAAACTGACTACGTATAAATCAACCAATACGATTGTTATCGCCACAAAGGATTTCGAATTCCCATTGAGTTACAGTTATTCTAAACTAGTGCACAGTGGCGATAAGGCCAGGATATTGATCTCACCGATCTTTCATATCCAGTATAAAATGGAAGTGGATACAGGGTTTGATATTTATATTTTCAATCCCCATTACAGCATATACAATGTTTTTTCCTTCTTCCTCTTTATCCTGCTTGGCACATCCTATCTGGGCCTTTTTCATAAAAAAGAGAATCCCGAGCTCATTTTCAGTGCGGGTGTAGCCAATGTGTTCCTTTCCTTACTGGTGATGTACCTGATCTATCTTTAGTCAGTTACCTTTTCTTCCTTATAGATGGGTTGTTTGCATCCCACCCAGGTAAAACGTTGCAATACAAAATCAAGATTGCTGGCGGAAGCCTTGCTTGCCGTATTACCGCCAGTCAAGTGATAGTGATCAATACTTTCGTCCGGTTTCAGATAGATGTTTCCAACCATATTGAAGGTAACGGGGATATTATGAATGGTCATTTTGTCAATAACCATTTCTTTGAATTTTTCATTGATGGTAAAAGTACTGCAATATAATGATCCTTTTTTTAAAGCCGTTTCGGCAGCTAGTTCCAGTGAATGCATCGGGTTTTTGGTTTTAATAATAAACCCAACCGGCCCGAACTGTTCTTTCTGGAATACCTCATGTTGTACCGGCAAAAGTTCCATTAACATGGGAGAGAGCGTCCTGGCATTCTTATATTCGGGATGCTGGTAGGAGGTGGCTTTATATAACAGCATTCCATTCTGTTTTTCCAGTTTATCGATGGAATTAATTACGGTCGGATTCTGGATAGCTCCCATGATCTGGGCTCCTTTATCATCCTGGATGAGGTTTTGCAGCTCGTTGAGGAACAAATCGACAAAATCCTTGTAACTTATTTTCCCATCGGTAGTCAGAATGCCGTTTTCGGGAATAAAAAAATTCTGTGGTGTATTGTTCATTTGACCCGAATAAAGACATAGAGATACCACCAGGTTTTTAACTACTTCCCTGATATCGTGTACGGAATCGATAATTACAGAGTTAATACTGAAACGTTCCGTAAAAACCGTTTTATTATTCAGTGATTCAAGATAATCTACAATCCTGCAATTTCCTTTGAAGTCGATCAGCTTGACCTCATTATGTTCTACAAGTGCTTCAATAAATTCCTCGTCCTCATTGTCGATGGCCAGTTGACATACATCGGGATCGTAACCCCGTTCGCTGAATACTTTCTGAATTTCGGAAACCACAATGGCAATGGGAAGAATGGATGAAGAGTGTGGTTTTACGATTACCGGGTTTCCCGTGATCAGGTTGGCAAAAATGCTGGGTGTAGCATCTCTGGAAGGGAAAAAGGGACAACCGATAATAAGGCCTATACCTTTGGGCACGGGTATCCATGATTTATCGAGCTTGATACCGAATTCATCCTGCACTACGCGACCGAATCCGGAGGAAGGATATCTCTTTAATGCTTCATAACCGGAGGCCACAGCATTTAAAGCCCGTTGTGCGGCATGTGGCCCGGATACCTGGAATGCCATGGTATAAGCCATCCCGGTGGTATGCATTGTGGCAAAGGCGATCTCAAAAAAGCGTTGACTTATCCTGTCCAGCGCTTCAAGCAATAGGCCGGCCCTTTCCTCCGGACTCACCTTCCTCCATTTATGGAACTGATTACAGGCCCTCTCGATCAAAGCCGACCTGTCAAAGGTAGGATAAAGGATGTTCAGCTTCTGCTGAAAAAAAGGTGATTCTTCTTCTCCTTCCCAGTTCTGGGGAATGGTTTGACGCAATCCCTCGAATTTCCTGTTTATATTTGATTTAAAATTATGATAGCCTTTTTCGATGGAATCTTCAGCATAAATCTCATCGGTGGGAAGCTCTGCATAACGATTGAAAAACAAACCTTTTCGGATGGAATCGATCGTCTCTTCAATTAATGGATTATATTTTTCAAATAATGTCATTGCTTTGTTGAAAACAAAAAAATTTTCGTTAATTAAAGAAAATATAACAAAATTAACAATAAAAAATAGCCCGGGATTATATTGTTTTAATATTTTAAACGTTTTGCAAAAAAAGAAGTTAACGATATCACCCTTTTTCTACCTATTATATATCATTATCCCACTTTTTTGCCTGGCCGGGCCTATTCCGGCGCAACCGCTTGTGCAATATCCCGGACCTGAAATTTTACCACAACATGCAAAAGAACTCATCATTAAATTAAAACCAGGAGCCACATCAGATATCGGGGATCTGGTCGATCAAATACCGGTAGATACGGTACGTAAGGTATTCGAAAGAAAGAATGAAACCATAGAAAAAGCCAGATCAGGAACCACTCCTTTTTATCACCATATATGGAAGATCCGCTTAAATGAAGGAGTTTCCGTGGAAGAGATTCTTAACGTACTGAATAGAAACACACGAGTCGCTTATGCAGAACCTTCGTACTCTTACCAACTGCTGTATATTCCTGATGATCCCGAAAGTCAGCCCGGTTCCGGCCGGCAAACCTATTTGTCACAGATCAACGCCTACCCGGCCTGGGACCTGGTTCGAAACCATCCTGAACCGTTAATTGCGGTGATCGATACGGGATTGGATACGGCACATAACGACATTCAAGCCAACCTTTACATCAATACGGCTGACCCCCCGAATGGCATTGATGATGATGAAGATGGTTATACCGACAACTATTACGGTTGGGATTTTGCCGATGACGATCCTGATATCACTGCTGATAACGATGGACATGGTACACAGGTAAGTGGTATAAGCAATGCGGTTACTGACAATGGTACCGGCATTGCCGGCACCGGCTTTAATGCACGGTTAATGCCTCTGAAAGCGTTCACTTCCTCCGGAAATGAATTTGCCAACGGCTTTGAAGCCGTGATTTATGCGGCAGAAAGGGGATGTGATGTAATAATCCTTTCCTGGGGATCAGCAGATGCTTATTCAGAATATGCACAGGAGGTAATTGATTATGTGGTGAATGAACTGGACGTTGTGGTGATTGCTGCAGCAGGCAATACCCCGGGAGAATATGATTTTTATCCGGCATCGTACAATAATGTTCTGTCTGTTGGGGCGGTGGATGGTGACGATAACCTGGCAGAATGGGCCTCTTACAGTACTTATATGGATCTGGTAGCACCCGGAGTCGATATTTATACCACCGCCAATGATAACATTTATAGTATGGCTGACGGATCTTCCTTTTCTGTACCGATGGTGGCCGGCACGGCTTCCCTGCTTAAAATGCATTTTCCCGAATGGAATGCGCGGCAGATCATGGAACAGATACGGGTCAATACCGATGACGTCAGTTCGGTGGGGAATAATGCCGACTATCATGAAAGAATGGGGAAAGGCAGATTGAACATGTATAAGGCCTTAACGGATACGGGTGGGGTTTCTGTGCGGATGCAATCCTTCAATTATAATAATGAATTGGGATCTTATGCTTTTTTCGACGATACGGTCCGGTTATCCGCGCATTTCATCAATTACCTGGCTCCCGTTGAAGACCTCCAAATTCATATTACTTCAGAAAATCCGTCGGTGATTCCTCTAAAAGATCATATCGGGGCAGAACAGTTGGCCTCTCTTGACTCTATTACCGATTCTTTGGGAACATTCAGCCTTTACTTCGATAATTCGCTGGAATATAATGAAAAAATTAAAGTGAGGATTGATTATGAAGCAGGTGAATATAGTGATTATCAGTATTTTGAATTCTACAGTAATGGATCTTCCTTTGATATAGTCAATGAATCATTGGAATTTACGGTCTCGGATAACGGTCGCCTGGGATTCACAGGGCCGAATTTTTCAAAGGGTAATGGAATACGCTACAGGGATGAGCAGATTTTGAATAATTTCGGCATCATACTTTCAAAAGATGAGCGGATGGTCAGCGACAATGCGTTGTATGATGTGGATAATCATAGCGGGAACAATGATTTTGTCTCACTGGATAAGATCAAATTGTATAAGAACTCCCATGCTTATTTTGATGCAAGAAGTACTTTTAAGGAAGAGGAGGATATAAACAACAGGTTGGGTATCCTTGTTGAGCAGAAAATATTGGCCCATTCATCCAGCCCTTTCATTATATGTGAGTACCGGCTGATCAACCAGGGCGATTCGACCATACATGACCTAAACCTGGGATTATTGGCAGATTGGGATCTGGATGATCCGGACCAGAACAGGGCAGGATGGCTGGTGAACGACTCCCTGGGGATTGTTTGCAATAATGACAGTACAATCTTTGCCGGGGTGGGCTTCCATGGTCATCCTGAAATCTCATTTTATGCCGTGGATCTCGATAGCCTTGACGGTAATGCTGCCGACATTAACTCGGTAATTACAGACAGCATAAAGCATCACATGGTTTCGGGTGGTGTACAGAAGACCAGTGCAGGCAGTATGGGACAAGGCAATGATGTGGCCATGATTACGGCTGTAATGATAGACAGCATTAAAGCCTGGCAAACGGAAAAGCTGTCCTTTTATATTGTGATGGATTCCACGCTGGAAGGATTAAAGAACCCATTGGCCGATGCCCGGAATTATTATCGTGATTATCTGGCCAGTCCCCCGGTCGATACCAGCTATTATATTTGCAGGGGCGATGATGTGATAATCAATCCTCCCGGAGGAAAAATGTTCGAATTCTATGAGGATCCTTATGGTGATGACCTGATGGCTACAGATTCGGTTTTTATGGTGAATCACCTCAACGAAGATTTGGAAGTGTATGTAATGAATGTCGATAAAAATTACCCTGGTGATATCCGGAAGATCTCCGTGATTATTGACGAACCGGAAGCCGGGTTTTCCGCTATACCGGATTCATTGATCATCAATGAAGGAGAATCAGGACTGGTTGAATTCATCGACGAATCAAGCAACAGTGATCGGTGGAAATGGGATTTTGGGAACGGATATGGCAGTACGCTGCAGTATCCGGAAATCAATTATGAAGAGGAGGGGATCTATGAGGTGTTACAGGTTGTGAAAAACCAGACGGGATGCGAGGATTCATTGTCAGGTCGGGTTACAGTGATTTACAAAAATGAGAAGCCGGCAATACAGGATCAATATGTCTGCATGCATTCAGATCTAACTATCCAGGCCCATAATACCGATTCGATAAACGTTTACAATGATTCTCTGTTGACTGAATTGATACATACCGGCAGTACTTTTACCCTGATGGATATAAACCAAAATCAGGAATTCTGGATCACCAACACGGCTGGAGAATTCGAAAGCGACCCGGTAAATCCGGGAATATATGTTTCAAACCTCCATTCGGAGATAGAATATCACCTGGACACACTGGACATTTCTACCATCACCCGGCTAATATTTACCGATCGATCTGTGAACAATACTTCCGGGAAATGGTTTGTTAATGGAAATTTTCATTCGGATGAATCAGTGTTTCCCTATGACTACGATAACCTTGCAGAATTTTCTGTCAGGTTACTGGCGGAGGATTCGATCGGATGCCGGGATTCAAGTATGCTTTTTTTTACGCCTTCTATATCGCCTGTTCCCGAACTCGAACCAAGCTATGTTTGCAGAAATGATACCGCAACCCTTTTTTCCGATCAGGGAAGTGTGCTGGCGGTTTATACCGATCCTTCACTCACTGAGAGGGTCTTCAAAGGCAGGCAATTGAGGATACCCAATATTGAACGGGACACTTCATTTTTTATCACAGCACTCGATTCCTTATTGGAGAGTCTCTCTACAGAAGTATTTATTTATGTATCGGCCACAGAGGCGGGATTTATTATGGATCCGGATACGTTAAACCTCAAGGAGAGCAATGAAGTTCATTTTTCTGCTACTGCCGGGGCTGAGCATTATTTATGGGAGTTTGAGTTGAATGGCACCGATACATTGGATGAGACCAGCAGAAGCTATTATGAGGTAGGGACCTACGAGGTGAAACTGACCGTAACAGACAGCCTGGGATGTGAAGCGGATACAGTGAGGAATTTGAGTGTGGTTTCATTAACCACGACTGCCGAGCCGGAAGAACCGGACATAATCATTTATCCCAATCCGGCATCCGGAAATGTATTCATTAAAAGCACAGGTCTCTTTATGAAAGATCTCGAGATCGAATGTTATTCCGGGTATGGGGAAAAAATCGATATAATATCTTCTTTCGTGAGTGAGGAGGAGATCCAGCTGGAGACGGTAAACCTGGCTTCTGGACTTTATTTTCTCATGCTGAAGGCAGGGGATTCGTTTATAACGGTTAAAAAAATCATAGTATATTAATATGGCGAATATTATTGCATCAATCATTACTATAGGGGAAGAGATCCTTTACGGTCATACATTGGACACCAATTCTCAGTTCATAGGTGAGCAGTTGACTGCCGTTGGTATTAAAGTAGGATTGAAACTCTCAACCGGGGATCAAAAGGATACAATACTCGATGCATTGGATCATGCTGAAAAAAGATCGGATTTAATCCTGATTACCGGAGGGCTGGGGCCCACCAGTGACGATATTACCAAAAAATGTCTTGCCGATTTTTTTAATGTGGGAATGAAAATGAATGAGGAGGCATTACGCCAGGTTGAGTTGTATTTCAGGAGGCGCGGTTTTACTTTAACTGAAACCAACCGGAATCAGGCCATGATCCCGGAAAATGCCCGCCTGATCATTAATGATGTGGGCACTGCTGCCGGCATGTGGTTTGACAAGAAAAATAAAACTTTTATTTCCATGCCCGGAGTACCCCATGAGATGCAGCAGATGATGATTGAAAAAATAATTCCGGAAATCAAAAAAAAGTATCATGCTCCGGCAATATTCCATAAACACATTATGACGGCAGGCATTGGTGAGTCATGGCTGGCCGAAAAGATCCTTGAATGGGAAAATAACCTGCCGCCCAATATGTCGCTTGCCTATCTTCCTGGTTACGGTCAGGTTAAATTAAGGATTACGGGTCAGGGCACTGACCAGGAGAAACTTAAGCGTGCGCTGGACCAACAATCCGCTGAGCTCAGGAAATACATTAATGAATATATTTATGGTGAAGATGGCATTTCTCTTCAGGAAAGGATCGGGCAATTATTGACTGAACAGCATCAAACCCTCTCTCTGGCCGAAAGTTGTACCGGGGGTTATCTGGCCCATCTTATTACGACTGTTCCCGGCAGTTCGAACTATTTCATTTCGGGCCTTGTGGCCTATCATAATCAGGTAAAAATGGATTTGTTGGGGGTAAAGAAGCAAACGCTCGAGCGTGTGGGTGCAGTAAGTGAGGAGACGGTAAAAGAAATGGCTTCGGGAGTAAGAAATCGGTTCTATACGGATTTCGGCGTGGCTACCAGCGGTATATCAGGCCCGGGAGGCGGTACGCCCGAAAAGCCGGTTGGCACGGTATGGATTGCAGTGGCTGATGGGCATTCCTGTGTGGCTCAGCGATATTCTATTCCTAAAAACCGGATCAATAACATTAAATACGCTTCTGTGGCTGCTCTCGTAATGCTTTGGCAAAGAATAGTTCAAAAAAATGGAACTGATTGATGAAAATATTAACTTTGTTTCATCCCTTTAATCAATAATCCGGATATGGCACTTGTCGAAATGGTAATGCCCAAAATGGGTGAAAGTATAATGGAAGCCACTATTTTAGGCTGGCTTAAAAGAGAAGGTGATACCATCGAGGAGGATGAATCGGTCCTTGAGGTTGCCACTGATAAGGTAGATACAGAGGTACCTTCCACTATTGGGGGAGTGATAAAGGAGATCTTGGCTGGGGAGGGAGAAGTGGTGCCTGTGGGTCAACCCATTGCCATTATTGAAACCGAAGAGGATATCAAGCACCCGCTGGGCCTTGATGATTTACCGGATGATTACGAACATCCTGAAGAGTATAGTACAAAGGAAGCCAGCCGGATTTCGGGTCCAACCACAAATGGTTTAACCCAGCTATCCCGTCCCGAGTCACATAGATTTTATTCGCCACTTGTAAAGAACATTGCCCGTCAGGAAAATGTGAGTTTGGAAGAACTCGACCAGATCGAAGGAAGCGGTAAGAAAAACAGGCTTACCAAAAAAGATATTTTAGCCTATGTAGCGGAAAAAAAGGCCCGGGAGGCTGCCAAAATTAAAGAAGTGATATCTGTGGCAGACCGTCCACTCGATGCAGAATTGACTGAAGTGGGCGATCAGCAATTTAATTCGGGAGAGGATGAGATCATTGAAATGGACCGGATGCGCAAAATGATCGCCGACCGCATGGTGGAATCCAAAAAGATCTCCCCACATGTTACTTCATTTGTGGAGGCTGATGTGAGTGGGCTGGTCATGTGGCGTGAAAAGATAAAAGAAGAATATAAGAGGAAGTACAAACAGAAAATTACCGTTACTCCTATTTTTATCGAAGCAGTTATCAAGGCCATTAAAGATTATCCACTGGTCAATATATCGGTAGAGGGAAATAAAATCATCAAAAAGAACAGGATCAATATTGGAATGGCAGTGGCCCTGCCCGGATATAATCTTATCGTTCCGGTTATTCATTATGCCGATCAGTATAATCTTATCGGCCTGGTAGAAAAGGTAAACGATCTGGCTTTTCGCGCAAGGAACGGAAAATTAAAACCGGATGAATTGACCGGGGGAACGTATTCCATTACCAATATAGGATCGTTTGGCAACCTGATGGGAACTCCTGTCATTATGCAACCCCAGGTAGCCATACTGGCATTCGGGGCCATTGTAAAAAAACCTGCCGTGATCAACTCACCCACCGGAGATGCCATCGGCATCAGGCAGAAGATGTTCATCTCCCATACATATGACCACAGGGTAGTAGACGGATCCCTGGGTGGGCCATTTGTAAGAAGAGTGGCAGATTATCTCGAGGATTTTGATATTAACCGGGGAATCTGAATTTCAGAGCCAAATACCGGCGGCAGGGATAGCTTGGATAACCGGCTATGAATTAACCCTTCAGTTCAGGCACAGAACAATATTGATTACAACCCGATTAAGCCATTTCCGGGTGATTTCTCAGGGTCTGCCGGATAAAATGATTGATAGCTCCCCGGATATGTTCGGCTTCAGTAATATAAACTTCTTTGTTGGCCTTGAGAAGCTCTTCAAACATATTTTTGCTTAATCCATTGGCAATAACGATCTGACAATCCTCAATACAGGTTAGGAATGAGATTTCCTTACTTTTCGTATGGGGTTCAGCAGCTTCATCAATGGATTCCTTATTGGATTGGTTATCCTCTGGTTTGCTATTATTCGAAACATAAGTTTCATTAATGATTTTTCCGCCGCTAATTTCAAATATAGTAAACCCTTTTATTCTTTTTATATTTGACGAGATCCTTATCCCGTCACAAGTTGGTATTGCTATTTTCATAGTTAAAAAAATCTAACTTAACCAGTTAAATCTAACAAAATTATCAAGTTTTTACAAAATAAATTTTCAGTTTGATAAAATTCACTAAACCTCTGAGGGCTGCTTTTGTTTTTCCATTATTTCCATCGTGTCCTCGGCGATTACCAGTTCTTCATTGGTGGGGACCACCATCACATTCACCTTTGAACCTTCCAGGGATATCTTTTCTTCACTGCCTTTCACCTTCAGGTTTTTATCCTTATCCAATTTTATACCCAGATATTCCATATCGGAACAGGCCAGTTCGCGAATATGGATATCGTTTTCACCGATACCACCTGTAAAAACTACCATATCCATGCCACCCATTGCCGCACAATAGGACCCGATATATTTTTTTATCCGGTAAGCATACATCTGAATGGCCAAACGGGCCCTTTCATTGCCCTGTTCCGCCGCTTTTTCTATCTCCCGCATATCGGATGATATCCCCGATACGCCCAGAAGACCACTGTGCTTATTGATGAGGGTATTGGCCGCCTGCACCCCGATCTCCTCCTTGTTCATGATAAAGGTGAGTACACCAAGATCAAGATCACCCGACCGGGTTCCCATGATCATTCCTTCTACGGGGGTAAGGCCCATAGATGTATCTACGGAATCCCCATTCTTAATGGCAGTAATTGAGGCACCATTTCCAAGATGACAGGTGATGATCTTTTGATTTTTAATATCGGTTCCCAATATTTCACAGGCACGGTTGGAGACGTATTTATGACTGGTGCCGTGAAAACCATATTTTCTCAGTCCATATTTTTTATATAATGAATAAGGGATGGCATACATATAAGCGTATTCAGGCATGGTTTGATGAAAAGCCGTATCGAACACACCCACCTGAGGCAGGCCCGGCAATAATTCACTCACGGCATAGATACCTTTAAGGTTCGGAGGGTTATGAAGAGGTGCCAGTTCAGCTACCTCTTCCATCTTTTTCACCACTTTTTCGGTGATCATTACACTTCCTTTGAAGGTTTCTCCTCCATGTACCACCCGGTGACCCACGGCATTCAGGTTATCAAGGGATTTCAGTGAACCATGTTTCTTGCTCACCAGTACACCAAGCATATATTCAATACCTGCCTGATGATCCACGATCTCACCGGTGAGTTTCACCTCGTCCCCGTCATTCCTCGTATTTTTCAGAAAAGATCCCTGCATCCCGATTTTTTCAACAATCCCTTTGGCCAGCACCGTCTTTTCTTCCATATCAAAGAGTTGATACTTGATAGATGATGAACCTGAATTTATAACTAGTATTTTCATTGATTTAAGTGTTAAATAAGTAGATAAAAAACGGCCTGTCTCAGCAAGGTTCGGGCTGTTCTTCCAATATTTTTTTTCCTTCCCCGTCATATTTATAAAACCCAACTCCTGTGTTTCGGCCCAGGTGGTTGGCTCTCACCCTTTTTTTCAACATAGGGGAGGCCTTATACTTGATATCGCCAAATTCACGATACAGGTTATCAAGCCACCGTACCACTATGTCAATACCGATCTTGTCAGCCATTTCAAAAGGTCCGTACGGAAACCCAAAACCCAGCTTCATGGTGTTATCGATATCATGCATGCTAGCCACACCTTCCATCATTATTTCGCTGGCTTCATTGATCATCGGTGCGATTAGGCGGGTACTGATCACTCCCGGTGATTCCACTACAGGTATAATTGTTTTCCCCAGCAGGCGGGCAAATTTACATACCTTCTTATAGGCTTCATCTGAGGTATGCAGGCTGCGGGCCACTTCAACGATCGGTACATCTCTGGCCGGTGAAAGAAAATGCAGACTTACGCATCTATCAGGATGATCCAACTCGGAACCCAGCTCGGTAATAACCAGTGTGGTCGAATTGGTGGCAATGATCGCTTTTTCGTCTACCACTCTTTCTATTTCCTTAAAGATCTTTTTTCTCAATTCAACACTGTCCTCGCGTGTTTTTGACTTAACTGCTTCGATTACTACCTGGCTCCCTTTCAGGTCTTTATACTCAAGTGTTCCTTTTATCCGGGAAAGAATGGCCCTTTTGTCAGACTCGGTCATCCCCCATCGTTCTATCTGGTTGTCAAGATCCCGCCTGATCCCATTAATGGCGTCCTCGATCTTCTGATTCGATAATTCAAGGAAAACCACATCGATACCATGATTACTTATTATCCTGGCTATTTCCTGCCCCAGGTTGCCACAGCCCACGATACCCACTTTGTTTATCGTTTCGTGCCGGCCAACTTCTTCACTTTTGGTCTTGAGCGTATACTCTTCAATTGGTTCTACTTGTTCCGCCATGTTCCTATTGTTTAGTTTTTGTCTAATCCGGTTGCCTGATTGGCCGTTACAGCTACCATGTTTACGATGTCGCTTACTGAGCATCCCCTGGAAAGATCATTGATGGGTGCAGCCATGCCCTGCAATATTGGCCCTATTGCTTCGGCATTGGCAAGCCTCTGTACAAGTTTGTATGCAATATTTCCGGAATTAAGGTCAGGGAATACCAGCACATTGGCTTTGCCGGCAATAGGACTGCCGGGTGATTTTTTCTGTCCGATCGATTCCACCAGAGCGGCATCAGCCTGTAATTCCCCATCGATCTTCAGATCGGGATCGATCTTCCGGGCTATCCGGGTGGCATTGACTATGCGATCGACCATTTCGTGCCGGGCACTGCCTTTGGTGGAAAAGCTCAGCATGGCCACCCGGGGATCCAGATCTGCTATATCCCTTGCTGTTTTTGCTGTAGCTACAGCTATTTCACCCAGTTGTTTGTCGTCCGGATCGGGGTGTACGGCACAATCAGCAAACACCAGCACTCCCTCATCACCATAGGGCGAATCGGGAAGTATCATGATGAAGGCGCCACTGACAATGGAAATGCCGGGCTGGGTTTTTACGAACTGAAATGCCGGGCGAAGTACATCCCCGGTGGCATTCATGGCTCCGGCTACTTCCCCGTCGGCATCATGGTCTTTTATGAGCAGGCAGGCGAGATAAAGAGGATCTTCAATCAATCTGGATGCCTCCTCCTCAGTGAGTCCTTTATGTTGCCTCAGTTCTACCATCATCCGGATAAAATGATCTTTCTTTTCATGCTTCTCCGGATCGATAATGATAGCCTTTTCAATGTATTTCAGGTTTAACTCTCTGGCTCTTGCAAATAATTTATCTTTATTGGCAATTAAAATGATCCTGGCGATCTCATTTTCCAGAATATAATCGGCAGCCAGTAAGTTTCTTTCTTCAAGGCTTTCAGGCAGCACAATCCTTTTATTGACTTTCTTGGCTTTGAGCCTGATTTGATCCAGTAACTTCATTACTTAAAAATTCTAGATGGTAAACTGAAATTTAAAAAATGGTTTCCATAGGGGAAAAATAAAAAATGAACCCTTTATTAAAAACGATACATAACGTTCATTTTTAATAATCATAATTTCGTATAAAAAGTTCATTTAATATTCAAATTTACTCAAGAACGGCAAGCTTTGGTTGGAATAGCCATTATTTTTTAATAAACTTATATTGAATAATATGATAAGGTGAATTCAGGCGAACAATTATTTGCAGGTATCAACGGGTATGTGCAGTCCATCAGAGCAATAGACAGGAACCGGTTATGGTCTATTATCCTGATACCTGCGGTGATCAGTCTGGTTATAGCAGTTCTGGTGGGTATGCTGGCCTGGTATACTTCTGACGATATCCTGAATTATATAACCGGCAGCTACTCGTTCAAGGATTATGATTCCCGGATCGGAAATCTGGTTGAATTGATCCTCGCCATTCTGGTCCGTGGCCTGGTTTTATTTTTATATCTTAAACTTTTCCGGTATCTCACACTGATCGTTCTTTCACCCATGTTTGTTAAGATTGCCGGGATCCTGGACAGGAAAATCGAAGGCAGAGAAGTAAAGATGAACATCCGGTCATTATGTTACTGTTCTTTCAGGGGGATTAAACTGGCGCTGCGAAATTTTATGCTTGAAATTCTGATCACCTTCATTTTATTTTTCTTTTCACTGCTCATTATCTGGGTAGTACCCTTATTACCGGCTCTGCTGCTATTGATAGAAAGTTATTTTTTCGGTATGGTTATGATGGATTACAGCTATGAGAAGGACGGATTAACCTTACAGGAAAGCATAGGACAGACCAGAAAAAATGCAGGGCTGGCCATTGGAAATGGCCTTGTATTCAATGTAATCCTGTTATTCCCGCTACTTGGAGTTATGTTTGGTCCGATACTGGCACTGGTGGCGGCAAGAGTAGCTATTGACGAACTGAAAAACTCAAAATTTTATGTCAATCCAATCCATAAACCCATTTAACAATCAGGTTATTGAAGAATTTGATGAATTTACTGATCAGCAGATTGATGCTGCACTGGATAAATCGATCAAAGCATATGATGACTGGAAATATGTGCCTTTTGAAAAAAGAGCCGCGTATATGAATCAATGTGCCGATCTCCTTGAAACCAATTCAGAATCGTTGGCCGGGGTGATCACCATGGAGATGGGTAAGATAAAAAGTGAATCAATCGGCGAAATTAAAAAATGTGCCTGGGTATGCCGTTATTATGCTGAAAACGCAGAACGTTTTCTCAAAGAGGAAACATTGCCCGTGGAAGAGGCCGATTCTTATATTGCCTATGATCCATTGGGTCCGGTACTCGCGATAATGCCCTGGAATTTTCCCTTCTGGCAGGTTTTCAGGTTTGCCGCCCCCAATATCATGGCAGGTAACACGGGAATTTTAAAGCATGCTGCCAATGTACCGCAATGTGCCCTCGAAATTGAAAAATTATTCCGGGATTCGGGATTCCCGGAAGGCGTATTCCGGTCAATTCTGACCCGGAGCAGCAAAATGAGTGGCGTAATCGATGATGGAAGAATAAAGGCGGTAACCCTTACGGGAAGCGATATTGCCGGCCGGAAAGTGGCTGAAAACGCGGGTAAAAATTTAAAGAAAACGGTGCTTGAGCTTGGGGGAAGTGATCCGTTTATCATTCTCGGCGACGCCGATATAGAAAAAGCGGCAGAAACGGGTGTAAAGGCCAGGATGATCAACTGTGGACAAAGTTGTATAGCTGCAAAACGCTTTATCCTCGTAAAAGAAATTGCCGATACTTATCTTGAGAAATACAGACAATTGATGAGTCAAATGCAGGAAGGGGATCCCTGGGATGATTCAACTGAGGTAGCTCCTATGGCCCGGGAGGATCTCAGGGATGAACTCAGGGAACAGGTAGACAGATCGAAGGAACTTGGTGCGGCGGTGTTTTACGGGGACGAAAAAATTGAACGCGAAGGGTTCTTTTTTAAACCCACTATCCTTAATAAAGTGAAACAGGGCATGCCGGCTTTTGACGAGGAGTTATTCGGCCCGGTGGCATCGGTCATCGTGGTTGAGGATGAAGAGGAAGCCATAAAAACAGCCAACCAGTCAAAATTCGGGCTTGGAGCCTCCTTATGGACAAAGGATCTTGAAAAAGCACGTTACATGGTTCGCCGGATAGAGAGCGGATCGGTTTTTGTAAATGCCATGGTGGCTTCACACCCGAAAGTACCTTTTGGAGGAGTTAAAGCTTCCGGATACGGACGTGAATTGTCCCATCTCGGTATCAGGGAGTTCGTGAATATTAAATCGGTCTGGATAGAAAGCGCCTAATCAGAAAGCGCATAATCAATGATTCCGGGTGCTTACCGGCAATTTCGTATCATATATACCCCGCGAGTTTGTAAAAAATCAATCCTTCAAGTTCTCTGATTATCTTCTGCCAGTCGGCAAAAGCTGTAGGATCTGGCAACAAAAGCCGGTCAGGAGTGAATTTCCTTTCCGTGCCATAAAAATCGGTACTGAATCCCTCCGTATGGAGGGAAGTGGCCTCGAAACAAATAAGAGCTCTTCTGAGATGGTAGGCGGAGGTGATGACCAGGTGTTTTTTATCTCCAAGGCCTTTCTTTTTTAACAATTCTTCTGAATAGAGCGCATTCTCATAGGTGTTGCGTGCCTGATCTTCCACAAGGATGTCCTCGTTATCCACTCCGCACAGCCATAAAAACCGTTGCAGGTTATGAGCTTCCTTATGTTTGGTATTGATCAGGTTACTGGAACCTCCCGACACCAGGATATTATTGATCTTCCCCATCTTATACAGTTGTACGGCATGGGTGATCCGTCCAGCTCCCCGGAAAAAATAAACACGATCCCGTGGTTCCTTTTCAGAATTGGTAATGCCGCCCAGCACAATGCCCACCACATAATTATCGGATACCTGTTCCAGCGGAGTAGGGGGTATTTCCCAGAGAAGAAGCGCTTCATTTACAATGAAACGGTTTGAAAAAAAGAATAAATAGCATATACCCAGTATAAAAAAAATCCTTTTCCATTTTCTGTTCTTCAGGATGATTGACAGTATGAACCATATAAACATCTGTGTATAAGGCATCAGCAGAAAGGTGAAAATTTTGGATAGGTAAAAGAACATGAAGTTTCCGTATTAATGAATAAAATTCGATCAAGGGCTATGGTTACGATATTCCGGATCTGATCATCTTGACATTATCCGCTTGCCGTTTTGTTTTTCAGCTTTAGGCGGTCGGGGAATTGTACCAGCCACCGGAGCACATCATAATACAGGGTGATCACCAGAATGAAGCTCATAAACCATATCATTCCCAGATTAAACCATAGAGTTTCAATCTGTCTTCCCATTAGATGTTTGGTGGGAGAATAAAAAATCGTTCTGAAATCCAGCACATGATCCGGATCATCCGGTTCATGAAAGATAGGATATATTTTTTGTATAAGTTCCCGGTCATGTTCTATGATGCGGATCGCCTCATTGGTGTTTTTAACCATATCCTCGATACGTTTATTATGGTTTTCTTTTTTAATCTTTTCAAACCGCTCTCTTTTTTGCGGGGTACTGGTCAATGTGGCCATTAACTGCTCTTTCTTCTTAAGGGCATCATTGTATCGCCGGATATATACTTTCTTAAGGATCCCAAGAAAGCGCTTAGTGCTTTCATATACTTCTTCGTTGAAATCACTCCGGTTCAACCTGGGATAATCAGGCAAATTATCGTATCCGAACTTATCCAGTTCATCGCCGATCTCATTGGTCAGAACATCAAAATTATAATCCAGTTGATCCACAATTTCCGGTTCTTCGTCCTTGTAATGAATATGACAATAATCCAGTTTTGACATCAGGGTGGGAACAAAATACAGATTTTTATATTCCGCATTACCCATCTGTTTATCCAGATTAAAAAAAGGCTTTTCAAATTTATTTTCTTTGAACTGGGTAACCATTGCTGCCTCAAAAGCCCACCGCGAAGCCATAGTCTCGCCGATCAGGGGAACTTTGTCCCTGGTGGTTATTCCGGGATTCAGTTCATCGAATTTAACCACTACCCCGCTTAATAATAATTGAGGTATCAGTAATATGGGGATCAGGATATAGATAGTGACTGCTGAATTGAATGCCGATGAAATATTGAGCCCAAGCACATTGGCAAAGCAGGATGTAGTAAAAAGAATTAACCAGAACGGCAGGAACATACCCTGAATTTCAAGAATGGTATTACCAATCAAAGTATAAGTAAGGGTCTGGATTGCACTGAGCCCGAAAAGAATAGAAAGTTTGGAAACAATATAGCTTCCCCGGCTCAGATGCAGAAAAGATTCCCTTTTGAGTATTTTTCGATCCCGTATGATCTCTTCGGCACTGACGGTAAGACCCATAAACAGCGCTACGATCACGCTCATGAATATGTAGGCCGGAATATTTACATTCGTGCTGAAAAAATATTCTTCCACGCTGTCGGGACCGATAACCGGGAAATATCGAACAATATAGGCAAGAATAAACGCAAGGATGGGAGCTTCAAGCAGGTTTATCAGCAGATACTGTTTATTACTTATTTTTGACAGGAGGTCTCTCTTTGCGAAGACCTTGAATTGCCGGAAATAATTGGGAATATTAAGCGTGGAAACCAGTTTCTCTTCATGCCTGGGAATTTCTTTTATATCAATTTTTTCCAAGAAGGTCTCATGCCATTGCTGTGGAGTTACTTTTCTTTCCTTGGTAAGCCTCCCGAATTCGTTAACTACCCTGGTTTCAATAATATTAAAGATCTGTTCGGGATTGACATTACCGCAGGTAACGCATTCACCCTGATCGCTATCCACCAGGTTAAATTCATTTTTGAAATAAATAATGGCCTCCACCGGGTTTCCATAATAGATCTGGTATCCACCTTCATCCAGAATCACCAGTTTGTCGAAAAGTTTGTAAATTTCGGACGAAGGCTGATGGATCACCACAAAGATTAATTTTCCTTTCAGGGAAAGTTCTTTCAGAAGATCCATGATATTTTCCGAATCCCTTGAAGACAATCCTGATGTGGGCTCATCCACAAACATCACGGAAGGTTCACGCAGCAATTCCAGTCCAATATTCAATCTTTTGCGCTGACCTCCACTGATGGTTTTGTCAAGGGGGCTACCCACTTTCAGATCCCTGGTCTCCGACAGGCCAAGATTGCTCAGGGTTTGCATGACAAGATGATCAATCTCGCTTTCCGTATAATTACTGAAACAAAGTTTCGCTGCATAATATAGATTTTCATATACGGTCAGATCTTCCATCAGGAGATCATCCTGAGGAACGTACCCGATTATACCTTCGATCTTTTTCCGGTCTTTGTAAATATCGATCTCATTGATAAGAACACGGCCGCTGGAGGGTTTTTCATTGCCATTGAGCACATTCAGCAAGGTGGATTTGCCCGACCCGCTTGAGCCCATTATACCAAACAGTGTGCCTGATTCTTCCTTGATATTGACATTACGGAGGCCGATTTTACCAGTGTGGAATCGATATTCGATATTTTCTCCCAGGAAGGAGATTTTATGTCCCTTTACATGCTTTTTGAAACTGCTTACGATATCACTATAGTACAACGTCTTGGCATTGGCACTCCGGATGGTACTTCCCGATGGGATCATCCGCATATCATTGCTTTTCAGCGGAATATTGTTGAGGTATACCAATGAAGAACCTATATACTTAAGAAAATAGGATCCGGTATAATGTGTCAGTTCAAGGACCGCTAAAAAACCATCGAGGTTCGGCAGGGGCAGATAATGAGCTTTTTCGGGAACTTCACCAGGCGATGGGCCGGCAATCAGGAATATTTCACTGTCAAAATCCCGTGGTTTATTGGCAAGGGCGAAGGCTTTCATCGATTCGATATCCTGCTGGTCTACACGGATGGCTTTCCCGATCTTCTCAACAAGTCTCTCTTCTTCAGCGGTGATCTTTCGGTCAGCAATTACAAGCGTTGTTACATCAAGAATAAGAACGATCTTCTGTTGCTGAGTAAGTTCATTGTTGATCTGGTTGCTGATCTTTTCAATCTCGATCTTTTCTTCTTCCTGTTTCTGCTCAGGGGAAGATTTGGATTCCTTACGTTCATATTCCTCTATCAATTGGTTAAACAGGGAATAATAGTGCATAGCTGTATCTTCATTCAGTCTTTCCAGGAGAAAATTCCGTATCGTCTTTTTTTCGTCTTCGGAAATGCCATCCGCTTTTGCCAGAATGGCAAATAACCGGATAATTGCTCTGAGAAGTTGTTCGCTCATTTAATTACCACTCCTGTTGTTGTATAAAAAAGTATTGAATCGGCCGGATTCAATATTTTTTTTAATTCATATATCTATTTATAAGAAATCAATTAATAGGTAACCGTCGTTCTTACTTTTTCAATCTGCAGGGTGATCCTTTCAAGGGTTTTATCGGTCAGAACAAGATCAGCCCTGTTTTCACTGATCTGATCCTGAACATCCAACATTTCATAATTCGATTTTAATTCCTCGAGACTGTTGATAAGTCCCTCGATCCAGTCTCCCTTGTCGTCAATACTTTTCAGGAGCTCAATCATGTCGCCAAGTGATTTTTCCTGATCAACGATCAGTTTGATCAAAGGGGTAAGGATAAGATTTCTTGCATCATCCGGCAGGATGTCTTCCGGATAGGTATCGACAAGCTGGGTGGCAATATAGAGCCCTTCAATAAAGGTGCCGGCCAGTACCAGGGTCGCAATATTCTGCCGTTCATTTTCTCTCAGGAATTCATCGCTGTTATCGATCACATTATTGATGATCGAAGCCAGGCTATCCTTATTATTCAGGTTGTTTTCAAATTGCCGTACCAGGGTCTGATCGATAGCATTCTGAACCCCAAGAAATTCACCCAGGTCGAGACAGGCTTCCATATAATTCAGTGCATCCTGTACCTTTTCATAGGTCACCAGATAGCCGATATCCGTGGAATAGACACCCAGGTTCAGGGCAGCTATTTTATTGGTAGCGGTATATTTTTCTGACTTTTCAAGCCCATTAACCATATCCGGATTATATTCTGCCCCCGTAGCCTGAATGATAAAAGGTATTTCCGACGGAGGGGGGATCTCATAAATAATATTTTCCATTTTTCCCTGGAGTTCGGTAGCTGCTTCATCAAATTCCTCTGATGTGTCCGATTCCTGGCTTTTTCGGGTATCGCAGGATAAAATCATTATCGCAAAGACTGCAGACAACGCGTAATAATTGAATTTTTTCACTTTCATAATTTTTAAAATTGTGATTGCTATATGATGTACTTAGTTAAAGATCAATTTCCAGGCTTTTCCTTTCAGAAATCCGGATCGAATATGCTGATGGTCCGAACTTCATTGTTGTCCATGCCAAACATAATACCTTCATTAGTATAGGCATAATAGGTAATATTCCCGCTGCTGTAATCCAGAAGGGAGGGATTTTCGCCATACATATTCCGGACTTGCTCCAACGAGTCCCAGAACCGGAGTTCCACCGTAGTGACAAGATCCTGGCATATGAACTGATTGTACTCCGGATAACTGCTAATGGTAAAGTAGACAAGCAGATTGTCCTTGAAAAAGACACTGGTTACCGGGAGGTCCATGATATACCGGAAATTAACGATATAATCAAATTCAATTCCCAGTTCTTCAAGTGGAGCGGTGAGCATTTCAGGGGCACTTTCATGACTGATTTTGGAACCATCAAAACCGAGGATCCATATCACATCTTCATATGTGACCCCTATTTCAATCTCACCAAATCTTTCTTTGGGAACTATCTCCTGTGAAAATGTGTAGTGTATAATACATAAAAAGAGTAAGGTGGAAACTGCTTTCATCTTTATTATCGACTGTTAAAAGGAATTCAATGTTAAGAAAATTTTCTTAGAATTCATTATTATTTTTTCATTAAGAAAAATAGGTGTTCATGCAGAGATATTAAAATATTTTCTTTTATATTAATATCTTTTCAATTTATCATTTGTTAATTAAGTTTGAGAATCAGAGAAAAACGGTATATAAGATTAAAGGTTATTATCCTATGCTGGATTGGCTACAGTTTGAGGAATTGTCGTTGTATCAAAAGATAAAAAAACTATATTTTGAAGGGGAGTTTATTGTGGCCATAAGGTATTATAAGCATAAAATCAACCTCTATCTTTATAATGATTTTTATGTGGAAGTTTTCTACAATCCTAAAACCGACTGTATAGAAAAAATTGATATCCTGGATATGGAATCCTCCCGGATAAAATTCTATGCTGATCAGATCAAGCTTCCTGAGGATCTTCCCAGTTCATAATGCACACTCCGTAATTTGTTTTACGGGAAGACTGCCCCCGGATAACCTGGATTTTCAGTCCTCCCGGATAACCCGGATTTATCTTTATTAACTGATTTATACGGATCAACTTAACCCGAAAAATTCATAAATTTTTCGCCCGAAGGGCCGATTAAGCGCAATTTCTTGATAATCAAAGAATTATATAGGGTTTTGAAATTCTTATACTTAATCAAATAGCCCAGAAATAGGCTACTGAATTGCGCTTATCAGGGGTTAATCCCTTTTTGTAACTACCTGATAATAAATATTTTAAATAGTAAAACGGTTTATTTTGAGAATGGTTTATGAATAATCGGGGTTAAGTGTTCTGAACAGCCGGATCGTCCTGATTTATTAACCCATTAAGGTTTTTTGTAAAACTCGATGATCCTGATCTCTTTATTGGAGAGTCCGAAACCGATCCCCTGTTGATCATAATAATAATAGGTGAGCCGGCCGTCCGAATCGTCTATCCGGTATTCCGAACCATATATCCTTTCCATTTCTTGTTTTGTATCCCAGAAGGTCAACCCTTCCTTGGTCTGGGTTTCAAGACAAATGGGCCTGGAAAAGGAGGGAAAACTGCTGATCACAATGGTTACGGCCTGATCATTGCTGAAAAACACTTTGGTAACGGGAATGGGCATAATATGATTATAGACCACACATTGATCAAAGCCGGTCCGGAATGCAGGAACAGCTGATTGGTCCCGGTTGCCCAGGTAGGTAGTGATATAATCCTGTTGATCTACTGTTTTGCCTTTGAATCCGATTATTTCAATCAGATTATCCTGGCTGATTCCCAGTATTACTTCTTCAAATCCTTCATTCAAGGTGATCGTCTGAGCGGCGGAATTCAGTGCCAGACATAAAAAGAAAGCCGAAAAGGCTAATATGATACGCATGGTATTCCAGATTTGGTTTTCATAAAAATATGATTTTTTTATTTATATCCTTAATGGCTACAGAAATAAAATACAATTTATTCCCCTAGGGGCCCCCGGCAGGAAGCACCAGGGTATGCAATCCTTTTTCTTTTCTGATTTGATGATTATCCCGATTGCTGATCAGTCCATTTTCTGTAATGATCATATCAGGATATCGGATTCCTGCTTCCTTTGATAAATTTTTTTCCTTGCCCCGGTAAAAGCAGAATGTAATTCCTTCCCAGCAGAATATCTTCCGGTTACCTGCCTGTATTGCCGGGATCATTTTATCCAGATCACCCATGGTAACGGTGGTGTGGTTATGTTTATTTTTAACACAATAATTCCTGACATGAAAATCATACTGCTTTTTGTGCCGGATATCCTCATTTTCCATAATGAGCAGGGTGTGCTTACCGTTCACCAGCTCAATGCAGAAGGAAGAAGGGATAAGATGCTGCACGATCTGTTTTTTGCCGGTATGCGAAAAATGATGTAAAGCGTCGCAACCGATGATCATCATCACGGAACCTGCCAATACCCATAGCATACGTGGTTTCCGGTAATTAAACATAATAAAAAATGAACCTGCAAGTATGAGCAGCGATACCAGTTGTACCGGACTAAGGTAAACGGGACTGATCAGGGAACCGGGCAGTTCACCGATCCATTCTATACAATTAAGGAATTGCCGGCCGCCTAGATCGAGAAGTTGTGATAAAAACCGGTGCACCGGTTCGAAGGGAGAAGTGCCCAGCCAAATTATAGCCAACGGGATAAATACGGAAATAAAAGGAATGGCGATGATATTGGCAGGCAGAAAATAGGCGGGAAACTGCTTGAAATAATACAATGTGAGCGGTAGGGTGGCGATCTGGGCAGCCACCGATACGGTGATCAGTTTCCACAACCAGTCTAACCATTTATATTTGGGCGAAGTAAATGAATAAAGCAGGGGTTGATAAAGAATGATCCCGATCACAGCCATATAGGATAGCTGGAAGCCGGTTTCGAAAAGGAGCATGGGATGTATCAACAGAAGTATAAAGGCGGAAAGGAACACCGTATTGAGTATATGGGCATTTCGCTGGATGGATTGACCCAGCAGGATCAGGCTGAACATCAACACGGCCCTCAGCACCGAAGGGGATAAACCCGTAACCATAGCGAAAAGCATAAAGCAACTGATGATCAGCAGGATCCTGAGCAATCGGCTTTTGCTGGTCAGGGTTAAGGGTTTCATCATGAAGGTGAGTATCATGTACAGAATACCGACATGAAGACCGGAAACGGCCAGTACATGCACTATGCCGGTACGGGTAAAATCAGCATAGGTTTCCTCGTCAAAATAATCCCGTTGCCCGGTCAGCAGGGCAGTTAGCATGGCCTGTACCCGGTCATCTACCGTGGCCCGGTCAATCAGCGCGGTGATATGGTTTTTTATTTCAAAAGCAAGTGCCATTACCGGATAATGTGGCCTGTTTTCGATGAAATGATACCTGCTGTTCTTTAAAAAATGAACCATGGACACTTTACGCCTGGCCATATACGTCCGGTAATTGAAAGCATGCGGGTTTAATGGAGGCCTGATCAATTCAGGGTGACCGTTTACCAGATAAAAGTCGCCGTAACGGATCTTCTGATTTTTAGGGAAGTAAAGTAATACCTTCCGATCTGTGGAATGCCATGTGTGTCCGTCATGAATAACCAGTATACGGCCTATGGTTTTTATAAATTTTTCAGTCTGGCCGGTTGGGTTATCAATGCGGGCAAAATAAGCCGAAGAAGAGGTGATCTGAAGGGTCTCAGCTTCATCAAAGCCGGAATGGAAAAACAGGGAAGTGCGTAAAAGCCCAAGAATGAATACCAGGGTAAAGGCTGAACCCGCAATCGGGCCATTAAATTTTATGAATTGCCGGCGTTTAAACGATTTTCCCAGAAAGAAATATAATCCTGCTAAACCAGCTGAAATAACCAGAAGAACAGGTAACTCTGGATGAATGAGGTATCCCGCCGCAATGCCGGCTGCAAACACCAGGGTGATCCTTATAAAGGGGAACCGGGTCCAGTATAGCATGGTTGAACTGGTAATTTCCCATAATTAAATAAAAATCCGGGAAAGGATCAAGATTTATTCCATTTTCACCATCTTATAATGCAGGATGCCTGCTTCATCGAACATATCTCCTTCCTTTCTGAAGCCGTATTTTTTATAGAGCGGCATGGCATCGAGCTGGGAATGAAGGTAGATCACTTTCGATCTGGCCTCGGGATGTCTTCTGATGTCTTCCAGGATCTTTTTCAACATGGCTGAACCCAGCCCGCGGCCCCGGTATTCATTCAATACGGCGAAGCGTTCCAGTTTTGCCCCGTTATCGGTTACCCGCCAGCGGGCCGCACCAGCCGGGTTATTATTGAGGAAGGCCAGGTAATGGAAGGAATCCTTTTCGAATTTATCGATCTCATCTTCGGGGGGTACATTCTGTCCTTCCACGAATACCTTATGGCGTATTTCCTGTGCTTTGGCAAGATCCTTTTTGTTCTCGATCAGTTTTACGGTTATCAAGACTTTTTATTTTTGTTTTTATCGAATGCTTTTCCATATGCGTCGATGATGTCCCTGACGATCTTATGCCGGATCACATCTTTTGATGAAAAATGAACAAAGGATATTCCCTTCACATTTTTCAGGATGTCGATGGCCTCATGCAGCCCGGATCGTGTATTTTTAGGCAGGTCGATCTGCGACAGGTCACCGTTGATGATCACCTTGGAGTTGGGGCCCATCCTGGTCAGGAACATCTTGATCTGCATGGGATTGGTATTTTGGGCCTCATCGAGAAGAATAAAGGCATCGTTAAGGGTACGACCCCGCATATAGGCAAGTGGTGCTATTTCGATGATCCGGTTTTCCTGGTAATATTTCAGTTTTTCCAGCGGGATCATATCGTCCAGCGCATCGTATACGGGTCGCAGGTAGGGGTCTATCTTTTCCTTCAGGTCTCCTGGCAGGAATCCCAGTGTTTCACCGGCCTCCACAGCCGGACGGGTGATGATGATCTTTTTTACCTCCTTGTTTTTCAGGGCCTTAACCGCCAGGGCTACGGAGATATAGGTTTTACCGGTGCCGGCAGGTCCCAGCGCAAACACCAGGTCATCCGTATGGATAGCCTCCACCAGCTTTTTCTGGTTGGGGGTCTTAGGTTTGATGATAAAGCCCCGTGTGCCGTAGATGAGCACATTTTCGCTGGCCGCCACTTCTTCCATGGTATCCCTTTCCACATAGGATTTGACGTTTTCCTTGGTCACCTTGCCGAATTTGTGATAGTGGTTCAGCAGGGAGTTCAGGATATCGTTGATGCGGATGATATCCTTGGTCTCGCCTTTAATACGTATTTCATTGCCTCTTGAGATGATTTTACTCGATGGGAAGTGTTCCGATAATTCAGATATATTCTGGTTTTCAGTACCTAGAAAATCGAGTAACGAGATATTTTCGAGTGTGATGATTTTTTCTACCAAATGCTATCTTTCTTATTTATCCTTAATATATAAATTACTGATTAAAATATTTACTTTTGTTTTTACAAAATTACATAATTATTTTTTTTTGCTTCTATGGCTTTTATCACTTTTCTGTCAGACTTCGGGGAGGAAGATCATTACGTCTCTGCCGTGAAAGCCAGTATTCTGCAAACCGATCCCTCCCTGCAGGTCATTGATATAAGCCATCATGTCGATCCGTTCGATATTGGTCATGGGGCTTTTGTATTGAAATCGGTGTATCGCGATTTTCCCGAAGGCACCGTTCACCTGGTGGCAGTGAACTCGGTAGTCAATCCGGGGGGCAGGTATATAGGTGTGAAACTCGACGGCCATTATTTTGTAGGTGCCGACAACGGGTTGATCAGCCTGGTGAATGACGGTGATCCGGAGCTGATCATAGAGCTGGAGCAGAAAGAGGATGTCGTACAGGTATCGCCGGTAAAGTTGCTGCTTGCCTGTGTGGCGGCCCGGATAGCGGGTGGCGAGGATATGAAGAAGATGGGCAAAAAGGTGGATGATTATTACCGGCTGCTGGCCCGCCAGATCAAAGCCACGAAGAAGCAGATCTCCGGAAGTGTGGTAAGGGTGGATCATTACGGCAACCTGATCACCAATATAGAAAAGAAGATCTTCGACATGGTGCACAAGGATAGACCCCTGCAGGTGAAATTCGGCAAGGAGCAGCTTGGAAGGATCCATTTTTCCTATACGGCCGTAGAACCGGGTGAATGTTTTGCCGTTTTCAACAGTATGGGTTATCTTGAGATCGGAATTAACAAGGGGCATGCGGCGGAGTTGCTGGGCCTTGGATATGACAGCCCCGTGATCCTCAATTTTTCAGAAAATGAATGACAATAAACTTATACGAACCGTACGAATGATCTTCAGGGAGGACGAAGTCGAACAGTTCCTGGAGTTATACCGCAAATCGCATACACGCATCCGTGATTTTGAGGGTTGCCTGCATGTGGAATTATGGCAGGATTACCATACCCCGAATGTTTTTACCTCTTATAGCGAGTGGGAAAGTGAAGACGCGCTGGAGGCTTACCGGCAGTCCGGGCTTTTCAGGGATATCTGGCGTGGCACCAAACGTTTTTTTGCCGAGCGTCCCGTGGCCCGGTCACTCCGAAGGCTCGATGATTTTTAAAAAACTGTTTTCCATTGTAATTTATGGAAAGATTGGTGAATTTTGCCTTGTTCTGCAGAGCTTGGAGCAAAGGGGACCGCCACTTTCGGGTGTTCGGATCTATTTCAGGGGTATAAGCAGGATAGAGAGCCGGGATACCGGGCTTTTGCTTAATGATTGATTCTGCGTTCCTTGTGTTCTTTACTATAAAAACCCTGCGTTCCTTACGCTCTTTACGGTTAAAAACCTTAGATCAATGGCGTTCTTTGCGGTTAAAACTGAAAACACTGCATTTTCCTTATTCTTTGCGGTTTAATACTGCGTTCTTTGCGGATAAATCTGCCGTTAGAAGATGCCGAAGTGGCGGAATTGGCCTTACCTGCCGAAGCTATAGCCTGGGAAGGTAGATGCGTCCCGCCATTAAAAATTAATTATCTTTGTAAAGAATCATTATAAATGCCTGAGTGGCGGAACTGGTAGACGCGCTGCACTCAAAATGCAGTTCCTTCACAGGAGTGTCGGTTCGAGTCCGACCTCAGGTACGAGATATTTGGTGATTTGGTGATTTAGTGATTTAGTGATTTACTGAATGACTGATTTGGTGGTTTGGTGATGTTTTTGTCTGACCGCTGGATTCCTGCCTTATTATCTCTCCCGTTCCTTTAAGAGCATGCTGTCAATATTGCTTCGGGGTATGTTCGATACCTGCCTAAAGAAAGGAGTCTTTGATGATTTAGTGAAAAAGGGGTTGATTGAGTGAATGAGTTAATGATTGAATGAAAACCCTTGAGTTATAAATTATACTTTTTGTCGGGTTTGTCCCGCTGATCCCTTTCCCACCTTCAGCCAGGATTAATCGGGAATGCCTTGGTATAGAGGTTGTATCCCATTAAATCTGGGTTGAATGAAAAAATGGAAATGAGGCTTAAAATTGACAATCGTCTACACTTAAATCGTATCTGATATCACGATGGTCGAATATGTTATAAGCCTCATTCCGGAACACTCATAATCAGGCAGTCATTTTATATTTATTTATTCATCTGCATAATACGCTGTGGATCATCCCAGGAAGTGAAATACATTTACCATCAATAGTTCCGAAACGCGTGCATAAACAGTTCCCAACCAATCCTTTTCCCTGCCTGATATTTTTCATCTCATAACCCAAAAAAATGACTTATAAGACTGGCGTTTAGTTGAACAAAAGACTCATGCAGATCATAACCGGTAACAGCTATTTCACGAAATTAAAGTAGGATTATTGATTTAATTAAAAAATTCTTATTCGAGTTAAATCATACTGAGGTAATTTTTGTCCCTGGATCTTGATATATTTTATAATCAGACGATTCTTTATTTCGGATAAAAAAATAATTCACTTTATCAGGTCAATTATTTTTCAACAACAAGGTATGTAAGAGCAGCATCTAAGATTAATAAATATTCAGATATAATGCTTTTTTATAAAATATGGGTTGAATCATTACATCCGGGGCTGGCGGGCTCAGGTGTCAGGGCCGAGGCATCACCAGGTCGACGACTCGGAAAATATGGGAGCTCACCACGGTCCTGAGTTCGTTGGTCCTCTCATTGACTTCACTGAAATCCCTGTCGGGAAAAACCGCATTGAACATCTCCTGGTAATTCATGTCGTAGTATTTGTTCAGATCACTGACCGCATTGACCGTTACATACTGATATTCGTTCCTGGGATTGGGAAACACGCTCCAGACCGACCAGTTTGTCAAAATACCCTTTTCAATGGCCTTTTCATGAATGGGTTTGTATACCTCCCTTTCCCAGGTCACATAATCCTGGCCGTTACCGGGTTTTCATGGCATTGAAGTTTTGGTGAGGAAAATATTTTTTTATAAACTTACAATTTAATACATACCGATCTCTATTTCAAGTATTTAGGATAATAGTTGATATTCCCTCGTGTGGGATTTAAGCTGAAGAACTGTTTGAGCGATGATTAAGTATTTTGTTTCGGTCATGGGGACATTCCTTTTATGGGGATGCGATGGACAGGAGCAGAAGAGCTATTTACCAATTCATATTTTGAATAAAGGGGTTCCGATCTATTCAGGGAATTCTCCTCTGTGACAATTTCACTGACAATCCGGGTAGATAGGATTTCATCAGATCACACCTTTAATTAATGGACTAAGAGGAGTCGACCAGCATGTTGCCTACCATTGTTTTCTACCGGATTTTTCGCTATCTTGATATAGATTATTGAAACCCGGTCTGAAATGGCATCCTCTTTAAAATCCACATCGCTATTATGGATCGTTATCCATCTCAGTATACCCGCATATACCGGGCCAACCCAGGCGGGCAAGGTGCTGGTGCTTGCCGCCGAATGTGCCATACAGCCGGCCTGTGCCGATTATATCCGGGAAGGGATCGAAGCGGCAGAGGGTCAGGATGCCGAATTTGTGGTCATCAAACTGAATACACCCGGCGGTCTGCTTAAATCCACCAGGGTGATCGTCACGGAGATCCTCGAGGCGGATGTGCCCGTAGGTGTATATGTGTCCCCGTCAGGTGCCCAGGCTGCTTCAGCGGGGGTATTTATCACCCTGGCCGGGCATATTGCCGCCATGGCTCCCGGAACCAATATAGGAGCGGCCCATCCGGTCTCGATGCAGGGTCAGGCCGATTCCACCATGATTGAAAAGGCCACCAATGATGCGGCGGCCTTCATCCGGTCCATCAGCGGAGAACGCAAAAGGAATGTCGAATGGGCCGAGGATGCCGTGCGTAAAAGCCTTTCCATCACAGAGACGGAAGCCCTGGATAAAAATGTGATCGACGTGGTGGCGAAAGATGTGAGGGAATTACTGGAACAGATCGATGGCAGGGAGGTGGATGTGGATAATGAAATGATCGTGCTGCATACTGCCGATGCGGAGATCGTCCCCTATGACATGACCTTTGCCCAGAAATTGTTGAGCATACTGAGCGATCCCAATCTGGCCTATATACTGTTGATCCTCGGTCTGTATGGCATCATCTTCGAATTATACAGCCCCGGTGCGATCTTTCCGGGCGTGATCGGGGGCATCAGCCTGATCCTTGCCTTTTATTCCATGCATACCCTGCCCGTGAATTATGCAGGCCTGGCCTTAATAATTTTTGCAATTATCCTGTTTATTCTCGAAATTAAGGTAGTCAGTCAGGGTATCCTCACCATCGGCGGGGTTTTATCCCTTTTACTGGGTTCGCTGATGCTGATGGATGAGGGTCCGTTTTTGGATGTTATGCAGATCTCAATTGAATTGATAATCCTGGTGGTGGTCCTTACCGCTGCATTTTTTCTGTTTGCGATCACTTTCGCCATTAAGGCCCATAAAAACAAGATAACCACGGGCAAGGAAGGGATCGTAGGAGAAAAGGGGATCACCATGTCAGCCCTCAAGCCCCTTGGAGAGGTTAAGGTACACGGGGAGATCTGGCGTGCGAAGAGTGTGGACGGGAATATTAAAAAGGGCATAGAGGTCGAGGTGGTAGGTGTGGAAAATTTACGGTTGGAGGTAAAAAAAGCCTGATTGATCCGATTTTTAAATCTATAAATAACTTAACGCCATGGTCAATTCAACAATTTACATCGGTATTATCGTTGCCTTTATCATCATTCTGCTAGCCAGCGCGGTAAGGATCCTGAGAGAATATGAGCGGGGAGTCGTATTCCGGCTGGGAAGGCTGATCGGGGAAAAAGGGCCGGGACTTATTTTTCTTATCCCGGTAGTAGATACTATGGCCAGGGTAAGTTTGCGTACGGTGGTCATGGATGTGCCTGAACAGGATGTGATCACCATCGATAATGTATCACTAAAGGTGAATGCCGTGGTGTATTTCAGGGTTGTACAGGCGGATAAGGCTGTAGTGGAAGTGGAGCGTTATCTTGAAGCCACTTCCCAGCTTTCTCAGACAACCCTGCGGAGCGTGCTCGGTCAGTCCAAGCTGGATGAGATCCTGGCTGAGCGCGACAAGATCAACCTGAAATTACAGCAGATCATCGACAGCCATACCGATCCCTGGGGTATTAAAGTATCCTCTGTGGAAGTGAAGCATGTCGATCTCCCCATCGAGATGCAGCGGGTGATGGCCAGGCAGGCGGAAGCTGAGCGCGAAAGGAGGGCCAAGGTGATCCACGCGGAGGGTGAATTCCAGGCCAGCAAAAGATTAAAGGAAGCCGCTACGAACCTCTCTGCCGAACCCACAGCACTGCAATTGAGGTTCCTGCAGACTTTGACGGAAGTGGCCTCGGAGAAAAACTCCACTACCATCTTCCCGGTACCCATCGACCTGCTGAAACCCTTTATCAAGGGGTTTGAAAAGCAGAAGAAGGAAGGAGAGTAGGGGATAGCTGACCGGGAGACTACCACGGACTCCTGCCGTCGCCCTCGGAGTGATGCTGACGAAGGGGAGACCTCCACGGCCTCCTGTGGCCATACTACCCATAAAGAACTTCTGAGAAAGAACAGATCCTCGGAAGCTTCAGGATTGAATTAACAGCATATATGTCATATATACTGCAAGCATTTTCAAAATGTTTCTACTAAAGCACTCATCGTATGACTCCAAGTCATACGATGAGAATTAACGCGATGAGTATTAAACCCGATTATTCATAAACCATTCTCAAAATAAACCGTTTTTACTATTTAAAATATTTATTATCAGGTAGTTATAAAAAGGGATTAACCCCTGATAAGCGCAATTCAGTAGCCTATTTCTGGGCTATTTGATTAAGTATAAGAATTTCAAAACCCTATATAATTCTTTGATTATCAAGAAATTGCGCTTAATCGGCCCTTCGGGCGAAAAATTTATGAATTTTTCGGGTTAAGACTTGGAATCATAAGATGAGTAATAACGCTTTAAGTCATAGGATGAGTATGAGTTATAACGTTACGTAACCGGGGTTCCCGCACCTCCGGTCCGGGATGATGGAAATGAAACACTTACCGCTCCGCTTCGCTCCCCACAATCCGTACCGAATGATAATCGGTGAAAGTGCGTCCGTACATATCCTTTACCCGTATCTCGAAGGCCACGCGGCCCACAGGCCAGTCGGTGCCTATGGACGCCTCCCAGATGTGCGACGATTCCCTTGGACGGGGAAGATCACGTCCGGGTAACGGTTCATCCGCGAGTTCGGGGTCGTTATTCCACTGTTCCACAAGACCCAGCTTTTCAAAATGTTCCCACCGCTCGGCCAGCTTTACATAATACGGGTCCGGTTTGTTTACCTTTTTCATCGGCCTCCATTCCTGCTCCCCGAACACCCGGTATTCCACCACGGTACGTTCGCTGCCGTTGAAAAAATTGACAGTCAGCTTAGGGTCGGTACCGGAGCCGGCTACGATCCGTCTGGGCGTATGGATGTTCATCTGGTGGTCAGCCGGGCTTCCGGCTACCTTCCAGTCGATAATATACTCCACACCATTGAACTGGATGATGGAGTAACCGTTTGGCGTACCGTCGCGCATCATGGTATGTGGAATATCGGTCTCTCCTTTCATACCGTTCCACCAGCTGCCTGAGGTGGTGCCCACATTAAAATGATGATGAGGCTGGGGTTGTGACCAATTGGTCGAGTCGGCATGAAAGAACTTGTTTTCCAATACATGCGTATGGGCTGAGATCGAAAGGGTGTGCGGATGATCCTTCAACAGTTCGAACAGCTTTTTCTGGTCGCTTTGCCGGAATGAGTCACCGTGTTCCTCGAGGGGTATATGCATGGTAAGCACGACGAGGTCATCTTTTGGTACAGCCTTCAGATAATTCCCGACAAAGGTAAGCTGTTCCGGCCTGAGGCCGCCCACATAACCTCCCTCTTCAGGATTACGCGGATAGATGATATCATCCACCACGATAAAATGCACATCGCCATATACAAAAGCATAGGTGGAGGGCCCGAATACCCTTTCGAATGTTTCGTCGGAGAGCTCATCACGGCTCGCTTCGAAGTTGATATCATGGTTCCCCATTACATTATACCAGGGAATGCCGATCAGGGCTACGGCGCGATTCAATGGATTAAAGAGAGGAAGACTGTCACCTACAATGTCACCCATGGTCATGCCGAATTCGAGGTCATCGCTGCCGATGAGCTCATGTACAATATCTTCGGCCACATAATCTACCTCGTCGGCGCTATAGGGTTGTGGATCGCCGAACACCACCATTTTATAATTCGATGTGCCGGTTTCCTGATAAAGCGGGAAATTGATCTCTTCGGGAAGCTCACCGGTCGGGGCAACACCCTTGTATTTAAAATCAGAAGGGGATCCTCCCGGTTTATGGATATAATAAAACTGAGGGAGGTTCACTTCGTTTACGGGGGTCATCCAGCCATTCGGCTTTATAACAAAAATAATAGCATCATCGGATACCGGCAAACCATACCGTCCATCGCGGTCGGTGATCACTACCTCCCTGCCGTTGGAAACAGCCACGCCCGGAATTCCCTGTTCTTCCTCATCCATTACCTGATTCTTATTGTTATCGTTAAATACGGTGCCTGAAGCCAGTTTTTCATTTTCAGACGGGGCAATTTCCGAAGGCAGGGGCATGGCTGTTTCCGGCCTTTCCTGCCGGCATGCTGTAAAGGCCACCAGCATCAGAATAATAATTTTATAATAATTATGCATAGATCATTTAGTTTTAGGATGAAATATTTCTAATTCCAAACATAAAAATAAATATAAAACATCTGACGAACACCTGTATGATTTCTTTGTTAAGTTATCATATTGAATTCGCAGGATTAATTTTATGATTTTGGGTTTGAAGAGGAATATTTTTTTGTTATATTTTTAAATAATGTAAAACCGTTGCATATGACTGCATTTCATAAACAGTATTTGAGAATATCCAATATCATTCTCACGTTTATCGCTTTTTTATTTACCCAGGCGACGCTGTTTGCCCAGATCCCCAAAGGGGTGCCTCATCCGGATCAGAATGAACCGGTTAATACGACTACGGAGGTTCTTTTTTATTTTGTAATCCCAATAGTCCTGATCATTATCTATTTTATCTGGCGAAGACAGGTAAAAAAGAGAACGCAACAAAAGAAAAAAGAAAGAGAAGACAGGGATATGGAAGACAATCCTGAAAAATAAAATTTTGGTTATTCTTCATTGTGAGACGATATTACAGCAGGTAATTTTAAAACCACTGTAATGCGGTCAATACTTCTGTTCAGTTATTTTTTCTTCCAGTTTCAGTTTTATCTCTCTGAAAAGTTGCCTGAAAATCATGTGGAAGATCAGGGTGCCCGGCATTACCAGAATGATCCAGGCAATAATGGCATAAAACACGTTCCTGCCGAATATTTTTAACAATCCGGGCATATCGTTTTGTACCAAAAAGGTCAATTGTTCCAATTCCCATTCCGGAATGCCAGATTGAAAAAGCATTCCTCCTAAATAATACATAGGGAGGATTGTGATCAATAAAAAGGGAAGGCTCAGGTAGTTGGCCAGTTGAATGGCAGCCATGTTTAATTTTAATTTAACGGCCATGATCCCACAGATCAGGGTTGCTATTCCAAAAGCCCGGCAAGGGAAACAATCCGATCATGATAGCCAGTGAAATGGCCAGAGACAACTCATCAGCGCTCTTTCCCTGCTTTATCCACTGGTAAATGGTATCTTTAATTCTTTTGATCATCATCGTACCTGAAATATATCGAAATATAATATCAAATGTTTAACGAAAAGGTAAAGAATAAGTTATCATATTGATTTGCTCCTATACAGCCTGATCCGATAACATTAAAACAATTACCCGCCCCTGAAATTTGTTATTTAATTGCTTGCAGCGTATATTTCAAAAAAAACGTATATGCCCAGGTTATTAAAAATCTTTATCGGATTTCTGGCCGCATTAATGGGCGGTTGCCTTTTGTTGTTCCTGGTCGCGCTTACCGGTTCCGAATCGCTCACTTATATAATGGTAGGTATACTGGTAGCCATCACCTTCGTATTCCTGTTTTCCACCAATATATTTGCCCAGGAAAACTAACCAACTACGCTGTCCCGGCACCCACCGGGCGACTGATATGAGGTTCCATGGTCAGTATCATGACAGCCCCATTCACAGAAGCGATATCCGGAATGGATGGATAAATCCTGTGTTCTTCTTCAGCACCGAATGAAGGGCGTCGTTCAATGGCGTTTAGAATTTCATCCGCCCAAACCGGGCCAGCAGTTTTTCAATTTCTGATTCGATCAAGACAATACTGCTTACGCCGATACAGATCAGCAACTCGGTAAGGGTAAGCGGGTCGGTAGTGAGGAATATCTGGAGGAAGGGCATGTAGATGGCGGCCAGCTGCAGGGCGAGTACAAGCACGATCATCAGGAACATGGCTTTGTTGGTTAAAAGTCCTGATTGAAAGATCGAGTCCTTGAACGAACGTGTAGCCAGTGCCTGCCATATCTGGGCAAAAGCGATACCGCTGAACATCATGGTTTGCCAGTGGGCTACTTCATCAGCCCAGGCCACTACACCGATAGTAATAGAAATGACTCCGATGATAAACCCTGTGCGCAATATCTGGCTACCCACCCCTTCGCTGAAAATATTGGATTTGGGAGAAATTGGAGATCGTTGCATAGTCATGGTTTCAGCCGGTTCTACGCCAAGGCCTACACCCAGCAGGCCATCCGTGAGGAGATTCAGCCAGAGCAATTGCAAGGGAAGCAGGGGAATAGTTATCGGTTCCAGTCCCAGGCCGGGCATCATCATGGTAACGAGAGGCACAAGGATCATTACAAGCACCTTGCCGAGATTGCCGGCAATGGAGAACTTGACGAATTTACGGATATTATCATAGATCACACGGCCTTCTTCCACGGCAGCCACGATGGTGGCGAAATTGTCATCACGCAGAACCATATCGGAAGCCTCTTTAGATACATCGGTACCGGTTATTCCCATGGCTACGCCAATATCGGCCTGTTTAAGGGCCGGTGCATCATTCACTCCATCACCGGTCATGGCCGCTACGTGGTTCTGCTTCTGGAGGGCTTTTACGATTTTAAGCTTGTGTTCGGGGGAAACCCGTGCATATACGGAAATTTCTTCCACAGCCTTTCTCAGTTCCCTTTCAGAAAGTTTTTCCACGTCGCTTCCGGTAAGATAATTATCGGAGGTTGTTATTCCCAGGTCCTTAGCGATATAATTGGCCGTCAACGGATGATCCCCGGTGATCATGATGGGACGTATCCCGGCTGATTTACATTTAGCCACTGCCTGTTTCACCTCTTCTCTCGGGGGATCGATCATACCCACCATGCCCAGCAGGGTAATGTTCTCTTCCATAGACGTTGGATCCGGTTCTCTGTCATAGGATTTATAGGCTATTCCAAGCACACGAATTCCTTTCTGGGCAAATTCCTTATTTTTCTCAGCCAGTTTTACCTTGATCTCATCATTCATCGGAACATTTTTCCCTTCCGATAATACATGGGATGAGATATCCAGCAATCCATCGAGCGAACCCTTGGTAAAAGATACCCGTTCCCGGTCTTCCTTATTAAGTTCTTTAAAAAATTCAATAGGCTGATCTTCACCGACACCGTCCATAATATGAAGTGTGGTCATCCTCTTCCGCTCCGAATCAAAAGGCACTTCATTAATTCTCGGCACTATGGATTCCAGCTTTTTTTTATCGAGGTTGAATTTTTTGGCTGCTACCACGATTGCTGTTTCTGTCGGGTCCCCTATGGCTTCGGATCCGTTTTCCGATTCCCCGTTGGATAGGGTGGCATCATTACACAAGGTACCGGCAAGCAGGAGTGGTTCAATCGACCGGTATTTTTCCAGTAAAGTTCTGGCATCCATGTCGGATTTAACAGATTCAATATTTATGGTATCATCGTAAGTAGCGACAAATGTGACCGTCATTTTATTCTGAGTGAGTGTACCGGTCTTATCCGAACAAATATCGGTTACCGACCCCAGTGTTTCCACGGCCGGCAGTTTCCTGATCAGGGCATTCCTGGCAAGCATTCTTCGTGCGCCTATAGCGAGGGTTACTGTAACCACTGCCGGCAGGCCTTCAGGTACAACGGCTACAGCCACACTGATGGCCACCAGGAACATATCCTCTATGGGTTCACCTGAAAGAACTCCAAATAAGGCAATCAGGAAAGCGATTATACCACCGGCAATAGCCAGGATCTTACCCACATTATCCAGTCTTTTTTGAAGCGGAGTCTGTTCGGATTTTACTTCCTGAAGCATGGTGGCGATCGAACCCAGTTCAGTACCCATACCGGTATCGGTAACCACGGCTTTACCCCGTCCCCGGGTAACAATGGTACCCATATAGATCATGGATAGCCGGTCGCCAAGGGGAATATCTTCCTTGTCCAGTTCCTCCACCTGCTTGATTACCGGTTCGGATTCCCCGGTAAGGGCGGCTTCCTGGACTTTAAGATTATGCGATTCGAGCAACCGGCAGTCAGCGGGCACGATATTACCGTTTTCAATTACTACCACATCGCCGGGTACAAGATCGGTCGAATTGATCTCCGTTAAGTTTCCGCCCCGGAGTACCCGTACCAGGGGTTTGGCCAGTTTTTTGAGAGCGGCCATGGCTTTTTCGGCCCGGTATTCCTGGGCAAAACCCAGAATAGCAAACAAGATCACAATAGCCAGTATGGAAATGGCTTCCAGCCAGTGTTGCAGGAACATCGAAACAATAGCGGCGATGATCAGAATGAGCACCATGGTAGCCGTAAACTGTTCCCACAGGATCATCCAGATACTTCTGGTTTTCTGCTCCACCAGCTCATTCGAGCCATATTGTTTCAATCTATCCCTGGCCTCATCTTCACTTAATCCTTTTTCGGGTGATGTATCGAATTCGGAAAGAGTGGTGTCTACAGATTTATTGTGCCAATACTTTTTATCGTCCTTGTCAGCTTGCATTTAGTATAACATAAGTCTTCTTCCTTTTTGGAAAAAAGCATAAAATTACACATTAGTAAAATGAAAAAGAAATCACGCAATTCTAATACGAAACCCTTGAATAGAATGATTAAGTTGATGATTTAATATCCCGAAATTTAGCACTTTGTTGTAAACTAAAAAAAGGATTTAAAGTTTTTTCCTCTGCGAATATATTTTTTTAAATCTTTTACAAGCCATCCTGTTCATAATAGCTATTGAAAAACTGTTTTATGATTAACTGAAAAATCATTACTTTTTCTTTATTAGTCATTCATGCTGTGAATAACTGTATCAGCCGGATCAAAAATAAGAAACTCCCCCCTGATTTTACCCACTTCATCCATGATCCGGTAACCCCAGGAATCCCCCTGTAAACCAACCACGCTGTCGTTCTTTATTTGGCCGATAACTAACCTTGATGTACCATCCAGACCCATCATAAAAATACCATTTCCGCCTGTTATATTTTTATTCGTATCGCCAACCGGAGCCGGGAATCCCATATACATGGCATCGTTCCCCTGGCGGTCTTCAAGGATGATGCCTTTTGTGCGGAGTGTATTCAGGTACCGCACATCGCGCTGTCGTACCGAAAGAAACTGATATCCCAGCATGATGAACATAACGATCAGAAATATGATCAGGAACTTTGCATTTTGTAATTCCCTTTCAATTTTCTGTATCCTTGATAGTAATTCCTCATCCATAATCTTTTAAGGTTGCGTTTTTTATATACACGATCCCGGTCACATACATGATCCCGGTTTCAAATCCAATATCCCGTGTGTCCTCAACTCCTTCGGATGATCCCTGGTATTAAGACAGGAACTCTTTTTTTATACTGGTCATAATCTTTTTTATGCCCGGCCAGTCGTTTTTCCATCATGGGGATGCTGATAAAATAAAATAACAATATCATGGTAACAAAGCCCGCAGCAGTGGCCAATGTGTAGGCCAGACCTACGATAAAATAGGAGTATAATCTGTAATTTTTCATGTACTTATGCTTTGGGAATCAAAATTGGATAAAAATGGTTATACTTTTGAGGATCTCAAAAATAACATATAAAAATATTGTAATGGCAAATTTTAAGTTACCTCCACTTTCTCCGCTGGCGGGAAGTAACTTAAGTACTTTTTTCGGTACCCTGAAATACGGGAAAGTTGAGATGGATATATTGCTCAGGCTGATCATCACTTTCCTGGTTGTTCTTATCTCAACCCCTTTCCAGTGGATCGATAAATTGTATTTCAAAAAAATAATGAAGAAAAAACATATCCCTGAGGACCCTGTTTTTGTTGTTGGTCACTGGAGGAGCGGAACCACATTTCTTCATGGTATTCTGGCTGAAGACACGCTTATGGGTTTTGTTACCACCTATCAGTCGGTTTTTCCAAACAATCTGAAAAGCAAGTTTGTTTTCCGCTCATTCATGAAAGCACACATCCCTGAAAAACGACCCGGGGATAATGTAAAGCTTTCCGTAAACTTTCCCCAGGAAGATGAATTTGCCCTAAGCAATATGATACCCGGGAGTTATTATCAATTCATGTACCTCCCCGGTCAATATGAACTGTTTTACAGGAAATTCATACGGTTTGAAATAGAAGAATCAAACAGACTGAAATGGAAGAGAACTTACCGGGAAATGATCCTGAAAGCGTTATATAATACCTCAGGGGTGCGGCCTTTATTGAAAAACCCATGTAATACGGCAAGGATTGAACCCTTGCTTGAAATATTTCCGGGTGCAAAATTCATTCATATGGTCCGGAATCCCATCATAGTTTTTCTTTCATCCAGAAAGTTTTTTACCGAGCTGCTTCCGACTTTATGGTTACATAAAGTGGAGGTATCATTTATTGAGAATATGATCATTGAGGTTTATGAAAAACTAATGAAGGATCATATCAGGCTGAAATCGCTTATTCCTGAAAAAAATTATATTGAAATTCGGTTTGAAGAATTTGAAAAGGATCCGTTGAAACACATAAAATCGATTTACTCGAAATTTAAAATCGGGAATTTCGGGGAGCATAAACCCGCATTTGAAAGATATATTCGATCCAAATCAGGATATAAGAAAAACGAATATCAGGGTATCGACGGTAAATTGCTTGAAAAACTTAGGGATAAATGGGGTTTTGCCATGGATTACTGGAAATATGATGTTCCGGAAGAATTAAAAGTTCTTCCGGAACGATCCCCAAAGGAATAGCGGTTAGCCTACCTTTTGAAAGGTTACCTGGACATTATTGATAATTACAAAACCGGGAGCTGTCATCCCATCCGGGAGAAATGGAGTGATAGCATCGCCGCTTAATGTTAATGAATTGATTATCCCGGTAATTGAATCATCTGTTCTCGCAATATCATTCACGATCAATGTGAGTTCCATTGTGAAAGGAGGTGAACTTAAGATTAATGTCAGTTTTGTTAAATCCGCATTTTCAATCCAGGACCCTGCCGGCTCTTCTCCTTCTTCGCCCACACAGGTGAGATACAATTCATTGGAAGCCCTGAGGTCTACTGCAGCATTGGAAGGATCAGTACAGGGGGCCGCATCAAGTATGCCCGCTGTAGAGATTGTGGTAATGTCGGTGTTGGCAGGAATGATAACCTGACCGTCTATTGTAAAATCTTCTGTGACCTTAACCTGTTGCATAGCATAGATGCCCGCAAGCGTTTCCACTTCTTCCTCATCATCATTGCAGCCAGTAAGATGTAAGCTAACTGATAAAATAAGTGCTGATAAAAGTATATATGATCCTGCAAAGCCGGGTAATTGTTTCCTTCGTTCCATAGCGATATTTGTTAGCATTTTATTAAAATTTTCACAACTAATTAACGAAAAGGATGGATATAAGAAAAAGAAAATCTTATTTTTTACCCGGGTATTTTTAACTTGGTTTGATTGTTTCGATCTGTATATACCGGACCGGGATGAATAAGTGTAAAAAAGGATACGTGAAATTTAACCGGACATTCGACAGTTATCCGAACTGACCGGATCAGCCTCAAAAAGCCTGTCAGATCCGGCTACCATTAACTTTGTGAGTTATAATAAAATCTTTCCTCTGCGATCCTGCCCTCTTTCCAGCGCTGAACGGCTACCTCATCCCGGATCAATCTTCTGTCATCATTGAAAGTAACGTCCATCCAGGTTTCGACCATGGTAATGGCTTCGGCTTCATTGGAGGTCACTGCCTTGTAGCCGATGCCGTGGATCTCCTTAACGGAAGCTGCAAAATCCTTCTCCCGTTTCAGGTTGGCTTCTTTCCCTTCATATTTTTTGCCTGATGATTCGATCATCACAATGTCGTCGTCATAATAATCATCAAAAACATCAAGTAATCTGCCTTCTCCGATATTTTTGTATAATTCCTGGGCTTTTTCAAGATATGTCATCGTAGTAGTGGTTTAAAATTTAAACATTCAATTATTATGTCAGTTCATATAATTTAGCAGATTTTTATAAAAAAACAAGTTGTGAAGTGATATAGTTAACCTGTAATTTTACATCATGGATATTCTTAATAACTGGGGGATGATCATTCTCCTTTGCCTTACACTGGGACTTGCACCATTCTTTCCGGAACCTCATATTATTGGTAAAATCAAATGGCTGGCCGGGGGAGGCCATGGAATGAAATTGATCGATTGGTTCGACCTGGTTTTACACGGTTTCCCCTGGTTGCTCCTGTTACGACTGGCGATCCTCACCCTCAGGGATAAATTCATGGGCTGAGAACGTTTCAGGCTGATTATGTGGGGCCGGGATTATCAGAATCCGAGGGCCTTATCATCGCCACGCGGATCGGCAGCTCCTTCTAACTGACCTCCTTCAGTTACCCTGACCGCATCTGCTCTTCCAATGGAATTTACTTCTTCCAGAGAATGGCCATTCTCTCTGAGTATTTTACGTATCCGGGGTTTTATCCGTTCCTTTTCAAAGAAGATCTTCTCCGGTTTCCATTGATGATGAAACCTGGGGTTATTCACAGAACCCTGCATCGTCATTTCGAATTCCGTAACATTCAATATACACTGGAGCACCGTGGTGATTATTCTAGAACCTCCGGGTGAACCCAGGACCATGAATAAAGTATCTCCCTTTTCCACTATGGTGGGAGTCATCGAACTGAGCATCCTTTTGCCGGGTTCTATGGCATTGGCCTTTCCGCCGATCAATCCGAACATATTGGGATGACCGGGTTTTATGGAGAAATCATCCATTTCATTGTTCAGGAAAAAGCCCGCATCACCCACGACGACCCTGGCCCCGAAATTACCATTTAAAGTAGTGGTTACCGCAACGGCGTTTCCGAACTGGTCCACAATGGAAAAATGGGTGGTTTGACCGGATTCACGCCACCTTATATCACCGGATTCCAGGCTATCTGATGGAAGGGCTTTGGAAAATGAAAAATTTTTCATCCTTCTTTCCAGATATGACGGGCTCAGCAAGGTATCGACAGGAACAGGATAAAAATCTTTATCACCCAGGTGAGTGGCTCTGTCAGCAAAAGCCTTTTTTTCAATTTCCGCCAGTAGATGGATATAGTTGAATGAATGCCAGCCCAGTGCCTTAAGGTCATAGGGTTCTGCCATCTTCAGCATCTGCAACAGGGCTATTCCGCCACTGGAAGGAGGGCCCATGGAGATAATCCTGTATTGATCGTATTGACCGGTAACTGGTATCCTCCATACCGCCTCGTATTTTTCCAGATCCTCCCGGGTTATTAACCCATTGCCGCGTAACATTTCCTTGACTAATAATTCCGCTGTTTCTCCCATGTAAAAACCATCACTTTTTTTATCACGGATCCTTTTTAAGGTTCCGGCCAGGTCTTTCATGATCAGGCTGTCTCCCGGTCTCCACTGATCCTTGATCAGAAAACCGGGTTTGACCGTACTGGCTTTAAGGATCTCATCCTGGTACCTGTTAAGACGGGCGGCCTCTTTTTCGGTCAACGGGAAACCCCCGGAAGCCAGATCAATGGCAGGCTGGAGAAGTGTTTCCCATTTTAAGGTTCCGAATTTTTCAAACGCTTTATACATGCCATCCACCGTACCCGGAACACCGGACGCCAGATGTCCCAGCCTGCTCAAGCCATTTATTACCTCACCGTTTTTATCCAGATACATATCCCGGGTAGCGGCCAGGGGGGCTTTTTCACGGAAATCGAGCGTGGCAGTTTCACCGTCCGCAAGACGGATCACCATAAAACCCCCTCCACCGATATTCCCCGCTGCCGGATATACCACTGCTAGTGCAAATTGAACCGCTATGGCCGCATCGACCGCATTTCCACCTATTTGCAATATATTTTTTCCTGCTTCTGATGCAATAGGATGGGCAGTTACCACCATAGCCTCTTCCGCCATTAACCCCGGTTTAGTCTCATGCCCGGGACGGCATGAGCAACCGATTAAAATAAGGATTACAAATAAATGACGTATCCGGGCAGCGTCTTTTTTTTCGACCATTCTGATGGCTGCTGTTTCTTTCATAGTTATAATGGCTCTTGTTGACATAAACAATGAAAACTTCCCATACCCCGTATAAGCATTCTGGAATCAATACCCTTGATTTTTCTGTCCGGGAAACAGGATTGGATGATTTCTAATGCTTCATCATCCCTTTTTGATTTGAATACCGGCACCACCACCTGGTTATTGGCGATGTAAAAATTCGCATAGGAAGCAGGCAATCTTCCTTCAGGTCCGTAGAGTGGTTCAGGCATGGGCAATTCAATTACGGTAAGTTGCTTGCCCGATTGGATCCTGAATGTATCCAGCAATTTCCGGTTTTTAACGAGGGGCCGGTAATTTTCATCGGATTTATCGGGTTCTATTACCGTCAACACGGTATCCTCATTAATAAAACGAGTAACATCATCAATATGCCCATCGGTATCGTCTCCCGCAACTCCATCTTCCAGCCAGAGTACCTGGTCTGCACCATAAAATCTGAGCAGGTAGCCTTCAATTTCATGCTGTTCTAACCCAGGGTTTCGGTTCGGGTGCAAAAGACACGAAGTGGTAGTGAGGATGGTGCCTTTACCATTAAATTCCACGCTTCCGCCTTCCATCACAATCCCCGGACATACACAGGGGATGTTCAGTGCTTTACTGATTCTTCGGGGTATTTTGTTGTCAAGATCAAAGGAATATTTTCCGCCCCAGGCATTAAATTCCCAATCCACGACGATCTGTTTTTTAACCGGATGTTTCAGAAAGGCCGGACCATGATCCCTGCACCAGCAATCGTTGGTCGGATGCAGATAAAGCTCGAGCTGTTCAGGGTTGATGGAATATGCCGTTGCCGTACCCAGCACAAATTGTCGCAACGTTTCATTGTGGATGTTAACGGCAATTTTTTCTTCCTCCGACAGGGCTTTAACAAAAAGGAAAAAGGCAAGATATAACTCGTCCATATGGCCTGGCCAGGACTCGTCATTCAGGGGCAAACTGAGCCAGGTAGCACGGTGTGGTTCCCATTCAGCCGGGAAATAATAACCTTCCTTTCCGGGATCCATACTATAATCCGATGTAGCCATTTCGATAGTTATAATATGGCCATCAATCCAGGAATCTTTGTTCTATACCGGCATAGGTATCGACACGCCTGTCGCGCAGGAAAGGCCAGTGTGTCCGGTAATGCTCGATCAGCCCGAGGTCGATCTCATGCACCAGAACCTGTTCTTCCCCTTCGGGTGCCTGGGCAATGATCGCCCCGATGGGATTGGCGATGAATGAATTGCCCCAGAAAAAGGTTAGTTTTTCCTGCCCGGCCCGGTTCACGGCCACGGTGTATACGCCATTGGCTATGGCATGGCTTCGCTGCATATTGATCCAGGCTTCCTGCTGGTCCTTCCTGGTTTTTTCATCCTCCGAGGCTTCCCAGCCAATTGCAGTAGGGTAAAAAAGGATCTCGGCTCCCTTCAGGCTTGTTATCCTCGAAGCTTCCGGATACCATTGATCCCAGCAGATGAGGATGCCGATCTTTGCATATTCGGTTTCAAAGACCATATAACCCGTGTCGCCCGGTGTGAAATAAAACTTTTCATAATAACCCGGATCATCCGGAATATGGTTTTTGCGGTAATTTCCAAGTATTTCACCATCTGCATCGATCACGACCGCACTGTTGTGGTACAGACCATTTGCTCTTTTTTCGAAATAGGGTACCACGATCACCACCTTATATTCGCCGGCCAGTTTTTTGAGTTTCAGGATGGATTCTCCCTCACGGGTTTCGGCCAATTCAAAGAAATCGTAATTCTCTTCATAACAGAAATAGATGGTATTGAATAATTCCTGCAGGCAAATAATTTGCGCGCCCTGCCGGATGGCTTTTTCTATGTTTTTGATCGTTTTCTGTAAATTATCTTTTTTATCAGATCCGCATGACATCTGCACGATTCCCAACTTTATCTTTTTATTTTTAATCATCACCAAAAAGATTTATTCATTTGAGAAGACTAATATCTGAAGAATTCACGACATTCTGAAAAGAGCAGGAGGTTCCGGGATTATTTCAGTGATCAGTCTGCCGGTTCACCGCTTTAACTGACGGCCTGGTGACATTTCCTTCCTGAGGGCCTCACCGAATCTAACCGGGTTCTTAATCGAGCTTTCTCTTCAATAACTGCGCATTGATAGCCACCACCACCGTGCTCAGGCTCATCAATGCGGCTCCTACAGCAGGGCTTAATATAATGCCTATGGGAAATAAGACGCCTGCAGCAAGAGGAACAGCCACGATATTGTATCCGGCGGCATAGATCAGGTTCTGGATCATTTTATCGTAAGTGGCCTGGCCGAATAGGATGAGTGAAGCGATATCTTTCGGATTGCTGTTTACCAGCACTATGTCGGCTGTCTCAGCCGCTACGTCCGTTCCCGAGCCAACGGCGATACCCACATTGGCCTGGGCCAGGGCGGGAGCATCATTCACTCCATCACCCGTCATGGCCACAAATTCGCCCTCATCCTGAAGTTTCCTGATGATATCCTTCTTATCTTCGGGTAATACTTCACCGTAATAACCATCCAGGTTTAGTTTTTCGCTTACAGCTTTTGCCACCTGTTCATTATCACCGGTAGCCATTTTTACTTTTATATCCTTTTCTTTAAGGATCTTTACCGCTTCGGGTGATTCATCACGTATTTCATCGGCCAATGCCACAAAACCCACCGGTTTTTCATCGATCAACAGATAAACGAGGGTTTCTGTTTCGTCCGGTTTTATATTCTCAGGCCGGTCTATACCTTTTTCATCGAGGTAGCCCGGAGCCACTACTTTTATCTCTTTATCGTTTACCTTGCCCTGAATACCTTTTCCCGTGATATTCTCAAAGTCGCTGGCTTCCGGTATCTTTATCCCAAGTTCTTCCAGTTTTTTCAAAATGCCTGCCCCGATAGGGTGTTCGGAATGGGTTTCCGGTGCCCCGGCAAATTTCAGCACCTCCTCATTGCTGTATTCATCCCCGATACTTTTGAACCGGGTTACACCAAATTGACCCCGGGTAAGCGTGCCGGTTTTGTCAAAAATAATGGTGGTAATTTTTCGTGCATTTTCAAAAGCAGTCCTGTTCCGGATCAACAATCCTTTCTGTGCCGACACGGCCGTTGAGATCGCCACCACAAGCGGTATGGCCAGGCCGAGGGCATGAGGGCAGGAGATCACCATCACGGTGACCATTCTTTCCAGCGAAAAGACGAATTCTTTTCCAACGAATAACCACCATGCGATCAATGTAACTGTACCTGCTCCCAGGGCGGCATAGGTAAGCCAGGCTGCTGCTTTATCCGCAAGATTCTGGGTTCGTGATTTGGTCTGTTGTGCTTCTTTGACCATATTTACCACCTTGTTCAGGTAGGAATCTTCTCCGGTGTGTTTTACTTTTATCTTCAGCGAGCCGTTCTGGTTTATCGATCCACCGATCACCTCGTCATTCTCTCCCTTGGCCACCGGTTTGGATTCCCCGGTCAGCAGAGATTCATTCAAATGACTTTTCCCTTCCACGATCACACCATCGGCCGGTACTTTTTCACCGGGTTTCACCAGAATGAGATTGCCTTCCTTTAATTCATCGATCTGAATTTTTCTGGTTTCTCCGTTTTCAATGATAGAAGCTTCGGAAGGCATCAACCTGGCTAATTGATCCAGCGCTCTCGACGCACCCATTACCGACTTCATCTCGATCCAGTGTCCTAAAAGCATTACATCGATCAGGGTGACCAGCTCCCAGAAAAATATTTTGCCTGGAATAAAAAAAACCACAGCACTGCTGTATGCATAGGCCACGGTGATCGCCAGGGCAATAAGGGTCATCATTCCCGGAGATTTTTCTTTCAGTTCGTCATATATACCTTTCAGGAATGGCCATCCCCCATAAAAATAAATAATAGTCGACAGCCCGAACTGGATGTATTGATCACCCGGAAAGGTCAGGGAATACCCCAGAAAGTCCTGGATGAGGGGGGCCAGCACCATTACGGGTACTGTAAGCGCAAGGGATATCCAGAAAAGTCTCCTGAAATCTTTGATCATATGGGCATGATGACCCTTTTTATGACCCACTTCCTTTTGCTGGCCTTCATCATTTTGAGGATGATTTTTATTTGTTTTCTTATTTTTTCCGGACCGGTTTGTATTGTTTTTCATGATAAAAATAAGATACTCAATAATCGATAAACCGGGAAATTACATAAATCGTTTTAACAGGATCTGAAAGATAACGATGATCATTGATTCCTGGGAAAGTAATCATGTATCAATATTGAATTAACGGATGGGGGAACACTCAAATTTGGACCATACTTACATATGGATACCGGGGTTTGTGCGGTTTTTTTTATTTTTCATCAACACTTTAGTTGAAATTTATTTATACTTTTCATATATTCTCATCCCGTAAAAATCCCTGTATAAATGACGGCCTTATTGAAGATACCGGTTTTTTGAAAAGGAGATTGAGAGTTTTTTTACCAAAACAGCTAAAAAATGAAAAGAAGACAATTCATTAAAACAGCCAGTACCATTCCCCTGTTAAGTTATTTCCCTGCTGACCTGTCAACCATTACCCGTGATCTTTCAGGGAGACTTGAAAAACGAACGCTGGGTAAAACCGGAAGGAAGCTTTCTATTATAGGTTTTGGAGGTATCGTGGTGATGGATGCTACGCCTGAACAATCCTCCGAAAGAGTGAAGCAGGCCATCGATTTCGGCGTGAATTATTTTGATGTGGCCCCTACCTATGGTGATGCGGAGATCAAACTGGGGCCTGCTCTTGAACCTTACAGAGAAGACGTGTTTCTGGCCTGCAAAACCAATCAACGAAAGAAGGATGATGCCAGAAGAGAACTGGATAGATCTCTGAAAAGGTTACGCACTGACTATTTCGATCTCTACCAGCTACATGCCGTGACTTCGCTTGAGGATGTGGATACGATCTTTTCTCCGGGAGGAGCCATGGAGGCTTTCCTCGAGGCCCGGGATGAAGGCCTGGTTAAGCTTCTTGGATTTTCGGCGCATTCGGTAGAGGCGGCTATGGCCCTGATGGACAGGTTCGACTTCGATACGATCCTGTTCCCCATCAATTTTGCTACCTGGTATGCCGGCGATTTCGGTCCGCAGGTGTTGCAGAGAGCCAAGGAAAAAGAAATGGGTATCCTGGCACTAAAATCAATGGCACGGAGGCCTTATCCTGAGGATGCAGACCGTGTACCAAAATGCTGGTACCAGCCATTGACCGATCCCGAAGAGGCCAAAATGGGGCTCAGGTTCACGCTTTCCCATCCCGTGACAGCAGCCATCCCTCCGGGCAATGAAAACCTCTTCAGTATGGCACTGGGCCTGGCCACGAAGTTCAGGCCGTTAAAAAGTGATGAAGTGCTTGCCATTAAGGAGAAAGGGGAAGTAACCGATCCCTTATTTACCTTTCCCATGAGCGGATGATTTCAGTGATTCAGGGGATCCGGTACAGAAAGCAAAGGTTAAGAAGCCATTTTTCAGGAGGGCCTTGGTTTGTCATATTCCCCGGGAATGTAAGGAAATTTTTTTTCCGGTTCGTCTATTACTTCCACTCCAAAACCCGGCCCTTTAGGCAGTTCCATCATGCCATCCCTTATCTTCAGGGGTTCTTTGAACAGTTCGGTACGCAATGGGTTATAGGTTTGATTTACCTCCAGCATGATCAGATTGGGAATGCTGGCCGCAAGATTGGCGTTTGCAATAGTCAATAAGGCGCCATGCCAGTTATGGGGGGCACAAACCTGATTCTGCAAATGAGCCATTTTGGATACATACCAGGCTTCGGTCAAGCCCATTACGCCGGCATCAGGCTGGACAATATCCATGGCTTTGCGGTCGATCCATTCCTTGTATTCGAAACGGTTGTCCATCGTATCACCACCATAGGAGAGCATAACCTGGTCAAGAGCCTGTTTGATTTTAACATAATTCTGCTTGGCCTCCTCTCCAAACCGACGGGTCGGATCCTCGATCCAGAGAAGGTCCATTTTTTCAGCTTCAGGTATGAATTGCATTACCTGGTCCATATTCCATTGTGCGTTGCATTCCTGAATAAGGTCAAATTCCGGGCCCACTGATTCCCTTATTTTCCACACACCTTCGATGTAACGGTCCATGGTCATACCACTTACCGACCAGTGTGTACCCGGTCTGAATTTATATGCTTTGAATCCTTTTTCTTTCATTTCGAGCGCTTCTGAAATGATATTATCCGGCCAGATGTCTCCCTCATACATCTCCCCCGCACTGGCGTAAACAGGGATCTTCTCAAGTGGGGCCTTGTCGATGGAAAGGAGTTGATAAACAGGAATACCCTTGGCTTTACCGATGATATCCCAAAAAGCTGCATCGATACCGGCCCAGCCTACCATAGGCCCCCTGTTGAGTACGCCGGAGGTTAGATACTCTATGTCAAACGGATTCTGTCCAATTACAGCGGGTTTAATGATGTTATCGACGTACTTGATTATCTCGTGGGGTACTCCGTACTGGGTGCATCCTCCTAGTCCTTTGATCCCCTGATCGGTAAAAACTTCCACAAGAATACTGTCCGTTTTCCAGCATTTATATCGCTCGGGGATCCAGTCAAGATACCATTGTTCCTCAGGGGGGACCTCGCAGGACAATAAGGTCACTTTTATATCGGTGATTTTTATGTTTTCCCTTGTAATGCCTTCCAGAGGATGATTCCTCTGTGCTTTGATAGTGGGTTTTTTTGAATTGTTACAGCCGTATAATCCATTGGCAATAAAAAATCCGGATAATGCGCTTGATTTAATAAAAGACCTTCGGCTTAGCATAGTTTATAAAAAATTTTTTGAAAAAATATATTACAGATATTGTTGCCTCCTGTAAATAAAAATCAGTTTAGGAATTTTTATTTTCCGGCCAAAGAAAATTTTACAAAAGTTATCAGGATTTTTAACGATATATAAATTAATAGCTTTATTGAACTCAATCTGCCTTCCTGATCACTTCTGTAACCTAACCGTCTGTGTTTCGTTTCAATTTTTTTTATTTGCCTATTAAAACGAATGAGGCCCAGTGATAAGGGGCATTGTATTTTGAACTGTTTATCATTGTGCGTTTTACATTTCCCAGAGCAAGATTAAATTCCTGGTTATTGGAAGTAGCGTTCCGGTAAAACGAGGTCATCATCCGGGCTGTACTTTCATCATTAACACGCCATAAAGAAACCAGCATATTCCTGGCTCCGGCATACAGTAATGCCCGGCTGAGCCCGATAATTCCTTCTCCCTCATGAATTTTCCCCATTCCTGTCTGACAGGCAGAAAGCGAAACCAGATCGGCATTCATCCTGAGATTGTATATTTCTCCTGTATATAAATTCCCGTCTTCTTCTGCATCGTCCCCGGCCAGATAGATGCAGGAAAGTTCCGGATGCTGTTCATTAACCACCCCATGTGATGCTATGTGAATAAAAGAGCATTCCTGCAGATTTTCAGATTTTATCATCGATTCCGAAGCATCCGCATATAAATACGGTCTGGTTTCATATTTTTCGGTGACTAAAATTGTATCAATGTCCCTGATTTCACCGACAGTGCCCGGCAGGGGGCTGAGACCGTATCGTTTGCCATAATTGAATTCAACAGGGGCTGCCAGCAAGGCTCTTCTATGGTTTAATTGCGTATTTCCCAGATTCTTTAGGAATAAGGTAGCAGAAAACTGATATGTAATATTTATTTCCCGGACTAAATATTGGATCCTGTCATATCCATATCCCTCATCGTAATTTTTAACCAATGCTTCGAAAGGAGTTACTCCGAGTCGTCCGCTCGGAATGATCACCACATCAGTAATCCCGTTAAAAAAATCTTTTGGTACCAGTTGATCATAAAGTTCGGATCCGATCTTTATAAATTCATCTTTAAGGTCATAGAAAATCGAATTTCTGAATCCTATCAGGGTGCGGGTAAGATCCGTTTTTAATGGCACGTTGATGGTTCTGAATTTTCTGTCCGATATCTGGAACACGTATAACCGGTCTCTATTGTCAGCAATAAAGTAGGATTGAATGGCTTTATTTTCAGGAAGTACTGCCTGTATTTCGGCCACCTCCGGAATTTCAACATCATATTTCAATGAATAATATTCCGGGAAATCGTTCTCAAGGCGGCCAATGAGCTGGTTATATTCCCTGGTCAGTTCGAATACCTGATTTCTCAATTCTTTTTCTTTTTCAGGATCCGGCTTATCTACGAGTTGTTGCGAAATATAGGATATCTTTGATTTCAGTTCATTTTCGTGATCTATCATTTCCGGGGGTATGTTGGCGTACTGCTTTGCATTGGCGTCGTTAATGGCATCCAGGAGGATTACCGCTTTACTTTTTTCGCTGAAATAGAAAGCTTTTTCCCTGAATGGTTTTTTCCGGAAGGAAATTTCTTCCAGTGCAAGGGATACGGCAATCGCATTTTCATAAAGATTGTTTGCCTGAGTATTGAGGAATAATTTGTCCTCCTGGTTGGTTCGCAGATGTCTTAGTTCATCGATTAATCGATCGCCTATCTCGTATAATCTAAAGCTTTCAAGGAGGTCTTTCCTGTTCAGTGTTTTCGTATAATATCTTGTTTCAAACGCCTGTCCTTTTAATATAAGGGAAACGAGGTAAAAATCCGGATTGTAATAATTGCCATCCTCGGGAGTATTGAAAAAATCGTCGGATTTAAAAGACGGATGATTTGCTTTAATCGCTTCCTGGCATGATTGCAATGCCTGGTTAAAATGGCCCCGGTTCAGGTGGATGGAAGCCATCCGGTTATATATATTGGCCAGTTCCGGATGTTTTTCACCATAGTTTGTTCTGTAAATTATTCCGGCCAGGTTGAAGCTTTCAAGTGCTTCATTAAACCTGCCGGCATTAACGTAAATTTCTCCGCGGGCTGAATGAATAAATCCTATGTCCGGATGGTCCATAGAATAAATGTTTTTTTTAATTTCGAAAGCTTTTCCGATAGATTTCAGTGCTTGCTGGTAATGACCCATCTTACTGTGCATCAAAGCCATATTGATTGTTGAATTGGCTACTTTCTCATGATCGGATCCAAACAGGTCAAGATATATTTCATTGGCCATTTTATAATATTTCCCTGCCAATTCCGGATCGATCATGCTGTATACCAGGCCGATATCATTATATGAGGCTGCCAGTTCACTTTTGTCATTCAGTTTTTCCCTGATATTCAGCGCATTAAAATGATATTGAAGGGCCTGGTAGTTCTGACTTCTTGCCCAGAAAACATTACCCAATTCGCCAAGGCACTTGGCCTGCCACTTTTTTTCATCATGCGTTTCGAAAATGGACAATGCTTCTGTTAATTTTTCCTCTGCCAGGGTGTTTCTGCCCATATGCAGATAAGCTAATCCTTCCTGATAGATGAGTTCGGGCTTATCGGTTATATCCGACGCGCCAAGTAAATTTATTGCTTGCTCAGGCATTCCCGCATTGATCAGGCTGTCTGTCTTTTGATACAATACCCCCTGACCGAAACATGTGATCGTTGAAAGCGTAAGACCGATCAATAATAATTTACTCATATCAGAATTTATAAACATAGGATATTGAATTAACGGCATCCCGTGTAAGCCCATCAGGATTTACCTCCCGCTGAGTAATTTTTCTCCCGAGTATCAGTTTGATACCTGAATTAACATTAAACTGGTACCCGGCTCCTGCCAGGGCCGATAAGGCCAATCCTGCGGTTCCATCAAGTTTTATCCTTTCTCCGGAAGATTCATCAAGGATCTCATCCTTGGTGATCCTGAAAATGGGTAACAGGCCGAGGTTAAAATTCCACCTGCCATACCTGAAATTTCGCTCTACACGGAACATAATATCGGTACCTCTTTTTAATTCTTTGGCAATATCATTATCCCTGAGATAATTCTGATCAGGATATTCCGGCCATTCACTCCATCTGAAAAGATTATCGTTTTTGGTGAGGGCTATCTGGATACCTGTGGCCACTAACCAATCCCTGGTAATCATGGAGGCGCCTGCTATAAAATCAAAGGAACCCAGGCTCACCTGGTAATACATCGGATAATCCCTGCCGGATCCTGTATCAAAATTCTGCAGATCCGATTGGTTGGTTGGAATTTTTGTTCCCAGCGTGCCATTGATCTCAAAGTTTTCGGAATCATAAAATCGCCTGGTAGTGCTGATACTGATATCTCCGGGTCCGCTGGTACTGCCAAAATTTCCATTCACATATTGATAAGGCACTTTTATCTGAAAACTGGTTTTTTCCTTGAAAGCAAAAGTAAAATCCACCGTGCCTACATAGATTACCGGGGAAAGTGTACTTGTTCCCCGATAAAAATTCAACTCGAGGGCCCTCAGACGTATGGGAACTTTTTTGTTAAAATCCTGGTCAGGTTTCATTGCGCCCATCGTGCAGAATCCCGCATCGCTGCATCCTTGCGGTATGGCTTCCGGTACGGCCAGAACAATAAAACAAATGATAATGATGAATTTATGTAAACGTATCGTTGACCGGTTTCGATTGAGTATTACCTTATTAATATTAAATGACATGGATAGCTAACTTATTGATACTATTCTAATCATACCTCCACCCTTACACCGCACATAAACTTTAAATATAAGAAGATAAAATGGTCTTTTAAAAATTTATTGCCTGATTTAATCATTGATTTTTCTGAATCCTGGTAATCTGTTCCCTTATCGATTAGAAATGCCCGGGCTATATTTTACAGTTAACCCCGATTATTCATAAACCATTCTCAAAATAAACCGTTTTTACTATTTAAAATATTTATTATCAGGTAGTTATAAAAAGGGATTAACCCCTGATAAGCGCAATTCAGTAGCCTATTTCTGGGCTATTTGATTAAGTATAAGAATTTCAAAACCCTATATAATTCTTTGATTATCAAGAAATTGCGCTTAATCGGCCCTTCGGGCGAAAAATTTATGAATTTTTCGGGTTAAGAAGGTAATCGTCTGTTTTACCTTTCGACGTTTTTGGAAATGACTTCCCCCTCTGAATTTTTATCATACCCAGGGGATTGCCTGCATTTACAGCTATTCAGCCCGGAGATAGTAACAAATTCAAAGGGGGTTCCGGTTTTTGAGGAAGGATCTTTTTGTAATCGGTATTTAAAGTTCAGTTCGGAAAAAGTATTCCATTAATTTGCTGTATCAAACCGGATAGGAATAAATATTGACGAACGGATCGTTAAGTTAGAATAATCGACCGGTTAATATAAAGAAAAGTTACTTTTCGGGAGAAAGAAATATATATAAAAAGGAAAAATCTCTGTTTTCCCGGAGGCCGAAGGTATCCGCATTTGTTTTTATACCGGGATATTGAAAATTGTACAGTTGAAGATTCATGAGAACGCAACAGTTTATTTATTAAGAGAATATACTGAAATTCCGGCGCGTTGGACTGGAATTTTGAAGGGAGAAGCATATAATGCACGAAATGATGATAAAAGAAAAGAGGGATAGGTATTATAGGCTCGATGCTTATCTCGGTGCATCACCACTTGCTGTTATACAATATGATCTGGAGGGAAACATCGAGTTGTGGAACGGAAGTGCTGAGGTGATCTTCGGGTGGACCGAAAAGGAAGTGGTGGGCAAAAAACCGCCTTTTGTTTCAGAGGATAAAAGGAAAGAATTTGCACAGCATTTCAATAGGGTGATCGATGGAGAAAGTTTTTCAGGACATGTGGCAGAAAGGATCAGAAAAGACGGCACATCCATAAGGATCAGAATTGCGGCTGTTCCTTTGAGAGATAAAAAGGATAACATTACAGGGGTATTGACCTATATCGGGGATGTTACCCAACTTACAAAAGACCTGGAACTGCTGAAAGAAAGTGAAGAAAAGTACCGGACACTGGCCGAAACAGCCCGGGATTTTATCATTATTCATGATATAGAGGGGTATATACATTATGCCAACCCGGTAGCAACCCATTTTATGGGTATCAGTGAAAGCGATTTTTACCGGAAAAATATAACAGAGTTTATCCCGGCCGAACAGATTGAAAACTTAAAAAAACGCCAGAAAAGAAGGCTGAATGGTGATAAGGATTTGTTTTTATACCAGATCGAAATAAAAGGCATGAATGGAAATAAAATTCCTGTTGAAGTAAATTCTTCTCCCATCATAGCGGGCAATAAAATTACCCAGATCCTGATCGTAGCCAGGGATATTACCGAAAGACTTGAAAATGAACGTAAACTACAGCAATATAATCAAAGACTGACCATGCTCAGAAGCATCGATCAGGGTATCATCCTGAATCATACCTCCCGTGATATTGCCGGTCATACCCTAAAAAAGATCAGGCAGTTGATCAGGTGTGACTGGGTCAGTATTCTTCTCTTTAAGGAAAATGATGTTAAGGCCAAAATTTTTGCTATAGAAGGTGAAGAAAGCCCACTATTCAACCATAAGGAATTGCCGATCAGCAGGAATGTAAGAGTTCGGGAACTGAAAAAGGGCAAGGTTCTTATTGCCAACGATCTTGAGAATCTAAAATCTCCCATTTTCTCTTTTGCAAATAAACTGGTAAATGAAGGAGTCAGGTCATCCATGAGTGCTCCTCTGTTTGCCAATGAAGAGCTGGTCGGTATGCTTTCATTACTTTCCAGGGACAAGGATTTTTTTACGGATGAACATGAGGAGATCACCAGGGAGGTATCCATGCATCTTGCTGTTACAATAAAAGAGGTCAATATGGCCCAACAACAGGAAGAAAGTTACAAAGAACTTGAAAAAAGAGTGGAAGAACGAACGGCGGAGTTAAAAAGCAAAAATGAACAACTTGAAAGAATGAATAAGTTATTTGTTGGAAGGGAATTCAGGATCAAGGAATTGAAGGAGCAGGTTAAGGCGCTGGAAAGGCAATTAAACAAGTCCCGGGGTAATTAAGTTCGATTTATTGATGCGCTAATCCTGAATTTTACTCATTCATTTTTATCGGCGTTCTGACCCTGGTGTTCAGTCGGTACGGTAGTTCCCATAATTCTCCTTCTGAATTCCCGAAATATAATTTTGATATGCTGAATTCATCCGGGTTCCCATCGGCACAGAAAAAATAAAACGGATCCTGTGCGTTTACCGGCCGCCGGGCATAGGATAAATTTCTGTCGGTAACACTCCGGATCATCTTTTTCATGGACCATTCCCGGCCGTTATCTTTTGATTTCCAAATCATCAACTGGCCGCCGGTGCCATATTTCTGCGGCCCCGGGGCAGTGGGAGCGATGATCTGCCAATCCTTTCCATTGATATAAAGACTTCCCATATCGTAATTATGATCAGAATTACAGACATGAACCGTGACCCATTTATTCCCGGTCCATCTGGTGATCATCCATTTTCTCGGATCATTCTGCGGGCCGGGTTCATGCCCTCCGCTGGTCACATAAAGGCAAGCCGGATTTCCATTCTCATCAAAATTTACATCTTTAAGATAAACATTCCTGTTGTATTTACTGTAGTTGATAACCCTGGCTTTCGAGTCTGGATTGGTGAGCGGTATGGATATGGGATTTCCCCGTGCATCTGTCCAGGTCCGGCCAAAATCATTGGTTTGAAGATAATACAGGTCTGTTCGCCTATCCACATTGCCGTCAGGATGACGATTGAAAAAGGTCACAATCTTATTTCCCGTTGAATTACTCACCTGGTAATGACCGCCTCTTTCATCCCCGGGCTCCCTGATACCTGCTAGCTTTATGTCTTCACTCCAGTTGAAACCATACGTACTTGTTTCAAAATACAATTCCCTAATCCCCGTATATTTGGTGAAAAAATGAAATATTCCTTGGCCAGGTATGAACCAGGGCTGCGGATAGGTCATTTCTTCCGTAGTAACCTGGTTAAAGGATCCGATGGAATAGGGTTTTGAGCTTCTGTATTTGAATCCCGGTCTCGAACTGCCCCTTCCGCTGACAAACACCCAGATATATCCTTCTTCATCCATAGTTATACTGGGGTTGTCATGAGGATCATCAACCCCCCGCTTATCATGAACTACAACGGGTTGCGTTATTGTGTGGGAATTATGATCGTATGACCCGATCATGCATAATAAATACTTTTCATCGGCATGGGTGGTTCCGCCATATACGAAAAAAGTTTTGTCCGTCATGGCAGAATAAATAGCCAGAGGGATATGTTTAGCGGTATATGTTCCCAACCCGCCGGAATATTTATCCCCATATTCAGACTTCTGATTGAGCTCGAACCAGATGCCCCGGTACCCGTCTATTTTTTTATTATTCAAAGATTGTGAATAAACATTTCCGGTTAAGGTCATTAATACGACCGGGATCACCAGGAATTCGAAAAGATAAAAGGATAAATTGGATCGCATGACGGGTTGGTTTATTCAATCATACCATATGGGTCTTCAAGGGTTTTAATTTCTTTCTCATCCGGATTAAGGTCATTAACGATCTGAAAAGACCAGCCTATTTCCGACTGCCCCAATTCCGGATAATTATCTTCGCCGGTTTTTTCAGGAAGTGCCCCCATTCTGATAAACTATAAAATATACCACAATGGAAGCAAGAGCCACGGTGGCTGCCATAGACCAGTAAATAATACTTACCTGCCGGAAAAAATGTTTTGTGTTCATTCAGATATCTCCGTTGATCTGTTCAAGATGATGGTCCAGGTGACGGATATAATCTTCCACCACCCATTCCAGGGTATGTGATTCATTATTGACCGGGCAGGGACGGTTCAGGTCATCCGGATCCATATTTCCTAAAATCACAATGATCTGTTCATTAAGAAGTTGCCACAGGCTGCTTAGTTTTGCCAGTTCCACATGCTGGTAGTTGTTTAGTTTTACCCAGTAATCCTGGTTATAGGCTATGGACGGCGATTCTTCGTATTGCGTCCGGATAAAGCGTTGAATATTGTTCTGTGCCGAATCGATCAGGTGACCGAGTATTTCCTTTTTGCTCCATTTTTCCGGAGAAGGTTTGTGTGCAAACTTTTTTTCATCCGCTTTCTCAAATAATCTGGCCTGAATCCCGATTATCCGCGTGAGTTTATTAATGAAGTTGTCTTTCATTTTATTTTTTTACTAAAAAGAATTGAACCGCAATGTTCCGGTAAATTAATAAAAAATTAATCAAGATGACAGCTATCATCACAGCAGTTCACCTTTCCTGTCCGGGCTTTTTCAAAGGCCTCACGACCTTCCCTGAATGCGTACCAGGCAATTCCCAGGCTGCCCAGCACATCAAAATAGGGAACTCCGAAAAGTTCATATAATACACTCGAGCCAAGCAGGATGAATGAAAGGTAAAAGCAGGTTTTGGTACATTTTGCATCGGAGATTACCGGAGCCGAATCGAGTTTATATCCTACTTCAAGTTTACTCCGGTATAAAAAGTACATGGTCAAAATGGAGATCCCTGCAATGATAATTCCGGCCACGGTGGTTTCTGGTGAAGATTGAAAATATATGGAAAGTGCCGATCCGATTATGAGGCCCGCCGTGAGCAGGTAAAAAGCGAACCCCGTTATTTTTAATGCGGTGGTTTCAAACGAATCCCGTCGCTCCACAGGCTGTGATTTCATCCTCCAGATCATATGGGCGATTCCCATCCCGGAAATGACTTCAACAAAACTGTCAATACCAAAACCAAACAGGGCCAGCGTTTCATCATCACTGCCAAAATAGGTGGAGATTATACCTTCGGCGAGGTTATATCCAATGGTTATCACACTCAGCCATAAAGCAAGTTGCAATAATTTATCATGATTTTTCGTTGCGATCAGCACGTATTTCATCTTTCAACCTGGTTTTGGAATACTTTAACCTGTAAATTTACTCATTTTTCCTTTTCAAGTAAACCGGACTGGTGCAGATTATAGGCAATGCTTTTTGTGAAATCGTCAATAGCTTGTTCATAAGTGGCTGTTTCCAGGGGTTGCGTGACCGAATCGTAAATCCACTTTGATCCGGTCACTGTAAACAGTTGGGTTCTTACCACATAGGCGTGTCCCAGATTTGTGCTTAAGGGATGGGCCCGGTCACTGTAGGTATCGAGATACATGTAAAACAGAGGTTCTTCCGGATCGGTCTTTTCTGGTCTTTCGGTATTGATATAACGCTCTCCGGCCTCAATTTTTTCCAGCCTGGTAATCAGAATAGCCTCAAAGTCCTGATCTTTCAACAGATTTGCCAGTTCCAGCTTTCCCGGAAGGGTTTCCTCTTCGAAATACTGATTGCTGGGTTGCACATTATAACCGTAATGGTCAAACCAGCTGGACAAGGTATTTTCGATCAACTGCCGTTGCTCATCAATGCTGCCGAGATGCAATATCAGCACCTTGTTAAGGTTGTAATTTTTTTCACTTATTTCAACATGATCAAAACCGGTTTGTATTCCGGCACATGAACTCATAAATAAAAAAATTGAAAAAGAGACGTGTTTTATTCTCATGGATTCTGTTTTGTTTGACAAACTCTCTGCTTCTAACCGCTTGTCTGATTTTGCTGTTCAGGAATTTACTATACTCTCCATGTTAAAATCAGACTTAAATTTATTAAGCAAAGTAAAATTTTAGTATTTTGAGAAAAATTAAGACCTGAAACATGTTTCAGGGTTTTTGATTGTTAAGATTATACAATGAAAATTTTTGTATAACAAATTTTTTAATCTGACTTTTTCGGAACAGATAAAGAATAACTTCATAAAATCGCCATCATGGAAAAATTAAAATATGCTGTATTTGGATGTGGCTTCTGGTCTCATTTTCA
>CAZIXF010000004.1:0-13233 GCA_964543195.1 uncultured Roseivirgaceae bacterium
CCCTCACCAGGAGATTCCCACGTCGTCGTCTCCGACTCCTTCTCGGAATGACGTTATGTACCAGGAGATTCCCACGATCCGTCTTTGACGTATCTCTTAATAGCGGTCAGGAAGAAAGCAATGGCGCAACGGATCAGGATTCTATACCGTACATCACCTTCATAGCCTCCCAGAGTTTCAACTTGAGAGAGCGGTCCTTTTCAATTTTATTGAGGGTATCTGCCCACAAAACCCTGGCCCCACCGGTTAACTGAACATTATATTTTATCCGGCCAAAAATTGGGGAAACGGCATCTGGAAGCTCATTTGAAAAGGCCAGCATATAACAATCCTTCATCCGGTATTTATCCAGTGCTGGTTCCGAATTTTTATCATCAGCGAGATTGATCATTATAAGATCCTCCCGCGTGAGATTAACCGAGCTGATTACCTTGTTGAAGAATACATCATCGAGGATATCGTAAGGTGATCTGCCCTGTGAATCTACCAGTATAAAAGTTTTACCGGATACATTAATAATTTGAACATCAGAAAGGTCTGTTTCAGGGGAGGGGGTTTGATCATCGGGAAATTTTTTATACGGAGAGATGGTGTGATCCTCTCCGTGGATTTCATCGTCAGTCTTCGCAACCGGATCTTCAACCCGGTAAATTTCTTCATTTATCAAATATTTCAGGTATTCCGAATTTGACTCCATATATTATTGATTCTTCCAGCCATGTTCACCTACCAGAGGCACAAAACTAAACAGATCATGGGGTTCTTTTTCGATCTTGTCCTCCTCTTTTTTAATCACCTTCATCATTTTCTGAAGTTTGGAGTCTCCCACCGGGATTACGAGTATACCGCCTGCCTTCAGCTGATCAAGGAGGGGCTTTGGTATTTCGGGAGCAGCAGCGGTGACAATAATCTTATCGAAAGGTGCCTGGGAAGGCAGTCCCTTGGTTCCATCTCCAAAATAGAAATGAGGTTTATAACCGATCTTGGGTAAAAACTTTTTTGTTTTTTCGTAAAGGGGTTTAATGAATTCTATGGTGTAAACCTCGGCTCCAAGTTCAAGCAGTATACAGGCCTGGTATCCCGATCCGGTTCCGATCTCAAGGACCTTGTCGCCTTTTGCCACATCGAGAAGCTGGGTTTGAAAAGCTACCGTATAAGGCTGTGATATAGTCTGTCCTTCTCCGATAGGGAAAGCTTTGTCCTGGTAGGCATGTTCCAGAAGCGCTTTATCGAAAAAATAATGCCGGGGTACCCTTTCAATGGCTTTGATGATCCGCTCATCTTTGATACCCTTGTGTTTAACCATCTGGGCCAAACGCCTCCGTAAACCTTTATGTCGATATGTGTCTTCAAACATCTTTTTAAGGAATAGAATTATAAATTATGTAATTTCAATATATAATATAATCAAGTTTCAGGACTTTTAAGCCGATAGCGGTCTGAAATATTCATGTATAAACGATACAGCAAATAACCAATAAGGATCCCGAGTATGGCCCCTGTTATGATATCGCCCGGATAATGTACGCCCACATATATCCGGCTGTAGGAAACTAAGGCTGCCCAGAGAAACAGCCATCCAAGATAGGCATAAAATCTCCTGAAAAAAAGAAATAAAAGAGTAACCAGGCAGAACGAATTGGCGGCATGTCCTGATGCAAATCCATATTTTCCCCCACAACCATGCACCACATGCACAAGATGCCGGATTTCCGGATCATGACAGGGCCGGGGTCTTTCAAACAGGGGTTTCATCAAAGACGAAGTGATCTGGTCTGATAAGGTGATACCAATGGCTATAAAAAGCAGGATAACCAGCGATCGCATACCGAATTTCCAGACCATGGCGGCGATGATCAACAGGTATACCGGATACCAGGTTTCCTGTTTGGTGATCCAGTACATTGCGGTATCAAAAAAATCATTATGATAACTGTTAAGAAAAAGAAATATTTCCGTATCGAGCCTGTCAAGGAACTCTATCATACCTTAAAGTTTAACCAGTCAATATTTTTTTTCAGCAGGCTTAAAGTTACCTGTTCTTCTGAATTTTCCGCTGGTTTATAATCATATTTCCAAGAGGCCGTCGAAGGGAGACTCATCAGGATCGATTCTGTGCGCCCATCGGATTGCAGGCCGAACCGTGTTCCCTTATCGTGGATCAGGTTAAATTCCACATAACGCCCCCGGCGCAACTGCTGCCACAGAATCTCCTTTTCACCATATGGTTTCCCGGTGTTCCTTTCCACGAGGTATTGATAGATCGGGAAAAAGCCGGTTCCAAGCTTACGGGTAAATGCAAATAGCTTCTCCAATTCCCCAAGATGAGTTGGCGTCAGCCGGTCATAAAAAATACCTCCCACACCCCGTGTCTCGTTTCTATGGGAAAGAAAAAAATATTTGTCCGCCCATTTTTTGAATTCAGGATAGTATCGTGGGTCAAATTCATCACAGATCTTTTTTAGCTGTTGATGGAAATATTTTGCATCTTCGGGGAAGATATAATGGGGTGTGAGGTCGATACCTCCTCCGAACCATTTTTCACCTGAAGTCATTTCAAAATAGCGGATATTCATATGAATAATCGGAACCATCGGACTTCGGGGATGAATCACGATCGACAGTCCTGTAGCATAAAAATCCGATTGGGGTAACTCCAGGGAGCGGGCCATCTGTTTGCTCAGACTTCCAAAAACGGCAGAAAAGTTCACCCCGCCTTTTTCGATCAGGGCTCCGTTTTCCATGATCCGTGTAAATCCTCCGCCCCCTCCTTTGCGCTTCCATTGATCTTCCCGGAATGTTCCACGACCATCCATCTTTTCCAGCTTGTCGCTTATTCGTTCCTGGATCTCCCTGAACCAGGCTGATATTTTTTCTTTATTCATAAATCAGCGTTAAAACGGATATCCAATTGCCAGATTTAAGATTATCGGATCCACATTTCGGATCCTGTCCCGGTCAAGTTGGGAGATAAACCGTTGGCCCGGTGGCAACGCCGGGTTATAGATTTTTACTCCCGCATCCAGGCGAAGCAGGAGAAAGGTGAAATCGAAGCGGGCACCGACCCCGGCTCCCACGGCAATTTCCTCATAAAACCGGTTGAAGGTAAAATGACCACCAGGTCGCTGGATATCTTCATTAAGCAACCATATATTCCCCGCATCGAGGAAGAGGGCGGTGTGGAAAAACCCGATCAGCTGGGTTCTCAATTCAAGGCTGGCCTCAAAGATCAGTTCGCCCGGTTGTTCAAAATTATCATTATAGCTGAGGGTGACTCCCGGCTCGGTACGCAGTGTATCTACCGAGAGATAAGATCCGGGACCGAGACGGCGCGGTCGCCAGGCACGGATGCTATTACTTCCTCCTGAGAAAAAATATTTTTCATAAGGTAAAATGTCATTGGGCGCATAGGATTTGGCAATACCAAGATTCATCCTGAAAGCTACCTGGCTTTTAGGGCTGATCGCCACATACCTCCGGTAATCCGATGAAAGTTTGAAATATTTGTACAATTCCAGCCCGGTTGTGTCCAGGTAATTGACATCGAAAAAATTAAGTGCAGTGCCTCCCAGTTCGATATAATTCTGCAAAAATGCAGCGGATTTACTCTGAAAGGAGGTGTATTGGTTATAATTCCGCGTAACCGAAAATCCGGTCGACATGACCAGTGAGGGCTCGAAAGTTCGCCAGAAGTTGTTGCCCCTGGCCCGGATCTTATTTAGTTCGGCCTGGAACAGACTGTCCGATATACTGGATCGTATCAGGCTGAAATCAGCTATGGTGATGCTGTACAGCCTTTCAAATGCTTTCTGCCATTTATAATTTACATAAGAATTAAAACTTGTCCGCCGGTATTCAGGGCGGTTGGTAAAGGAGAAACCCGATACCAGGTTGGTTTTAGGATTGAATTTTCCCATTCTTGATTTAAAATCCGAACTCAACGGCAGCACAAACTGCGGAATGATCAGGTTCATGGATGCCCCGGCTTCCATACTGCTGTAGATCTGGGTGGCATCCGTTACGGAAGCCACACCTTCGTATCCGATCCGGCCCGACACCTCGAAATTTTCCAGTCCGTTGAAAAGGTTTCTTGCTTTCATGGTAAGATTATAAAATGGTCCGGGAAAACCCTGGGTAACATTTACTCCCACCTCATTGGTCATCTGGTATTTTTCGAGGGGGCTGGTGAAAATATTGGCAATAAACTTTCCGCCGGAAGTATCGTAATTCAGGTTCACGAACTTGAAATTGTCGAGGTTAACCAGCTGTCTTTGGGTTTCCAGGGTGTTTTCACGACTGTATTTATCACCCGGATAGACAAAAACACGACGGTCGAGCATCTTTATCGAATATTTATTGTCAATGTATTTATAAGTGATGCCATTAAATGTTTCATAAAACCGCTTGAAATTCGTAGTCCGGGAACCCACATCCGTAGTAAATATCACTGAATCGATCTCAAACACTTTATGACTGATATGCCTGGATGGCTGCAGAATATCCATTTTAATCACTACCTTATGGTTGCCGATCGTAGTATCCACGCTGTATTGTATATACTGCCTGCTGAAAGTATAATAGCCGTTATTTTGCAATAAAGACTCAATGCGGTTCCTTTCGTTCACAAGGTTTTCCTGATCGTACCGCTCTCCTGTCTTCAGATAACTTTCTTCCTGGCTGGCCCGGATCAAACTGTCGATCCTGGTATTCTTGATATTAAAAATGATCGAATCGATCACGTGATACTGGTTTTCACGGATCCTGTAAGTCACAAACACCAGTTTTTCCTCCTTTTTAATATTGAGATCGGCAGAGGCATTGAAAAAGCCTTTAGTGTTTAAATAAGTGACAATCTGAGCCAGGGTTGCGCCGGTCATGGTCGAATCGAATACGGTCAGCGGTTCACCCAGTCGCATTAAAAAATTCCCTTCGGTGATCGTCCTGTCGATTTTATCGAGTTTCCGGGTTTTTTTCTTTTCCAGTTTGTTTACTTTTCCCGGTTTTTTATCTTCAAACTTCTCTATCTCACGATTGAATTTTTCCCGGGTCCTTTCCTTTTTCTCCTGTAATTTATCCAGGTCATAGGCATGCTGACCCCATTGATAAAAATATACATAGGGGGCGAAATTTATGATGGGAATTCGTTTATTTGGCTTCTGCCTGTAAAATTCTTCGAGCCGTTCCTTTGAAGTGATTTTATTACCTTTTATTTTTTGACTGTAAAGCAGATATTCGTTTTCTTCAAGATACCGGGTGCCAAGGCAACCGGTCAAAAATTGGCTGGACAGGATTAATAAAAACAGAAAAAAAATATTTTTCACCCTTGAATTGATATGATCTCGAAAACGCACTTGAAATTTATTAAATCCCTTCAAATAAAGAAATACAGAAATCAGACGAACAGGTTTTTAGTAGAAGGTGAAAAAAGCATCTTGGAGCTACTAAAATCCAGCTTCAAAATTAATACATTATTAACTACTAAACGATTTTTGCAAAATCATATTGAATTAATAAGGTCACGTCAGCCAGAATATCACGAAGTAAGCGAGGATATTTTAAAAAAAGCCGGAAGTCTGCAACAAAATCAATCAGCCCTTGCGGTGGTTGAAATACCTGAAATCCCTCCATTAAAGATGACAGAATACCGGTATTTGCCTTTTTATGAACAGTTGCAGGATCCTGGCAACCTGGGTGCTATCATAAGGATTTGTGACTGGTATGGCCTGAAGGCCGTTGTATTGTCAGACGATTCGGTCGATGTATATAACCCAAAGGTTATTCAGGCCAGTATGGGTTCGTTTATCCGGGTCCGGGTTTATTATATGAGCAGTGAAGAATTGATTAACCGGAACGATCATTATCCGGTGATCGGTACGGTTCTCGACGGGGTCAACCTGCATTCGTTCCATTGGCCGGAAAAGGGCATGATCGTATTCGGAAATGAATCGAAGGGGATAAGCAGGGAGGTTCAGGACCGGGTTGATCAGAAAATATCTGTTCCGGGATACGGCCGGGCCGAATCGCTAAACGTGGCCGTAGCCTCGGCCGTGGTATTTGATAACCTGGCCAGGAACCGGTATGACGGGGAGTGATAAAGAGTGATAAAGAGTAATAAAGAGTAATGGCTTTCTGTGTTGGGTGCTGGCACGAAAATATCCGGTGTTGTACCCAGAGCCCGCCATGCGGGGAGAAGTGACTGACACTTCTCAGGAACGGCTTTCGGATCCTTCGCAGGGGGTCAATAGAAATGCGAGTAGTGGATTTCCACGCCGAGGTTTCCGAAGTGTCTGATACCCTTCAGAAACGGCACCAAGATCCTTCGCGAGGCTCAGGATAGAAACCGGATGAGGACCAGTCTGCTGAAAGAGGGTATACCGATCAGAAAAACGATCGTTCCCTGCTGGCCTCCATCTTCATGTTTTCTGCCAGCTCTTCGCCCAGGTATTGATCGATCAGGTAATGGGCCAGATAAATAAGCGGAGTTAGCAGGATTGCGACGGCAAATTTATAGATATAATTTATGATGCCCACCGAAAAGATCTGATTCAGATTCCAGTTACCGAAGATATAGAACGCGATGCTTATCACTACAAAACTGTCGATTAACTGGGAAACCAGGGTGGATCCCGTGGCTCTCAACCATACCATCCGGCTGCCGGTGATCCTTCGTAGTTTCTGAAACACGAAAACATCGAGGAGCTGGGACAGGAGAAAAGCGGTAATGGATCCGATAATAATTCCCATACCCTGGCGGAAAATCGTACTGAACGCATAATCGATATTAAAATAATTCCCGTCCTTATCCACACTGTTGATCTCAATCCAGAATTCAGCGGGCGGAAGTATGGTCACCATGTAAATAATGAGGAAAATATAGGCAATGCATATGGCCGTGAGAAAACTGATTTTCTTCACCCCGCTTTTACCGAAATATTCATTGATTACGTCTGTGGTAAGAAATACGACGGGCCAGATCACCACACCTGCTGAGAGATTAAAATTCAGGGGCTCATCGAGGAACATCTTTATCCGGGCCGGTTCCAGAGAAAAGGACTCTTCTATCGAGAAAATCTTTACCCCGATCATCTCAGCCACGATGGCATTGGTCAGAAAAATGGCACTGAGCACAATGAAAAGATGAGTACGTTTATCGGTAATGATGGCAGGTCCTGACATTTATTCTTCAATATCCACAAATGTTCCTTCGATAGCCAGATAACTTTCCGGGAATACCTTCCGGGCTTCTTCAAGCAGGGGGTCCAGCTCCCTGTACCTGACCGAATAATGTCCCAGTAACAGCTTGCCCGCGTTGGCCTTTCGGGCCATATGTGCCGCCTGTTCGGCAGTAGAATGGAAGGTATTGAAAGCACGGGCTTCCATATCCCGGGTAAACGTGGCTTCATGATACAGAAGATCCACTTCACGGATGTATTCGAGAATGCGCTCATCGTACCGGGTATCCGAGCAGTAAGCATAACTCCTCGGTTTTTTTGGGGGGCGGGTCAACTCTTCATTCCGGTACAGGAGGTTACCCTGCTCGTCAAATATATCCTCACCTTTCTTCAATTTGCCCAGGTTGGCCATACTGAAATTCTCAGGGATCTTTTCTTTTATGATCCTGGGTTTTTTGGGTTTTTCCCTGAACAAAAATCCTGTACAGAAGATCCTGTGGTTAAGGGGAAACTTAATTACCGAGAGATGGCTGTCTTCAAAAAGCACATCGCCGTCTTCCACGTCGGTATAGAAATAGTTGATCTTATAATTCAATTCTGTCTGGGAATGAGTAAGCTGGATATCGATGATCTCTTTAATGGCGGAGGGGCCGTAAATATTCAGTTCTTTTTCCCTTCCGAAAAGATGCATGGTAGAAAGCAGTCCCACCAACCCGAAATAATGATCACCATGCAGATGACTAATGAAGATATGATTGATCTTATTGATCTTGACCCTTGATCTGGGTAGTCGCAACTGAGTCCCTTCTCCACAATCAATCAGGAAGCGGGCATGCTGGGTTTGCAGGACCTGAGCGGTCTGATTACGGTTAAATGCCGGTGCAGCTGAATTTGAGCCGAGTATTTTTAATCGAAAGGTCAAAATTCACAGTCTTATTCTTCCTTCTCCTTTTCCAGCTCTTCAAGGATCCCTTCGATGGCATCTTCCACGGTGGCTGTAATATTCAATACGGAATCGAGCTGTGAAATCTTAATAAGTTTCATGACATGGTCGTTCACATTGGCAAGAACAAAGAATCCATTGGATTCGCCAAACACCCGGTTACCCACCAGGATGGCACTGAGACCGGAGGAATCGGTATATTTTACATCACGCATATCAAGAATGATATTCTGAATTCCTTCCGCGTTGAGGGTGACCAGTTCGGATTTGAGGTTAGGAGCAAGTACCGTATCGAGCTTTTCTTCATGGAGCCTGAATACCGTATATTTTTCCTGTTTATCTATTGAATATTTCATGTAATCACTAGTCGTTATTGTAAGAAATTACACCAATTTAGTGATATTTTTATATATTCTGTCTTCGATATTGGAATAATCCGTTTTCTCGAAGGATTCTCCGGTGAAATTTTCATATAATTCAATATATCGCTGAGAGATAGATTCGACTACCCCGTCGGTCATTTCAGGAATATCCTGGCCTTCCTTACCCTGGAATCCCTCACTGATGAGCCATTGCCTTACAAATTCTTTGGAAAGTTGTTTCTGGGACTCTCCCTTTTTCTGTCTTTCATCAAATCCATCCAGATAGAAATATCGGGAAGAGTCTGGTGTATGTACCTCATCGATCAGGTATATTTCACCGTCGTAAAAACCGAATTCATATTTCGTGTCGGCCAGTATCAACCCGTTTTTCTTTGCAATTTCCGATCCTCTTTTAAACAGAGCCCGGGTGTATTTTTCAAGTTCCGAATAGATCTCTTCCTTTACAAGACCCTGGTCCAGAATTTGATCTCTGGTAATATCTTCATCATGTCCATGCACCGCCTTTGTCGTTGGCGTGATAATGGGTTCCGGGAAGGGATCGTTTTCATTCAGGCCGTCCGGCATGGGTTCACCACAGAGGATTCTTTTACCTGAGCGGTATTCACGCCATGCATGTCCCACTACATATCCGCGTATCACCATCTCCACAGGGATCGGGTCACATTTTTTTCCGATCGACACATTCGGGTCCGGATTATGTTCCAGCCAGTTGGCTACGATATCCTCGGTGGCCTGTAGCGAATTGGCGGCTATCTGGTTCAGGATCTGTCCTTTATAAGGAATCGGCCGGGGAAGAATTACGTCAAAAGCGGAAATTCTGTCGGTGACTACCATGGCCAGTTTCCTGTCAAAATGATACACATCCCTGACCTTCCCCCGGTAAAAACTGGTTTGATTGGGAAAATTGAAATTGGTTTCTTTTAATCCTTCCGTCATGATCTTAAGTATTAATGGGTATAATTTGGTGGTTAAAGTTAGTTCAGGGAATTAGAAAGATTTAACACTTTCGATAATTTATTGTTTTCGTAGATCTCTTTTTTTTCCGGATCTCCTTTCTTATCATAAAAAATCCATTCTCCTACCTTGCGGTTTCCGGCATACTGGCCTTCACATTTTAAATGGCCGTTTTCATGGTAGATATGGTATCTGCCATGTTTTTGATGAGATCTGTATTCAGTTTCCGTTTTAACCGAACCGGAGGGGAAATATTCTGTCAGGGTGCCGGACAGTTGGCCGTGTACATAGGGTTGTTCTGCAATAAGGTTTCCCTTTCTGTCGAAAAGTTTCCTGGTTCCGTTGAGCCTGCCCCTGGTATATTGTTCGACCAGGCTGTCCTGTTTGTTCCCGTAATAATAGTTCCACTGCCCTTCCGGCAGCTTGTTTTTAAAATTCAGTTCAGCCTTAAGGTGGCTATTGTCAAAATATTCGGTGATCTTTTTATCCTGGCCATCATTTGAAAACCTGATGCTTTTTATAAGTACGCCCTCTGAATTATAATATCTGCTTTCGCCAATTCTTTTGCCATCGCGGTAATGGTTTATTGATTTTATTGTTCCGTCATCATAAAATGCCCTGGCTTCACCTTCCATCTTACCGTTAACATAGGAACCTTCCAATATAAGGTTGCCGTTTTCATTATAAGACTGGAATTCACCGTTTTTTTCACCTTTTTCAGTCTGATAGACGGTTTTTAACTGACTGTTAGGATGATAGGTCCTGAAAAAGCCATCCAGCATTCCCCGGTAATACCTTGCTTCCGATTCGATCTGTCCGGTTTCATAATAGGTTATATTCAAACCATGCTGTAATCCGTTACGGTATTCGATGGTTTCTTTAAGCTGGCCGGTATCATAATATTTTTGAGTGATGCCATTGGGAATTCCCCGTTCGAATTCGCTTTTGCTCCTGGTCTTTCCATTCGGGTAATATTGGATCACTTCACCGGTTAGTGTATCCTGGTTGAATGTGGCTTCCTGGACCAGGTTACCTTCTTTATTATAGATTTTTACTGTTCCGTCAATATATCCTTCGCTGAATTGAGTAACCCGCATTTTGTTTCCGGACGGATAAAATTCCATGAACGATCCATCTTTCAACCCATTTTTATAATTTCCCGAGATAGCCGGCTTTCCATTGGGATGATATTTAAGGTATTTACCATCTTTGATGGATGATATATCGTCTTTTACGTGATATTCTTCATTCACATATCCCGTTGAATCATAATAAGTCACGATTTTTTCCTGACCGAATGCCGGTTTTGTCGTTGCTGTGAGCAATGTAATGGAACAAATCAGGATCAGGTTTTTCGACATAATTTATTCGGGTACCTCCATCAGGAATTCATACATTCAACGATGTATGCCGTTCATTATTTTCAACAGCAAAGTTACGAAGAAATTAAATATTAAGGGCTTTCACCCGGAATGAACCCGCTGCCGGGGTATTGTACCGGCAGATGCATAAATCTTAGACAGTAGACCTGAGCCGAAAAGTGGATGGCAGAAGTCGTGAATAAATACCGAGCCGTTTCTTTTTTTAATTATTAGGTGCCTTTTCCGGGCTTTACCAGTCCGGTTTGCTGTCATCTGCCGGTTTTTCGGCTTTTCTCTTCTGTTGCTGAAGATACTGGATCTCGTTATTTCGCATGGCTTCCAGGATCTTCCTGGCCATTTCTTCCGATATCTTCCTGTCTTCCATCTGTCGTGGCTGAGGCCGGGCTTGTTCTTCTTCATCCTCATCCTCATTTTCCTGGTCCTGCTGTTGTTGCTGTTCCTGCTCTTGCTGCTGTTGATCTTGCTGTTGCTCCTGCTCCTGTTGGTCCTGTTGTTGCTGATCTTGTTGTTGTTGCTGATCTTGTTGCTGCTGATCCTGTTGTTGTTGATCCTGTTGCTGGTCCTGTTGTTGCTGATCCTTCTGCTGTTGCTGTTGTTGGTTTTCCTGATCTTGTTGTTGCTGCTGGTCTTGTTGGCTTTCCATCAGCTTTTTCAGTAATTCATAATTATACCTGGCATCTTCATTTGCCGGATCGGCTTTCAATGCATTTTTATAATAATTCAATGATTCTTTATATTTCTTCAGATCGGAGGAGATCACGCCTAACTGCTGGTAAGCCTGCGATCGTATCATTTTGTCCGGTGTTTCCGTCAGCCTGGAATACATCTGGGCGGCGGTAGTGGTATCATTAAGATGATAGTAGGAATTGGAAAGATTTAGCAATATTTTGTCGTCTTTCAGGCCGAGGGAATCCACCAGGACGCTGTATTTATCGGCGGCCTGCTTATAATTCTCCGCTTTGTAGGCTTGTTCCGCCTCTTTCTTCAACCGGTTAATATACGCTATGCGGTTAATATCGTCTGCAAAAATGGATAAAAGGATAAAGACCATTATGCTTTTCATACTTTTATCGTTTTTATGGTGCTTAATACATCGAACATCATGAGCAGCAGGGCTGCTCCGAGAAAATAGAAATATTTATTTGAGGAGACATCCATAACCCGTGTGTCTTTCAATTCGCCTTCGATCTGGTTCAGTGTATTGATTAAACGCTCCACATCATTTCTCGATTCATTGATCTCGAAATATTTTCCTTCGGTTTTTATTGCCAGCGACTTCAATTCATCCGGATTGAGCTTGGTGATTACTTCCCGGCCGTTACGGTCTATTTTGAAACCATACCTTGTACGGATCTTACTGCCGGCACGGGTTCCCACACCCAGGGTAAACAATTTTATATTGGCTTCCTGGATTTCCTCCGCGACGGCATTCGTCTCTTCTCCGAAATCTTCCCCGTCGCTGATGAGAATGATGATCTTTGATTTCTGTTCTCTCGGGCTGATCTCCTCTTCGGTAAGTTTATCCAATGCCATCCGGAGCGGCGGACCGAAATCGGTACCCGTGTTGGGCACCAGGTCGGTGCTCAGGGTTTCAACGAACAGATGGAGTGCACTCTGGTCGAAAGTGAGCGGGCATTGCATAAACGCTTCGGATGAAAAAATGATAAGGCCCAGGCGGTCGGAATTAAATGCATCAATAATATTTTTCAATTCAAATTTTATTTTTTCCAGTCGTGTGGGTTGTACATCAAAGGCATTCATCGATTCAGAGAGGTCCACACACAGGAATATGTCCTTCCCGATGGCTTTGATTTCCCGGGAAGCCTGTCCGAAGCTGGGTCCGAGTAAGGCTACGATAAGCAGCGCAAAGTAGATAGAACGGATGAAGATCTTATAAAATACTTTTCTATAGGTCGTGTTCAGGCGTTTGGCTATCCTGATGATCCTGAACATATACCCCAGGTAAAGTACTACAAAACCGAGAATGAAAATTATCTCGAGGCTCCCCAATGACCTGAACCAAACCATAAGTTCCTTATTTCGTTAATTTATTTACGTAGAAACGCTGGAGTTGTTATTTTCCGTTTCTCCATCCGCAAATATAAAAAGATATCCGGACAGGAAGGATAAAAGCAATTATCTGCGGGAATGAAAATCAGATTTGGGCGGAAATGTTTTAATGAAAGTAATTTTGATTCCAGAGTTTGCGAAACAGCCTTATCTTATGCTATATTTGCATTCCTTTTGAACCGGCCGGATTATTTCTGCCGGCGAACAGGCAACACGATCCGGAGAGGTGGGTGAGTGGCTGAAACCAGCAGTTTGCTAAACTGCCGTACCCGTAAGGGTACCGGGGGTTCGAATCCCCCTCTCTCCGCGAGTTCATTTGGTGATTTAGT
>CAZIXF010000004.1:13333-42373 GCA_964543195.1 uncultured Roseivirgaceae bacterium
GAATGATTGAATGAGTGATATGTTCTTTGGGAATTGGATACGGGGGATGAGAACCGAAGGGTAGGCCGGGGTTCGAAATCGAGCGAATGAAAGGAGTGAGATTCACGAGGGGTTGTGCGCGTGGTTTGCGTGTATGAGTAATCCCCCTCTCTCCGCGAGTTCATTTGGTGATTTAGTGAATGATTGAATGAGTGATATGTTCTTTGGGAATTGGATACGGGGGATGAGAACCCTCCCCATAAAATCACCAAATCAATAAATCTCCAGATCACCAAATAAAGTTCGGGGTGTAGCGCAGTCCGGTTAGCGCACCTGCTTTGGGAGCAGGGGGTCGCAGGTTCGAATCCTGCCACCCCGACAAAAGAAAAAAGCCTTGTGAAGCGATAGCGGAGCAGGGCTTTTCTGCTTTTCAGAGCGGTGTAAATTCATTTTCTAAAGCGATAAAAAGCAGAAAGCCCGTTAAGCGATCGCAGAGAGTGAAAGATTTTTTCTTTTGAATCAACTCATAACCAGGATCAATAAAGTTAATCCTGCCACCCCGACACTGATAATCAGTAAGTTAGCCTCGGTTTAAATACTGAGGCTTTTTAATTTGTAAACTATTTGTAAACATTTTTTGGATTAAAATGGGTTAAAATGATCGAAATTGATATGTCAAATATCAGTAGTACCCATTCAAATTGGTTGTATAGTACAACATAAAATTCCTAAATTTTAAATGAAATTTAGGTTCGTGTCTGTCCTTGTCGTCCTTTTTAAACAACTACAAATCCTCTGATAATAAGTTTTTTAAGTCTTTTTTCTCTTGTTTGTGGACACTTGCGGGTAATGAGAAGATGAAGTTTGTTTAGTGAAACTTAAAAACCCGCGTCCTTAGGGCGTGGTCATGTTCTTGCGGGGCTTTGCCCGAAAGGCGTGTGCGCCTGAAAAAAATTTGCGGTGCAAGGCAAAAATCGGGGTTAATGCCACTTCCTTTGGTGGTGGATAGTCCGATTTTAGCAAATTTTTTACTCCATTCAGTATATTGCTGGAATTTCTGGAAACCTTTGTCAAAGACAGCAATGGTACCCTTAGCCAGATCCAAAGATGATAGAAATACTTTTTCATTGGTAGCCGCAGCCTTCAAACATATAAAATTGGGCACCCGCTCGGATAGGGTGATCTTGGTGAAGGCCTTGATGCCTCCTTTTTTACGCCCGTCTTTGGGTAGCCTGCCACATGCCTTGAATATATCTTTAAATAATGTTACAACGGTCGAATCAAATATCTCAACCTGGCTTGGATGTACCTCATCATTGATTTTTAAAGGCAAAAAGCTGTCCGACAAATATTTCTTGTAGTATGCATAGAGCTGCATGTATACAGATCCGAAAACTTCGGGGTTACGATTAGCATTGGCGTCGGATATGCTACTACGCTTAGGCACGTTAAACAGGCCACAATGTATCAGTTTATCCCCAAAAAGCATGAAATTTTTGATTATCTCACGAAGTGTGGCGCTTCCGGTCAATACCCCATATAACATGAAAACAAACTGGTCCCATGCCATAACCCGCTTGTACCACTTATTCGATTGGTAATACTGTACACTGTCTTTGAATAAATCACGGGGAATAAATGACAAAAGCTGTCCGAGAATTGGCAGAGTACATTTATTAGCATTAAATTTATCCATGGCCTAGTTGTTTTGTTCGAAATACAACATTAGCCATTGGGCGGGATTTATCAAAATCCCGCCCTTATATTTGTATTATTCTAAGATTGATAAATTAATCACGTTAATTTTCTCGGACACCAGTAATAATAAATCACTTATGTTTTAATGAATAATCCGGGTATAAACATCGGGTATTTCTTGTCACAATAATGGAATTTTTAATAAATTGTGTCTCAGAAATGAAATACATTTTTTTAATCTAATTTCCGATATCATGAAATATTTAGTCACTATATCTGCCAGGATATCACTTGTGCTGATGTCCCTGGTTTTTATTCTTTCATTAATCGCATGTCAAACTGAAGTAAGCCGGGAATACGGCTGGTTTGAATTTGCGGTTGCCGACCTGGATTCAACCGATAATCCGGTCAACATATCATTTTTGAATGAAGAAGTTGCCGGCGGATCCGGGCATGTAACCATTAGCAACGGTCATTTTGTCGACGGTAATGGAAACAGGATCCGGTTTTTTGGCGATAACCTTACATTTGACGATTGTTTTCCCGAAAAGGAAGTGGCCACCCAACTGGCTGCTGCCCTGAAAAAACGCGGGATGAATGTGATCCGGTTCCATCATATGGATATGCAATCCTCTCCCCGGGGGATCTGGAATGAAGCCAAAGACGGATTTGATCCCGGGCAGGTGGATAAGCTGGACTGGTTGATCTATCAACTGAAACAGAACGGCATTTATACCAATCTGAATACCCATGTTTCCTACACGTATGAAGGGGCTGATTATGAGGAAGTGCGGGGATTCAATTTTGGCAAAGGCATCGATAATTTTTACCGGCCTTATATTGAGTTCCAGAAAAATTATGCAAAAATGCTGCTGACCCATAAAAATGCTTATACCGGTACCACCTATGCGGAGGAGCCTGCGGTGGCATTTGTTGAGGTAAATAATGAAAATTCGATCATCTCCAGGTGGCAGGCCCTGGCCAATCTGAAACCGGAACACCGGACGGCCTTATTGCAGCAGTGGAGAAACTGGCTGAAGAACAATCCGGAACATTCAGGTGCAGCGGGCAGGGACCCGATCCGGGTCATCGAAAATTTCGATGAGGCCGGTGATGCCCAAAAGGAAATGCTGTGGGCTTTCCTGGTGGAAACCGAACTGGAATATGCCAGGGAAATGATCGATTATTTTAAAAACGACCTGGGTGTTCAGGCCCTTATATCCGAAACGCAGGCCTCCTACAGTGGGGTGGCCGGCGTGTATCGCGAAGCCGAATATTCCGATTATATTGATATGCACGCCTACTGGGAACATCCCCGCTGGACCGGAAGACCCTGGTCGAGCACGGACTGGATCATCAGGAATTCTTCCATGGTGACCGATAAGGAAGGGGGAACCCTGTCGAGGTTTGGCCAGCATGGTGTGGCCGGTTTCCCGTTGACCATCAGTGAATATGACCACCCGGCACCCAGCTTTTTCAGCGCTGAAATGTATCCTATGCTGAATGCTGTGGCCGCTTTCCAGGAATGGGATGGAATTTACCATTTTGATTTTGGCGGTAACTATAACCAGGGTAAGATCAGCAGTTATTTCTCGACTGCCGGTCACCCATTAAAACAGGTCTTTATTCCGGTAGGTGCGGCTCTTTTCCGTATGGAGACGATACAGCCTGCGCAAAAAACCGTGGAACTTGGAATCCCACCGGAATCGGTGGTCGGTCTGATGGTTGAACATGGTTACAGAATGGATGATATCTGGGAAGCGGCAGGTGCACCCGGTGGCCTTGTACTCCTTCATAAAATGCATGTCGATATGGAAGCCGGCGAATTCGGGCTTTCCGAAGATATTTCACAACCGGAAGGGGACTGGACCAGCGATACCGGGGAACTGACCTGGGATAATACCGATTCCACTGAGGCTGTATTTACCATTAATGCACCCGCTGCAAAAGGTGCTGTCGGCTATATCGGAGGAAAAGAAATCGATCTGAATAAGGTAACCATTGCCATGGATACGATCCCTGCCAACTGGGGAACCATTACTCTGACGGCGCTCGACGGAAAACCGATTGAAGAATCCTCGAAAGTATTACTTGTGGCTGCAGGCCGTGTTGAAAATACCGGCATGGGTTGGAACGAGGAACATACGAGTGTGAGTGACCAATGGGGTACGGCCCCTACCCGTGTCGAAGGAATTCCGGCAAGGATCATACTCAGGGATATGGACAGGTTCAATGTACATGCGCTTGACTCGTTAGGCAGTCCCAAAGCAGAACTGAAAGTAATTACGAGGGGAAGTGAACAAACCATCGGAATAGGCGCACAGTACAAAACATTGTGGTATATGCTGTCAAGGGAATAGAGATCCGGGTACGCTGGTACGCTCATATTTACTTAATTGTTGATGTAAGCTAATAAATTACACCGGTCATAAAGTATGTAGCATTCATGATAAATAATCATTAATACCAACATGAGGTATGATTATTTTTTCCTGGCGATCTCACTGGAAGGAATATCGTGCTCCTTCAGGAGCTAAAAAATCAGATTACCGTCAGGATGGGGCAAAACTGGAAAAGTGATAATCCCGTTCGGCTTTGAGTTTGGAGAAATAACTTAATAAAATAAATATGAAAATTAAATTGGTCTTGCTTTTGGCCTTAATGGCCATTACTTCCTCTCAATCTTTGTTTTCCCAAACCGGTTATAACCGTGAATTATGGTTACAAAAAGCCGACCAACTCAAACCCGAATTAAAAGTTTTTAAAAAGTCGCCTGTCGATATCATTGAAGTCCTGCGATCGCTTAATTCCTTTCATGGCTATCAGACCCGTCATCTTGACAATATTAAAAATTTAGAAAATTATGAATTAGGCCCTGGCGATAAGGTGATACTCGATTTTGGGGAACATTTGGTAGGTCGGTTAAGATTCAGGATTACCACCAACGGACCGGCAGCAGATGCACCTGCCCGGATAAAATTTAAGTTTGGCGAGATCCCGAATGAGATCATTGAACCCCATGATCCCTATGAAGGTGGTCTTAGCCGTGCCTGGTTACAGGATGAGGTAATAAATATCGATACCCTCCCTTCATTGATAAAAATGCCCCGCCGGTACGCTTTCCGGTATGTACAACTGGAAGTAATAGCTACTTCCCTGGAATATAAAGTACAAATACCGGAAATATACGTCGAACAGGTAAGTGCAGTGGATATGGCCGATGTGCCTGAAATTAACAATGAGAATTCCTTTGTTCGCAGGATAGACCGGGTAAGCAACAAAACATTACAGGATTGTATGCAGACTGTCTATGAAGACGGGCCAAAAAGGGACCGGAGGTTATGGATCGGAGATCTTCGCCTACAGGCATTAACCAATTATTATACGTTTAAAGATACCGATCTGGTGAAAAGAAGTGTATACCTGATTGCCGGGCTGGCCAACGAGGATGGCATGGTCCCGGGCAATGTTTTTGAAGCGCCTTATTATCATGCACAAGAAAATTTCCCGCTGGATTATGCGCTGTTGTTCAATTCAACCATTTATGATTATTCGAAAGCAACTGATGATCTATCGGTAGCTGAAGATCTATGGCCCGCGATGAAAAAACAGGTTGAACTGGCGTTGCCGTATGTCGAAAATGGCATTTATGTAGAACCGGAGCAAAGATACTGGTGGTTGTTTGTTGACTGGAACAGACGGTTGGATCACCAGGTGCCTATGCAGGGAATCATGATCTATACATTTCAACATACCTGGGAAGTGGCCAAAATGCTGAACACGGAAGATGAAGTAGCTTTTCTGCCGGAGAAAATCAGGGAAATGAAAACTGCAGCTAAAAAGAACTTTTTCGATCAGGAAAAAGGTGTATTTGTCAGCGGTTATTCCCGGCAGGTATCCCAGGCATCTCAGGCATGGATGATCCTGGCCGGGGTGGCAACTCCCCGGGAAGGGGCCGGAATATTAAAGAAAATAACAACTTTATCGAATGTACAAGGGCCTAAGGCTCCTTATCTGTACCATTATGTCGTGGAGGCAATGATCAAAAGCAATATGAATAAGGAGGCTAAAGACCTGGTATTAAGTTATTGGGGTGGAATGGTAAGAAATGGTGCGGATACGTTCTGGGAGGTTTATGATCCATATGATCCTGACCTTTCTCCATATAATTCGGTTTTGGTCAATAGTTATTGCCACGCCTGGAGCTGTACGGCCTCTTATTTTATCAGGAAGTATCCGGAGATATTTAAATAGGATTCTGCTTTTTAAAAGGTGTTTAACTGGAAATAATTTTATATTTTTGTCCTTTGAAACCTGGAAAAACCGCATTGCAGGCTTTTCTATCCATATCGACCTCTTTGATCTATTTAATTCTTTCTATAGGAATTAATCTGAATCTTCATTTCTGTGAGCAGCAGATCAAGGACATACATCTTGATTTTCAAACACAAAATACCTTATCAGATTTATGCCACCAGGAAGATCAACAGAACTGTTGTAATCGTTCAGAAGAGAAAATCGGGGAAAAATGCTCCGATTGCTGCTTTTTTGTTCAGAAATTATTTAAGATAAACGAGGTTCAGAATAAAGATTCCAAAAAACCTCTCCTTTCAGCTTTATATCAGGAAAGTAAGAAGATCGAGTTCAAACCTGCATTAGAGGAAAAGAAGGATCAACTATCGCCGCCTCTGACCGGACTCATTAGAATACCCGTCTTTTTATTGAACTGCTCCCTGATTTTTTACGGATAAACACCCTCTTTTTTTATAGTCATTTACACGGCCACCTGGCCAGGTAATACAAACCGGAATTCATAGTTAGGTGAATTCAAAATACTTTAATCTTATTGCTTTAATAAAAATCAACTGAACATGAAATCTATAATTTTTATCCTGTTTGCTGTTTTCCTCATATCGGCAATGAATAATGAGGCATATGCCCAGAAAAAGATCAATAAAAAGCTTACAGAAACAGAATTTGAAGTGAAAGGTGTATGTAAAATGTGCAAAGAAAGAATAGAAGAAGCGGCTATATATACCAAAGGTGTGAAATATGCAAAATGGAATAAAGAATCCCAGAAAATAAAGATAGTATATAAACACGATAAAGTTTCCGAGAAAAAGATCCATCAGAATATTGCCGATGCAGGTCATAGTACTGAAAAAATAGAGGCACCAAAGGAAGCTTATGATCAATTACCGGAATGTTGTAAATACCTGGAGGTAGAAGTCCATTAACCATATGATGAAGATAAGACTGATATTATCGGTTTTTTTGATTTTGAATGCCTCAATTCTTTATGCTCAAACATTGAAGGGAAGGGTTGTAGAGCAAAAAGAAGAGGAAGCCTCTTCAGAAGGAAGCGAGCAGAACGAAAATGATCAGCTCATACCCCTGGTGGGTGTGAATTTGTATTGGATGGGTACTGCCGCGGGAACCAGTACGGATAGCCAGGGATTATTTGAATTGAGGAAAGTTGAAGGTGTCAATCAGTTAATCGTACAATATGTGGGATATGAAACAGATACTCTTTCGATCGGAGACCAGGAGGAAATTGAAATAGTACTCAACCAGGGACGTACGCTTGAGGGAGTAACCATCACCTTCAGGGAAAAGAGCATTACCCTGGACCCGCTTAACCCGGTCAATACACATATCATGAATGAAGACGAGCTGTTTAAAGCAGCCTGTTGTAATTTATCGGAAAGTTTTGAGACCAATCCATCCATTGATGTTTCCTATACCGATGCGGTAACCGGCACCAAACAAATTCAAATGCTGGGACTGGCAGGGATCTATAGTATGATAACAGTTGAAAATATGCCGATGGTCAGGGGTCTGGCCTCCATCGATGGCCTTACCTATATTCCCGGCACCTGGATGAAATCAGTCCAGGTTACAAAAGGAACCGGGTCGGTGTTGAATGGATATGAAAGCCTTACCGGACAGATCAATGTGGAAATGAGAAAACCCATGGATAAAGAAAATGAGAGGCTGTTTGCCAATGTGTATATGAATGAAAGCGGCAGAACAGAGTTAAATCTTAATCTTTCGGGCAAGATCAATGATAAGATTGCCAGTGGCTTATTACTCCACTCGGCGATAAGACCTTTTGAAACGGACAGGAATGAAGACTCATTTCTGGATAATCCCACAGGAGAAAATTTAATGATCCTGAACCGGTGGCAATTCAGATCAAACCGCTTTGAAGCCCAGGTGGGTGTTAAAGGGATCAGGTTTAATAATGAAGCGGGTCAGATAGAGAATGAGAGTAAAACCGGGACCAATACAAACCGGTACAGGGTTTCTCTTGAGACTGACCGGTTGGAACTCTGGGGAAAATTAGGATATATCTTTCCGGAAAAACCGTATCAAAGTTTCGGATTGCAGGTATCCGGGATCCATCATGATAATCAATCAACCTTTGGTCCAAACCAGTATACCGGCAAAGAAAAATTATTATACTCAAACCTGATCTTTCAATCCATTATCGGCAACTCGGCTCATCAATATAAAGTTGGATTCAGTTTTCTGGCCGATAATTATGACGAAAGGTTGAATGATCGGCTCTTTAATCGTACCGAACATGTGCCAGGTATATTTCTTGAGTATACCAATAAATCTTCAGACGATTTAACTGTGGTAGGAGGTATTCGGGCTGATTATCATAACCTCTATGGATTGTTCTTTACTCCTAGGCTTCATGCCCGTTATGGTATAGATGACAAAACTACCGTTCGTGTTTCCATGGGCAGGGGCTTACGGGTGGCCAATATCTTCAGTGAAAATTTTGGGATGATGATCAGCTCAAGAACGCCCGAAATTATTACCGGTAAACCTGGCGGTGCTTATGGATTGAATCCTGAAGTTGCCTGGAATGGGGGTCTTAATTTTACCCGGGATTTCATGATCAGCTACCGGGAAGGAACCCTTTCTCTTGATTTTTATCGTACGCAATTTGATCGGCAGGTAGTAGTAGACCGGGATTCTGACCAGGATAAGATCCTGTTCTATAACCTGGAAGGAGAATCATTTTCAAACAGCTTTCAGGCTGAGGTTAACTATGAATTAATTAAGCTGCTGGATATGCGGTTGGCTTATCGTTGGTACGATGTTAAAACAACGTACAGTGGCCGGTTAATGGAGACACCATTTATGGCAAAGCACCGGGCTTTTTTAAACCTTGCCTATGAAGGTTTAAGGACCTGGGATTTTGATTATACCTTCCAATGGATCGGTTCAAAAAGGATACCGGGACCGGTGACTGATGTAAACAATTATTCACCTGATTTTACTTTAATGAATGCGCAGGTAACGAAAACCCTGGGAAAACTGGAAGTTTATCTTGGCGTAGAGAATGTTCTTGATTTAAGACAAGACAATCCCATTATAGGGGCCGGTGATCCATTTGGAGAAAATTTTGACAGCGCCATGACCTGGGGGCCTATATTCGGGCGAATGACCTATATAGGGGCACGGTTTAAATTACGGTAAAATTTAATATCAACCTGAAACGAATCAGGATCGGAATAATAAATATCGATCAACAGGGAATCAAATCCGGATTGATAGAATAAGTGCTTTTTACAGATCCGGCAACCGGACAAAATCCAATTTCAAATTACGGAACAGATCCGGATGACCCGTATTTGATTTTCGATCAACCGGAAACAAATCAGGGCACGCAAAATAAATACTGATCCTGAGTGAGCAAATGAACAGTAAGCGGAACTTCATATTTCGGAAGAAGTCCGGTTGACCCGAAGATGATTGACAGTTTACCCAACAGGCTGACTGCAGATATGGATGTATACACCAAGACTTGTTATACCTGGAATTTCAGATTTCGATTATATAATATAACAGGATTATAAAAATATTTTAAAAGTCAGGAGAGGGGAATATTCAATGGCCTATTATCTGTCCTGACTTAAATTACGTTCCTGCAGGTCGATCAATTCGATTATTTCATGGGTTAACATATACTTCAGTTCTTCAAGATGATCTTCATATACTCCCCTCGGGTTAGTATCATATTTCCTGGCCAGGTAGGAGGCATACCCCAACAATTCCCCCATCATTCCGGTGGTGCGCATAACCCGCACGGCACCTAATGCTACATGGGTTACACTTATATCACGACCGGCCATCATCAGGTTATTGATATTACAGGAATACAGGCACCGGTAAGGGATCGGATAAGGTTTAATATCCGGATGCACATACCAGCTGATAAATTCCTGTCCCGGATAATATTGGCTATTGACAGAATCCGGAAAATGCAGATCGATAGACCAGGTAGCGGTCACAAAACCGTCGGGGTAGATCTTATGCTGCTTCAGATCCTGTTCCTGCAGGATCAGATCACCCATCAGGCGGCGGGATTCCCGTTTCCCGGAGACAAAGGCAACCCAATTCAAATGATAATTGGCGTATTTTTCCTTTTTATGGTTCTTCAGGTATGACCAGTTACCATAAATGGCCCTGAAATTATGGTCGCGGATCTGTTCTGCATCCCAGACCGGATCAAAATTCCCGAATCCGGTTTCCCAGCGCCAGTCTGCCCGGGTAATTTCCCAATGGTATTCATCGGAGAAAGGTAAAGCCCAGGAGGTCTCAGGAAATTCACTTGGCCTTTCTCCTTCTACCGCATTCCATAAATTGGAAAAACCCATGGTCATGGTATCCGCCTCAAGCGGCGCCATTGATTCGCCCGTTTGCAGCCGGCTTTCACGGCCTACCCGGTAATCCGCTCCGGCCAGGTAGCCGATGGTGCCATCGCCGGTACAATCGGCAAATAATTCACCCGTGAACTTTAACTCCTCGTTGGTTTCGATGTGTTTGGCGATAACGGCACCGATTTTATTTTTGCTATTCATTTCAACGGCAAAAGCATGGGTGTTCAGGTGTAAATCGATGTTTTCTTCTGCCAATACCACATTCAGTTTACGGTTATCGCCATATTCCCGTGGATCGCGATTGGCATTTCCCGGATCACCATTATCCAGTTCCCTTACTATCCGGCCTAGTTTTGGATAATGATTCTTATCCAGATTGCCCATCAGGTGCACTCTTATTTCCGAACTGTTATTGCCTCCCAGCACAGGGCGGTTTTGTATCAAGGCTACTTTCAATCCTAATCTTGACGATTGAACCGCTGTACATATACCGGCCATTCCACCTCCAATCACTACAATATCATAATGGCCGGCATGCCGGGGTTCATCCGGAAGATCCAGCATTTCCGCACGAAATTCATCAAGCTGTTTCTTTTCATCAGGGGGTGTGAAGTGCTCCGATGCCGTAAAAACAAGGGCATCACACCTTCCTTCAAAACCGGTAAGATCTTCCAGTTCAATGGTAACCTTTTTATTCTTAATATTTACCATTCCTCCCTTATACCACCGCCAGGCATCCGACCCATTGGAGCCAAAGATCATTTCGAGCGGTTGGTTATTGACGATTACCTTGAATTTTCCCGGTCCCTGTGGAAAAGGAGCCCAGTCCTTGGTCCTTACCCATACATAATAGTTTCCCGGTCTTTCAAACTCTACCGTAGTTTTGGCATTAGCCACGGGATTTCCCAGTCCATGGGCTAGTAAGTAGGAAGATCCCAGCATGTCGATGAACTGCTGATCAACAACCCAACCTCCTTTATCCTCAAAAGATTCTGTTTCAATCAGGATATGTTTCTGAGCCATTACAGGTGATAAAAAAAGCATTAATACCCCTATTAGTCCTGATATTTTCATTTTATGGTCATTTGCGTTTTTCATAATTTTTGATGCTATTTCCGGCCAGCTTATTGTTTTCTTCAATTTTCTTCAATGTGCTTAATCCCAATTCGGCAAAAGCCGGATTAGGGCTGTCGAATAACTGCACTATATTCTGAACTGTATGATCATTTACATTTTTACTATTCTTTTCCACCAATGACAAGATCTGTTTTACCTGCACTTCACTTTGTTCAGGCAGGTAGCCTGTGAGCTGCTGCAAAGCCGTTTTGTGTAATTTTTCACTCTGTAATGCCTCCAAAATGAATTGCTGCTTTTGATAAATAATATCATCATAAATTCTGGTCAATTCAGCTTGCCAGAGATGATCATCAAGACTTGTTGAAACTTTCTTTACAGCTTTTTCGGCAACAAAAATATTTCCGTTAACGATCAGGTTTATTAATCCTTTTCTATGGAGATCCAAATTCTCCGCGGAGAAATGATCCAGCGTAAAATGATGATAATTGTGATTATCCGAAAGGAGGAATTTTTGCAATAAATCCTGATCTACCAGTTTTTGAGTAAAGCTATTGATCTTATTAGCTATTTTACCATATACAATATGCCAAAGCGTATAGGTAGAATACACAGCGCCTCCGACTACCGCCTTTTTTACAGTTTTTCTGGTTGCGCCCGTGGTAGCATCTACCGAATCAGAGACAAGCTGAGTACTTTCATCAATCAATTCCTCCACCTTATGTATTCCCAGTAGGGAATGCTTATTCTTCAGAATATCCCTTAACTTCAAATAATCCTCCCTGGTGAATTCTACATGATCAAATTTTGTCAGGGGGCGACCGTCCGGAAGTTCAAAATGATGAAAATTACCAAGCAGATCCCAATATAAGTGAACAACAACTAATTTGCACAATCCATCATCGCATACCGGACTTTCTACAAAGCAATGATACAGATCCGGCCGGTTTTGTTCATCATAGATCAGGTTTACCTTGTGTAGCAGAGAATCTTTCAGATAAACGCTAAAAGCTTCTTCTTTACGGCTTTCTTCAAAATGATCTGAAAAGCTGAGAAAAAAAATCAATGAATACCATATCAGGGATATCTTCATCAATCTGCAAACTATTATCCTGTTTTATAAGGGATTACTATAAAAATAACGACAATATGAATTTACAAATATCCTTTGAATTTTTCGAAAAATAAATTCTTTACACATTATAAAACATTTCCGGCGGACCTGCACCGCATGACCTTCATGCCCAGCCCGGGGCTTCCGGTTCAGTTGAGATTGATGGTGAAGTCTTCAAAAATACTTTCCCAGGCCCATAAAGTGGCAAAATAGCCGGTGGCAGCCTCAAGCTTTTCTCCTTTCCTGGGCCCACTCACCGCCACACCGAAAATATTCCATTTGCTGCCGGTATTATCGATCAGGATAACAGGGAATTCATCCTGTACAGGGTTCATCAGGTGATCCGTTCTGAAGGCGGTAATGAACTGGTTCTCTTCGCTTCCCACCACAAGGATATTTTCTTCCGAACTGTTCGAATAAGCTTTTATGGAATTTCCGAAGCTGGAAAACTGATACAGATCCACATAGTTTTTTCCCGGGATGCCGAATACCGCTTCCCCGGAGGTAGTTTTATCAATACGTTCAGATGGGCCTGGATGAACTACCTTGGATAACCTGCCATCCGGGTTCGGCAAATTTCTCCTGTAGACCTTCGCATCAGGGAAATGAGTTTTAATATTATACCAGCTGGTCTCAAGAAGATGCAGGATTTGCAGTTTATGATTACGTTGCGATCCCTTTACACCGATCATTCGCATTTGTGACCAGATCGTCTCCGTCTCAAAATCATAAGGCATTAAATTGGAATTGAATAAATAGCCCGATGGCGTGAAGTCCAGTGTATCTTCAGCGATGATCCTTTTCCATACCAGGCCGCTTTTGGTAAGGGGACAGTAGGTAATGGCTAGAGGAATTCCGGAAATGATATCGTTGACAATCTCTACATTATAGATATCATGAATAGGATAGACGTACACCTGACCGTCCGATTCAAATGCAAGGACCCGATCAGAGTCATTCATATCAGTGATCGTACCGGCTTTATGGTAATCCGGATCTTTGATCAATGGCCAGGGTGTAAGGCTTCCCCTGATCTGACCAGGATCGATCCCCCATTGGGACCGGTCAGGAGTGATTGACCGATTCTCACAGGAAACCAGCGTAATGACCAGAATGCTGATACAAAGATGAAATATAAGACGGAAAAATTCAGACATAATTTAAAACAGCTAACAGATATTAACTGATGGAAGTTTAACCATATAACATTAACCATTGTTATATACGATCAATTATAGGTAAAATGATGCATTTTCTTTGTCATGAGCCATACATTTAGCCGGATATTAGGTTACATCATCACGAAGTGTCAGATTGCACGCTTTTGAAAGACGCGAATTTTTCCAACGCAAGTGAGGACCTGTCAAGTTATTTTAGGACACCTCACACAGATGCCAAAGCCTCCAATAAAGGCGCGAATATCTCCAACAGAGGCGCGAATATCATCTACAAAGGCGCATATATCTCCAACACAGATCCCAAAGTCTTCTACACTGGCGCGGAAGCATCCAACACAGGTGCGAACATCATCTGCACAGGCGCGGAAGTCCCCTACACAGACGCAAATATTTCCAACCCAGGTGCGAAGGCGTTTTAACAAGAGAACGCAGAGAAAAGGAAAGTCACACAGATCCTTCACAGAAATCTATTTAAAATTCCCACATCGCCACATCACCACATCACCACATCACATTTGCTCACCCCACACTGCCTCCCGGAATAACAGAATCATTTGCCGGTTAAATCTTGATAAAGATCCTTTTTTTATACAGCCAGTAACAGATATACCATAACAGGAAAAGTACGATCAGGTTCATGAATATATCAGCCGTTACTTCCCCGGTCCAGCCGAATAACACATCCGAAAAGGGCTGCACGATATTCCTTAAAAAAGCAGCGCCTCCCACATGGGCGAAAAGATAAATAAACAAAGGATTCATGCCTACGATCGCAAAGAATTTTGTCCAGTTTTTCTGATTCAGTATATCGATAAACCAGTAAGAAAAGGCAAGGGATAAGAGGGTCCACCCGCCACTGACGATAACAAAGGAAGAGGTGGAGATGCGTTTGATAATAGGTGTGACCAGATCGAGCGCATAACCGGCCACCACCCCGATCAGACCGGCGACCACCAGGATTTTCAGTTTTTCCTGGTTCGACCGGTCGCTTAAGAGTAGTTGCCCTGCCAACACGCCCCAGATGGTATGGGCTGTGGTAGGGATCGCATTGAAAGCCACCCAGTGCCCGTCCAGATCGGCTCCACCATATTGAAGATCAAGCCAGGTGCCGAAATTTTCATTCGGTGTAAAAGGGTGATTGAAGCCATCAACCGGAAAAACCCGATAGATCAACTCGGTAATACCAATGAGCAAAAGAGAAAAAAGGATCTGGAAGCGGGCCGATTTATCCATCACAAGGAAGGCCAGCAGATAGGTTACCGACAGCTGGGCCAGTACATTCTGAAAACGGAAAACAATTTTTCCCGGCCCGATACAATATAAGGCCCACCCGAACAACAGCAACAGAAAGGCCCGTTGGAAGATATGCTTCCGGATCTCGCCATCCGACTGCCCCCGTTTCCTTCGGTTGCGAATGGAAAAGGGGATCGCCACACCCACAATAAACATGAAATAGGGTTGTATAAGATCCCAGAAACGAAGCCCATGCCAGGGATGATGGTGGAATTGTGTTCCGATCGCATGGATCAGGGTACCCTCGAAGGCTTCACTCGTCATCAGGGAATATAAATGGGTCGATTCGGCGATCAGCAGAAACATGGTGAGGCCACGGAAAAAATCGAGGGAAAACAGGCGTTCTCCCGGTTTCATGATGTTCAGGTCAGTTTTTTTCACTTTTATTAATATTTAGTGGTCTGTATTTCAGCATGACCAAAGCTCTTTTAGTTAAGCAGGTTAAGGATCACCTGTTCGCATTCAAAAGGTCATGGATCGCTGATACGGAAGTTTATCAACTATAAAAATTAAACACCTTTTTTTCAGTCACTAAATTTTATTTTATTATTTTAGATTATCAAATACTCCTGATATTAATTCAAATTTTTAAGATCAAATTAAGATGAAAACTTTCAATTACTTTTTTTTATTTACCCTGAGTCTGCTGATCCTGTCAGTTTTTTCCTGTGAACAAAAGCCATATGCTACCGGCCCCGATATTTATGTGGAGGATACTTCATTCAAGGTGGTCGGCTACCTGGCTGGCCGCGGCTTCGACCACATCGATGAGCTCGAACTGGAAAAACTCACCTACCTGAACCTTGCTTTTGCCAACCCGGATGAAAACGGAAACCTTGTTTTCAGCGGTAACAGGAATATTGAGCCGGTGGTGGAAAAAGGCCATGAAGCAGGGCTGAAGGTATTTGTTTCCCTGGCCGGAGGAGGTAGGCCCGATACGGTGATCTGGAAGAAGGTGCTTCAGCCGGAAAACCGCCCCGGCTTTATTATGGGCATAGTAGAATATGTCGAAGAAAACAACCTGGACGGGGTGGATGTGGATATCGAATGGAACCTGCTTCCTTATATTGGTGATCTGTATACTCCATTTGTGGTGGAATTAAGAGAAGCCCTTCATGCACGCGGAAAAGGCATCACTACCGCCCTGGGAGCCACTCATCTACATGAAGCCGTAACCCAGGAATCGCTGGAAGCCTATGACTTCATCAATGTGATGGTTTACGATAAGACAGGCATTTGGCGGCCGGAGGATATAGGACCTCATTCGCCGTATTCTTATGCCGAAGAGGCCATCGATTACTGGACACAGGAAAGGAATATAGACCCCTCCAAGATCATTCTCGGACTACCGTTCTACGGATTTGATTTCACGCCTCCTGCCCGGTATATTTCCTATAAGAAAATAATAGAAGAGAACCCTTCCTATGCCTGGCAGGATTCGATCGAACTGAAATACTATAATGGGATCCCCATGATCGTCAGAAAGACCGAGCTGGCCAAAGAAATGCTTGGTGGGGTGATGATCTGGGAAATTTCATCCGATACGGTAAGTGACCTCTCCCTGCTCAGGGCGATACACCAGACCATACAAGCCGGGGATTGCGATGTAAAGACGTTTTATAAAGACGAAGACGGCGATGGTCTTGGGGATCCCGGAAAACCTTACCAGGCCTGTGAGGCCCCGGAAGGATATGTCTCGAACATGGGCGAATTGACAGAGGAGGCAGCAGAACCCTCCTTATAATAATTACAATATCGAATGGAAAAGCGTCAAATACTTTCCCGGAAGCAACCGGGAACGAACAATTCCGGCCACCCTGCCGGTTCCCGCAGGCAATTCCTCCGCTCAATAACCGCCATGGGAGGTATATCCCTTTTTCCCGTCACGGGTGCCTTTTCCGGAGTAGATCCCTTCCATGTTGAAAAAAGTTCCCTCAAGGCACCCGCTATCGACGGTCCGAAAACAATAATCGGGCAATACGGTCCCTGGGCTGCCACATTAAACAAGGATCCGGGTCCCCTGTCATTTCGCAATCCCCAATGGGAGAGCCTCGGTCGATGGAAAAAACAGGCCAGGAACAAAGTGGTTGAGTTGACTGCCGCTCCTGAGTTGGGAGAAACAAATCGGGTTACCGTGAATAAAAAATATACTTACGATGGCCTGGATATTGAAGAGCTCAGCTGGCAACTGCCCTATGGAACACCAACGGAAGCTATACTTCTAAAACCCAGTGGTGCCACCCAGCCTCTTCCAGCGATCCTTGGTCTGCATGATCACAGTGGTGATAAATACCTTGGGAAACGGAAGATTACACGGACCTCGGACGATCCGCCGGATTTTATAATTGCGCATCAGGATCATGGTTACGAGGGGAAGGCCTGGGCCAATGAAATAGCAAAAAAAGGTTACGTGGTGCTTGTGCATGATGCCTTTGCCTTCGGCAGCAGGCGGGTCACTTATGATAACGTGGAAGGCATCACCTGGGGAACCTGTAATGTGGAAGGCAAACCGGAGGTTGACCCCGGTGATCCCGAAACCATAAAGGTCTATAACGAATGGGCCGGAGCCCACGAGCATATCCTGTCGAAATCGCTGTTCTGTGCAGGCACCACCTGGCCCGGTGTATGCCTTGCGGAGGACAAAAAAGCCCTCGAAGTGCTTGCAGACCGTTCCGATGTAGATAAAACCCGGATCGGATGCGGGGGGCTTTCCGGTGGCGGTTTGCGGACCGTGTATCTTGCGGGGCTCGATCCGAGGATCAAATGTGCCGTATGTGTAGGCTTCCTTACCACCTGGGATGATTTTCTGTTGAACAAAGCCTATACCCATACCTGGATGACATACACACCACTATTACCGAATTACCTCGACTTCCCTGAAATACTCGGCCTGCAGGTACCTTTGCCGGTCATGGCACTCAATAACGAGGATGATCCGCTGTACACTCTTCCGGAAATGAAGAAAGCGGACCGGATCCTGCAGGAGGTGTATTCGAAAGCGGGCGTCCCAGGTCATTATAAAAGCGGTTTCTATCCCGGACCCCATAAATTCGATATCGCCATGCAGCAGGATGCCTTCGAATGGTTCGACAGGTGGCTGAAAGTCTGAGGTACTTTCATTTGATATAGCTGCTGGATATATTGTGCTGACCAGGATAGATTTCGGTGAAATTATTGCCGGGAGTAGTTAATGCCGATCCCACTTACCCCTCTGCCGATATATGATCAGGTGGATGCCATATGGAATATAAACCACACCGGCTTTGTTAAATACACGACCGGCTCCCGGAATTTCCTGAGAAATTATCCTGTTTCTGCTTTTTATTAATTATACTAATAGAATGTAAAAAATCTATCCGGAAGGTAGCCAGCCGACCAGCGGATAACAATTAGCTGGAAAACTGAGTTATACCACCGGCAACCCTTTAAAAAAATAACGTGAACAGCTTACCTGTTATCTCCTGGTTCGATAAAAGCACGGTGAAACATTTGCGTTTTCCTTTTTCGTTTTTTCTTTTACCGGTGTACCTTTTTGCTTTAAGCCAGGCACCGGAGATCGATCCGTGGAATGCCCTGCTTGTATTTATCATCCTTCATTTGCTGGTTTACCCCTCTTCGAACGGATACAATAGTTATGAGGATAAGGACGAGGGCAGCATCGGCGGCCTCAAATCACCACCCCGGATTACGCGGAACCTCTATAAGGTTTCAATCTTATTTGATGGGTTGGCCGTATTGGCATCCCTGATCATTTTCTGGCAGGTAGCTTTCCTGGTGCTGGTTTTTATCCTGATGTCCAGGGCATACAGCTACAGGAAGATCAGGATCAAGAAATATCCCATACCCGCATTCATCACCGTGTTCATCTTTCAGGGTGGACATATATACCTTATATCGGAAATGGCGATCGCGGATATCAGTATGCAAGCGGCTCTCGATAACGATACCCTGATTTGCATGCTTATATCCAGCATGTTTATCGGGAGCATGTACCCGCTTACCCAGATCTACCAGCATGAAAGTGATAGAAAAGATGGAGTGATCAGTATTAGTTATATGCTGGGTTACCGGGGAACATTCATTTTTTCAGGAATCCTTTTTACCATAGGCACGCTGATGCTGGTATATTATTTCCTTGACCACCGGTTTTTACCGGCAGTTGTTTTATTTGTCCTGCTCCTCAGCCCGGTTATGCTGCGTATGGGCAAATGGTTCAATAAGGTGAAAAAGAACGCCAGGCATGCCAGTTTCGAAAATACCATGCTGATGAACAAGTTGACTTCCGGTGCCATGAATCTTTATTTTATGATACTGATTGTGTATAATTTAATCATGTAGGGAAAATACAAATGAAAAAACGGAGAGAATGGACAGTAAAATAATTTCCATAGGAACAGCGCTTCCGGCGTATTCGGCAGAGCAGACCCGGATCTTTGATTTCATGAAGAAGGCCTATAACAATGAGCCGGCCTCCAGGAAACTGGAAGCCCTTTTCCGGCGAAGTGGTATTGAAAAAAGGCATTCGGTATTGCCTGACTTCGGTGACAACGGGTCGTCCTTGTTTTTCCGGCATCAGCAACCCCAACCTCATGTAGAAGACAGGATGGATAAATACAGGGACCATGCTCTCGATCTGGCATTGGATGCGATCGATCATACTTTTGAAAAAACTATACTTCAACCGGATGATGTCAGCCATCTCATCACGGTAACCTGTACCGGCCTGACTGCACCGGGACTGAATGCAGGGATTATCAACCGGTTGAATTTAAAGAGCGACATTTTCAACACCTCGGTAAACTTTATGGGATGCGGGGCAGCTTTTCATGCCCTGAAAATCGCAGATTTTATTGTCCGGGCAGAACCTGATGCCAGGGTCCTGATCGTATGCTCTGAATTATGCACTCTTCACTTTCAACCTAAACCCAATATCGATAACCTTCTTTCCAATACCATCTTCAACGACGGAGCGGCCGGTGTTCTGGTGACTTCAGGCAAGAATAAGGAAAAGGGTCTAATTATCGGTGGATTTTATTCTCTTCTGCTAAGCGAAGGGGATCCTTTAATGGGCTGGAATATCCGTTCATCCGGTTTTGAAATGGTGCTGAATCCGGAAATACCTGCTTTCATCGGTCGTGAAATAAAAGAAGCGGTCAATAAAGCAGTCGATTTTTATGGGCTCAACCCCACAGATATCCAACGATGGGCCATTCATCCGGGAGGCAGAAAAATACTGGATGAAATAAAACGTGAATTGAACCTGAATGATAATGACCTCAGTGCGTCCTATGAAATATTGAGGGATTTCGGAAATATGTCGTCTCCTACCATCCTGTTTGTTTTGAAGAATATCATGGATTCAGATCCCGACGAGCAGGATAAAATTTTTACCGTGGGTTTCGGTCCGGGGTTGAGTGTGGAAACCGGTTTGTTCAACTATGGTTGATCTCAGCAAACGTTCGGAAAAAGCAGAATTGATGGATGACCCCCTGGCCAGGGAGGATCAATTGCTTCGCAACCTGCGTGAACTGGACTTGTTGAACCGTTATGGCGGCGGACACCGCATAAGTATCAAAGGAATGGGAAAACTTGATCTGTCTGTAAATGAAAAATACCACCTTGTCGATATGGGATGCGGCAGCGGGGATGCAATGAAATACATGGCCGCATGGGCCCGCAGGAATAATCTGAATATAAAGTTCACTGGTGTTGATGTCAGTTCTGTCGCTGTTGGATACCTGAATGAGCATTGTCGTGAGTTTCCGGAAATAAAAGGCCGTGAAGCAGACTGGATCACTTTCCTTGAAGAAACGGAACCGGTTGATATTCTCCATTGTTCTCTTTTTTGCCATCATTTACCGGACAAGGAATTGATAAGATTCTTAAACCTGGCCCAAAGCAAAACCACCCGGGGGATACTGATCAATGACCTGAGGAGAAGCCGGACTGCCTATCTGAGCGCCTGGCTATTCCCACGACTGTTGAATGGCAGCTCATTGGCAAAACACGATGGCCCCTTATCGGTCCGGAAAGCTTTTACACAACCTGAAATGGAAAAACTTCTGCGCCGTTCCGGTATTAAAAATTATGAAATTGAGTCCGGATGGCCCTTCCGCTATCTGATCACCATAAACAGTAAAAACTGAATTTTTGCATTACCAGACCATACCGACGTGTTGATCGCAGGGGCAGGTCCCACAGGATTGATGACAGCCTGTCACCTGGCAAGGCATGGCGTGAAGGTGATGATCATTGACAGGAAATCTCGGCCGTCTGCCTATTCCGGTGCCTTGTTTATGCAGGCCCGTACCCTTGAGATTTTTGACCAGATGGGCCTTGCCCATGAGTTTCTTGAAAAAGGACAGGTGCCCGATTACCTGACTGTGCTTCATAAAGGAAGGCAGGTATTCAAAGCAGATGTCTCTGATATGGGCAGGGGATTATCAAAATACCCTTTTGTCTTAATGTTGAAACAGGAAGAAACGGAAAATCTCCTGATCAATTTTCTTGAACAACACCATGTTTCCGTTCAATGGAATACCGGATTGACCGGGTTACGGCAAAAAGAGGAAATGGTGGAGTCTGATATCCGTAAAACGGATCAGGGTGTATCGGTTTTAACCTCACGATTTTTAATAGGTGCCGATGGCTCAAACAGTACGGTACGGAGATTGCTTCAGATTCCTGTTGAGGAAACCCCGGTCACCACCCCGCTTTTCATCTTCGATGGCGAAGCATCTTTCAAATTCAGGAAAAAAGGTCGATCCATCACGCTCGAAAGAAATTCATTGTACTTCGTTTTTCATGGTGATCATATTTCAGGACTTTTCCCTTTACCCGGTAATCAATGGCGTATCGATGGCATTGTGCCGCGGGTCCTTACTAAGAAAAAGCATTATGATTATGATGATGTGAAAAATGAATTTGCACAATCATCTGCACTGGCAGTTGAATTGGGTGAAAAAAATTGGTTTTCCACCTTTATCCCATCCACAAAATTAGTGAAAGATTTCCGGAAAGGCCGGTGTTTCCTGGCCGGCGATGCGGCCCATGTCCATACGCCTATCGGGGCCCAGGGTATGAATACAGGCATCCAGGATGCCTATAACCTTGCATGGAAATTGGCATTTACCCTGAAATATGATCTCTCAGACCGACTTCTGCGCACTTATGGTGAGGAGCGTTTACCCGTTGCCCGAAAGCTGATCAAAGTTACCGACAGGCTTTTTTTCCAGCTCATCAAAAATAACAGGTTAAACAGGATATTGAGGAATGTGGTTTTTATCGGTTTTTTACGCTTGTTGCAACCTGTTGCTCATTGGAGGATAGTCCAGCGGGCTTTCTTCAGGTCAGTATCTGAAACAGAAATAAATTATGCATCACAAGGTGGCTGTAAAAGAGAGCACAGCCCGGGCCTGAAGGAAGGCAAAAGACTACCGTACATTTCATTTACCGACAAGCAGGGCAGACGTAAGGATCTTCATGACCAGGTTTCCGGCAAAACTTACGTATTATTCTTTTTCAAAGAGGAAATTGATTATAAGGAAGGGCTTTCCGGATTTTTTACCGGATTGATTAAAAAAGGATTGGTGGGGACCTGTTATATTCCCTATAATAAAAACAACAGGGAATGGCTGAAGAGATTTAATATAAAGGAGCGGACGAGGATCCTTGTCAGGCCGGACCTTTATATTGAAAAGAGGTTTTTTTAATTGGATAATCCATTTACACTGAGGTTTCCGAAATTCTGAAACCGGTTCAGAAGAGTATTCAAATGCTTTTTCGGGAACCTCGGCTTGAAAACCTTATTAGATCAAGAATTTATATATATCTTTTATTTCGATTATTATCCGTGTATTTTTGCCGGTGGTCCGGGAATTTGTTCATGAAAAAGAAAAACAATAACATTTTCAGTGGATCGAACGTATGAATGACGAGTACAGGTATAACCTCAACTATGAAGAACGGCCAGGAAATTAACAAAAGAAGGACATTCGCCATAATCAGTCACCCTGATGCAGGAAAGACCACCCTCACGGAAAAATTTCTGCTTTTCGGAGGAGCCATCCAGACGGCCGGAGCCGTAAAAAATAACAAGATACGGAAGACCGCCACCTCCGATTTTATGGAGATTGAAAAACAGCGGGGCATCTCGGTAGCTACCTCGGTAATGGGTTTCGAATATAAAGGAAAAAAAATAAACCTGCTGGATACACCTGGCCACAAGGATTTTGCCGAAGATACCTACCGGACCCTTACTGCCGTGGATAGTGTGATCCTGGTCATTGATTGTGTTAAAGGGGTGGAAGAGCAGACTGAAAAACTGATGGAAGTTTGCCGGATGAGGGATATTCCCGTTATCATTTTTGTGAACAAAATGGACAGGCCCGGCAAAGAACCATTCGACCTGATGGATGAACTGGAAGAAAAGCTTAATATAAAGGTGCGTCCATTAAGCTGGCCCATTAACAAAGGACCGGAATTTAAGGGGATCTACAACCTGTATGAAAATCATCTGAATCTTTTCAATCCGAATAAAACCTCGATCGAGCGGGATGTTATTTCGATCGATGAACTGGATGATCCGGAGTTGGACCGGCTTATAGGTAAGGATGCAGACCAGCTCCGTGAGGATGTCAGTCTGATAGAAGGCGTGTATGATCCTGTGGACAAAGAAATGTACCGGTCGGGAAAGATCGCCCCTGTGTTTTTTGGCAGTGCACTCAATAATTTCGGAGTGCAGGAAATTCTCGACACATTTGTTGAAATTTCCCCCGCACCTCAGCCAAGGGAAACCACAAAAAGACCCATCGAGCCCGGAGAAGAAAAATTTTCAGGCTTCGTTTTCAAGATCCACGCAAACCTGGATCCCCGTCACCGTGACAGGATCGCTTTTCTTAAGGTCTGTTCCGGGGTTTTTGAACGAAATGAGTTTTATCATCATGTGCGTCTTGGTAAAAAATTCAGGTTCAGCAATCCCACCAGTTTTATGGCCCGGGACAAGGAACTGGTGGAGAAGGCTTATCCGGGTGATGTGGTAGGGCTTTTTGACCGGGGAAACTTTAAAATAGGGGATACGCTGACAGAGGGTGAAAACTTCCTCTACAGAGGAATCCCAAGCTTTTCTCCTGAAATATTCAGAGAAGTGATAAACAAAGATCCCATGAAGTCAAAGCAACTGGATAAGGGATTACTACAGTTAACTGACGAGGGAGTGGCCCAGTTATTCATCAAACAGCCGGGAAACAGGAAAATAATCGGAACCGTGGGCGAGTTGCAGTTCGATGTGATCCAGTATCGCTTATTGCATGAGTATGGAGCCAAAAGCACTTATGTATCGTTGCCGATTTACAAGGCGTGCTGGATAAGCGCCGATAATAAGGAAAAATTAAATGAATTCCTGGAAAGGAAAGTGGGTAACATCGCCTGGGATAAAGACAACTGCCCGGTGTTCCTGGCCGAATCAAAGGGGATGCTGGATGCCATGCAGGACCTTTATCCCGAAATCGATTTTTCATTTATTTCGGAACACAATATTACGGAAGAGGATCTCATTGAACAATAACGTCAACCGGTTCTCTCAAGAATAAAGTTCAATACATATGATAAAGTTTATCCGCGAAAATTTCAGATTGATCGGGTTTGGCTTATTACTGACATTTTTTTCTGGATTTGGGCAGACATTCCTGATCTCCCTGTATGTTCCGGTAATCGGGGAGGAATTCGGATTAACAAACAGTCTCTTTGGTTCTATTTTTGCGGCCATTACCTTGTTAAGCGCGGCCTGTCTTCCTTTCGCGGGAAAGCTTATCGATAAGTTTTCTTTAAAGCATTACAGTATTTCAGTTTTCTTTTTACTCGCTTTATCCTTATCCTTAACCGCTTTTTCAATTCACCCTGTCATGCTCGTACTCGGACTCTGGGGTATCAGGTTTGCAGGACAAGGCCTGATGAGTCATACTTCCATTACCTCCATGGCGCGTTATTTTGATCAGGCACGCGGTAAGGCGATCAGCATTGCGGCATTGGGATATCCTCTTGGAGAAGCCGTTTTACCCATCCTGATCGCATTAAGTATTTCTGCTTTCGGCTGGAGATATTCCATGGGAATAAGTGCTATACTCCTTCTGGTTGTCCTGTTACCTTATGTGTTCAAGGTGGTCCGTTTTCCCCAGCCCGTAACCAGGGATGCGAACGAGTCATCCGCAGAGGAGCCAAATGCAGCCCGGTCATGGACACAACGGGAAGTGTTGAGAAGCCGGTTCTTCTGGATCATCGGTCCGAATGCATTTGTCTTGCCCATGCTCAGTACGGGATTATTCTTTTACCAGATCTCAATGGCGGAGTTCAAAGGATGGACTGCCGAATGGGTGGCTTTATCTTTTATATTTTTCGCGGCGGCAAGCTCCCTGTCCATGGTGCTTTCCGGAATACTGGTCGATCGCTGGAAAGCCGCCAGGCTATTTCCATATTACTTTATTCCGTATGCGATCGGATTGTTTATTCTGGCGTCATTTGACCATCCATGGATCGTACCCGTTTATCTGACCCTGCTGGGCATTACCACTGGTTTTGGCAGTACGATAAAATCAGCGCTTCAGGCCGAGCTCTTCGGCACTGTATCGCTAGGCGCCGTAAGAAGTCTGTTTACTACCTTTATGGTGGCAAGTACCGCAGCAGGACCTGTGATATTCGGTTTTGCCCTGGATGGGGGACTGAACTTCAATCAATTGATAATGGGTTGTTTGTTTTTTGTATTGCTGATCATCCTCCATAGTTTCAGGATCTACACGCCTTATACCCGGAAAAAAGCCTATGTGAAGTGGAAATACAGGACTAGACATGTTGTGACACAATATCAGAAATTGATCGGAGCGGCCTGAAATACTCAGGATAAATATACTTTCCGGTAATTTAACCCCACGGGAGTTATTAGCCCTTTCTAATACATCCTTGTCTTCAGTGAAAATAAACACTAATAACTGTTGGTATAATTGAACTCACCCAGATCATTTCATGCCCAGTTTTTTGTTTTCTTTAAAAGGGTTATCGTTTTCTGATGGTTTCTTCTTTTTTAGCAGTGCTGTTCCAAAGGATGAATTGTTTCCGGCAGGATATCAAGCCATTCCCGGAAATCCTTTTTGTGCTTGAAATGTAATTTATCCAGATCAGACATAAACTCCCGCCACAGGCTTTGAATAATAAATAGAGCCGAAAAAATGCACCAGTCTAAAAATCCGTATCCGGCTCTTCCAGGTCCAGTTCCTTGATCCAGATATTCCGGTATAGCACCGGATGTCCTTCAGCCTGCAGCTTAATTCCACCGGGCCGGTCTGTAATCCCTTTTCCTCCGTCATTCCCGCCGTCCAGACCGGAATTGGGCCCGCCCCATACCTGGGTAATGGTCTGATTTACATGAACTTTTTCCCCATTGAAATACAGGGTAACCATGGCTTTTTCAGTGCGTTCATCATTTTCGAAACGGGCCGCCCTGAATTGAATGTCATAGGCATTCCATTTTCCAAGTCCATTGTAAGCGTGATAAGGCGACTCTGTTTCATTGATCACTGCACCAAGGCCGTGTTTTGACGAATCCCCATCAAGGATCTGTATTTCATACCTGTTCTGGAGGTATACGCCGCTGTTTCCGCCCTCATTCGGTATCAGAAACTCAACGTGGAGCCGGAAATCCCTGTATTTTTTCTTCGTTACGATATCCGCTGCGCCATATTTTCCTCCCGCAGCAGCCGGATCGTTGGCATTCACTACGGTTCCTTCATTCACGGGATCCTCGACGATCTCCCATTTTATGGGAAGTTCGGCCGCCAGTCTCGGACCCTGCCAGTAGGTCCATTTCTGGTCCAGCATTTCACGGCTTCCGTCGAATAAAATTTCTGCGTCGGATGGCGGATCGGCTCCAACCCCGATGCGGGATTTTTGTTGCGTCGAATTACAAGCAGTAAGGCCGATCAGTATTGCGGCGGTAAAAAAAGTAGATTTTATAGACTTAATCATGGTTTTGAATTTAAAAAATTCAAGGTAACACTTTTTTTGATTTTAACCTGAAAATAGTTTAATGATTGTGGTGTTCATTGATTCTGCCTGCTATTTTACTTCATCAAGATATATATTTATCGAATAGCAGATCATACATATCCGGAAAGACCCTTTTTTATCAAAAATATAAACTTCCGTTTTCGCGAATAAGGTAAAGTGTGTATATTTTCCCAATAACCCGGATTATTATGAAAACAAGAGAATGTCCTTCCTGTGGAATGGAGATAGAAGCAGATAATAAGGTGTGTCCGGTTTGTGGATATGAATTTCCCCGTAAAAGCAAAGGTTTCCGGCTGGGGGCCATTTTGCTGGCTGTGCTTCTTCTTATCTGGCTTTTTTTTATCGCGCTGTTTTAAAAATTTAGAAACGCGTATCTTAGGGTCATAATTACTGCATTTAACGATTTTGAATAATTATTCTATGAAAAAGAAAGACCTTACGGTTGACGACCTGAAATATCATACCAATGATTTGATCAAATCCTATAATCTGAGATATCCCAACCGGCGGGAAAACCTTCTCGATCCGGCCAGTCAGGTGGGCATGTATGAGATTGGCGCTATAGTAGGCAGGATTGCAGGCCGGCTGAATATGTCCATGGGTCAGACCTATAGTGTGGATGATCTGGCTTCAAAGATTGGAGAAATAAAAAGGGAGTTGGAGAAAGACAGTTGGTAAAATATATCAAAAGGTTGACGATTCGATAATACTCAGATAAAGCTTGGCGGGTATGTTTGAAATTCCGGCTGGTTTCGGCCGGTGTAAAAAATTTCTCATACAATCGTAAAAGGGATCCATTAAGTTATTTCATCCCTGATTTCTCATTCAGGTTCGGGATGTTATTCTGAACCTGATTTTGTTTATTTTGTGGATGAATTCCATTTGGCCGAATTCATGGACTTAATTGCCCTCAATATATCCCTGCGGCTTATCTGGCCCACGAGTTTGTTATTTTCATCCACAATCAACAGCCGTTTATATTTCGTCTGGAGAAAAATGTTAGCTGCATCCACTACATCCGAAGTATATTCAATGGTTTTCATTACATCGGACATGTATGAGGCAACTTTACTCTTGCTGACCGGTTGATTGTGGTAAACACTGTCAATAAGAACCTTGAGACAATCCTTATCATCGATTAAACCCACCACCTCTTTATTTTCATTGAGCACGGGAGCACCGGATATTCTTTTATCGAGAAAAGTTTCAATTACTTCAATTATTTCGGTTTCAGGTGTAAAAACTATTAATTCCCGGGCCATGTAATTGGTTACAGGTTCGTTTTCTGTAGCTCCCCTTATCTTATCCGCCTGGGTTTCTTTTTTCTTAAAATTTGGTTTAAAATTCATATTCGTTATTTGTTTATTCTTTTTTGTGGCCTATTGTTTATCTGTATAGCCTGACTAATAGATCGAATAATTTATGATAAATATAATTAAAATCCAATATTGTGCATTCTAAAAATATCTAATCTATACGTACTTACTTATCGCGTTTACCAGAATCCTGTGATTTAAAGGCATTGATCTGCTTTGAATTCTATAATTGGTTATTCCACCGGTCACTGGAAACTTGTATTTAATATGAATGAACTCTATCGATCGGAAATAATCCGTAAGAAAGCAGGAGGTGTGATGCTTATGGAAATTAATATTCCGGCTTTGATTTATATCCGAAGCAAATATTCAACCGGTTCACAGGTCCGGCATCAAAATGAAAACATTATCTGCAGTCAAAATGAAAATTAATTACCATCTCAAAATTTTTAAATCAACAATTACATAAAAAAGTTTGCAATTTTTAATAATTTATCTGGTAAAAATATTTTGCATGTTTTCTTTTTTATACCTACATTGGATTTTCTCTCATTCTAATACCTATCTATTGCACTAACGGTTTGGCTACTCATCCCGGTATTTTCCTCACCGGGATGATTTTTTTTGGCCACTAGGCCAGCACGTCACCGAGA
>CAZIXF010000004.1:42473-130871 GCA_964543195.1 uncultured Roseivirgaceae bacterium
TATTTTCCTCACCGGGATGATTTTTTTTGGCCACTAGGCCAGCACGTCACCGAGAGAGTCACGGGTTATTTTAATGGCCACTAAAACAGGGTAGGCACGAAGAATCACGGTTCATTAATTTGAAGGCCACCTGGAAATCAAACAGGAACCAGGGCACAACGGATCACGACTGATAAATCTGGAGACCTGGGAGGAACCGGTTTTCAAAAAGTCATTGCTTGTAGTGGTTAGGGCAACAGAGACACCAGGAATTAAACTTCGAAACTCACTCCTAATACTGGCTATAATAATTCCTGATCGTTGAGGTGAGCTGACTGTAGATAGGTTTGGTAAATTCCACGAACATTTCCTGTGGCGGAGGCGGATCTACAGGTTTGCGTTTGGTCAGCATCAGCTGTTCTTCGGTAAGTGCCCGCTCATCACCGTTAAAACTGGCCCAGCGGGAAACCCACCGGAACTCACCCGGGAATTTTTCATGAAGTATCACTCTTTCGGTCCGGCCATCAAGGATCCTCATAGTCAATAACCCGCTGGACATAATTTCACGGGTATATTCCACATAATTGGCCTTTACGGTACCATACACTTCTCTTTCCCTCCCATTACCAAGCTTCACTTTACCCGTTACCACACTATCTTTCGTGATCTCCTTCGAATGCTGATAATTATTGGTATTCCCCACCATAAATTCATCAAACCGCAGGATCATGATATGATCGGGATTTTTCAGCCACTTGTCATTCAACGAATAAAATCTGACAAAATGATTGTCGGCATAATGAAACAGGAACTGTTCTATCTGATCCTGAAAAAATTCCACACTTAACTGGAAATTTACCGTGGGGACAGGTATTTGATCCACTTTTACCTTTAACGTAGCGATATCCAGCGCCTCATCTTTTTTATCTCTAACATTCTTGTAGCCCGGCACGTATCGTTCCGCCTGTTCAAAATGACGGAAAGCTTCCATCGCATCCTCCCGTGTGCCCCGTTGCAGTGCAGCACGTCCGGCTTCATAATACTCTTCGGCAGCCACATTGGATAAAGCACTGATTTTATCATAATATTTGTTTGGATCCGGTATTACAGCCATTGCGCCCGGGCTTCTCATGATCTCTTCGTAGAGATAATTCAATTTTTTATATTCATCGATAATCTTGCCGTTTTTGAAAGGGTCATTTGAATTTCTCAGGTTGTATATCCTGTCCTGGTGATACCGGACTGCCAGGGGATAGGCCCTGGATAATACTGAACGTGATTTTTTGTGGTCAGGATTTTTCCGCAGCCGCTCGATGGCCTGCATGGTAGCCTGAAAATAATTACCCGATTTAAGGGCTTTTTTTCCTGAACTGCATCCATTTAAAAGGAGGATAATATATATGGATAAAAAAAGTATACTAAAAGGTTTCATCGAATTCAGATTTCAGGATAAATATAAAATAAGTATCTATAATTTATAAATATTCACTAACTTCATTTTAATTTCACAATCTGGAAATACATTACTCCGTTTTTCCGCAAGTACAATATTTATACCAATAAATTCAATGGATCATGAAAATCCACATTACTTTTTTAGCAGTGGTGATTGTGTTTTTCATCTCATGCAGACAACAGCAGGAAAAGGAGAAAGAAACTCCCGCGCATCCTGAACTGTCGGAAACCACCGGTTCGGAAGAAGATCAGTCAATGCGCCAATCCTGGATCGACGAATCCGAAATGGATAATTTATCCAATACATGGATCGATGAAGCCGACAGGGGACAACTGAGTACAACATGGACGGAAGATGCATTTGCTGAGGAATTGAACACAGATCCAGGATTGTCGAATTCCTGGGTAGATGAATCGGGAGAGAAGATTCATGCTGATTCAGAAATCCCCCCCGAGTTTGTAGGCGGTAAGGAAGCTTTATTCAACTATTTCAAAGACAATATCCGTTATCCGGATGATGTAGAAGATGGCACCGTATATGTAGCCTTCGTTGTGGGCACAAATGGTGAGGTCCGGGACGCGAGAGTATTTAAGGGGGTTAAGGAAAGCATGGACAAGGAGGCCTTACGATTAATAAACAATATGCCGGACTGGGATCCCGGATTGATCAATGGCGAACCGGTAGCCTCAGTATATGGTTTGCCCATTATTTTCAGACCCTGAGATCAGCACTGACAGAACAAGGAAAATTAATGGTGGAGAAGGGACTTTTCAGATCGACATTATTGTACGGCCTTATCATGGTGTTTTTTTCATGCCAGCCTGATAAGGATCAGTTATTCAAGCTTAAAAAGCCTTTTTCTACAGGCATTCATTTCAGCAATGATCTCCAGGAAACGAACGAAATGAATATCATCATTTATCAGGATTTTTATAGCGGGGGAGGAGTGTCTATTGGTGATATAAACAACGACGGGCTCCCGGATATCTTCTTTACCGGCAACACGGTTCCTTCACGACTCTATAAGAATGAAGGTAACTGGAATTTCAAAGATATTACAAAGGAAGCAGGACTGCTGGATATGGGACCAGGATGGTATACCGGTACTACCATGGTAGATATTAATAATGATGGTTACCTGGATATCTATGTCTGTAAATCCGGAATGCATGAGCCGGAAGACAGAAAAAACCTGTTGTTTATCAATCAGGGAGACGGGACGTTTGTCGAGCGGGCAGCGGACTACCGGATCGACCATCCCGGTTATGCTGTGAATGCTACCTTCTTTGATTATGACAAAGACGGTGACCTGGATATGTTCCTTGTCAATCAGGGACCAGAAAAATTTGAGAGCGAACAAGTATCCCAAATACGATATAAACCCCATCAGTTCGCGGGAGATAAACTCTATGAGAATATCGGAGACCGGTTTATTGATGTGACCGAAGAAGCGGGCATAATCAGCTCAATGGTAGGCTTTGGTCATGGAGTATCGGTCGGAGATATCAATAATGACGGTTGGGAAGATATCTTCGTGAGCAATGATTTTTTTGAACATGATTATCTCTACCTGAACAATGGCGATAAAACTTTCACAGAAGTACTGAAATCATCTTTTAAACATACCAGTAAATTTTCCATGGGGAATGATCTTGCCGATTTTAACAATGATGGTCTGCTCGATTTCATTGTGTTGGATATGATCGCTGAAGGCAATCGACGGTTAAAAGAGAACCTTGGAGGGTCAAACCGGCATGTGTTCAATTACATGGTATCCCGGGGATATCATTATCAGTATATGTTCAACACTTTGCAGATGAACAATGGAAACATGAGTTTCAGTGAGATAGGTACGATGGCCGGGATATCCTATACCGACTGGAGTTGGGGTCCTCTGTTCGCTGATTTTGACAATGATGGATTAAAAGATCTTTTTGTAGCCAATGGGATCAGGAAAGATATCAGAAATATCGACTGGGCGCAGAAATATTTTGAGTTGATGAAGCTCACAAGCGGCCGGCTTAAGTTCAAAGATTCTGAATGGGAGTACCTACTCTCTTCTATGCCTTCCGAACCTGTCATGAATTACATGTTCCATAATGAGGGTGACCTTACTTTCAATACGGTTATGAAGGACTGGGGCCTGGATCAGCCTTCATTTTCCAATGGGGCTGCATATGGTGATCTTGATAATGACGGTGATCTCGACCTTGTAGTGAATAATATAGATCAGAAAGCGTTTGTCTACGAAAACCGGTCTGATGAATTGGACAATTATAATTTCATTAAAATTAAGTTCAAGGGACCCGAAAATAATGTGAATGCTCTGGGGACCAAGGTGAGCTTATATGCAGACGGTAACCATCAATATCAGCAATTTTATCTGACTAGGGGATACAGGTCGAGTATGGAACCTGTTCTGTTTTTTGGCCTGGGGGAATCCGCTAGGATTGACAGCCTGATCGTAACCTGGCCCGATGGGAAGATCATAAAAAAATTTGACCTGAAAGTTAACCAATTGCTTGTTCTTGACCATAAATCGGCTGAAGAGGGAAATAATGATCGTAAAAGGAAGAGAATACCTGAATTTACCGATGTAAGTGATAGCCTTGGTATCGATTACAGGCATGTGGAGAATGAATTTATCGATTACAATCGGGAACCATTACTCTTGCATCAGATGTCTACACTCGGACCGTCTATAGCCGTTGGCGATGTAAATGGTGATGGCCGGGATGATTTTTATATCGGCGGTGCTTTTCGTCATCCGGGTCATCTGTACATCCAGCAGCCGGATGGGACATTTCAGGATTCCAATCCCGGTTTCTGGATGGAAGAACGGCATTTCGAGGATGTGGATGCTGTGTTTTTCGATGCCGATCTGGATGACGATATGGATCTTTATGTGGTTAGCGGAGGAAATGAACTTGAAGAAGGGTCACCCGTGCTTCAGGACAGGTTATATATCAATGATGGCAGGGGTAATTTCACCCGGGGAAAAGAATTGCTCCCTGAATTTACAGTCAGTGGTGGAGTGGTAAAGCCTGCCGATTATGATCAGGATGGCGATCTGGATCTATTTGTCGGATCGAGACAGGTTCCCAATAACTATCCGATGTCACCTGACAGTTATCTTTTGAAAAATGAAGGAGGCAGATTTATCAATGTAACCGAAGAGGTAATGCCGGACCTGTTAAATCTGGGCATGGTTACCTCGGCCGAATGGGTAGATATCGACCGGGATCAGGATTTGGACCTGGTAATCGTGGGAGAGTGGATGCCTGTAACCATATTGATCAATACGGATGGTGTTTTCAAACGTATGGATAATGCCGGTAATGGCCTCGGTTTTTCCAATGGTTTCTGGTGGAAGATCATAGCATATGATATTGATAAGGATGGAGATATGGACCTTATCGCCGGTAATACGGGTCTGAATTACAGGTTTAAAGCCTCTGAAAAGGAACCCTTTACACTGTACAGCTCGGATTTTAACGACGATGGGAAACGGGATCTGGTCCTTGGTCACTATAATGATAAAATAGAGTATCCGGTCAGGTATATCAGTGAAATTGAGATCGGGATCCCGGAAGTCAAAGAAAAGTATCCTTCCTATGATGCCTATGCTGTGGCAACCCTTGAAGACGTATATGGAAAAGAGGCGCTTGAAAAAGCTGATCAATTTAAAGCTTATACCTTTACCTCCTCCCTGATCGAGAATAAAGGTGATGGCACGTTCCGGATCAAGCCCTTTGAAAACCGCTTACAGATCAGTAATATCAACTCCATACTCATATCGGATTTGAATGGAGATAATACGGATGATCTATTAATGGCCGGTAATTTTTATGGCCCGGAAGTACAGACCATCCGGCTCGATGCCGGGGTCGGGATCTATATGAGAGGGGATAGTTCGGGAAATTTCACTTTCATACCCCCCTATGAGAGTGGACTTTATATTGAGGGTGATGTGCGGGACGTGCAAAAAATCAATTCTTCCCGCGGTGAATTTTTGCTGATCGCGAAAAATAATGCTCTCCTGCAAATCATACGCCTGAATAAGAAGCAATAAAATGAGCTCCCGGATACCTTTATTCAGCAGCCAAATCGGATTTTTCAGAACTTCCTTTTTGGTTTTTTAGTTTCTTCTTTTCTTCTTCCTCTTTTTTCTTTCTTCGCTCTTCCCTGTGTTTTTTATCTTCTTCTTCCTCTTTTTTCTTCTCGGATGTGTGTTCCTCAACAGATTTCCGATGTTCGGTATCACCCTGGACTCCTTTGCGACGTTCGTCAAGTTCAACCACATGTTTGGATTTACCATATATGAGCATAATATCCCCTTCCTCGATCTCGGTGTCCTTGTCAGGAACCCCTAAATACGAGCCATCGGTCCTTGTAATTCCCAGCACATTCACTCCTTCTTTGCGCAGATCAAGCTCTTCCAGGGTTTTGTTAACTAGCCAGTCATCTTCTTCCACCTTAAGCTGATAAATACTGTATTCTCCGCTCAGTCTAAGCAAGCCTGCGTAATCCCGTACATTCAGATCGGTATATTTTTCAAGTAATCGTGAAATGAACCTGGATATGAGCTTATCTGCCGTAGAACTTGTGGCCAGTAAAAATAATAAAATCATCGATCCCACCAGTATTCCTATCTTCATCCAGGCATCTGTACCCTGGTCGCTGAAATCAATAAAGGTTAATATCAATGTGGCCACCGCGGTGATGATCCCGGCATTTCCCACAAGCATCAACCCCATTACTATCCTTCTCCTTACCGGGTGATTTGTAACACTTTCCGCTTCCTGGGTTGTAAAACCTACTCCTGTAAGGGCTGACCTCGCCTGGAAACTGGCTGCTTCCTTTGACAATCCCGTATGGGACAGGGATATTGAAGCGATCTTGGTGATCAGCATTGAAAGAGCAATGATTACTATCAGAGATATTAATGAACCCATAATATTGTAAATAAGGATTTACACGACCAATAAAATATACTAAAATAAAAGGAATAGATGTAAAGATCTTCCATATACATTATTTAGCCTGAATGCGATACCGGAGGTAGATACAGGTAAAATATTTGGAAACTGAGGTGGTGAACAGATAGGTAATTATAGAGATAAATGATTAGAAACCGGCATTAATGGAAAATGCGTAGAATTACACAAGTCATCGACTCTCATCCCACAATTTTTCAGATCTTCGGATTATATGGTCGATATAGTTTTCCGGAAATTCCAGGATACTGGCCATTTCGCGTATATATTCAATTTCTTTTTCATGAATTTTACCGTCGATGATCGCCATCAGAACAGCATCCGCGAGTTGTTCCTCCTTATCATCCCGGTTGTTTTGTATCTCGATTTTAATATTTTCAGCCCGGCTGATCGTCTGATCTATCTCCTCCCTGGTGAAGCCAAATATCAACGACTTTTCAAGTAAAAACTCTTTTTCGATCTCATCCATTTTTCCATCGGCAAGTGCTATGACGATGAGGTTTTTAAGGTGTTGTTTTTTAACGGATTCAATCATAATATATTCCTTCTCTTCCATTCGATTAATTACGGAAGGCATCGATTAGGTAACCGGATCAAAGGATCTGAAAGCCGAAGCGGAGGGATTTCAGGCGTCACTCCGATTTATCCACTGAAATGAAATGAAGGGGGAGGCGAAGCCCCGGTTACCGAAAGGGGGGATTGCCGCGTCGTCGTCCTTGCGGTCTTCTCCTCGCAATGACGTTACTGAACGAACCGTCACTCCGATTTATCCACTGAAATGAAATGAAGGGGGAGGCGAAGCCCCGGTTACCGAAAGGGGGGATTGCCGCGTCGTCGTCCTTGCGGTCTTCTCCTCGCAATGACGTTACTGAACGAACCGTCACTCCGATTTATCCACTGAAATGAAATGAAGGGGGAGGCGAAACCGTGGGAGTTCCCCGGTCAGGGATCCACATTCCCTTTATTGAGAATCCCATGTGGCAGGCTTCCAGGACCGGCTCTTTTGAAATATGATCAGTAAATGGAGAATCCCATGTCGTCTACGGCTCCTTCCCGGGATGATGGATAATTCAATACAGAAATTCATCGAAAGTAAGGGAAATATAATAGATAGCACCCATTTCCGGTCCGCCATAATTCATCACATACTGATTATTGAGCATGTTATCTGCCCCAAGCTTTATTACTGAATTCAGGTCCGGCATCCTGAAACTGATCTGCGCGTCTATGGTACTCACTTCCTGCACTTGACCTATCGCAAAGGTCGATTCCCAGAGAAAAGCACTTTGCCATCTGAAGTTTATGTTAAAACCAATGCGTTCGGTAATTCTTCGATTACTGAGTTGGAGATTGAACTTATGTTCAGGTGTGTTGAAGGCAAATCTGAAATCCGGATTTTCCTGTTGCATTTGTTCATTCAACCTGTTCCAGTTCCAGTTTCCTCCCAAAAGGTATCCCTGTGGCAGGCTGTAGTTTATTCCCAGGGCTGTGCCATAGGCTGCAATTTTCTCGTTAAAATTAGTGGCCATATCGAACGTATTATCCGAATTGCCATTTAGGAGGGAGGCACGGGAAAGAAGCCGGAAGGCCGGATCTGTGTTATCAATATCCCCATTGGCCTTTCTTACCCTGTAGGCACCTATAAAATTATCATAGGTATTATAATAAGCTACGGCATCCAGGTATATTTTATCCCATATCAATCCTTTATAACCCATTTCAAGGGATCGGATATTTTCCGGACCCACGGGATCATAAGGTTCTGATTCTACCAGTATATCCCGAAGGTTGTTATCAAGCAGGGCTTCCTGGGTTGCCCCCGCATCCAGTATGGCCTCGGTATAGGCCTGAACGGATGAAAGGGTATATGAATTTTGATCTACCTGATATTTTCGTGCATACTGTGGTAATCCACCCAGTAATCGCCGGCTTACAATATCCAGATCAATATGCTGATTCTGGGTTGTAGGGTTTCTGAATCCCGTCTGGAAAGAAAAACGTAAAGCCTGATTATCATACCATTTATAAATGGCAGAGATCCTGGGACTGATCAACCCTTTAAAATTTTCATTCTTATCGTACCGTACGGATCCCTGAAATCTCATCTTATCTTCCAGAAATTTCTTGCCTGCCTGTACAAATCCACCATATTCATTAACACTTAGTCCGCCCCGGTCATCGAATATGGTACCATTCGATCTGAGATTGAACTGCCGGTACATGATTCCAGCCTGCAGGTCAAACAAGGGGATCTCATTTTTAAAATCATAATAGGCATCGAATTGTATCATATTGGACTTATCGGCAAAGGTAGCGCCCTTTGGAAGCGTTTCGTCAAGTGCTGTTTGTCTGGCTTGCTCAAATTGAGGGGTTCCGGGTACGTAACGTCCTATATCGGCCCGTTGCCTGGCATACATATGGGCTTCCTCCTGGATTGTTATTCTGTCTTTACCGGTCAGGTTTATCAGTTCTTCATCCGAAAGACCGGTAAGTTCACCGGGATCAAGCTGCTGATTATATAAATACCGTAAATAATCGACTGCATAACCACCCAGCCAATGGCCTGCATTGGCATTGTCCTGTCCCCATTTTTCGCTGATCCATTGTTCATTGATTTTCAATGCCAGGAATTCCGCAATATAGGAATCACCCGAATTTTCAAGAGTGGTATACCCTCTTACAAGAAAATTATCACTTTTCAGTTCGAGTTTATGCTGTCCGATCTTAAAATTGACCAGAGAATAGCGTTGAGCGCCAGTATAGACCGAAGTGCCGTAACCCCAGTTAAAGGCGTACAATGCTTCGATCTTATCTGTAATCCGGTAATGAAGACTGGAATTGATCTTGAGATTTTCAGCATCATAATCTACAAGATGCTGTTCTTCCCAGGGTGTTAAGGTTACCGTGGTGCTGGGAAGGTCTCCGGCATTGGCATAATCCAGTGCGGTAAGGTTATTGCCCGGATCGAATGATCCGTAGGAAGTAGCATGAGCCGGCCAGTTTGGAGCAAGGGAAAATATGGCAAGGTTAACCCCAGCTTCATCGCCATGTTTATGGACCAGATCGCTTCCGGGATTAAAGGAAAGATCACCCTGCCGTTCAGGCACATTATCATCGAAGTTCCTGCCCCACCAGTCTTCGGCTTTCATATAAGAAGCATTTACCTTGAGGGCTATTTTGTCTTTAAATGCCTTTGCATATCGTATACCTCCATGGTACAACGGGGTGACCGGCTGGTATTCGTGGTTGATATGATTGATCCCTGTTTTTACAAAGGCACTCACACCGGGGTATAAAAAGGGATCTTTGCTGTTAATGAGGATTAAGCCATTGAATGCATTGGGACCGTATAAGGCAGAAGAGGCGCCCGGTATGAATTCAACACTTTCCACATCCAGCATGGAAGGTCCATTCAAATTTCCAATAGGAAAATTCAATGCCGGAGCCTGCGTATCCATGCCATCAATAAGCTGGACAATTCTTACATTACTTGTAGAGGAAAATCCTCTGGCATTGAGCACCTGAAAGTTTATACTGCTATGGTTTAAATCAATGCCTTTTAAACTCCCCAATGCTTTGTAATAGGTGTCGGGGGCAGATTCCTGGATCGAAAGTATATCCATTTTTTCAACGGTAACCGGTGATTCAAACACTTTTTCCTCATAACGGGAGGCTGATATGATCACTTCCTGACCGATAAAAACACTGGATGGTAATGCTATATCCAAATTGACTATCCGGTTATTTTCAATCATGTCATCAGTCACAGTTCGGTTTACTGTTTCATGGCCTACAAAAGAAAAATATATCGTTTGAGGGGGAGATTGTCGGACATTCAGAGAATAATTACCATGGCGGTCTGTTATGGTTCCGGATACCAATCCATCCAGTATCACATTCACTCCGGCAATGGGATTACCCGTTTCCTCATCAGTAACCGTACCCTTAACGGTAAACCCTTCCTGTCCGGAACAAACGGTAAACAGGGAAAATATTAATATAAAAAACAGGACAGTCCCGATGAATAATGAGCTTTTCATCATTAGAAAAAACTGTAATGGGTTGCCATTGTATATCAGGCAAGTTACGGAAGTTTTTTAAATTATTTGTAGTCTTTGTTGCGGATATATTCTACGAATTTATCGCATAGCTTATTTACTTCACCGGATAAATAGGTGTCGCCGGTTGCATTCAGGAGCGTCTGTGAAAGTCCACCAAGCGTATCCACATAAAATTTCTCCATTTCATCGATCTGCATGTTTTTTGTCCAGAGATCTAATTTTAAGGTATTCTGCTGTTCTCCATCCCAGATGCTGCAGGCCACGGCTTTCGTTTCCATAGGCTGGTTACCCGTGTCGGAAGCCTGCCAGTTGATCTTTTCAGGAATATTCTTTTCATCAAGTTGTACCTGGAATGAAATACTTGATTTTCTCATGAGCCTAATTGGTTTAGATCAAAATTTTTTTAATGCATTTGGTGATCATGGGAGACTGTTCTTGAAGTCATCGTACGAACCGGGATCAAAATCTGTTGTGCTGCATTGTTCTTCAAGGGCTTTGTCATCTATTTCGTCAATCCTGTCGCATGGATCGGGATGCGTACTCAACCAGACAAGGCCTGAATTACATTGACCTTCATCCCGTATCTTTCGGAAGAATCCGGCAGCGCCATTACATGCATAAGATGTTTCTGCCAGATATAGGACTGAATTGGCATCCGCTTCGGTTTCAAATTTACGACTATAACTCAGCCCGGCAAGGGTTCCGGCAATTTGTCCGGCAAGCTGCTCGAGTGTGCCGGGATCTTTTCCGAGTACCACATTCAATAAAAAGCTTATTCCATATTGATTCTGTAGCTGCCTGCTGCCATGTCGCAGGTCGGCATGGGCTATTTCATGACCCAATACGCCGGCAAGGTGATCTTCGGTATCGAGATATTTGATAAGTCCGGTATACACGTATATGAAACCACCCGGTGTGGCGAATGCATTCAGCACTTCATCATCGTGAACAATTTTTACATCCCAGACAAATTCATCTCTATATTGAACCTGGCCTGAATTAAGTATACGATCTACTATTGCCTTCAAATGATCATAAGCTTCCTTGTATTCATCGGGATCCAGGATCGTATACATGGATGTATCGGATTCGATCTGTTCCGATACCTGTTGACCAAGGGCCACATCATCCTGTACCGAAAATAACACGACATTATCATTCTTGTCGCAGGAATGAATGATCAGTCCTGATATGACCAGTACTGCAGCTAATGTTATTTTTTTCATAAGAAAAGTTTATTAAATGAACGAGATCCTGAATTATTTATTTATAGCCTAATATAATATTTCCTCGGCACGGGCCTTATCCTTATCTAACTGCCTGCTAAGCGCTTCCACACTTTCAAAGGTAATTTCATCCCTTATCCTCTCTATAAAATGAATGGTAATTTTCTCATCATATATTTCAGAGTCGAAATCAAAAATATTTACTTCGATCCGTTTGTTTTTACCGTCTACCGTCGGACGATACCCTATATTCAGCATTCCTTTCCAGGTTTTATCCATGACCATTATATTTACTGCATATACTCCGTCGGCCGGAATAATTTTATGAATTTCCTCAATATGTATATTAGCTGTTGGATAACCAATTTTCCTGCCAAGTTTATCTCCTGGAACCACTATCCCGGTGATAGAAAAGGGACGTCCCAGGTATTTATTAGCTGTCCGGATATCTCCCTCTTCGAGAGCGTGCCTTATTTTGGTGGAACTTATACTCACATGATCAAGTTCATGCTTCGGGATCTCTTCCACTTCAAATCCATATTTGTGCGCATTTTTTTGCAGGTTTTCAAAGTTTCCTTCCCGGTTTTTCCCAAAACGATGATTATAGCCAATTATCAATTTTTTAGTGCCAAGTCCTTTAACCAGGATCTGCTGGATGAATTCTTCAGAGGTGGTTTTCGCAAATTCCCTGGTAAAAGGGATTACTACCAGATGATCGAGACCAATAAAGCGCAAAATTTCCTGTTTTTCGGCCATGGTGTTGATCAGTTTAGGCACGTTGGGATCACGGTTTAATACCATCCTGGGATGTGGCCAGAAAGTGATTAATACACTTTCTCTTCCTTTTTCCCGGGCCGCTTCGATCAGTCGATTGAGAATTTTTTGATGTCCCTTATGTACACCGTCAAAAGTCCCGCTCGTCACCACCGCATAATCCAGAGGTCTGAAATTATTTATTCCGTGATATATCTTCATTTCTGATTTTGCTCACAAACTCCTTTACCGTTATCGCATCTTCCACTTTGAAATCACCTATTGCAGTCCGTCTTAAAGTTTCAAGGTAAGAGCCAACCCCCAGTTTTTCACCAATATCCCTTACCAGGCTTCGCACATAAAAACCTTTTGAACATCTGAGCCTGAAACCTACCCGGGGAAGATCAGTATGTGTGATTTCAAAATCATAAATATAAACCTTCCTGGGATTTAATTTAACTTCCTTGCCTTCCCGCGCCAGTTTGTATACTCGTTTCCCTTTTTGTTTTATGGCTGAATGGGCCGGAGGGATCTGTTCGATCTCTCCCTTGAACGTGGCAGCCGCATCGAGAATATCTTCCCGGATTATTCTTTCTATACTTCTCCTCTTGATAATCTCAGTCTCCCGGTCATGCGAAGGACGTTCCGCACCCAGGAATAATTCCCCGGTATATTCTTTTGGCAGTTCCTGAAAATCCTGCAATTTTTTGGTCATTTTACCGGTACAAACGATCAGTAACCCCGTTGCCAGCGGATCAAGTGTGCCTGCATGTCCTACTTTCTTAATACGGAGCGTACGCCGTATCTTGTTAACCACATCAAAAGATGTCCACTGGTATTCCTTATCGATCAGCAGGGTCCTGCCTTCCAGATATGGGTTTTGATCAGCTTCCATTACCAAAAAGATAATATAATGGCCACAACACCTATAACCAGGCAATAAACCGCAAAATAGATCAATTTTCCGCTTCTTACCACAGCGATCATCCAGCGGCAGGCTATCACGCCTGTTATAAATGCTGCAATGGTTCCTGCAAACAGGGCCGTAACGGAAATTCCACCTCCAAGACGGGGTTCCTGGATGAGTTTGATCGTATCGAGGATCATAGCTCCGATTATGGGTACCAGTACCATCAGGAATGAAAATCGCGTGGCTTTGTCTTTGTCTACATTCAATAACAAAGAAGTTGAAATGGTGGCACCAGAACGGGATATACCGGGGATCACGGCAATGGCTTGTGCGATACCAATAATAAAGGATTTAGGATAAGATACTTTTTTATGCGTATTTTTCTTGAAATGAGCGAGAGTCAATAGCAGACTGGTCACGATCAGCATACTCCCCACAAGTCCGATTTTCCCTCCAAAAAAATATTCCACTTCACTTCGGAAAAACATACCAAGAATAAATACGGGAACCGCTGATAACAGTATCTTCAGTGTGAACTGGACCGACTCGTTGTTTTCAAATTTTAAAAGATCCCTGATTATCTCAGCAATAGACTTATGGTATACGATGATCGTACTTAAAGAGGTGGCTCCATGAATGAATATCAGAAACAGGAGGTTTTCTCCCGACCGGATCCCGAACAACGCTGAACCAATTTCCACATGTCCACTACTGCTAACAGGTAAAAACTCGGTTAATCCCTGGATGATACCGAGTATAATTGCCTGAATTATATTCATCTACTCCTTTTTCTTATCTTTTTTGGAAGGCTCAGGGTCTTTTTTCGCGAGGATCGCAAAAAACTCAATGATAAAGCCAGCCATTACAATGATCGGCCCGAGGGTAATGCCCAGGAATCCGAAACCGTAAGGCTCCTGATCGAGGGTCATGATAAAAAAACCAATGGCCAGGACCAGTATTCCGGTTATCATCAATACATAATTTTTTTTGCCGAATGCGAGGTTTGATTTATTTGCCATAATTTTTTAATATAATTCGTCCAGTGATAGTTTAAGATATTTTTTAACAGACCGGTACGTACTGATAAAACCGATCAAAGCACCAATAAATACGATTATTACAAATAAACTGAATATTTCGATATTATCCTGAAGTTCGGCCAATCCTTCGATTTTTCGGTTGGCATAATTAAGAATCGAAAAAAGCAGTGCAGAAGCCAGAATGCCGCTTAGTATGCCATGCCATATAGAACGACGGAGGAAAGGCCACTGGATAAATGAGGACTTTGCTCCGATCAGTTGCATACTTCTAATCAGGAACCGCTGAGAAAAAAGTGCCAGCTTAATGGTGTTATTGATCAGTACGACTATGACCACCAGCATCAGCATGGCAAAACCTATCAGTACAAGGCCTATTTTTGTCGCATTTTCATTGATCGAACTGACCAGTGATTCAAGATAGGTAACCTCGTATACTCCCTGCAATTTTTCGATGCTGGCCTGGATCTGACCGAGTGATTTATTTGACTGGAATTCGGGTTTAATTCTAATGACAAACGCATCCCGTAATGGATTATCACCCAGAAAATCATTGAAATCTTCCCCTGTTTCGGATATGAATTGCTCTGCTGCTTCTTCTTTGGAGATGAATCGAATCTGAGGATCATCCTCGTTTTTGGCTATATAATCGCTGTTGATGAGGATATTCCTCAGCCGCATGATATTGTTTTCGGAGATGTATTTATCGAGATAGATCTGAACTTCTATATTGTTCCTGATCATTGAGGTGAGTTTCTGGCTGTGAAGAAGCAGTAATCCGAATAACCCGATCACAAATAATGCCAGGGTTATCGAAAACACTACACTGAGGTAGGGATAACTACCCAGTTTTTTCTTTTTCTTATATTTTACCGCTTCCGTCGATGACATGCCATGTCAAAATTAATAATTTTTTACATGTCATATCCTAAATAAAATAAAAAGTCCGCACAACAAATGTTATACGGACTCTATTTCGGTTGCTATTTATCAACTATTTGTTTTCGTTCACGATTTTCAATTCATTGATCAGCGTTTCATCGGTTACGGGTTTAAGTTCAGTAATTGAACTGGTACTGCTTAGGCGATAAAAATTACTTTTATAATTCAGGTAAACCCGTTTGCCTTCTGACGAATTGATTTCAAGAATTTCATAAGGAATATCTTCAAAATTACCATAGAGAGTCAGAATTCCTTCGCTTAATGCATAATGGAAGTTATATTTTTTATGCTGCAGGGTCTTGACCTCTAATTTGCTTGACATATCCTCACTGACTCCGCTGATATTATTCAAATTGTCATTTGTGGCTTCATCCATATCCACATCATCTATTCCTTCGAATTCTTCCATATCTTCCGGCACATATACGTCGATATCCATCGCTTCGGTTAACGATTGGGATTCTGCCTGATCTTTACCGTAAGCTGTTTCTTCAGTTTCTGTTTCCGGTGTGTCAGAAGTGGAAGCCCTGTCATCCGCAATAGTTTTCTTTTCTTCTCCAAGGCTGATATCTTCCTGTTGTGATGGTTTTTCTTCTGCTTCCCCACCCGTGGGTTTTTCGGGGATCATTTCTTCTTCGGCGATATTCCATTCTACATTGCCTTGTTCGGAGAGGTCGATCCTGTCTGGAGTTTCATTTCGGCTGTCAATATAAAAATAGGCACTCAATGAAGTGACAGCAATGAGTGAAACGGCTGCTGCGATCTTAAGTGCTGAGGGTATGGAGTGGTACCAGTGCACATTGATATGATCGAGGCGCTGTTTCAGTTCCATCTTTCTTGAGTCTCTGATTGAGTTAATGATTCCTTTCTGCAATTCAAACTCATTTTTCAGTCCGGGATCTTTATTAAGTCTTTCTTCAAGACTTGCTTTATCCCTTTCTGAAATTCTTCCTGACAGAAAGTCATCGATCAACTGCCGGTAGTTTGTGTTTTCAGTCATAGGTTAATCCATAAAATCACTTGCGGTATATTTCGACTTAACAAGCTCATCCAACCTTTTTTTACATTTATATTTTTTTGTTTTGGCTGTATCCGTATTGGCATATCCAAGCTTTTCAGCAATATCGCTCATCGACATCCCATCGAAGTAATAGTACATGAGTATACGGCGACAGGTGTCTCCAAGTTCGTTGATACATTCTCTGATTATGCGGTTTCTTTCTACCTGATCGGTATTCTGATATTCAACATCATCTTTTTTTTCATTCGAAAGCCTGCTCTTCCGTTCAAGCTCTTTACGCCAGAGATTCAAACAAATACTGTAAATGAACGTGCTTATTTTCGAAGTCATTACCAGTTTACCCGTACGTGCTTTTTCCCAAAACACTATCAGCGCATCCTGATAAATATCCCTCGCTTCTTCCTCAGTCCCGCTATTGGTAATTACCAGCTTGGCCATCATCCTGTAGTATTTCTTATACAGGTAATCCAGGGCTGATTCATCACCCTTTTCTATTTTAGCGAGTACCTCACTGTCTTTCATTAATCTACATTTTTATATACTGCGGATATTGAATAAGTAACCGGCAATCTGGATAATTAATTTTAATTTAATAACGAACTTTTAAACTTGGTAAGTTTTGTCCGGGAAATCACATTTTTTTATTGAATTTCACAAAAATATATAAATAAGAGGATTTTATATGCGTCTTACCCCGGCATCGTTGACCTTTATCTTTTAACCGGTGGGGGATAGGGTATCTGTGTTAAGTTAAAGTGATTTTCGGATCAGAAAAAAATATACAAAATTTTTTTTGATTAGATGGGGTCAACTTTCTTAAATTGGAAGATCGATAAATATAACCTATGAAATTTTAATGAACATGAATAAAAAACAGATTGTCCTGAATTTTGTGTTCTGTACAGTATTTTGTTCGATATTTTTAATATCGTATTCTACCGATACAGGCGCAGACCAGATTCTTGGTACCTGGTGGAACCATGAAAAAGATGCCCATATTGAAATCTATAAATGCGATGAAAAATATTGTGGCAAAATTATATGGTTGAAGAATCCAACCGAGGATGGCGCTCCCAAAAAGGATAAGCATAATCCGGACGAATCGTTGCGAAGCCATCCATTAAAAGGCCTGGATATTCTTTCGGGATTTGAATATTCGGGCGATGATAAATGGGAAGAAGGAGAAATATATAATCCAAGGGATGGGAAAACCTACTCTTGTTACCTGGATCTTCTGGAAGAAAACAGGTTGAAAGTAAGAGGATTTATCGGTTTTTCTCTGATTGGCAAAACCCAGTACTGGGAAAGGGTAAAATGATTTATATTTGCAATCACCGGGGGTTTAAACTCAATGAAAAAAGTAATGGCTTATGAAGCAATATCATGATCTGATGACCCATATTCTGGAGAAAGGTGTTAAAAAGGATGACAGGACAGGTACCGGGACGTTATCAGTTTTTGGATACCAGATGAGGTTTGATCTTTCAGATGGGTTTCCGGTGATCACTACAAAAAAATTGCATTTACGGTCTATCATACATGAATTATTATGGTTTTTGAAAGGAGACACCAATATAAAGTATCTCAAGGAACATGGTGTATCGATCTGGGATGAGTGGGCTGATGAAGACGGGGACCTTGGTCCGGTTTACGGATATCAATGGCGAAGCTGGCCTGCGCCCGATGGCAGACATATCGATCAGATCAGCAATGCGATTGATACCATCCGGGATAACCCGGATAGCCGGAGGATAATAGTCAGTGCATGGAATGTAGGGGAGATCAATAAAATGGCCTTGCCACCCTGCCATGCGTTTTTCCAGTTTTATGTGGCGGAGGGAAGGCTTTCCTGCCAGCTTTATCAGCGAAGCGCTGATGTTTTCCTGGGTGTACCTTTTAATATTGCCTCATATAGCCTTCTTACCATCATGGTGGCTCAGGTTTGTGATCTGAAGCCGGGTGATTTCATTCATGCCTTCGGAGATGCACATCTATATTCCAACCATCTGGAACAGGCTAAGTTACAGTTGTCGAGGGACCCCAGACCGTTGCCCGTAATGAAGATCAATCCTGAGATTAAAGATCTGTTTGATTTCACATATGAGGATTTCAAACTGGAGAATTATGATCCTCACCCGCATATTAAAGCCGCGGTTGCGGTATAGGTAAAAGAGTGGATAGCCCGGGATAAATTTCAAAATTCATATCTTCCACAGCGATAACCGGGTACAATCCGGTAACATTACAACTGAAAATATGATCTGCGCGGGCGAGTATGGATTTATTCATTTCAACTTCATGAACTTCCAGACCTTTCGATGGGAGCAGATCAATCAGGTATGACCGCATGATGCCGCGGATACAGCCGGTTTCCAATGATGGAGTATAAAAACGTTTTCCTTTTATCCAGAATATGTTGGACTGTAACATTTCAGATACATTATCATTATAGTCGCAAAGTATCAGGTCATTTTTTTCTTTTGATCGTTTTTCGAGTCCGGCCATCACATATTGAAGTGAACTCAGCCGTTTGAAAAAGCTGAACGGAGATGGATAATTTTGAACCGATTCACAAAAACCTGTCCTTTCAATGATCTGGTTCTTTTTCGGGTTATAGGATTCTGCAGTCAACAGATAATGAGCCTTTCCGGACTGCGGTTCATAATATCCTCCCTTTTGACGCCAGACTATTAATTTTCCTCTGGCACTCCGGGAACAATCATTGAATCCTGAAAGTTTATGAATCAACTCCTGCAGATAATTTGAAGTGATTCCCCCTTCTATCTCCATATCCAGTACCGTTAAGGCATCGAGGATTCGCTGATAGTGATAATCGAAAAGTGAGATGTGTCCGTTTATAACTATCATGGTTTCAAAAAATCCGTCTCCATACTGGAAACCACGATCATCATAAGCGGGTCTGAAATTATCAATATCTATGGTCTTATGATCATATATCGCTTTCATGTAAGCATTTAACCATTTATAAATTTTTGATATTAAAGCAGCAAAATAATCATTATTCTTGCAATTGTCGGCTAGATACAATTTATAATTTGTGGATCTATGATTATTACCCTGTATAGAATTCTGACTTTTTCCTTTTTTATTCTGATTTTCAGCTCAGGTTTTTCCTTTGCACAGGATGATGAAAATAAAACCTGGACCCTGGAGGAATGCATAAATTATGCATTGAAAAATAATCTGTCGATTCAGCGGGGAGAGCTTGATGTCAGGGATACTGAAATTCAGTTAACACAATCCAAAGCGGATATATATCCCAATCTGAGTATGGGAGGAGGATATTCAAATCGATGGGGACGTTCGATCGACCCGACCACCAACCTTTTTGAAACCCAGCGCATTCAATCTTTGGGAGTACAAGGTAATTCAGGGATTACAGTTTATGGCGGTTTTCAGTTGAGAAACCGGATCAAACAAAACCGCATCAATATGGAGGTTAGCTCCTACGACCTCGAGTCTGCCGAGAATGATGTGATGTTAAGCGTTACAAATGCTTTCCTGAATGTAATATTGGATTATGAATTACTGGATAATGCAGAAATTCAGCTTTCAACCACAAAAGCACAGCTGGAAACAGTGAGGAAGCAGGTGCGGGTAGGAGCCCTTCCTTACAGTAATGAACTGGATCTTGTCGCCCAGGTAGAAAGCAATGAAGTCCAGGTGATCAATGCTGAAAACAATTTGAGGATATCCCAACTGCGATTAAAGCAGTTGTTGCTTATTCCTGCTTCGGAACCGTTTGAGATCGATATTCCTGAAATTGATGTGGAAAATCTTGCACCGGTATCCGAATCGTCCGATGAAGTATTCTTGGTGGCGGAAAATATTATGCCCAGCGTAAAAAGTGCCGATCTTTTTGTGGAAAGTACTGAATTAGGAGAAAGAATAGCAAGGGGGGGCATGGAGCCGCGTTTATCGTTATCGGCTGATATTTTCACCAATTATTCATCCCTGGCAAACCGGAAAAGATTTGTAGCGGATCCCAATGGAGAGATTCAGGTTGTACCTGTTCAGATAGGATATGTGATCAATCCACTGGATAACACAAGGATCCCCGTATTGAGGGATGAAGAAATACCGGAAGGCGAATTTAAGGACAGCTATCCTATTTCTGCCCAGCTAGAAGACAACATCAGTTATTCGGTTTCATTAGGCTTGTCCATCCCCATATTTAACGGGTTGAGTTCGAGGGGCAATCACCAGCGGGCAAAGATACAGGCTGAAAGGGCTGAGATCATTGCAGAAGAAACCCGGCAGAATCTGAGGCAGAATGTAGAGCTTGCATACAGTGACGCCATAGCCGCTTCCAAGACCTATAATGCTTCAATCAAACAGGTGGCCTCACTGGAAGAGGCTTTCAGGGCGGCACAGAAAAGTTATAACCTCGGTGCGATCAATAATTATGATTATCAGGTAGCCAGCAATAATCTTTTCAGAGCCAAATCGGACCTCTTGCAGGCAAAATACAATTATATATTCACATTAAAAGTAATAGATTTTTATTTAGGCAAACCTTTATCTCTTGATTACTGATGGCAAAAAAGAAATCCAATAAACTCCTTTTTATATTAATCGTTGTAGCGGCTCTACTTGTCATATTCGCGGCCATAGGAAAAAAAACAGGATGGATCGGAAAGCAAAAAGAACTTGAAGTGGAACTGGCCGAGACCGCCCTTAAAACCATAGTAGAAAAAGTAAGTGCTTCAGGGACCGTTCAGCCGGTTACCGAAGTAAAGCTCAGTCCCGATGTATCCGGTGAAATAATTGAACTCAATGTCGAAGAAGGGGATAGTGTATCTCAGAACCAACAGTTACTCAAGTTAAGACCGGATAACTATATTTCCTATGTTGAACGGACAAGGGCCAATTTAAATCAGATGAAAGCCAACCTGGCCGATGCCAGAGCGAGATTATCACGGGCTAAAGCTCAGTTCGACCGGGCAAAATATGAATTCGAAAGGGCTGAACAGCTTCGGGAAGACAGTGTGATCTCTGAAGCGGATTATCAGCTTGCAGAGGCTAATTTTAAAGTGGCCGGAAATGATGTGGAATCCGCGGAACAGGGAGTGCTGGCAGCCAGATACAATGTGGAGAGTGCGCAGGCCAATGTGAAAGAGGCAGAAGAAAATCTGCGAAGAACGACCATATATGCTCCCGTAAGTGGTATCGTATCCAAACTTGCCGTGGAAAAAGGGGAACGTGTGGTGGGTACGGAAATGATGACAGGTACGGAAATGCTGCGTATCGCTAATCTGAATGAAATGGAGGTAAGGGTTGATGTGAATGAGAATGATATTATACGGGTGACCGAAGGAGATACAGCCATTATCGATGTGGATTCCTATACCTATATGGGAAAAAAGTTCAAAGGGGTCGTGACCGCTATCGCTAATACGGCAAACGAAAAGGCTTCACCTGATGCAGTTACCGAATTCGAGGTAAAGGTAAAGATCCTGAATGAATCCTATAAGGATCTTAAGCTGGAAGGCAAGAAATATCCTTTCCGGCCCGGTATGACTGCTTCGGTGGATATAATTACAGAGATCAAGGAACAGGTACTTGCCGTACCCCTGGCTGCTGTTACTACGCGTAAGCCTAAATCAGATGATGAACAGGAAGAGAATGAAAAGATCGATAATCCCGAAGAACTGGTTGAGGAAGTCGGGGAAGTAGAAGAAGATGTAGAAGTGGTATTTGTTAATGATAACGGGGCTGCCAGGATGGTACAGGTGGAAACCGGTATCAGCGATTATAATAATATCGAGATATTGAAAGGCGTAGAGCTTGGTCAAAAAGTGGTGACAGGCCCCTTTGTTATTGTATCAAAACGGCTGAAAGACGGAGATCTGATCAAGCCGGAGGCAGAGGATGCCGAATAACAAAGTAGCTGCCGCTGAATAATTTCCTGTGGAAGTCCTTCGAAAGTAACCCGGTCTTATATTGTTTTGTATATTAATAAAGGATAATCTCTGCTTCTACGTGCCACAGGAATCCTTTCGAAAGACAAACTGAAAGTAATGGGATGAACAGTTCATTATAAGTCAGAATAGATGAAACCAAGGTGTAATATTATTCTATGGCCGGATCCTCATTGGAAAAAATATTGATCATTCAAACTGCATTCATTGGAGATGTAATTCTTGCCACAGGCTTAGTAGAAAAATTATATCAACATTATCCTGAATCGAACATTGATGTCCTGGTCAGGAAAGGGAATGAAGGACTTCTTAAAGGCCACCCCATCGTTAATAAGGTACTCATCTTCGATAAGAAAAGATCCAAATATCTGAATCTATTCAGACTGATCAACCAGATAAGAAAAACCAGGTATAATATGCTGCTCAATGTGCAGCGCTATTTTACTACCGGTCTGATCTCTGCTCTTTCAGGAGCCGATATTATTATCGGTTTTGATAAAAACCCGCTTTCCCTAACCTTCAGCAAACAAATCGCTCATACTTTTAAAGGTAAACATGAGATTGAAAGAAACCATGAGCTGATTGCCTGGTTTACAGACGACAAACCGGCTAGACCGAAATTATATCCACTCAAGGAAAACTTCGAAGCGGTAAAAAAATATATCGATAAATCATATATATGCATTTCTCCTGCTTCCGTCTGGTTTACCAAACAATTTCCGCCAGACCGGTATATTAAATTATTAAACCGGGTTGACGGAGATATCAGGATTTATCTGACAGGAGGACCCGGTGATTACGATCTCTGTGAATATATTAAATCGGGCACATCTCATATCAACACGATCAATCTCTGCGGTAAAATAAATTTTCTTGAATCGGCTGCGCTCATGAAAGGGGCCAGGCTTAATATCACCAATGATTCTGCCCCTCTGCATATTGCCTCAGCAATAAATGCGCCCACATGTGCTATTTTCTGTTCGACCGTGCCGGCATTCGGATATGGCCCTCTGGCAGACGAATCAACAATCGTTCAGAGAAAGGAACCCCTGTATTGCCGACCATGTGGCATACATGGCCGCGTTAAATGTCCTGAAAAACATTTTAAATGTGCACTTGAAATCGATCTGGATGAAATTCATGAGGTAATTCATCGAGCCATTTCACGCTGAAAAATGTTTCAATCAAGACTGAGCAGATCCAATTTCCTCAACATGGCATAAATTTTATATACCGGCAGACCAACCACATTAAAATAGGATCCATTGATCTTTTCAATGCCAATCATACCTATCCATTCCTGTATACCGTAGGCACCTGCCTTATCCATAGGCATGTAATGTTTTATATAATAATCTATTTCTTCCGGGTACAATTTTTTGAATTTTACATCTGTAATATCCTGAATGATGTGATATTCACCTTCAGATTTCAAGCAGACCCCGGTAATGACCCGGTGCGTTTTTCCGGATAGCTGTTTAAGCATCTTTGAAGCTTCATTTTCATTTTCCGGCTTGCCGAGGATGTCATTTCCCTGAGTTACAATCGTATCGGCAGTAAGCACCAGGTGAGCGTTAAACTCAATTCCATAAACATCAGCTTTTTTCCTGGCCAGATAGCCGGGAATTTCTTCAATCTTCATTGTGGAAGGATAATCTTCTTTCACCGGAAGAGGTTTGATGATAAAATCCAACCCCAATTGCCTCAGTAGATCCTGCCTTCTTGGTGATTGACTGCCCAATAAAAGGGTCTTTTTGAGTTTCATTTTTCCAGTGTATCGATTTGTTGTTTATATATAAGGATAAAGTCAAATTACATCAATCGGAGGGTCATATACTATAAAATTTGAAGTTTACATTCAATAATTGTAATTTTAGTTTTTAAAAAGTTAAGTTTTATAAGGAATTATAGGAGGATGTCAAGGATAAACAGGTTATTGAAAATAATTTGTGTTATCATACCCCTGAATTATGCCTTTATAACGGTAGCTCAGGAGTTGACAACACCGAGTCCTGATGGTAATAAACTATCAGGCTTACTTAATAAAGTCCATTCTGTTGAAAACAATCCTTCACTGAGCGCCGATGGCCAAACGATGATCCTTAAAAGTAATATGAACGGCAGCTGGCAGTTATTCGAGTCCGTATTAAAGGAAGACAATACCTGGTCAGAACCCCAACCGATCAACACCATTAACTCATATGGTGATTCGACTGACCGGATCGGACATGTGCGTATCAGTTATGACGGTAAACAGATATTTTTTGCCGCCACTTACAGGGAAGGCATAGGAGGGACTGATATATATGTATCAACGAAAAACGGAAATAAATGGGGCATACCTGAGAACATCGGACATCCGATAAACTCAACCGGGAATGAAGATTCCCCGTCGCTGAGCCCGGATGGGAAGACCCTGTATTTTACCCGGCTAAAAAATACTGAAAATATCGATCTTGACAGGAATTTCAATGAAACCTGTTACGAAATACTTGCCTCCCGGAAAAAGGCGGATGGATCGTGGTCAGAACCGGAACCCCTGCCGTACCCTGTCAATTATAAATGCGATAAGATGCCCCTGATTATGGCGGATAATAAGACGCTGATCTTTTCTTCCCACAGGACTGATGATTCGGAACGATACGAATTATATCAAAGCAGGAATATCGATGGAATGGAATGGTCGTACCCTGTGCCCCTGAACTTTATAAACTCAACTATTGATGATCATTATATGAGTGTTACCGCACAGGGAAATGGGTTTTTTTATTCTAATCAGGGTGAAATTAGACATTTAGACATACCCGAAGATTTCCGACCTTCGCCGACGGCGGTAATCACGGGATATGTTAAGGATCAGGAAAAAGAAAATAGCCTGGATGTAAAAATTATTACAAGGGATGCAAAAACCTATGAAGAACTTTTTACATCGAACAATAATCCGGGAAACGGGAAATATAGGGTTGTGCTCCCGGTCCATGGAATTTATAACCTGGAATTTTCAAGAAATAATTATTCAAATTCAGTCAGGTCTATTGATCTCACATCCATTGATCAATATGAATTGATTGAGAAGAATATGACACTCTTTTCCAGGGTTGATATCCACTTGTCGGTGCAGGATGAAGAAATCTTTACCCCATTGCCTGCCAGGATAACAGTATCTAAGAAAAAAGATTCAACAAAAATAACAGAAACCAGATTAAAGCCGGAGAAAGGGTTTGCAGAAATAGAATTACCGGTAGGCGAAGTGTATATTCTTCGGACGGAGTTGAAAAACTTTAAATCAGATACCACCACCCTGGATCTCTCGGGAACTATTCGATATCAAACCATTAAAAAGAATATCCGACTCTCGCCACTGAAAGTAGGTGTTCCGGTTCACGCCACGGATGCGAATACACTGGAAGAGGTTAGAGGCCATGTAATCATAAATAATCAATTTCGTGAGGAGAAACTGGAAATAAATGCCAATGAGATGTCCGCCTTGAGAGCAGGTGATCAGTACGAGATCCGGACTAAAACACGGAAAGATTATTTTTACGAATCAGCACTGATAAGCGTAGAAAGAAACGGGATCACCCTTTTGAGTGGATCCGGGCGATCAGTGAGTCTTGCCGGTAACCAGCTGGAGTTTAAATTAACTCCAATTGAGGTGAATAAAACTTTAATTCTGGAAGGGATAAATTTTCAACACCAATCGGACAGGCTTACCCACACCGCATATAAAAAACTGGAAAGACTCATTGAATTGCTGACCGTACACCCTACAATGAGCATTGAAATCGGGGTTCACACCGATAATTCAGGTTCCAACACCTATAATACGGATCTATCCCGGCGACGGGCACATTGTATAAAGGATTACCTGATCATTAATGAAATTGAAATGAATAGATTAACGGCAAAAGGTTATGGAGCTACCAAGCCTGTTTTACCTAATAATTCTGAGGAGAACAGGGCTTATAATCGGCGGGTGGAGATCCGTATACTTGAGATATTAAATTAGCAGGGATGAAATATTTGTTTTACCATACTGCATTGACTTTTTTGTACCTGGTTCCTTTAATAAATAATGGCCAGGCTTTAAAGTTTAAGGAAATATATCCATTGATAGAGGCCAAAAATTATGATGATGCGGCAGCCAGGCTGCAGGAATATCTTATTGAGGAACCCGATGATCCCGCAGCAAATCTTCAGCTTGCCCTGATCTATGAAAGAAGATATAAAAACTGTCATCCGATCTATCAGTTTGAGCTAGCTATAAGTTATGCCGAAAAAGCCAAGGACAGGTTTCTGAAAGCCAGCCTGCTGGTAGATGAACGGGAAATCAGAAGGAAAGGTAAACGGTATTATACCAATCTGGCTAGACCGGATGACAGGGGAAGGATGAATGTAGAATATTCTTATGTGCGAAGTAAAATCGATTCGGCTTATATTGAGATCGATAATTTTGTACGAAATGTACCCACCATTCACCGCAATTTTACAAGAGGACTTCAATTTTATGATAAATCAATGAATCGTTATACTGGTATTACCGCTGAATACTCCAGTCCATTGGACCTGTATCTTTTATTTGATGCCTCATTGCGTGATGAATTGAATAATCTGAGATCTGATTACGATTCCACACTGTTTTATCTCAACAATTATCTCATTGCCTCCGAAAACTATCCTGTTACGGAAAATAAACAGAGCCTGTCAGTTAAAAAAATCAATAATTACCGCATTGACGGATATAATATCCAAAACGATTTTCTCGCGGGGAGCATATTGGTATGGAATTATTCTGCCTGGTGCGATACCATCCTTTCAGTTGTCCAAAATGAGATATCAGCTCTAAAGGAGCGTATCAATGAAAATAATCATAAACTGGAGGTTAATCTTGATTTCCTTGATCCTGCTTCTTCGGATCTTCCGGCAGATTTTCATATGCATCAGATTGATAATGATCTGATCGGAGCGATCAGGAAATATGACCAGAATTCGTTATTGATCCCTTTACTTTTGTACAAGAATAGTAAACAGGACGTGCTCATGAAAATGAGGAGTGAAGATAAATGGAGCGGGGAATCGGGGATTGGCCTCAAGGCAGGATCAAAGCTTGCCTATTTCAGCAACATTTATAATATGATCTCTGAAACAAGTGAATATCTCCATCAAATGGAAAAATTGACCAACGAGTCAAATCTTCATCGATACGAAGAGTTTTTCCGTGATAATTATCACGGATTTTCCGGATTTTACGAATATCTGTCGGGAGAAAAGGAATTTATCAACAGTCAATCTTCAGCCTATGCAAATAAAATAAGGAAAACCCTGGTCAGCGATATGGCTCATTATCCGGATACGGTAAAGCCGTTCGTTTATGAAGAGAAAAATATCCCTTTTTACAGAATTGCCCCCGATTCACTTAATTTTCCTGAAGGCATGTATTATACGATGCATATCATTCCCTCTCCGGACTCCACCTTTTATCTGGGCGGTGTTACCACTTCTGAAAAAGAAAATAACCATCTGGCAGGTTTCATTGCAAAAACAGGTAAGGAGGAGGATCTTTCATGGCTTAAAACCATGGAAATGATCCCCGCAGAGACCGACAGCACCCTGCTTGAAGAACTGGTGGAAGGTTCGGTCGACTCAGCTCATTTTGATAATCTGGTTAGCGTGATGGAACTTGCTCCGGAAGGTTGTGCAATGGTGCTTTCCACCAGGGAAAGGAACTCCGGTAATATATTAACATCAGTCAGGGTATTGAACAGCAAAGGAGAAGAAATCAGGTCTGTAAATTTCCAGGTCAATGGTGTGGCCAGAAGCATCGAATACAATGAGTATGATGATGGGTATATGATCGTTTTCAAAGGTGACAGCTTATTTGATTATAACAATAGGCCGGATTTGATTACACTTTTGAAAATGGACAGTGAAGGCAATACAATATGGAAACAGGAGTATCCCTTTGAGGGAAATTTTACCGATCTGGTCCAACTCCCCGATGGATATCTGATTTTTGGCACTTCCTATACCGATCAGGTTAAGAAAAATGGAAATTCAGCCGGTGGGCAGGAATATCCCGGTACTTTCATACTCCGGGCTGACCAGGAAGGCAATAAACTGGATTTTAAATCAATCCCGACTGATGAACCATTTCACCTGATCAGTGTATATATGATCGATGAAAGTCTGATCAGTCTTTTGGGCACGAATGATTCTCCGGAAAAAATGACGGGAGAAGACATTTTTAAAGAAAACGAAATCAGGCAAATACTTATTAATGCCCACCTGGAAGTTTATTCAATTGTAGAGTAAAAGAGATAGAAACAAAGATTTAGATTATTAATTCCATTGGCTTAAAACAGCCTGAAGTCCAGTGTTAATCAGTAGTTGCTGATCCAGTTCCGCGCATTCACAAATGCTTCTATCCAGGGAGACACTTCATCATTGGATCTTGATTCCGGATAATAACCCCATTGCCAGGGAAAGATTGATCTTTCCAGGTGGGGCATGATGGCCAGATGCCGGCCGTCATCCGTGGCGATACAGGCTGCATCGTAATCGGATCCGTTCGGATTTCCGGGATAATTCTTATGGGTGTATTTGGCCGGTATATGATATTCCTGTTCATCCAATACCAGATCGAAACGGCCTTCTCCATGCGCTACCCATATACCTAGTGTATTTCCCTGAAGGGAATGCAACATTACCGAGTTGTTAGGGAGAATATCTAGTGAGAGAAAGGCTGATTCAAATTTTTCTGACCGGTTATGTTTCATTCGCGGTTTTTTGTTGAACCGGGGATTGATCAGTCCTAGTTCGACCATCAGCTGGCATCCATTGCAAACACCCAGGCTGAGTGTATCGGGGCGGTTATAGAAATTATCAAGTGTTTCCTTGGCTGTTTCATTGTATAAAAAAGCACCGGCCCATCCTTTTGCCGACCCGAGAACATCTGAATTACTGAAACCACCTACAAATACGATGAAATTGATATCCCCGAGGGTCTCGCGACCGCTGATAAGATCGGTCATATGCACATCCTTAACATCAAAACCGGCAAGGAATAAGGAGTAGGCCATTTCTCTGTCACCATTTACTCCTTTCTCCCTGATAATGGCGGCTTTTATGCCCGTTGTTGTTTTCCGGTCCGGGTCAAGACCATACTGCCTGAGCTTTCCTTTAAAAGAATTTGGGAAAGTAAAATCCAGCACATTGTTTTTATAATGAAGGAATCTTTCCCCGGCCTGGTTATTCATGGATTGGAACCGGTCAAGCAGATAGGAAGTTTTGAACCACTTGTCCCTCAACAGCTTCTTATCAAATCTATGGACCATGCCGTTATGATAGAGGAGTAAATGCTCATCCTTTACTACCCGTCCGATTTCATAATATTCAATTTCCTGTTTATTCAGCAGTTCCTCAACGGATTGTTTATCCTCAATCTGAATAACTAATGCCGGTTTTTCACTGAACAATATGGGAATCAGTATTTCCCGGCCGGTCTGGTCAAAGTTAAGCTCGAGAGATGTTTCGTTATCTGTAAATGTCATCTCCAGAAGGGTAGTGATCAGTCCACCGGAAGAAACATCATGGCCGGCAAGTATCTTATTATCCCGGATAAGTTGTTGTGTTGTTTCAAAAACCCTGATCAGGTAGGAGGGATCTTTAACATCCGGTACTTTGTTACCCAGTTTGTTCAGTAATTGTGCAAAGCTGCTTCCACCAAGATGGAAATCATCTTTTGATACCTCGATATAAAAAACATGGGTGCCTTCTTTTGATTTGAGTGCGGGCGATACTGTTTTTTTTATGTCGCTGACTTCCGCTGTGGCAGATACAATTACCGTGCCCGGCGAATATACCACTTTATTATCGGGATATTTTTGTGTCATCGACAGGGAATCTTTTCCGGTAGGTATATTTATTCCCAGGGCTATGGCAAACTCGCTGATGGACTCCACCGCGGCATATAATCTTGCATCTTCACCGGGATTTTTGGCAGGCCACATCCAGTTTGCACTGAGGGAGACTCCTTTAATGCCATTTTCAAGCGGAGCCCAGACCAGATTGGTAAGGGCCTCTGTCACGGATAGCCTGGAGCCTTTTGCGGGATCTGCCAGTGAAGCAACCGGAGCATGTCCTATACTGGTGGCAATTCCCTTCCTGCCCCGGTAATCAAGGGCAGTGACTCCTGTATTGTTCAGGGGAAGCTGGATCTTTCCACAGGTTTGCTGTTTGGCTACTTTGCCTGTTACCGAACGGTCTACTTTATTGGTGAGCCAGTCTTTACAGGCTACGGCCTCAAGTTGAAGTAGGTGTTCTATGTAAAAGTCCAGTTTATCATTCTCATAATGAATCTCTTCAAATTTCTGCCGGAGGGTTTCGTCCTCAAGTACGGTTTTCGGGGTACTGCCGAACAGGTATTCCAGTTTCCAGTCGATTGGCTTTTCACCCGTGTTTTTATCGATAAATACGAATTGGTGATCACCTGTAACTTCTCCCGCATTAAACAGAGGGGCCCGTTCACGATCGGCAATCTTTTTTAACAGGGGAAGTCTTTCTTTATGCAGTATCAGCCCCATTCTTTCCTGCGATTCATTACCGATAATTTCCCTGGCCGAGAGGGTAGGATCACCAATCGGCAATTCATTCAGACAGATGGTGCCTCCTGAATCTTCCACCAGTTCAGAAAAACAGTTCAAATGGCCGCCTGCTCCATGATCATGTATGGATACGATGGGGTTATCGTTGGATTCGGTAAGGCCCCTGATAGCATTAAAAACCCGTTTCTGCATTTCCGGATTGGCACGTTGTACCGCATTCAATTCAATTGTATTGCCATATTCTCCGGTGGCTACTGAAGATACCGCACCTCCCCCCATTCCAATCCTGTAATTATCCCCTCCCATCATGATGATGCGGTCAGCTTTCTGCGGACTGCCTTTTACGCTATCCATTTCGCGGCCAAAACCCATTCCACCTGCCAGCATGATCACTTTATCATATCCTGAGATCCTGTCGTTTTCAATATGTTCAAAAGTCAGCACACTTCCACATATCAGGGGCTGGCCGAATTTATTTCCGAAATCACTTGCCCCGTTCGATGCTTTGATCAGAATATTGATGGGTGACTGATACAACCATTTTCTCTCGGGTATATCCTTCTCCCACGGCCTCTTTTCTTCCAGCCTGGAATAGGAAGTCATGTATACGGCTGTTCCGGCCAGCGGGATGCTACCTTTACCTCCGGCCATCCTGTCCCTGATCTCGCCGCCGGTACCGGTCGATGCTCCGTTAAAGGGCTCCACCGTGGTGGGGAAGTTATGTGTTTCCGCTTTTAGAGAAAGTACACTCCGGATGGTTCGGGTTTCAAAAAAATCCGGTGTATCCTGCCTGAGGGGAGCAAACTGTTCAATTTCGGGACCTTTTAAAAAGGCCACATTGTCCCTGTATGCAGACACGAGGTTATCGACATTTTTCTTTGAAGTTCTTTTTATGAGTGAAAAAAGTGAATGAGGTTTTTCCTCCCCGTCAATCACAAAAGTGCCGTTAAAGATCTTGTGACGGCAATGCTCTGAATTTACCTGTGAAAAACCGAACACTTCACTGTCGGTTAATTTTCTTCCCAGTTTTTTGCTTACATTCTGGAGATACTCGATTTCCTCATCACTCAGCGCAAGACCTTCCGCCTTATTATATGCGGGAATGTCATCAATATATTGTATTGGTTCGGGCTTTCGGTCGACATGAAAGATCTCCTGCCCGGGATCTTTATACAATGCCTGCAACATGGGATCGAAGCCGGCTTTTTCATTTTCCACCTGGCCGAATTCCTCTATCCTCGAGATACCGGCTAATCCCATATTTACTGTAATTTCTACAGCATTGGTACTCCAGGGAGTTACCATTTCTTTTCTGGGACCCACAAAAAATCCTTCGATCTGTTTTTTACCGGCCAGGATGGCTCCACTGAATAGCCATTCCTGCCTGGCGATCTCTTCTCTGGTAAACTCTTTCGATGATTCTACCGCATAAAAGATTGAACCGGATCCTTTAAAAAAGGTGATCATTATACTGAAGTTAATAAACAGGGGAACACTGGGCAAAAGTAAACAAAAGAAGTATTAGTTGATGTTCTCCCATTCCTTTATTTTCCTTATTCTGCGTGAATGCCTTTCTTCCCCGGTGAATTCAGTTCCCAGCCATATTTTAACTGCCTCCCTGGCTTCTTCGGCAGAAATAAATCTGGCACCCAGGGAAAGCACATTGGCGTTGTTATGCGTCCGTTGAAAGAAGACGATCTCCCGGGGTCCTCCATAATATAATCCTGCCCTGATACCGTTTACTTTATTGGCTGCAATGGCTTCTCCCTGTCCCGATCCTCCCATTACTATACCTAAATTATTGTCAGGATCTTCGCCTACTTTTTCTGCCGCAGGGAAGACATAATCGGGATAGTCATCGAGTTCTTCATATTCCTGAGGTCCCACATCCACATATTCAAGGTTCATTTCATCAAGTAAGCTGGCGATTACTCCCTTAAGCTCAAATCCTGCATGGTCGGATGCTATGAATATCATGTTATCTCGTATTATTTTCAGGGTATCAATCAAAAAAGCTGCAAGATAATAAAAGAAATATTAATAGTTCAGTTGGTAATTTGTTTAGTTGCGGTTTTTTTGATGTAAAATTTTTTGGGAAAAAGTGAGTGGAAATAAATAAATACCGGATTATTGGATTTCTGATATTCATGATTCGGCATTCAGTGGGGTTGTCTGCGTACGCATGTGCCCGGGAAACTTCCTGTGTAAGAATTATGTCCGGAGATCACCCGTAAATGTGTATATCCATGGATGAACAAAAAACGTATACAATTCCCGGTGGTATGCTATCTTATATGTTTGTAAAATCTGCCCAATCTTTTTGGTGGAAAGCCTAGGGTCCATAAAACGGCAATAGCCACATAAATGAACATAGCCCTCGATATTCCCTGCCGGCTTATCCTTCGATCCGAACTATAAACCTTCTCGGGAAATTGCCGGATCCTGCCTTTCCGGTTCATCCGGATACAAAGCTCAGCATCTTCCAGCACAGGATAGGATTCATTAAATCCACCTACTTCCAGAAAATCCTCCTTCCGGCAGAACATTACCTGATCACCGAAAAGGATGCGGAATCCATTATTTATGAATCTGTAAGGCCGGAAAAAAAAAGCCCATAATGAGGTCTTGATCTTATTCAACCAGCTGACTACGGGCCTGGCCTCCTGGCACTGCATGATGGATGTAAAGCCTCCCAGGGATATTGAGGTATTGGAAAGGTGGTTTTGAACGAGAGATACCAGGTCCGGCGGGGGCAGGGTATCGGCATGCAGGAAAACAAGTATATTACCTTTTGCGCTGCGGGAACCGGCATTCATCTGGATGGGTCTGGAAGCTTTATGCGTCTGTATGACAGGAATATTGAATTCTTTGAAAATGTCGGATGTCCGGTCGGTACTTCCACCATCCACCCCAATGGTCTCAAATGGCTCAGGGTTCAGGTTTTTAAGACAGGATAAGGTCTCCCCAAGATAATTTCCCTCGTTTAGAGCAGGGATAATAACAGAGATCTTCTTTTGATCCAAATTTTCAAAGGTTTAATGCATTATAAAAATTATAATGTCAACGGATAAAAAAATCCAGCCATTATCAAATATAATCAATGGCTGGATTAAAATATGATTTATGTTAGGGTTATGTCAAATTAAGAAATCAATGATATCAAACGCCTGAAGGTCCTGAAAAGTATAAACAATTGCTTTTCGGATCAGTTTATAAAGACTATATCTCATATCTGAGTATAGCATTCATTGGCCTTGAACCATCCGGCATATCTTTCTTTTTCATAAGGAAAACCTGGCCGTTTTTCAGGAAGGTATGAATAGCTGCAAAATTATTTAGACTGATATCACCTTCTTTATATTCTTCGTGTAGTTCACTTTTATTGCTGTCCTTGTCAAACTTACCCCATATCATTTCATCCTGGTTCAGAAAGAGGGTATCAATCTGGCCTATATGAGCAGCGGAAACCACTGTCTCTTCCACATTCGTCTTATCAACTGCTTCCCTGTAGGCTTCTTTTTTTTCGTGTTTTAATTTAGCAAGATCTTTGCGGATGATATCGATTGCTTTTTCTTTCAGTTCCTTAGGTTTGAAATCCTTGGGGCTGAGACTGATATGTTCTTCTGCCAGATTCGGATATGCATTTATTTCCTTGTATTGGGCAAACAGGTAATCCACCGATGCTATGATCAGTTTTTCATGCCTGTGATCGAGCGCATCCATTATCCCGTCGTTCACATAACGGATAAATTTTTCAGTTTCCTTTTTTTTCACTTCTTCCCCAACATTTTGACCATGGAACATGGCTTTTCCTTCACCTTCCTGCTCACCTCTGTACTGCAATACTTTTTCTTCATAGTCATGGCCCAGGGCTTCTTCAATCGTGGAAGGAACAAATTGCTCAATATTTAATTTTTCAATATCGAAAAGATTGGCCCTGAAAAGTTCTACTCCTTTCATGCTCAGTGAAAGGATATAAAAAGTGTGGTTGGTATTTAAGACCGGCACCAAAGGTTGAAGATAAAATCGATTCCCTCTGTAATACATTTCCTCCTGTGCTATCGGAAGGATATAATATTCAAAGAGATCATTTGAAAGAAATATTGCCATACCCTCCATCAGATATCCCCATTCGGAATCATCCTCAATAAAATCATTCAGCGGCTCAAGAAACTTCTTGACCTCTTCATCCTCCATTCCTTTTTCTTTCAGTTCACCGGATATATCCTTGATAAGGTTTTTTAATTTTATCCGGTTCTTATCCTGTAAAGGATCTATCCACCGATCCTTGTTGGAAGGGAGATAAATGGAAACGGCATTTTCCGCGGTCTTTTCTGCAAGTTGTTCGAATTTATTTTTATTGATCAAATCTTTCATTTTTTTATATTTCTTTGATCCTTTATGGATTTAAAGGTCAGACGTAAAAGAAAATGCATCCATGGGTACTGAAACCCATAGATACATACGATTGGGATTTGTTATTGGTCAGGTCAGTGTTTTTTTTAATTTATTTTACCTGCTTAAAACTTAAGAGGCAGCTTCCTCAAATAAAGGATGCAAGTCATCGGGTAACTGGGCATATATATCTCTTATTTCGCCTTCAGATACATATTTGCCAATTACTTTAAATACTCTTTTAATAATTTCATCCGTATGGATCTTCCAGTCAAATTCCTGTTCACCATATTTGGCTTGTTCTTCCTTGACCCTTTCCTTAAATTCTTCAACCGTTTTTATTCTTTCAGGTTTTTCCTGGTATTTCCAGTTTTCCACGTATACGGCTTTCAGGAACATCGGAAGTTGTGACATGAAATCAAATGATTCACTGATCGTTATGCGGTCCCGGAAAACATGTAGTATTGAGCGCAGAACGATAGCTGTCCGGTTCACTTCATCCGGATGACCCAATTCTTCAGCCAAATCTTTTAAAAATTTGTTTCCTTCTTGTGCATATTTATCAAAAAACAATCCCATAATTTCTCCTTTTTTAGATTCAACATATTTATTCGGTTTATATATAAAAAAATACCATGCCAAACTCCATGTTAACCCCACAGGCTTAAATAGCACCTTTTCGGATGCAGGATTGTATGATATGTCGTGATTAATCCCTACATGTGTGAAAATATTGCCACATATTGTTCAATTATGTTTCCGGGGCCGGGATGATTTAAAAACCTTTAATATATTTATTTTTTTAAGTCATGAGTCCGAAAACATTGATTTAGATGAAATATTTTATTCAGTTTTTCCCGATAATCCTCTTCATTTCAGTAGCTGAATGTGATCGGCAGGAGTGAATACTCCATACGGAACTATTGGTTATAGGTGGTGGAACTTCTGCCAGATAGTTATCTGCCGGAAGGGGGGATTCCATCCTTTTGTCCATTATCCGTGTCATTTCATTGACAATATGCTGGCTAATAAGCTTTTAACTGGATAATCCGGATAATCCTTTTATTTAAACGCCAACAGTCGAAACTACCTGAACATAAAAAAGTTCACCTGAGGGTATAAAAATCCATAGTGAATATCCGCCTGCCTGATCAGGAAAAAATTACCCGGTCATTGCATTAATATTTTTTTAGCCCGGTCGTCCAGTGCATCCGTCATAAACGGAATACCGGTAACATCGGCAGTTTCCCGGTTTGCCGCGATCAGATCGCTACGGTCAATTTCTGAAAGCCTGAATTTTCTTGCTCCTGCCATGAATTGTTGAAATCCGGCCGATAGTTTATCGGCATAGCCGTACATGGCGACGGCGCCAAAAGGGATATTCTTCATTTCTTCCTTTCCGACCTTATTCTTGACTGTTTCCCATTCCGAAAAGATTTCTTCCGGGAATTTCCCATATTCCGTTACAGATGTGGGTAGCGATTCCCAGTGACCATTTAATTCGGCTATCCTTTCGGGATAAAAGACGCCTTCTATATTGCTACCAAGAAATCCGGCTATCATGGGAGCTCTTCCGAGACACACGAGTTTTGAATAGGGTGCGCCCAGGGAAAGCGCTTTAAACAGGTGATCTTCCCTTGCAAAACCTCCGGCAAATGATAGGTCGGGTACATATTTTTCATGTTTATCCAGGATGGAACAATATTCGTATGCTTTTGAATGTAAAGGCAGTGAAGGGATTCCCCAATGCTGCATCATATTCCAAGGGCTCATGCCCGTACCGCCACCTGCCCCGTCGATCGTCAACAGATCAAGCCGGGCATCAGATGCAAACCTGATCGCCATAGCCAGGCTTTCCATGCCATAGGCCCCGGTTTTAAGTGTAATTCGTTGGTAACCTAATTTCCTCAAATAAGCGATGGATTTCATAAAAGCATCGTGAACCTCTTCAACAGTCATTTTATCCGTTGCTCCCAGCCTGCTATGGCGTGCAAACGAAGTAATGGCATGGTTTTCAAATGCATCTATTACAATGGGATCAAACGGATCGGGATCAACAATATAACCCCTTTTTCTCAGGAATTGGGCATAGTCAAGACTATTTACCTGAATTTCACCGCCGATATTTTTTGCCCCCTGACCCCATTTCAATTCCATTATTACTTTATCCCCGTATTTCTCAATCAGATACTCGGCCACTCCATTTCGGGTATCTTCCACATTCATCTGAATAATAATGGCGCCATATCCGTCGTAATATCTTAGAAAATAATCTATCCGACGTTCAAGCTCAGGTGCTTTTACGATCTTCCCATTTTTAATCTCGGAGTGCCGGTCAACGCCGACCACATTTTCTCCCACGACAATTGGGAATCCGCAAAGAGCCGCTCCGACAGCAAAGGAAGGCCAGTATTTGGCTGCGATCTGTGTCGAGCCTAATGCACCGGTCATAACAGGGATCCGGCATTTCGTTTTTACCCCATTCCCAAAAGCTGTTTCGATATTCACATTCGTAAATATGCAGTCATCGGGATCATTTGTCATGGTGCCGGTGATCCCTGAGGATCCATACGAATATCCCTGTATTCGCAGGGCATGGTAGCCGATACCGGCAGGAGAGGTGTTAATTGCCCCGGAAGTGGCAAAACCAAATCGTCTGGGGTATAACATTTTCCTTCCTTCAAGACAGGAAAGCCAGGTTTCACATTTTCCCTTGCATGAAGAATCGCAAAGCGTACATAACCCCGATTCGCAGGGGACTCCACGGTTTATTGCCCCGAGGGCATCATTGTTCTTATTCCATTTCTGCATAGTTTTTAAGTTTGGGGTTTATTGTGTATCCATAAGAAAAATGAAGACTCATGTAAAAAAATGACGTGAAGTCAATTATCACCGATAACTTCTCAATTTAAGAAAGATATTTCGAAAATTAAAATAAATGATTTGTGTTATATGGTTGAAAGTCCCCGCTGCTGTTAAATGGCAATGGCATGATTTTTCCCGTATTCTGCTTCAGTGAAACAACTGGATGATCAGCTTCGATGATAACACTATAACAAAATATGAATTGACCTAGTCCCTGAACTCAGCGAAGAGATCCGTGCTGAGGTATCGTTCTCCGGTACTGGGGATGATGGCAACGATCAGTTTACCTTTGTTTTCTTCTCTTCTGGCTACTTTGAGAGCTGCACTTACAGCTGCTCCCGAAGAAATTCCGGCCACGATTCCTTCATCTCTCATGAGTTGTTTGGCATGTTCAAAGGATTCTTCGTTGGAAACCTGCACAATCTCATCAATAATATCGGTGTTCAAGATTTCTGGAACAAAACCGGCTCCTATACCCTGGATCTTATGCGGACCGGATTGTCCGCCGGAAAGTACGGGTGATGCTTCCGGTTCTACAGCTACTGCCCTGAAATCAGGCTTTTTCTTCTTGATTACTTCGGCTACGCCTGTTATCGTACCGCCGGTGCCAATTCCGGCAACCAGAATATCCACTTTCCCGTCTGTATCATTCCAGATCTCTTCTGCCGTAGTTTTCCGGTGGATTTCCGGGTTAGCCGGATTATTGAATTGCTGAGGCATGAAATATTGATCATCGGCATGAGCCATTTCCGTGGCCTTTTGAATGGCTCCGTTCATCCCTTTTTCACCGGGAGTAAGGATCAATTCTGCTCCAAGCGCTTTGAGCAGCGATCTCCGCTCCAGGCTCATTGTATCGGGCATGGTGAGAATTAATTTGTATTTTTTTACAGCACAAACGAACGCCAGAGCAATACCGGTATTACCGGAAGTAGGTTCAAGAATAACTGTATTTTCCGGGTTAATTTTTCCTTCTTTTTCTGCCGATTCGATCATACTGAACCCGATCCTGTCTTTTACCGATCCAAGCGGATTATAAAATTCGAGTTTCAATACCACGCTTGCATGACAACCCTCAGCCATTCTGTTCAAACGGACAAGAGGTGTATTGCCAATCAGATCGATTATGTTATTTGCTATTTTCATGGTTGTCAGGTTTTTTGCTGTTTCAACAATGCCGTATCCCTTTAATATACACAAGGAATTATAGAAATAAAACCAACGGGTCGTATACCGAAGTGGTCAGCGGAAATTTCATTCCTCATCCTCCCAATAATTATTGCTTATTCCACCTTTTTTTAATAAAACTTTTACAATTTTATTCACGTAAAACGATAAGACCGCTATAGTCGGTTAAGCTATACCAAATTAATACCTGAAATTACAGGAGTGACCATTGGATAACTCACTGATCGTAAAATATAAAGGAGATGATATTTTTTCCAGCAGGGCCAGGTGGCTGTTTCCACTTTTCGACCTGGAAGAGTTCCTTAAAAAACAGGCTTACCCCGTAGAAGAACTGGAACTGATTGAAAAAGTTGCCGGACAGGCAGCAGCTTTTCTGATCGTCAGATTAGGCATTAAGAAATGCCATGTGAAATTGATCAGTGAAATGGCTATGGCCGTGCTGGACCGGTTCAATATCCGGTACACATTCGATGAGAAAGTGCCTTTGATCCAATGCCGGACCGAACATATCCTGATGAAGGAAATGAGTACCGAAGAAGCCTGGCAGGTATTAAGAAGACGGGCCGGCAGGGTACATGGTGCGGATCTGAATATTGAAAAGCTGGAGGTGAATATACATGGAAGAAATATCATTAATGGTCTGGATCTGGAAGTAAAAAGAGGCGATGGATTGATTATATCCGGAGAAAATGGTACGGGTAAGACAACACTTCTCAAAACCATTCTGGGTCTTCAGCAGTTTAATTCCGGTATTATTAAGGTCGCTGACCTTCAGGTCGGCAGCCCGGTCTGGAAAAAAAACCGACATATTACCGCTTATGTCAATCAGGAGAGGACAAGAAGCTTTTTCCCGGTTTCGTCTTCGGAAGTTGTTGAGATCGGGCTGGCAGGCCGGAAGCTTTCGAGGCATGTGATCCGCGAGCGGGTAGAAGCTGCCATGCGGCGGACCAACAGTTATCATCTGCTGGATAAACCTTTTCACAAACTTTCAGGAGGAGAAAAACAAAGGGTGAATCTTGCCCGTTGCCTCTGTCAGCAGGCAAGGGTACTGTTGTTTGATGAACCCACCACCTTCCTTGATCCGAAGGCACGGGATGAGTTGTATAATCTGTTGATCGAACTATGGGAGAACGAGGCTCCCACGATCATTATCGTTTCGCATGATAACCAATGGATTGAACGGTTCAGGTGGGAAGTGAAAGAAATGAAATCCGGTAAGCTATGGTAGAGGTTTTATCCTATCCACCGGTATTACGGGGATTCCTGATCCTCATGGTGGCGGGCGTAACATTCCCGATCACAGGCGTATATCTTTTAAGGATGAATCTTTTACCGCTCAGGTTTATGCTGATGCATGGTGCAATCCTGGGAGGAGCAATTGCTCTTTCTTTTGAATTCAATCCTTTCTGGACTACAATACTTGTTAATCTTTTACTGGTCTGGTTCATGTCGCACAGTGCCCGGTCGCTTGAAACGGATACGGGATATATCAGTACCTTCATCATGGTGGCCAGTATTGGTCTTGCATTTGTCTTTATTTATATGTTCGATGTGCCCTCCAAGGATACGCTTGGTTTATTATGGGGCAGCCTATATACAATAACTCATGCGGAAATGTGGGGTGGCCTGGCACTGGCGGCAGTCATCCTTGGACTTCAGATAATTAAAAGACGTCAATTAAAAGCCTTTTTCTTTGATCCTTCCATCGCCTATACTGCGGGAGTAAATGAATCGAGGATCTATTATACGGTGGTTTTGTTAACGGCATTCACAGTGGCCCTGGCCATGCGGTTGATCGGGGCTTTGCTGCTGGATGCCATCATCATATTACCCGCCCTGATCGCGATGCTGCATTCGGAAAGCCATGGCAGGGTAATACTCTGGGCCTGTATATGGGGTGGAGTGTTTTCCATTACCGGTTTTTTCATTTCCTTATGGGTGAGGGTACCCGCCAGCTCTGCGATTGCCCTCCTGGCCACTATCGTCTTCCTGTTTTTTTATGTATCGGCAAAACTGAGAAAATGAAAACATTTCTTTATTCCTTATCGGTATCACTTGTAGTTTTATCCTGCACTGCCGTGGAGGAGGAGACAAAAATAATAGCCACCAGTTCATGGACCGCTGCTTATGCAAGAGCTGCCGGAGTAAAAAAAATACAAATGCTGGCACCTTCCTCTATGCAGCATCCATCTGAATATGAATTGCAGTTTGATGATATCCGGAAGTTAAAAAATGCTGAAATGATTATTGCAGGAGGATATGAGACCTTACTGGATGAAATCCGGATTGGCCTTGAAATTGATAGTGAAAGGATCATCCAGATAAAAACGGACTATAATTTTGATCATATGAAATCTTCAATCCTCGCAATTGCCAGGAAGACCGGCACAGGGGATCAGGCAAGGAAACATATCGATGAGATTCAACATGTTTTCGAAGAATCCAGGAAAAGCCTCCAACAGTCCGGGATCACGGATAATCCGGTGCTTGTGCAGTTTTTTATGCAATCACTGGCCAGAGAGCTTGGTTTAAACATTGCGGGTGTATTCGGGCCGGAACACCTGGAAGCTTTTCATATTAAAGATTTGATGTCTAAGGAATTTACCCTGGTTCTCGATAATTTTCATAATCCGGTATCGAAACCATTGGTCGAATCGAAAGAAGAAGCCGAAGTGGTCTGTCTTATCAATTTTCCCGGCGCCCATGGGACCACATCGCTGGCAGATGTGATCCGGTACAATGTAGATAAAATACTGGAAGCCAAATTGGAATAGATCAAATCATGATGACAGAGCTTGTCTATTCATGATGCCACAGCTGGCTTCAATATTCTGCTGTTTTTCATTGAACCAAATCCGTCATTAAAGCATAAATAGTCCTTGAAAATGTGAATATTACACAGTAAAATCTTTATCGATCGTCATTAGAAAATATTTGACAATCAACCATTTATGTTCCATGAATAGTCCGGGATTAATTAATCGATGTAACAATTAAAATTTCCTATCTGATCGATACAGGTTCGCCGATATCCTTAGCTTTGAGAAAACGTAAGGCATTTAAAACATACAATGGCAATGACTTACCGGGCTTTCTTTTCTTAAGATTGATAAACAGACCCAGCTTTTTGATTACGGGTAATTTATGAGTTTCCACAAATTCAATTAATGTGCCATCAGGATCTTCTATGTAAGCGAAAATTCCCGCCGCATCACCCATATCAAAACTTTTCCCGTTTTTAAAGATCTTACCTGTGTCCACGGTGAAAGGATAACCTTCAAGTTCGCATATTCTTCGCAGGTTATCCATACCTTGAATATCAAAACAAAGATGGATGAAACCCAGTTCACCCCAGTAGCGGCCCTCAAAAATTCGATTGGGTTTCCTGTCAAGTGCCTGGATCAGTTCTATCTCACTTTCTCCAAAGAGCCTGCTGAATGGCCCCGAACGGGGCTTACTGTGTCGTAATAACACCCTTCGAAATTTTCCATTACCTCCCGGAAGGGCCTGCAGATCTGTATATTGGCCTGTATTATCATAAACCACCGTGTCATAATCCAGGATATTCTGGTAAAAATCCATTGATTTATCCATGTCGCTGCAGCCTATAATGGCCCCATATCCACCACCCGTTAATTTTTTTTCATTTCGAAACCAATGATTACCGGGGACAAGCTGAAAAAGATTATTATAGGTGTCTCTGACAAAAAAATGTTCCCGGTCAGCCATACTGAACAGTTCTCCAATTATATTCTGGTTTTCTGATTTGAACCATTCATACGTTTGATGAACATTTTTACATTTTATCTTGGCCGCATAAACACCAAGATCACCAACCTGTAGATCAAACAACGGAGGACGGGGGTCGAAGTCTGTATGTCGCCAGATCTCTATACCGCCACCACCCTGCAATGTTATGGCGATCGCGGCATGCTTGTTCCTGGGTTTTCCGCCCGTATAGGGTAACATAAATTCAGCCGGACTGGAATCTTCGAGGATCCTTACATCAAACCCAAAATATTTTTTATACCAACTCCAGGCTTTATGCACATCCGGCACACCGATTCCCACCTGCTGTATTCCACTGATATTAACTCCCTCCATAATGTAAATATTAAGTTGTTCGAATCTTTGAGGCTGTAATGTAATACAATTGAGGAAAATATTTACGGATCATTATCATTATTCTTTCACTCCGGGCAATTATAAGATCTTTTTTACCTCTTGCTACAGCCTGAATTATTTTTTCAGCACATTTTTCTGCCGGTATTCCCTTCACCTGACCCGGATCCATAATGCCATGTTTTTCACCTTTACTGTCAATGGCATTGATTGATATATTGGTCTTTATTCTACCAGGACTTACAATGGTTATCCTTATATTCTCGTCCTTCAGTTCGGCACGCAGACTGTCGAAATAACCCTGGAGTGCATGTTTGGATGCCGAGTACGCCGTACGCAACGGAAAGCCAAATTTACCCACCACACTGCTTACCACCACCACATGGCCCTGTTTATTGCTGATCATCGAGGGAAGAACCTCTTTAGTAAGCGCGACAGCCCCGAAAAAGTTTGTTTCCATAATTAAACGGTCCACCTCTACAGGTGTTTCTGAGGCCAGTGAACGCTGACTGATACCGCCGTTATTGATCAATATATCAATAGAAGAATAGTGTTTTTTTACCTCTTCCGCTGCCTTCTTTATGGAAACAGGATCGGCAAGATCCAGGACTGCAACGAGGCAATCGGATCCTTTTTGGATGCATTTATCTCTTACTTCATTCAATTTGGCCTTTTTTCTTCCGGAAATGATCAACCGGATTCCATGTTTTGCCCATGTCAATGCCAATGCTTCTCCGATACCGGAAGAGGCCCCTGTGATCCAAATTATTTTATTCCTGAAGTTCATTTGACAATATCCTGTGACGCTTGAAGTTAATAAATTTTGTTTTCATTCCATGGATAATCTATCCAGATGCTTAAGGATCTCCCGGTGCAGGATTGCTGCCTTATCCATAGCCTTATTTCGTGATCTTCCCAAAGAATACCTGATCTTTGCCCTGGTTTTAATCCATAGTTTACGCCAGTTCCAGGCCAACAGACCGCTTAACAGAACAAATAACGGGAACAACATCCCAAGCCACCATTTTGGAAGTATCAGAAATCCCAGGATGATCAAAAGAGGATAGTAAATAAGTCCGATGCCATAGCCAATACCCCAAGAAAGTGTACTGAACATCTGGGGGTCCTTGTTTTTAGCAGCATATTGAGGTGGAATAAAAAACACGGGTGCATGCAGGATCAAGCCGGCGAGAAAAAGTGGAGATAAGAGAATGAGAAATACCAAGAGAAGGCTATTGCCCCAAACCGAATAGGCGGGTTTCCGGAAAACCCAGTCTCTCAATTTTGCTTTCTGCCTCAGCTGTTTATATTCCTCATATTTTTCTGATATCTCCCTGATCGTTTCAGGCGATGATTCCAGCACGGAATGCAGTTTGTTATTTAATTTTTTACAGGCATAAAAACGGTTAGCCAGGGAATTCTTATCCCAATTTAACCTGGTGAGTATACGTTCGCGATACAGATTAGGTAGATCCAGGAAGAGATCATAATACTGATCCGTTTCGATATGGATCATCAATTGTTTCATTCTGTCGGAGAGATCATTCTTCAATCGGTTGGTGGTCAGGGCGGGTTCTTTCAAATAATCATCCCAGTACTCCGACACTTCGATGGGCTTTCCAATATTAACGAAAAGATCCTGGCCGAATTTATAATAATTTTCATAATCCAGGCCTATGGGTACGATCTTTACAGCCGGGTGATTGCCGGAATGTTCCTGTGCCTTAAAGGCGATCCTGAAAATGCCCTTTACCAGGGGCCTCAATCTTTTATGTTCACCATGATTCCCTTCCGGGAAAAGGCATATGGGATTTCTTCTGTTGATCAGGATCTGAACCGAGGTATCAAAGATCTCCTCATTTTTACTGAGACTATTTCTTCCATCGCGGATCCTGTAAATAGGAAGCATTTTCAGGAAAAAAAGAATTCTTCGGATCAGGGGTTGTTTAAAAATATCGGCACGGGTGAGGAAAATGCTCTGATATTTCAGGTGCAGCACCAGGACCATGGCATCCATCAGTGCATTCTGGTGGTTCGGCGCAAGGATCACCGGTTGATTATCGGGAATATTTCCGGCATTTTTAATTTTTATCCGGCCGTAGTAGAGGAGGTGAGCCGGTTTGGTCAGTATGTTTTTTATAAACCAGTAACCCGCCGACCATTTATCAATTGTAATTCTTCTACCCATTTGAAGGTTGCAGTCAGGCAAATAAATACAGTAAGGCAAATATAATATTATATAATTAATTCATGAACCGGCGCAATTTTAGTATAATTTAATAACCCACCGTCTTTGGGTTGTGGTCATGTTCTTGCGGAGCTTTAATCGAAAGGCATATGCGTCTGAAAAAAATTTGCGATGCAAAGTAAAAATCGGGGTTAATGCCACTACCTTTGGTGGTGGATAGTCCGATTTTAGCAAATTTTTTAGTGGCTGCAATTTTTAATATAAGGTATATGCATCTTGTCTTTCAATTTTTTGACGGGAAATGATGAATTTAAATATCGGTAAATTCTGTTTATCCGTTAAACCTGTTATGAATATAAAAACTCCGGTCTTTCTGCTAAGTTTTATAAGGGTTGATTCGTTGCTTGTTATATCCTCCACTTTTATAAATGATGATCCAGTTCATTTTAAAAACTTTTTTTTGATTCACTTACATATTCTCATAATTAATTCTATTTTTGTAGCTCCAAAATCCATTGTCCGATGGTGTAATTGGCAACACGTCTGGTTTTGGTCCAGAAGAGTCCAGGTTCGAGCCCTGGTCGGACAACTGAATGGTTAATCCCGGTACGATCCATCGGGATTAATTTATTTTTGCAATAGCGTAATAAATAACCATTTACTATTTCATGGCTCCCGTAAAAATCTTCGCAGGTACAAATTCCAGGGTCCTTGCGGAAAAAATTGCCCAGCAATTCGGAAAACCCCTTGGATCACTTACCATTCAGCGATTCAGCGATGGCGAGATGCTTCCAATATTTACCGAGTCGGTCAGAGGTTGCGATGTATTTATCATCAATTCGACCAATGCTCCGGCTGAAAATCTTTTGGAATTGTTATTAATGGTGGATGCGGCAAGAAGAGCCAGTGCAAAATATGTAACGGTAGTCACGCCCTATTTCGGTTATGCCCGGCAGGACCGGAAAGACAGGCCAAGGGTATCTATCGCGGCCAAGCTGATCGCTAACGTACTTACAGCAGCCGGGGCCAACAGATTGATGGCCTGTGATCTTCATGCCGGTCAGATACAGGGCTTTTTCGATATTCCCGTGGATCATCTTGACGGGTCATATATTTTCATACCCTATCTGAAGACGCTGAGGTTGAACGACCTGTTATTTGCCGCTCCGGATGTGGGCGGAACTACAAGGGCGCGTGGTTTTGCCAAGCATTTTGCCGTGGATATGGTGATCTGTGACAAATACCGGAAACGGGCCAATGAAGTGGCCAGTATGCAGGTGATCGGGAATGTGGAAGAAAAAGATGTGGTGATTGTGGATGATATGATCGATACGGGAGGAACGCTAAGCAAAGCGGCGGATATTATTATTGAAAAGGGAGCCAAATCGGTAAGAGCGATCTGCACCCATCCGATATTATCGGGCAACGCCTATGAAAACATTGAAAATTCCAGACTTGAAGAACTGGTGGTGACCGATACCATTCCATTAAAGAAGGAATCACCGAAGATAAGGGTCCTGACTGTTTCGGACCTTTTTGCCAAGGGAATACGCAAGACACATAATCATGAATCAATAAGTTCTTTATTCATACATTAACATTTATTAATTCAAAACAAATAGCATGAAAACAATTGAGATTATAGGGTATAAAAGAGCAAATCTCGGAAAAACGGATGCTAAGAGACTACGGGAGGAGGGCAATGTGCCCTGTGTGGTTTACGGCAAGGACGAACAACTCCATTTTTACGCTCCCATGATTCTTTTCAGGCCTTTGATATATACGCATAAGGCCCATTTTGTACAACTGAATATAGAAGGGGAAGAATATCATGCCATCCTGCAGGATATACAGTTTCATCCCGTCAGCGATATGATACTCCACGCTGATTTTCTGGTGCTCACCGAAGGAAAACCCATTAAGATGGATATTCCTGTAGAATTTGAGGGTAGTGCGGCTGGCCTATTAAAGGGAGGTAAGTTGCAGGTTAAGCTGCGTAAATTACAGATCAAAGCTTTACCTAAGTATATGCCGGAAAGTATCGTGCTGGATATCAGCAATCTGGACCTGGGTGATTCCATCAAGATAAGAGATGTGGATACAGCAAACTTTGAAATTCTGGTCAGTCCACAGGTAACCATCTGTACGGTAGCTATACCTCGACTCACCAGAATGGCTGAGGAGGAAGAGGCATTGGCCGAAGAGGAAGAAGAAGCACTTGAAGGTGAAGAAGGTGCTGAAGAAGGAGAAGGTGGAGAAGGAGAAGAAAAGACTGCTGAAGAAGGTGGCGGTGAAGAGGAAGAATCCAAAGAATAAATCATTTGATCCTGCCGGAGCTTGCCGGCAGGACTTTTTTCAGTTATGAAATATCTGATTGCCGGATTAGGAAATATTGGTCCGGAATATGAGCTCACCCGGCATAATGCCGGTTTTTTATGCCTGGATCAGCTGGCTGACAAATACGGTGCAGGATTCGAGATTGACCGTTACGCTTTTAAATCCGAATTTAAATTAAAGGGCAGAAATATTCATCTCATTAAACCTACCACTTATATGAACCTGAGTGGTAAGGCTATCCGTTACTGGCTGGATCAGCTTAAAATTCCGGTTTCCCGCCTTATGGTTGTGGTGGATGATGTGGCCCTGCCTTTTGGGAGTATAAGGATCCGGGCCAAAGGTTCTTCGGCGGGTCATAACGGATTGATCAATATTGAAACATTGCTTAATTCACAAACTTATCCGCGGTTGAGAATAGGGATCGGTGATGATTTTCCAAAGGGACGGCAAATAGAATATGTATTGAGCCGGTTTACCGGTAAGGAAATACAGGAGCTTCCCGCTGTTTTTGATAAGGCCTGTGAGGCAATTGAAGCCTTCACTGTAATCGGCCTGGAGCGAACCATGAATTTTTATAATCAGAAATGAGGGGAAGTGGCTAAAAAAAAGTCACCAGGGCATGAGGGCACAAAAAATCACAGATAGGGGGAAAACCACGAAGGCGCAAAGGCACTAAAGCCAGTAATATCACAGATTGGAGAGAGAAGCCACGAAGGCGTCAAGGCACCAGGGCCATTAGCATCACAGATAAGAGAGAAGCCACCAAGGCATCAGGGCACTGAGAGTCACAGTTAAGGTAGACGGCCATCAAGACTCCGGGTCAAAAACAATCGCCTCTAAGAGAGTTTTTCTCCGGAATTGATGGCGCAATGAAACACTGATATCAGAAGGGTATAAACTTTATCATCTGACGGACTGGGTACGATCAGATCATAAAAAGGCTGTCCTTTTGAGACAGCCTTTGGGTTAGTATTCATCGAATGACTTCAAGTCATACGATGAATTTTTTTTATTGGATGGGATACTTGATTACAGCTTCTTGAGCTTTATATTCCTGAACCATACATCATCTCCATGATCCTGCATGCCGATATATCCCTCTTTCGCTACTTCAGCCCATTCTTCATTCAGCTCCGGGAATTTACTGTCCGCTACATCTTCATACCACTTGGGGGTCCATAAATGATACTCGACCACTGTCTCACCATTCTGTTTATGAACCACCGTACCATTGTATACTATAATTTCTGCAGAGTTCCATTCGCCTGCAGGATTGGCATTTTGTGGTTCTGCCGGATAAATATCATACAGGGAGCCAGATTGGCGGTTGCCATTCTCACCCAGCATGGCATCGGGATGCCTTTCATTATCCAGTAACTGGTATTCCGGAGCTGTTTTCCAGATAAAATCATACTCCGGGCTTTCCTGACCAAGATAAAAAATACCGGAATTTCCTCCATTGGATACTTTCCAGTCAACCTTCAGATGGAAGTTTGAAAATTTTTGGTCATAGATGATATCTCCTCCTTCTTCAGCACCTGCTTCTCCACGACCGGATCCCTGAATATGGAGCGTACCATCCACTATTTCCCATGCAGCCGGGAAAGTTTCCTTACCGTACCCTCTCCAGCCTTCAAAAGTTTCTCCATTGAAAAGCAGCATCCATCCGTCGGCCTTTTCTTTTTCGGATAAGGTATTGGGAGCCGCGGCTTCTTCCATGACAGATTCATCGGTTTCTTCCTCGGCCTGTTGCTGTCCCTGTTTACAGCCGATTAATATACCTGCCAGGACCAGAACCAATAAAAAGTTCAGTTTTTTTAACGTTTTCATAACAGATTTTGGATTTATTTTTAAATAAAGTTTTTTATGCAAAAATAATATTGGTAACGGGATTACGAAATAAATAAAAAAAATGAAAAATTCTAAGTTTTACCCTGAATTTGATCAAATGAGTCCTCTCTGAAAATTTTGCTTTGGAAGGTTCAATGTCATCGGTATTTTTACCGGAGCAAATAATTTTTATTGTAATGATTGTTGTCTATTATAACAATAACTTCAGTTTTTTTTCTCTTTTTTTTGAAATTGACAATAAACCTACCTAAGAGTGGATCATTAATTTCAGAAAGACAAAAAACCTGAATAAAAATTACGACAGGAAACTTTTTCGTTTATATATTTTTTTTTAACTTAAATCACAAAGCTCTGCTACAAAGATTTTTTACAACTTAGATTTTTGAAACCATGAAAAGTACCGTAAAAGAACTTCTCGAAGAAAAAGGTAGTAATATATGGACTGTCAATATGAATGATACCGTATATGATGGACTGGTAATGATGTCAAAAAAGGATGTGGGCGCCCTCGTTGTCGTGGATGACAAAGGCCAACTGACCGGTATGTTTTCCGAGAGAGATTATGCAAGGAAAATCGTTCTTCTGGGTAAGACCTCCAAAGAAACGAAAATAGGTGATATGATGGCTACCGAGGTAACCATTGTGAAGCCTGAAAACACGATCCAGGAATGCATGGCGATCATGACCAAGAAAAAAGCCCGGCACCTTCCTGTGGTCGAGGATGGAAAACTGGGTGGTATAATATCGATCGGTGATGCCGTGAACAGGATCATCTCAGACCAGGAAGAGACCATCCATAATCTGGAGGATTATATCTACGGCCGTTCCTATGGGGCAAGGGTTGAACTGAAATAGATCATAAGCTCCTGTTGATCTCGTCAACGATTTTCTTTGCCGTCGTCTTCACTGGGCTGGAGATCTTTTCACCAAAAGCAGTATTCTGAGGATGGATTCCGAGGATATAGACCGGCATTTTGAAAAAATCAGCTATGCTTCCAAGGGATATATTATGCGTATTTAATGTGAATCGGGTTACACTTTCAACCGGCAAAAATTTATAATATCCCGGTTCTTTTCCCGGAAAGTACATGCAGTCTATGATCACCAGTATTTCCGGATTGAGCTGTTCGATTTTTCCTATGTATTTTTCAATGCTGGCTTCAACAATCAGGCATGGTATCCGTTTGTTTTTCTTAAGTTCTTTGCACACCTGAACACCTATGCCGTCATCATTTTTCAGCACATTTCCCACACCAACAAACAAGACCTGATGCTTATGTATCAGTTGTATTAACCCGTTCAGCACTTAATGCAGATTTTTAATCAATGTTCTGCGGAGACAATCAGGACATAAAACATTGAACATATCCTTTCTTTTCAAATCATCGACCACATCAACCTCTATATCTTCTTTATCAGCCATGGCCAGGCGTTCATTGATCATATTCATGTTCAGGATACTGGAATAGGCTTTGGGCCCGAGTTTATAATGCATAAACTCATAATGTTGGTTGGTAGTGATCACCGCTCCGCAGTTTTTACACAGCAATAATTCTTTTCGTTGTTCTTCGATAAGGTCTTTACGGTCAAAGGTGGCCAGGTCATATATCTTGTCAGATAATTTGACCCCTTCCCTGGTAATGCAATGTTCCTCGCACTGGCCGCAGAAAATGCATTTTCCGAAATCCCTCCTGATAATCCGGATCTTTTCTCCCGGAATATCCTCAGTAGTGATGGCATAACTCGGGCATACATTGGCACAGGTTTCGCATCCGACGCAATACTCATCATTAACCACGGGTTTACCCCGGTATGAAGGTTCCGGTTCATGGGGTTTATAGGGGAATTTGCTTGTGTAGGCCGGAGTTACCAGGGAAATGACCGCTTCCTTCAATTCTCTTAGTTTCGGATACTTCATGATTTTATGTTTATTCGTTCTTATAATCATCTACCACACTTTTCTCCCACAGCTTTATCCCGAATTTATACGCGCCCTTCACCAGGGCATGGGCTGCTGCCGTGGAAGCCAGGAATAATAGCGGTATGGCGATAAGTGATTTTACACCGATATCCACAAAGCCGTAACGGATCAACAGACCCAGCAGAATGCTGCATGTACCAAGTGTTACGCATTTTGTGGCGGCCTGCAGCCGGTTATATACATCCGGAAGCCTGATCAGGCCGAGACATCCAAAAAGATTAAATAATATGCCAATGGCAATAACGATATTACTAATTAACTCACTCATTTAATTGTTTACCCTCCAGGTATTTAGCTAAGGTTATGGTTCCAATAAAACTTAAAATGATCCAGGCTATACTAATATCGATCAGAAACGACCGCCCGGTTTTTATGGCAAAAATAGCGCATACGCCTACCACTAGAATGCCAAGAATATCGATCCCAACCATTCTGTCGGCTATGGATGGGCCTCTAACTACACGGTAAAGGCATATGGCAGCCAACGCGATCTGAATATAGAGAAATACGTCTAAAATCATATCAATCGAATATTTTACCTATATATTTTTCGAATCTTCCTGCTATTTTATGAGTATATATTTCCGGATCCTCAGAGCTTACATAAATCCAGTGAATATATATATGATCATCAATGATATCTACCGAGATCGTTCCCGGTGTCATGGTGATCGAATTGGCCAGGATCGTCCGGGCCATTTCGGATTTTACCTGAAGAGGCACACGAACAATGCCCGGCTTGACCGGGAGACCGGGATGGAGTACACGGTAGGCCACATCGAAGTTGGCCTTGATACATTCCCAGGCAAATATGAATATGTAAATCAGAAGCCAGAGATATCGACGTGGCTGGATAAATTTATACACGTTGTCCACATACATTTTCCCGAAAAACAGGGTGGTGATCAGCGCGACGGCAAGTCCGGTAATCATATTGGTCACACTCAGGCTGAAAGTTATCAGCAACCAGAATAAAAGAGATAATATAAAAAATGTTACATATTTCATGATCAAGGTTGTATTAACAGTTGCGAATAATCACTATGGTTGATAAGGACATCCACCGAAGGAGTAAGGAAGATCTCCCTGATCCCCGGAAGGATCATCAAACTCATCACCAGGCATAAAACTGCCAGGAAAACCATTGAAAAACTCATGAAAAAGGGAGATTCCTTTATATTCTGAGCCGTTTCACTTATTGTTTTATTGAAAAAAGCAAATTTCTGCACCTTGGCAAAAGAAGCCAGGGTAATCACGCTGACCAATACGGCCAGGAAGGCCAGCAGATAGTACTGGGCCTGTACGGCAGCTATGATTATGATCAGTTTGGAAAAGAAGCCGTTAAAAGGTGGAATGCCCGAAATGGCCATGGAAGCACTGAAGTTTGAAGTAGCTGTCAGGGGCATCCGGCGCGACAAGCCTCCCATTTCCTTCAGGTTTCTGGTGCCCAGGCGATGTTCTATGGAGCCTGAGGTCAGGAACAGGAGTCCCTTGAAAACGGCATGATTGATCAGGTGAAACAAACCTCCCATGATGGATAAGGCGGCAACGACCACATCTCCGCCGGAAGCCAGAACCAACATGCCAATGCCTGTGCCAAGGAATACGTATCCCATCTGACTGATGCTGTGGTAGGCCAGTAATCGTTTGATGTCCCACTGACCGATGGCCAGCAATACGCCTATTACCATGGAAAGGGTACCGATCGTGGTGATGACCACGGCTATCTCGTAGTTGATCATAAACATATTGAAGAATAACCTGAGAATGACATATACGCCTACTGCTTTGATCAATACACCCGAAAGCATGGCCGAAATGGGCGTGGGAGCGGATGAATGAGCGTCAGGCAACCAGGAGTGGAACGGGATCATGGCTGCTTTCAGGCCAAAACCGGCTATAAATATGACCTGGATAAAGATCAATATTCTTGTGTCTCCCGTATCGGTGAGCAGATTCCGGATATCCGCCATGTTAAGTGTTCCTGTATGCCAGTATAGGATACCGATACCCATGATGATCATAAGGGAGGCGATCCCCCCCAGTACCTGGTACTTGAAGGAAGCTTCAAGTTCTTCTTTTTCCACACCGAAAGCCACCAGGGCATAGGCCGCGATCACTGCGATCTCAAGGAAAACGTATAAATTAAAAATATCGCCGGTAAGGGCTACGCCGTTCATTCCGGTTACCATCAGGCAGAACAGTGAATAAAAATTGTTTTCGGCCGTAAATTTCCGGATATAATCTACCGCGAAAAAGGATGAGGCAAAAGCGATAGTATTGATGATCAAAAGGATAAATATGCTCAGCCCGTCGAGAACAAAATAAATGCCGACCGGGATATTATCTATTATCTCCCAGCCACCCACCGCATAGGTAATTTTCAGGGAATCTTTACCTGCCATGAAGTATATGCTGAGAGCAGCCAGGAAAAGAAAAATCAGAGGCGTGAGTACCTGGGATATCCCTTTCCAGATCCTTCCGATTACCGGGATGATCAAAGCGACCGCAAGAGGCAATATAACATATAATGGGATCCAGTGATTCATGAGTTATCCTTTTAAAAGATTGATTTCTTTTATGTCGAACGTTTTATGTTTCCTGTATAATTTAATGGCAATGGCCAGCAATAAGGCTGTGGTAGCCAGCCCGATCACGATTACGGTGAGGATCATGGCCTGGGGAAGAGGGTCAACAAATGTATTCTGGTTGCCACCGAGTATGGGGGCGGCTCCTCCTTCCACGTAGCCTACCAGGATCAGGAACAGGTTGACTGAATACTGCATTATGCTTAAACCCAGGATGATCTTAATGAGATTCCTTTTGGTTATCACCCCGTAAATCCCCACCAGGAACAAAATAAAACAGAGTATAAAAAGTGTCATGATCTGATCTCTTCTTTATAAATTAAAAAAGCGAAAAATATAGATATCAATGCGGCAGCGACTTCGATGCCGATAAATATGTTGTACAGGGGGATCACTCCACCGCTGATCAGTTCGCCCGGCTCACCGGTCCCCAGGTAATTGCTTAAAAAGGTTTTCGTGCCGATCAGAAGTGCGGCCGTGCCAAACAGCAGAAAGGCCAGTATGGCAAGGCTTTCACTGATGGTTGAACCTTCTTTTTTCCGGGTCATCACCAGGTAATCGGATCCGAAAGCCAGGATGATCAGAAAAAAGGCTCCGGCAATGATCGCTCCGCCCGCAAACCCCCCTCCCGGAGTCAGATGACCATGGGTGACTATATAAATGCCGAAAATGAAAATTATTCCGGCCATAAGCTGGCAAACTTTTTTAATGATCACAGTCATTCCTTTCATATTGAATCCGGTTTATTTTTTTCCTTTTAATCTCATTATCGTAATCACCCCAATGGCTGCGGTAAATAATATGGTGGCTTCTCCAAGGGTGTCATAGGCTCTGAAATCGAGCAATACCCCGGTTACCATATTGGCGCTTCCTGTCAGTTCAGGACCTACTTCAAGATAACTTTTTGACATCCGGAGCATATGTTCACCGAATGCCGGCAAACCCTGGGTAGTTTTCCAAAAATAGAACCCCAGTCCGGCCAGGACAAGAATTATAAAAGAGGTAAATACGATTTCCTTGCCGGTCATGGTAAACCTGGCTTCCTGTCTCGTACTGTCAATAATAATGGCGATCATGATCACCAGGGTGATGGTCTCTACCACGATCTGGATAATAGCCAGGTCAGGGGCTCTTAACAGTAAGAAACAGATCACCAGCCCGAACCCCACTATGCCATAGGCAATGACTGCAGACAGCAGGTCACGTGCGTTCAGGAGGTAAATGGACCCCAGAATCATTAAAACCAGTATAAATCCCAATAAAAATGTCATGTATTCATCAGTTTATAGTAATAATATCAGCATAATGATCAATCCGACAATAAACCAGGAGGAATAGGTCCTCAATATACCATCGTGGGCTGTACTGAATTCCCTGTTCATCCGCAACACGCCTTTCTTTGAAAGATCATAGATGTCGAACCATTTCTTTTCTGCCTTATCATAGAACCAGGACAGGAATCCAAATTCCCTTATGGTCTTGTAGAATTCCAGTACGGAATATTCTGAAGTATCCTGCATCTTTTCTCCTCCCACAAAACTGTCGGCAGTCCTGAATTTTTTAATATCTCCGGCCAGATAAATGATGATACCCAGCACGATCGAAACCAGTATTAATATAGAGACAGCCACCGAATTCCAGATACCTACAAATTCGAACTCGCCGGTTATCGGCATCAATATCCTGGGCAATATCGTTTGTGTGGCTACCACACCGAAACCTACACAGATTACGGCAAGAATGATCATGGGAAGCCACATGAACACATTGACCTCCTTAACCGATGCCAGTTCCTCCCTGACCCGTCCCAAAAAGACCCCGGATATAAACTTGATGAAACTGGCCAGGGTAAGGGCCGATCCGAAAACAGCCAGGGCAAGCCATATGATCCAAAGCTGGTTGGCAATGCCCGTTCCTTCACCGAAATTAATGATGGCCTGATATATAACCCATTTGGATGCAAATCCATTGAGGGGGGGTATGCCGGAAATCGCCAGGGCGAAAATCAATGCACTGATAAAGGTCAATGGCATTTTGCCGGATAAACCACTGAGTTCGCTAAGATCCTCTTTGCCGGTACGTTTTTCAATACTGCCTGCCGACAGGAACAGCCCGCTCTTATACAGGGCGTGGTTGATCATATGAAAAAGACCGCCTGCAATCCCCAGGGGTGTGCCCAGGCCAATTCCCACTACCATATAACCCACCTGGGATACAGCATGATATCCCAGCAGTTTTTTATAATTATGCTGGATCAGGGCCATCATTACTGCCGCGATTATGGTGATCACACCAATGATCAGGATCACCAGGGTAAGCCACTGGTTAAGGGTGAACATGTCGATACAGATCCTGCTTAAAAAATAAATGCCCAGCAGTTTGTCCAGGGAGGCCGGCAGATAGGCAGAAGAGGAGGCAGGGGCTTTTTTCACGAAATCAGGAATCCAGGTATGAAAGGGAAAGGCACCCGCCTTGGTAAAACTGCCCACCAGCAGAAAAATAAAAGCCAGGTTGGTGGAGAAGGTTTTTGTGGCCAGATCGATTTCAGAAATGAAAAAGGTTTCTGTATTGAGCCAGACCAGCCCGATCCCCATGATCATCAGGCTGTCGGACGCCCCGATAAGGATCAATGTCTTTTTTGCAGAGGATGAACTTTCTTCATCGAAGCCCCTGATCAGTTTATACAGGGTCAGTCCCAGGAATCCCCAGAAAAATATAAAGGTGATCAGGTGATCGGAAAGTGCAGCGCCGTAAGAAGCTCCCAGGGTAAGTAAAAAATATTCATAATAATTCCGGCCCCGGTCTTTTCCCGGATCATAGAAAATATGATAAATCGAAATCAGTACGGAAAAAATGCTGATGAAGATAACGATCAGTCTTGCCAGTGAATCGACATTAAATGAAAAATATTTGCCGGACAGCCACATGAAATTCCTCCACCATTCCGTTTCTCCTGCCAGCGATATGGAGACTATGCCACCTTCAAGAGACAATAACCGGATTGAAAACCAGAGTGCCAGCAGGGAAACCAGCACGGCCAACATTCCTTTCAGTTTAGACATGCTTTCCGGTATCAGGAAAAGGATGATCCCGGCTGCAAGAGGAATACTTATGATCAATTGTACCAGATCCATTGTTTATGAAAATTTCTTTTTAAGTATTTCTGTTTTCTGTTGTGATCTTCTGATCAGTTCCTGCGCATTCATGAGAGGTTTACCCGAAACGGTATCATAAAGCACCACCATCCTTTCCGTGCAGCAATAACAGGGATCGACAGCCGCAAGCGATATGGTGGCATCAGAGATGGTCTGGCCGACACAGGATCGCTTAAAGGTGGCAATATTGGTGTAGCTTGGTGCCCTGACCTTGTGGCGTACCGGGGAGTTGCTGCCATCGGTCATTACAAAATGGAACACTTCGCCCCGGGGTGCTTCGTGATGCCCTGTGCCTATCCCCGCAGGTGTGTTTTTGACTTTCACATGAATCTCACCTTCCGGTTCCTTTAATAATCCTTCCAGACAGCCTTCGATGATCTTTACCGATTCATACATTTCCAGTATCCTTACCTTGGCCTTGGCAAATACATCACCTTCTTCGGCCGTGACCACATCCCAGTCGACCATATCATAGGCGGCATACGGATCATCCCGCCTGATATCACCTGGCAATCCCGAGGCTCTGGAAGTAGGTCCCACTGCGGCATAATCGATACAATCCTGTTTGGTCAATATGCCTACACCTTTCAGCCGCAAATGCAGAACCGGATCGTCCATGACTGCTCCTTTGATAAGATCGAGCTTCGGCTTGAGCTCGTTCAATATTTTTCGGATGCGTGGAATGTTGTCATTGGGTATATCCCTTCTCACCCCACCTATTTTGAACATGGCATAGCTGTTCCTGTTGCCTGTAATGAGTTCAAACAGGTCGAGGACCGGTTCGCGGTATTTCCATGCCCACATGTACACGGTATTGTAACCCAGGAAATGTCCGGCCAGACCGACCCACAACAGGTGACTGTGTATCCTTTCCAGCTCCCCGATGATCGACCTTATGTATTTTGCCCTTTCGGTAAGTTTTACGTCGCCGATCTCTTCAACCGCATTGGCAAAAGCGAAAGGATGCGAGGTAGAACAAATACCACAGATCCTTTCTACCAGGAAAAATACCTGGTCGAAGGTTTTCGACTCACACAGTTTTTCAATACCCCTGTGGTTGTATCCGGTTTCCCATTCGATATCGGTCACGGTCTCACCATCACAGTAAAGTTTAAAAAGTTCAGGTTCTTCCTGTAAAGGATGGTAAGGTCCGACGGGTATAATCGTTTTTCTTGCCATAGTAAAAAATTTACACCTCTTTTATTTCTCTTCTGTATGGATAATAACCTTCTTCCCAGTTTTCGCCTGACAGTAGTTTTTCAGGCTGAGGATGATTTTTAAAGGTTATTCCCAGGATCTCCATAATTTCTCTTTCGATCCAGTTGGCTCCCTTTATAAGAGGGGTGATGGATTCGATCTCGGGATTTTCACGGGGCAGTACCACATTGACATTCAGAATGAATCCCGATTCATCCAGCATAAAGTGATACATGATCTCGAGTCCTTCTTTTGAATCGAATCCCGAAGCTATGATAAAACGGAATTTATGCTTATTGAAAAGAAAATCAGACACATCCACGATTTTATCGGGATTGATCCGCACCAATCCCCTCATGGGATTGAGTTCCTTCTCCATCAGAATATCCTTATCAAATTCTGATTTAAGCAATGACAATATCTCCTTAACTTGCATGTTTGATCTCCTTTTCTTTTTTGGGTGTGTGATTACTCTTTTTCGTTACCAGTTTTACAATGCCGGCCAGGATCGCCTCCGGTTTGGGGGGGCATCCCGGTATGTAGGCATCGACAGGAATTACCTCATCGACCGGTCCTGCATTGGTATATCCCTCCTTGAAGATCCCCCCGGTACACCCGCATGCTCCAATGGCGACCACAAGCACGGGTTTGGCAGCCTGATCATAGATCTCAAGCAACCTGGGCCGGTCTTTTTTATTGATCGAACCATTCACCAGTATTACATCCGCATGCCGGGGGCTCCCCACAAGCTGCATCCCGAATCGTTCAATATCGAAGCGTGGCGTTAAACAGTCCAGTATCTCGATATCACAATTGTTGCACGAGGCACCTGCATAGTGGAACACCCAGAGCGACTTTTTGAAACAAAAATCTTTTAAGCCCAATTTTTTCTTATTTACAGGTTAAAATAAATTAAAATGATCGCTATCACGACTAACGCATTCATCCCGATCAGGAAAAATCGCATGGCCTGACTGATCTTCAACCTGGGATTGGTATTTCTGATCAGGGTTATCAGCAATACGATTCCCATGATCTTAAGGATCGACCATAAAATACCCATCCCTTCGAGATTGATGCCGCCCAGCAATATGGCTGTGGCAAAAGCGGGAAGAATAAACAGCATAATATATTTTGTGAGTTTCACCATGGCATAAACCGTACCCGAATATTCGATAAACACGCCATGGGTGATCTCCGTTTCGGCTTCCGACATGTCGAACGGAACCAGCCCCAGTTTGGCCTGGATGGCGAATAGTGTCACGATAAATATCAATACCCCTGACAGGCTGCCTATAAATGCCCCATTGACAGCCTGGAATTCAATAATTTCATACAGGCTCAGGTTCAGACCACTTTTGAGTATCACGGCGGCAATTACCAGCAGAAAACTGAGTTCATAACTGATTATAAGTTTCATTTCCCTTGAAGCCCCCACGGCAGCCAGGGGATTACCCGATGCAAGGGCTCCTATCATATAGGTCAGTGAAGGTATAGCCAGGAGGTAAAAGATCACAATGACATCTCCCTGGAACCCTGTATTTATTCCGAACAGAGGAAGCAGAATAAATACGGCAGCTATGGTTGCACCGAACAACCCGAATACGGGAGCCAACAGGAAGGTCATTCTGGAGCCCCGGGCCGGCAGAATGGTTTCTTTATATAAAAGCTTGACAAAATCATAAAAAGGCTGCAGCAGGGGAGGACCCTTCCGGAACTGTACCCTGGCGGTGATCTTCCGGTCGAACCAGCTCAGAAATCCTCCTACAAAGACTGAGAATAAAAGTCCGGGAAAAACAATAAAATAAAACAATTCTCTGAGCATATCAGTATAGTTTAAAGTTCAACCAGGTTTTCCCATTTATAATCCTTTACAAGTACCTTGTCGTTGATCTGGAATATGTTGTTTTCCGGGTCTTCATCCATATCCGTGATCGTCAGTGCTTCTTCGGGACAGGTGTTAACACACAGGAGTTCATTCACATCTCCATTCAAATCACAATAATCGCAGATCGATTTTTTCGGTTCAAAAAGATCATTCATTATTGTGCCGAAAGGACAGATCGCTACACAGGATTTGCAGGCCACACAAAGGTTTACGGCCCTCACCACCATTTTATCTTCATCCTTTTCCAATGCATCCGCAGGACAAACTTCCACACAGGGGGCATCCGTACATCGCTTGCAGGTGACTGCAAAAACAGCCATTTCATGCAATGACATGATTCCTTTGTTCTCCGGATGGAATGTATATATGCAATCAGCCGTACAGGTTTCACACTCGCGGCATTTTATCAGATCGATCAATATCTTTTTGCTCATATCTTAAATCATTCATCATTAGAGTGTGGCAATATTTACCAGTTGAAATCGTGTATCATGTAATCGCCGTGAAAGCGTTTCACTGATAAATCTCATCAACCTGTATCCGAAAAGAGGGTCTTTGTCGATCATGGATTGAACTTTCTTTGCATCCAGTGACAGCACCCTGCTGGGCAGATTGGTCACGGCGTATGCCGTTGAAATAAAAGGGGAAAACAGGGCCGACCAGGAAAATATATTACCGGGATAGATCGTGCCTACATTTATTTTTCCCTTATTAGGAACGGTGATTCCGATATGAACGGAACCTTTCAGCAATACAAAAAGATCCTGAAGCTCCTGATTTTCTTCAATAATGTACTCTTTAACCTGGAACTCTTTGATAGTTCCGATATCAAGCAAATTTTTTACGTTTTTTTCTTTAAAATCCTTAAAAAAACGTAATGTTCTGTATTCATTTATATCTGTCATATCGTAATTATTTGCTGTTACCAGATATGATTAAAACCTTTAACTTCTTCATAGGTATATACGGGCCCATCTTTGCATACGAAAGTGTCGCCCAGCATGCAATGTCCGCATTTACCTATGCCACATGACATATTCTTCTCCAGTGAAAGATAAATGTCCTCCGGGCCGAATCCCATATCCAGCAATTTATAGGTGCCGAATTTCATCATGACCGGAGGACCACAGACTACGGAAACGGCATTTTCCAGATCAAAATCGATTTTATCCAGAAGGGTTGTAACTACACCTACATGACCTTCCCACTTATCATCCGCCACATCCACACTTCGCAAACATTCGAAATTGCTGATTTTATCAAGCTCACAGAACATGGGCTTGTAAATACAATCTGACGGGGTTTTTGAACCATAACAGAGGATCAGTTTCCGGAATTTTTCCGATTGTGCCGTCAACTCATATAATAAGGACCGGATGGGGGCCAGACCGCACCCGCCACCCACTATGATCACTTCTTTATCAAAGAATTTTTCAACCGGATAACCACGTCCGTAAGGTCCGCGAATACCCAGTATCTCCCCACCATTCAGGTTATGTATTTTCTCGGTTACATATCCTGCTTTCATGATGGTAATATCCAGCTTGTCATGGACCCTGGGAGAAGAAGAAGGAGTGAATGGAGCTTCTCCCGTGCCATCAAGTGTCAATTCAACAAATTCACCGGTCTTGAATGAAAATTCCTTCTCCGGCTCAAAGGTGAAGGTTTTTATATTCGGTGATTCATCAATGATATCAACCAGTTTTGCGCGTAAGGGTTGGTATGGATTATTATTTACCATTTGACACGGTTATTTTATCGTTCAATTCCCTGATCAGTTCATTTTTATTTATTTTGCCGATGCAGGCATCAATACAACGTCCACAGCCGGTGCAGGCAATAGCCTGGAATCGCTCCGGTTTCCACACATATTTGCACAAATAGCGGTTTCTGAAACGGTCCGCGAGTTTTCCTAAAGGATCTTCACCGGCCGCCACTCTTTCAAAGCCCGGAAACTGGCAGGCATCGATACTCCTTACCTTTTCAAACCCGGGCCGGTCGATCAGAAGAAAACAGGAACAGGTCGGGCAACTGGTGGCACAGGCACCACAGGATACGCAATCACCGGCATATTTTGCCCATATTTCCCTGTCAGATTCTGTGATAAGCTCTCCCGTTTCGTCATAACCGGGAAGCGTATCATTTATTTCTTTCAGTTCATTCGTAACCCCTGCTCTTATTTTTTTAATTTCTTCCAGGATGTTCGTGTCCGCCTGTTTTGATTCCAATCCGGATAATATGTCTTCAATTAGTTTTTCACCCTTTTCGGTATGTGGTTGCAATACGATGCGATCCGCTATACTGGCCAGGGTAATATCCTGCACACTTTCCGGATAGGGATTTATGCCACTTGAGGTGCAATGGCAATTCTCCAGGATCTCATGACAACCGGTGCCGATCAGGATGGCATTATCTCGCCTTGACCGGTACACCGTATCCGGATATCGGTCGTCCATGTAAATTTGATCGAGTAACTCAATTCCTTTCAGATCGCATGCCGGCACTCCGATTATGATCTTTGGTTTTTGTTCGGAAGGCCGGGTTAGATTCTGCTTGATGGGAAGGAAAAAGGATTTAAGGGGTGAAACAGGCCTGGGCTTGTTATAAATGATCTTTGAGAAATTGTCCTGGGTAATTTTCTCAAAATCGATATGATCCCATTTTTTAATCGGAGCAAAGAAGTCGAAATCATCCAGATTTTCACCTATCCACTTCTCCCACTGCTCCCTTCCGAGAAGATGTCCGGTATCCATTTTTCCTGAAAAATTTAAATGAACAGTTTAGCTTTCCTGCTTAGAAAAATTCCAATAATTGTAACTGATAAAAAATCACTAACAGCAATAAAAATTACAATTATAACATGATATTAGCACATATATTATGAATATACAAATTTTGTAACAAGAAAAATATTATAATTTTTAAAAATCATACCTATGGATAATGATAAAAGGACTATTTTCCTGATTTACTGCCATTTAACATCAATAAATCAGGGATTTGCAAAAAATAAAAAAAACAGAGGGTGTTTATTTTGCGAAAATGTACAACAACCAGTCCTTATAATGAAGGGCCCCCGGGTAATCTTCAGGGGGTGAAAATGTGGTAATATCACCACCTTTTATGTCGCCTTGTTTTTTAATGTTCTGATCTGTAAGATCAATCCAGGTATATTGCATCATTTTCTTTCCGGTATGGCTGAGATCAATCTTGACTGTGCCTCCATATCTTAAATAGACCAGGTATTCATTGCCCGGGTTCGCTCCGCAATACCTTGAAGGGTTTTCAATAACCAACTCAGGGTGCGGTTCCAATTTCCACCAATCCATGTCCTGCAGAAAACGGCTGAGAAATCCCATCGATTGAGCTCCTTCATAAATATAGGTGTTTACTTCAAAAAGCGTATCCATAGGCCAGGCACCTACTCCTGATGGCGACTCGGGAAGATGGGCTCTCCATATATGCCCGCCCGCATAACTATGCCCTGCTGCACCATTTAAAAAGGCTGACCAGGCTCCAAAACGTATATCCATTCCCCTTGGATTGCCTTCGATAAATTCATACCAGGGTTCGGTCACAACAATGGGTTTTGCCGGGTCCTGATCGTAAGCATATTTTACGATATCAGGGATCATTTCATTCCGCCATCGACCATGACCGGGCTGACTCTGGTTATAATCCAGCCAATTCTGAGTATGGATCACCTCGGCAGTAGACCATTGCGGGGCATCTGCACCACCTCCCCAGGCTGGCGGTGTAGGATGGGTACTGGTTACCCTGTGATATGGATCTTCAGATTTGACAAGCTTTCCCAGGCCGTTCCAGAAGGCGAGGCCCAGTCCACCGTAATCATGCATATTATATTCTCCCGCAAGGACCCAGATCACATTATAGGCATGTAACCGGTGAACCACATACCTCCACCATCTCCGCATTTTTTCCGCTCCAATGGTCTCATCTATATTATCACGGCTCCACCATGGATGAATCCAGACTGTAATTCCTTTCTGATTTGCATACCGGATCATTTTTTCTATTTTACGGATATGAGCCACATCGGGCAGGGTATAGGTATTGTTCAATAAGGAGCTTTCTTCGCTCCAACCGTTGCCGGCAAAGAACAACTGGCCTACGGTAAATCCCTGTCCGGACCTCGTGTCGGCCAGTTCCCTGAAAGATTCAAAACGGATCTCTTCCTTGGTCCAGTTCCACCAGGTATCCCCGACCCATAAAAATGGCGAACCGTCAGAATAGGTAAAATATCTGCCTTTTCGTTTATCATCCGCGTTTACAATGATCAGTCCCCTCCGGGTTGGATTTTCCTTTAATTCTTTTTCTGTCCACTTTTCAACGGTAAGTTTTCCTTTCTTCCCATTCAATTTCCTGTCCTTAGATTGAGTTACATATTCCCAGGTACCGGAAAAGGGAGCCGCAAAACGGATCTTCCAGTTATTATCCCCGTCCCAGAATCCGGGCAACTGATACGATTTTCCCGAAGCATCGCCGGAAATTCCATTGAAAGAAGCAGTAAGAAAAGGTTCTTCATTTTCCCTGAGTTCCTCCATATATGGGTTTTCCATGGATCCCGAAGAGGTAAAAGAAATTTCAAAAATATCCCATTCTTTAATGATTTTATTTTGTGAAAGGGATGGACCAAATAAAAAAATGAAAGAGAGTAACAGATAAAAATTTCGCATAGTCAGTTTGCTATTTAAATAATATATTACGTGCATTCTCAATAAAAAAATGTCCGTCAGCCGGACTGGTTATCTTTCTGCCATGGACATAAAGGCCCTCGATGAGCACATCATCCACCACATTTTCATTACTGAATCCGGAGATCACCGAAAAGGGAAATTCCCCTCCCGTAACCTGGATATTCCTGAAAATTATATTTTCGATATGACCTCTGTTTGCACCATATTCCGATTCCTCTCCCGGCATGATCCTCAGCACCCCGTCCCATGCTCCCTCCATATACCTCTCCTGGCGCTCCGAAAGCTCTGTCGGCCGGTCAATGCTATACTGGGAAAGAATGATAGCCAGGTCGATAAGCTTGTGAGATGCATCTTCAATACGGATATCTTCATAAAGAATATTGCTCACACGGGCATAGTCACCATTGTGAATGCTCATGGCAGCACCCCGTTCAACATGAATAATATCACAGTTAATGAATCTGATATCATTCACCTCATCACAACGCAGTTCAAAACCGATCTCAAAGCCGTTTCCCCAGGACATATTCCATATGGTGGTGTTCCTCACTTCAATATTATATACATTTCTGCCTTTCAGGTCTCCTAACGCGTATTTATCTTCCGGATAATAACTCTTGATCACCACACAATCATCATTGTTTTTTAAGAAACAACCCTCAATTATCACATCATGACATCCTACCAGGTCTATGCCATCCGACCCGGTGTCCCAATTTACCTGCTTGATGTTTTGTATAATAATATCCTCTGAATTCACCGGGACTACGGTCCAGCGCACACTGTTATGGAATAGCAGTCCGTCCATTAATATATTGCTGCAATTCGTGAACCGGGCCAGATGTTTCACCCGGTCGCCCGGATCGATCATTCCATAACCCAGCAATTTAATGTTTCTGCTGTCTTCGCTGCGGATCAATCCCTCTACTATTGCTCCCCCTTCGATATACAAAGTTTGGTTGCTTTCAAGCCGTATTACTCCGGCATCGTGAATCCTGCCTGCTTCAAAATACAGCACATTTTCGTCTGAGGGATTTACTTTGAAATCCTTGACCGGATTGGCAAAGATAAACAATGGATGGGTAGTTTCACCATTCAGTTCAAGGCTCAGGTTCACCGGCTTGGTAAGGATGAAATTGATCCTGTTATCTTGTATAGAATAGGTGACCCCCCGGCTTAACGGTCTGATGTCTACCCATTTAATGTCATGCGAAGAGCTGACTTCCAACTCTACTTTTCCTTCAAAACTGAATGTGCAGATTGAACTGTTTTCTGATCCATACACAAAAGCATCCGCTCCGTTTATTTTTACCTGGTATTTCGAAGATGGGTCAGCTTCTTCCGGAAAGTTGTAATGTTGAAGTGCCTGGCCCGCAGGCATCCGGGATAAGGGAAAAACTGAAAAAAACAGGATAAATAGGGTTCTGATCACAATTACGGTTTTTTTAAAAATACAAAATATTACATGAAAACTCCTTGCATGAAATCAACACCGGATTCCATCATGTATTTTACAGTATCGGTTTGACCGGGAGAACTGACTGGAATTTTTTTATAATAAAAGGATTATTGAATTTATATATCGACGGAATCATATACCAGTACCTTGGTCCACATATCACTTTTTTCTCTGAATTGATCATGAATCGGATGTTCCTGGTAAATGTCGTGGTCCTTTTTGTTCCTGAATCCCAGCAGAAGCGAATAATGGTAGGAATTGTCGATAACAGGCCGGTCTGTATCGGCGGGTACACCAATATGTTTCATATGAATTGATTCAATAGATGCCAGCTCTTCCAGTGCCGCTTCAAATTTCTTCCTGGAAGACCGGCTTTCCGGATCTTTTAACCAGAAAAATACATGGTGAATGAATAGTTTTTCCTTTGAAGTCTTTCCTATGGATGGAATGGATAAACCGGCCAGGCCGGCGCCAAGACTTAAACTGAACAATTTCTTAAAAAAGGATCTTCTTTTTTTCATGATATTTTATTTAACTAATGGTATTGAAAATGTAATCTTCATTCCTATTTCCTGTACACGGCTATGCCAAGTGTTGCCTTGCTGGACGGATACAAAATCCCTTGCCACCAGCACAGGAACAATATATTCATCTTTCAGGTCAGGTAATTTTGCCGGAAGCCATATTTCCTTAAACAATGCCTTGATCTCGACATCATCCGGTCCATGACTGGAGTCCTCCATTGAAATTAAACATTTTTTACCGGTTTTTTCAATATCAACATAAATTGAGTTTCCGGTCACGGATCTTCTTCCCAGTAACCGGCCGAATGTTAAAAAGACATACCGCATCAATTCTCTTTCAGCCCGGATACTGACCGGTTCACCAAGATGACAAACAAAGTTCAACTTTTTATTTTCAAATTCTTTCTTTAAATGCTCACTATATTTATAAAGAAAGTCCGTTACCTCAAGATCTTCGTATTCGGGCTCTTCCAGGTTATACATCAGATCGAACCACCGCAGGATGTATCCAGTTTCATTATTCAAAGACAGGCATTTGCCGGCAATTTCATTTTTGGTGAGCCTGGCCGGATTTTTGTCCAGCTGCCCGGCAAATTCAGCAAGGGGTTGCCTGACACCTGCCTCCAGGATATAACGAATCTTATCGTATTCATCCTGGGTCTTCGATATTTTATTATTGGCAATGTTCAGGTCACGTATCAGTTCTTTGTTTTTTTCTCCTAGCCGCTCCCTTTCCTCCTCAAGCGCTACTATGGAGCCCTTCTGTTTTTTTAACAAAGGTACCATCTTCTTCCGGAACTGATTGTCGATCCTGGTTTTGATGATATACATGATCAGAAGGATCGCAAAGGCACCGATAATCAGGTAATGAAGTATGTCCATTAAAACGATCAATATTTATGTGAAAATACTAAATATGATGATTTTAAAAGGATAATGAATACATAAAAGGTATAAATTCAGGTGACCAGTCAGGTTTTTTTCAGGAAATCTGTGATTTTCAATAATCATTATCTATTATTTAGTAAAACGACCTATAATAAAAACTCAATTGCATATATCATATGTCCGATAGATTAAAAGAATTAGGATTCGATCAAAGTTTTGAGGTTTCAGAAAAAGAAGGGAAGGTTCCGGCCCGTGTGACCGGAAAATATCAGGATGTTTTTATTCTGGATGATGGGAAGGATGCATTTGCAGCTTACCCTTCCGAATCGTTGGAATTCATGGCGGCCACCCCTCTCGATCGACCGGTGGCAGGTGACTGGGTGAAAGTTGAGAAAAAGACCGGCCGCTCGCTTATACATGAAATATTTCCAAGGCATTCTGTAATTGAAAGAAGGATGATCACCGATGAAGGACAGCAGGTGATCGGTTCAAACATTGACCATGCCTTTGTTTTACAGAAAGTAACAGAAGATTTCAATCTTGAAGTGCTTGAACATTATGTAGCCATGATCAATGCCGGACGGGTCAACCCGGTTATTCTTTTAAGCCATTCGGATGAGGTGGATAGTGCTGTATTAAAGAAAAAACTCCACGAAACACAGGATTATCTGAAGATACCCGATGTGTTCGGCTACAGTAATAAAACCGAACAAGGTTTTACCCGGGTGAAAAATTTAATCCAACCGGGTAAAACGTACGCCATAACCGGTACCAGGGGATCCGGGAAAAGTGCCTTACTGGATAAAATAGATTCAGGATCTTTAATCCCGAAAGCCGGTATTGAGTTTCCGGAAGCGGATCGGATCCTGCAGGGTGAACTCCGAAGGCTTATTAACGGGGGACTCCTGGTGTATGATGAAAGGATGGATGAGATCTTCGACTGGCCTGTATTTGATCAGAACCTGGAGAAAATGATCGGCCGGATCCGTGAACTATCCTCGCAATGTGAGACCCGGCATTGTTCACACACCAATGAAAAGGGTTGTGCTGTCCGTTATGCCGTAACCCGGGGTGAATTGAAAGAAGAGGATCTGGAACAGTTTAAAAGGCTGGCCGGTAAATGATAACGTCGGCCGCACTTGCCGACCTTTCTTACTGACCGCACTTACCGACCGTACTTATCTGACCGTACTTACCGACCTCTTACTGACTGTTCTTATCTGACCGTTTTTACTGACCGTTTTTACTGACCGTTCTTACTGACCGTTCTCTTTGGCGTTTTCCATGATCTTCTTCACCACACCCGGATCGAGCAGGGTTGATGTATCTCCGAAATCTTCCGTGTCACCGGTTGCTATCTTTCTGAGTATCCTTCGCATGATTTTTCCGGATCGTGTTTTCGGAAGCCCCGGCACGATCAATACTTTGTCCGGTTTGGCAATTGGACCGATAATATTATTGACCGTTACCTTTATTTCTCCGGTGAGGTTAGCCACCGTCCGATTATCCAGATCAGCGATCACAAAGGCATAAATACCCTGACCTTTGATCTCATGCGGGTAACCGACCACAGCTGATTCCACAACCCTCGGGTGTTCGTTGATCGCGTTTTCGATTTCGGCCGTACCCATTCGATGTCCGGAAACATTGATCACGTCGTCAACACGGCCCAGAATTCTATAATAGCCGTCTTCGTCTCTTTTCACACCATCACCCGTAAAATAAAGATTTTTAAACTGGGCAAAATAGGTGTCATGCATCCTTTTATGGTCACCGTAAGTGGTTCTTAAGATCCCCGGCCAGGGATATTTTATACAGAGATTTCCTTCTACGCTGTTTCCTCTCAATTCCTTTCCTTCGTTATCCACAATTACGGGTTGGATACCGGGCAGGGGCATCGTGGCATACGATGGTTTGGTAGGAGTAATACCCGCTATGGGGGAAATCAGGATACCGCCCGTTTCGGTCTGCCACCAGGTATCCACTATCGGGCATTTGCCTTTACCTACATGATCATGATACCAGTGCCAGGCTTCCTCATTAATGGGTTCTCCCACGGTGCCCAGCACTTTGAGCGATGAAAGATCATAGGGCATTACCGGATCCTGTCCGTAGGCCTGCAGGGCCCTGATCGCTGTGGGAGCGGTATAAAACTGGTTAACCTTGTATTTTTCGACCACGGACCAGAACCGGCCGGCATCCGGATAGGTGGGGATGCCCTCGAACATGATCGTTGTGGCTCCTGCTAAAAGAGGACCGTATACTATATAAGAATGCCCTGTGATCCATCCGATATCGGCAGAACACCAGTATATGTCACCCGGACTGTACTGGAATACATTCATAAATGAATAATAGGTATAGACCATATAACCGCCGATAGTATGGACCACACCTTTAGGTTTTCCTGTTGATCCTGAAGTATAAAGAATAAACAGCATGTCCTCGGCATCCATCTCTTCGGCATCAGTTTCCTCGGGCTGGCCTTTGATCGCCTCATTCCACCAGATATCACGGCCTTTTTTCATATTCACTTCCTGGCCAGTACGTTTCAGGACGATAACTTTTTCTATACTTTTACACTTTTCAAGCGCCTCATCCACCACATCCTTGACTCCGATCTGTTTTTTACCTCTGAAATTACCATCGGAAGTCAACACCATCTTGGCACTGCAGTCATTGATCCGATCGGAAAGTGAAGTGGACGAAAAACCTGCAAATACGACCGAATGAATGGCACCGATCCGGGCACAGGCAATCATGGCTACAGCTGCTTCAGGCACCATGGGCATATAGATCACTACCCGGTCGCCCTTTCCAATGCCCTGGGCTTTCAATGCATTGGCAAACTGGCAGACCTGATGGTATAATTCCCGGTAGGAGATCTTTCTGGGTTCTTCATCCGGCTCATTGGGTTCCCAGAGTATGGCGGTGCGGTTGCCATTAGTGTATAAATGCCTGTCCAGCATATTTTCGGTAATGTTGAGCTTACCGCCTTTGAACCATTCAATACTGGGTTCTTCAAAGTTCCATTCTACGACCGAATCCCACTTTTTTTTCCAGTGAAACCCATCTGCTATACGTGACCAGAATGCTTCGGGTTCTGTCACACTTTTCTGATATTCATGAAAATAACCGCTTAGTGTCTGAATTTTAACACTCATGATGTGATACAGGTTTTAGTTTTTAACAATGAAATTCCAATTGATAACCGAGGATCCCTCAGTGATCTATTTGTTGATCCTTTTAAATACTAGCCAGTATGCGAACAAGTAAAATGGCAAAATTTTAGAAATTTAACAAACATCGTAAAAATAAAGCTGAAAAAAAGACAAGGAGAGGAATAAGGACATAAAACTTTTTTGATATGGATATCGAAAATCCCGGGATTTGGCTACCGGCTTGATTGATCAGATCAGAAAATATATGGAAAAATAATGGGAAATACCTCCCCCCAGTACAAATATATGCCAGATCGAATGATGATAGGGCAGTTTTTTCCATACATAAAAGATTACACCAAGAGAATAAAAAAGACCTCCGGTGGCAAGTAGAATAAGACTTATCCCGGGGAGATTATTAATCATCGAACGATAGATAAATACAGCAAGCCAGCCCATCACAAGATATATTGCGGCCGATGGCAATTTTGACCGGATCCCGGTAAGTAATTTCACCAATATGCCTACCGAAGCAAAGGCCCAGACAATAAAAAACATGATCCACCCGACCGTACCACGAAGATTGGTAAGCAGAAAAGGAGTATACGTGCCGGCAATCAGCAGGTAAATAGCGGCATGATCGAGTTTTCTGAGGGTTTTCTTTTTGTTTTCATCTTTGACGGCATGGTACAATGTGGAGGAGATAAAAAGCAATACAAGGGAAATACCGAATATCGAAAAACTTACCACATGCCAGATATCCCCTGTTTTAAGAGATTTAATTAGTAACAATACGAGGCCCACCAAACTCAATACGGCACCTGCCCCGTGGGTCAGGGCATTGGCAAGCTCTTCTTTCGGAGAATAACCAGAAGCCATTAAGTCTGTAAAAAAGTTTTAAGTATCAGAATGTTAGCAAGGTCAAAAATACTAATTTAATAACCAGGACTGATTTAACTTAATCCCAAATTATTCATTAGGGCATAAATTCCTGATTATTAACCCCGATTATTCATAAACCATTCTCAAAATAAACCGTTTTTACTATTTAAAATATTTATTATCAGGTAGTTACAAAAAGGGATTAACCCCTGATAAGCGCAATTCAGTAGCCTATTTCTGGGCTATTTGATTAAGTATAAGAATTTCAAAACCCTATATAATTCTTTGATTATCAAGAAATTGCGCTTAATCGGCCCTTCGGGCGAAAAATTTATGAATTTTTCGGGTTAAATAGTTTCTAATGACGGTCATTAGAGATTTTTATCTGTAATATTCACATCACGACACAACACCACACCTCAACAACTTTTTAGGACGAGACAACACCTCAACACCTCAACACCTCAACAACTCCACAACTCAACACCTCCACAACTCAACAACTCAACACCTCAACACCTCAACAATTCAACATCAAGCCATCAGGCCATCATATAAAAATCACGGCCTTCTTCATATCCGTTACCGGTCAGATAATCATGGATCCTGATCCTTCCATTTCTGTTACTTACATAGGAAAGAATGAAAACTTTGGACGGAATGTTTTGGTAATGGAATACGGGTTTCCCCTCGATCCAGTGATCTTTTTTTTCGACAACATCAACGTATCCGGCTATCTCGAGATCGTTTTTTTCAAGCCATCTTGATTTATCCTTTACGGATTTCCCGGTTCCCCATACCAGGATCTGAGGTGGATTCCTGAAATAATCATTTATCCATTTGGCCAGGTATTCAGTCTTGATTTTATAAAAAGCATCCATTGAATATTTCTGATGACGGCGGCTCAATCTGTTTTCGTGATCATGCCAGTCCAGCAGTACTTCGTCAATCTTTGAAATACTTATCCCTTTATCCATCAGACGGAGCCAGTATTCATAATCCTCAGGGAAATCACCCTCTGCATAGCCTCCATGTTCCTTTATGATCTCTTTTCGCATCATGATACTTGGATGGGTGACCGGTGATTCCACAAACCGGTTAAGATAAATTTCTTCCGGGGTGATCAACTGATTGTTCCATTCGACATAATGAAAGAAACCATAGTTCTGATCTATATTACCAATATATCTGACCTTTGACGAGACTACGCCGATTTCGGGGTGGTCTTCCAGGAATGAATATTGTTTGCCCAGCCTATCCGGATGAGCGTAATCATCGGCATCCATGCGGGCTATATACTCCGTTTTGCAGCTGTATAATCCTTCATTCAGTGCCGCCACAATCCCCGAGGGAGGCAGATTAATGATTTTGATCCGTTTATCCCGGAATTGTTCAAGAAGTTGCAGTGAATTGTCGGTCGACCCATCGTTTATCAGGAGCAGTTCAAAATACTGAAACGACTGTTTGAGAATGCTCTCAACGGCACGCTGTATGGTTTGGGAGGCATCCCGGAAGGGAAGGATCACGGTTATCGGATTATTCATTTTCTAATTCAGGGGAGGCCCCTGACCCCCATTAACAATCAATATAATGATGTGACCACTAAGTTCCTATGTTTTAAATTAATTATTACCGGTTTTTTCTTACCATCCCCGGTACCTTGGAGCACCGGTATTATTAAGTCGGAGATAAACAATAACTTCAGCCCTGTGGTGGGTACAATGATCCCTCATGAGATAAAAGATGCGCTGTTTTGTCATTTTCTCACCACCGAAGGTTATTTCTTCATCGAGTATTTCGTCACCGGCCTCTTTTATGACCTTTCCCGTAAAATCGAATGCCTGATTAAGCAGACCGATGACTTCTTGTTTAGTGGAAACTTCAAAGTTGATATGCTGGTAGGAGGTCTCATCATCCAGTATGACCCGGCCGGTCAACCGGAAGATATTATCCGCAATATGTATCAGGTGTTCCCTGAAAGTCAGTTGTTCAGGGGTAGGGCTGAAACCATAGTGAGTTTCAGGCATAGCTTCTGCGGTTTCAATGGTGTATTGCCGGGCTCTTTCCCAGATCCCCGGAAATTCTTCGCGGAAAAAGACATGAGGGTTATCCGGTTGAGCCATGGCCGGGAAAATAAGGACTAGCTGTAATTGAAAGATGTATAGTTTCATGGAGCAATCGTGTTAACTGAACAATCCGTGAATTTCTGTCTCAATAAGGTTCACCACATGGGCAAAATCTTCAATGTTCTTATCAAAATTGAGTGCATTCGTATTGATGGAAAGCATTTTGCTTTCATCGTACTGACTGATCCAGCTCTCGTATAATTTATTGAGGTCTCTTAAATATTCAAGCCGGATGAGATTCTCATACACCCTGCCACGGTTGTGGATCCTTTCCACGAGTTTTGGAATATCCGCATTCAGGTAGATAAGAAGGTCGGGAGCTTTGATAAATCCCGACATGGAATCAAAAAGGCCCAGATAGGTATCATAATCCCTGTCGTTAAGATAGCCGTTTTCATTCAGGTTTCTGGCAAAAACAAAAGCGTCTTCATAAATGGTCCGGTCCTGAACCACACCTTTCCTTAATTTTTTTATTCTCTGGTTCTGGCGAAAACGGCTGTTGAGAAAATATACCTGAATATGAAATGACCAGGCTTTCATATCCGCATAAAAATCAGCCAGATAGGGATTGGTTTCCACTACCTCGTATTCTACCTGCCATTTATAATGCTTCGCCAGCTTTTCCGTTAGGGTGGTTTTACCCGATCCGATATTACCTGCTACTGCTATGTACATTTATTTCTTTTGTAAAAACAAGAATTCAAACCGCTTTTTGTTCGGATGATCCGGAGATGTATAACAAACCTCAAAGTACATCTGTTTTGTTTTGTAAAACAATTATAAAGCTGATTTTCTTCTGTTATCCGGCAGCCAGTGACCCCAGGAATTTCGCTTTTTTTGTATTCCTTTTCATAAGAACCATCCATTGCCCTGCAAAACAGACGGATCATCTATATGGTAACTGTATTCATCTGTATTGGGGAAGTCGCTTCAGCAGACGTAATCAGAAGGCAGCTCTCAATCCGATTATAAAATTTCTTCCCGGGGCACTGATTCCCGAGCTGTAGGGCCGGTAATGATAATCAAAAATGTTTTCAACACCTGCATTGATATTGAAGTGCTCACCAAGTGTGTAGGATGCTTTCAGATTCAGTGTATACCAGCCAAGGGCTCCCTCAGATGTATACAAATGCGATTTATTTCTTTCGGATGGGGCCATATTTGCTATCTTTCTTCCTCCACTGTATTGTGTGTACAATTCCGCAAGCCAGTTTTTCCTTTTATAATACAGGGCGGTCCGCCCGAAAGGGGGAGGGGTGTGTCGCAGCGGTTCATCATCGATCAGATCCTGTCCTTCAGTGACGGTTAAAGATGAAAATAATCCCCAATGCCTTGAAAGATCGCCCTGAAGCACCACACTGAATCCGTAAATATAGGCTTTACCGGTATTGACCAGGGCCTGTACTTTTTTCAATTCACCATCATATACAATGGAATCCTGTCCGCTGAAGGTAAAATCACGACGTACCATGGCATCCACAAGCCGGGTGTAAAAACCGACTGCATGGACCTGAAAATTACCGTTCAGCCGTTGAGTGATCCCTAATTCCCCGTTATATGAATATTCGGGGTCCAGATCCTTATTGGGGACCACTACATGCCCGGGTTCAGAATCAAATAGTTTACCCACATCATCCACATTGGGAGCCCTGAAACCCGATGAAAGTACAAAGTCCAGCTTGGTAGAGGGCAAGGGCCTGAGAACCAGTCCGATACTACCATTAAATGCACCATTGAAATTGGAAAAACGGTCAAATTCAAATCCCAGGTCAGTTTGATCCTCGATCGCGGCTTTCAATCCGGTATAGGTATATCGGACCCCGGAATTCAATACGGAATTTTGATTGATCTTCCATTGGTGGTTGCCATACAACGCCCCAAAATAATATTGACTTCCCCCGTCGGGATATCTTGTGGAAGCAGGAGAAACGGATCCGGTTTCAATATTTAACCGGCTGGCTTCGGAATCCACATAATTATAGGCCATTTCAAGTCCATAAAAAAGCTGGTGTTTATCATTGAAATTTTTATCAAAATCGGCATTAAGGGTAAGTATGTCGAGTTTTTCTATTCTTGATCTGCGGAAATCGCTTCTGAATGCGCGATCATGACGGCTTTCCTTTACGAACTGGTGCGAAAGCGTGATCTTTCCCTCTGTTAATAACGGGTTTGATTTATAGAGACGCGCCTGAACCCGGTTCATCAGCCAGGTTTGAGGACCGTAATACCATTCTGCATTTTCCGGGAGGCCATTTTCATCTTCGAGTATGAGGCGGTCGTACCTTGGGATATCGGAGGTTGAACTGAAATAAAAACCATAATTTATATCCATGGCACCGGTCGGCCTGTATTTCAATTTTTGAATGAGGCCATATTGTGCATAGCCTGAAAATTTCTGAACATCCGGATCTTTATTGCGCATGATCGTATCTATGCCGTGGAGATGTATCACATATTGATTTCTTTTTCCGAAGTCAGGAAAATCCTCCGGCCGGTGGCTGCCTGCCCTCAGGTCATCGAAATCTGTGTAGGATAGGCTGGTGTAAGATCCTATTTTTTTACCTCCGGCCGCTATATCCGCATGTACGGTTTTTTCATTGGCCGCGGTGGAATAACGGACCAGGCCGTTACCCTCTACGTTCAGGTTTTGTTCGTTCAACAACAAAGACTCCCTGATATGAAAATCCATAACGCCACCCAGGGCATCACTTCCATACATCACCGAACCCGGTCCGAAAAGCACCTCGGCTTCCTGTAATGCATTCACATCGATATTGATCACATTCTGGAGGTTGCCGCTTCTGAAAATGGCATTATTCATTCTTACACCGTCGACCACCAGCAAAACCGAGTTGGCCGCAAAGCCCCGGAGCATGGGACTGCCACCTCCCAACTGACTTTTCTGGACGAATACCTGGCCTGACTCCTGAAGCATGTCGGCAGAAGTGGGTGGATTTTTCAGTTTGATCTCCCTCGACTTTATAGTCGCCACTTTATTGGGGATGTTTTCCGGATTCTGTTCCCACTTGCTGGCGGATATGATCAGTTCATCGATGCTGAGGATCTTTTCATTCAGTTCAATGATGTTCAGTTCATCCGTAAGGGATGCTTTGGGCATTGTGAATTCATGGTATGCCGGATGCTGAAAATACAGTACTGCTTTTTCATCAAAATCTGCGATGTCGCCAATTCCATCCGCCCCGGTGGGTACGGCCCGGGTGAAGTTCAGATTATAGATCATCACATGGTCGATGGGATCCCCTGTATTTTTATCCACTACTTTCACTTTCTGGGAAAAAGAGGAAAGCGCAAATAATGTCAGCAGAAAAAATAATAAGCCTTTTTTCAACATCTCATTCCGGTCGAATCATTTTGCTGGCAAATCTAATCATTCGAGGCGAAAATGATTGGTATTCTGACGATAAAACCCGCCCCCGGTTTTCGTGTAAAATGGCCTTCAATGCTTCTTTTTTTGACAGAGACCTTAATGCAGGGTTTTTGGACAAACTTTACCACCCAGCCCGGATCGATCCTGGAATATTCACGCACCAGCCGGCTGAACGACTCAACACCTGAACAGCTCATCAACTCAGCATCTGAACAGCTCATCAACCCAACACCTGAACAGCTCATCAACTCAGCATCTGAACAGCTCATCAACTCAACACCTGAACACCTCAACATCTACATCACCTCAAATTTCCTCCCCACATCCCCGGCGATCTTTTCGCCGATCGCAAAACAGGAAGTGGCTGCCGGAGAAGGGGCATTGCACACATTGATCGCGTATTCATTTTCATAGATCAGGAAATCATCTGCCAGACCCCCTTTCCGGTCGCAGGCCTGTGCCCGTACACCGGCACCACCGGTCTCCAGGTCTTCTTCCCGGATATCGGGGATCAGTTCCTGCAAGGCCCTCGTAAAAGCACTTTTGGAAAACGAACGGTACATCTCACCAAATCCCGTCCGCCAGTATTTGAAAGCCACTTTATGAAAACCCGGCCAGGCAAGGGTATCCGCGAGCTCGGCCAGGTTGATATCCGTTTTTTTATATCCTTCACGGGCAAAAGCCAGCACGGCATTCGGGCCGGCCTCTATGCCGCCATGGATCATCCGGGTAAAGTGCACTCCCAGAAAAGGAAAAGCCGGGTCCGGGACCGGATAGATCAGGTTTTTTACCAGGTCCGACCGTTCTTTTTTGATCTTGTAATATTCACCCCTGAAAGGGACGATCTTAACATTGAGTTCAGGGGTAGTGAAGGCGGCTACTTTATCGGAAAACAGGCCGGCGCAATTAACAGCCAGGCGGGCATCATGATCCCCATGTGTTGTGAATACCCGGGCTCCATTTTTTTCCTGTTTAATATCAGTGACTTTCTCATTAAACCTGAATTCAACTCCCTTCTTTGTTAATAAATCAAATAAGCTTTCCGAGACCTCCATGAAATCGATGATCCCGGTCTGCGGCACAAATATCCCGGCCAGTCCTGCCACATGGGGTTCATACTGCTTTAATTCTTCCTGTCGCAGCAGTTTCAATCCCCCAAGTCCGTTTTGCCGGCCCCGGTCAAAGAGGGTATTCATCCGTTCGATCTCTTCCGCTTTGGTAGCTACAATGATCTTTCCACAAATATCATATTTAATTGAATACCGGTCACAGAAATCCAGAAGCATCCTGTATCCCAGGGTACAATTCCGGGCTTTCAGGCTTCCAGGTTTATAATAAATACCGCTGTGGATCACCCCGCTGTTGTTACCGGTCTGATGCTTCGATACCCCTTCCTCTTTTTCCAGCACCACCAGGTTGAGATCCGGTTTTTTTTCCAGAAGTTTCCATGCAATGGATAATCCAACTATCCCGGCCCCGATTATTATAATGTCATTTTTCAAGATAAAAATTATTAATTGGCACAAAAATATGGCTACAGATTGCATTCAACAAAATATTTGGCATTTTACGGTATGATTTATTTAAATTATGATAATGCTCATGTTTCATGTCGAATTCAGAAAATAATTTTGCCCTTAAATATATCCCATCTGATATTTTTTTGTCATGAACTATAAAACTGCCGAAGAAGCCGTAAAGATCATCAAACCGGGTGATACGGTTTTTGTACATGGAGTGGCCCAGGCCCCTCAGATCCTTATCGATGCCATGGTCACCAGAGCGGGTGAATTAAAAGACGTCCGTATAGTGCATATACACCACGAGGCATCCGCCCCCTATGTGAAACCCGAATATGAAGGGATCTTCAAACTGGAATCATTTTTCGCCGGCCATAATGTCCGGGAAGCCACCATGGCCGGATATGCCGATTATATTCCCGTATTTCTGAGCGAGATACCCGGATTGATCAGAAAAGGCATCATTCAGATCGATGTGGCTTTGATGAACGTTTCGCCTCCCGACAAACATAATTATGTTTCATTGGGTACTTCTATCGATATCGCCATTTCTGCCGTGCAACATGCCAGGCATGTGATCGCCCAGGTCAATCCGCAAGTGCCACGTGCATTGGGTGTGGGTTGCATGCATGCCAGTAATTTCGATACATTCGTTGAACATGAATCCCCGATCATAGAGGTGCCCGTACCCGCACCGACAGAAACAGAAGAAGAGATCAGCGAATACGTGGCCTCGCTGGTTGAAGATGGGGCTACCTTACAAATGGGGATCGGTGGTGTGCCCAATGCCGTTCTTGAAAAACTCGGTAACCATAAGGATCTCGGTCTGCATACCGAAATGTTTTCCGATGGGGTGATCCCTCTTGTGGAAAAAGGCGTGATCAATAATTCGCAGAAAAGGATCGTGCCCGGCCATATCGTATCATCCTTTGTTATGGGTACAAAAAAGGTGTATGATTTCATTGATGACAATCCGCGTGTAGCCATGATGGATTGTGAATTCGTCAACGATGTTCGTATAATCAGAAGGAACAAAAAAGTTACCGCGATCAATTCAGCGATTGAAATTGACCTTACCGGTCAGGTGTGTGCCGATTCCCTTGGGACCAGTCATTTTTCCGGGGTAGGGGGTCAGATGGATTTTATCCGTGGCGCTTCCTATTCGGATGGTGGTAAACCGATTATTGCCATCACCTCACAGACCGGCAAGGGTATTTCCAAGATCGTACCCACACTCCGGCAGGGTGCAGGAGTAGTGAGCACACGGGCCAATGTACATTATGTGATCACCGAATTCGGGATAGCTTATCTGTATGGACAATCCATGAAGGAAAGGGCCCGCCGGCTTATTCGCATAGCCCATCCCGATCACCGTGAAATGCTTGAAAAAGCTGCTTTCGAACGCTGGGGCGGGCACTGGAGCCTTTCGTAAGTTTTTCTTATTCTTTTTCCTTAAAATCCAGAGAGATTGAGTTGATACAATACCTCAGGCCCGTGGGTTCCGGTCCGTCGGGAAAAACATGACCAAGATGGCTCCCGCATCGCGAACAGATTACTTCCGTTCTGGTCATACCAAAAGATCTGTCTTCCTTTTCTACTATGTGTTCTTTATCGATAGGTTTGTAGAAACTTGGCCAGCCGGATCCGGATTTATATTTCGTCTCTGATGGGAACAGTTCATTTCCACAGGCGGCACACAGATAGGTTCCCTTTTCGTCATGAAGATAAAATTCACCCGAAAAAGCCGGCTCGGTTCCTTTTTTCCTCAGCACCTGAAATTCTTCTTCATTCAGTTCTTTTTTCCACTCTTCTTCACTTTTCGACACTTCGTATTTCTGGTTTTCATCCTTCATGGTATCGTGGTTTTGAGATTGCAAATTACAGGAAATAAATAATCCGGCAATTATAATTGCAAGTAATTTCATCTGTATAGGTTTTCGATGGTTTATTAATTAATACTGATTACAGGCTAATTTGTTTCGTAAGAATGTATTATACAGGACAATACAGGTTTTTCTCCGTGTGGAAAAGGAACAGTTTCCGGCTTAAAAACAATGGGCTATTTGTTTTTCATCCAGAAGATCCTTGTTTTTTTCTTCTTCTTATCCTTCAGGTGATTATAGGGACGGTTTCTATCCCTGGGTTTTATAACATTTTGAGTATAGCCTGTAAGCGGAACACAGGAAGGAGTCAGTAATAATGGTAAAATTAATATGATCATGATCCTGAAGTTTTTCAGAAAAGTACGGATAAGAGCTTTTACCATTTAAAAATACCTGTCAAGATCAAACAAAAGTATATATATTCGTTTATAAATAAAATTGTGAATTCAATTTCACGACCTGAAAAATAGGTAAAAATGTATTATAGATTAATCGCAGGTCTTATATTTTTAACGTGTATAAACATAAAATCGTACTCTCAGGATCCTGTCGACAGCCTGGAAAACGAACTCACTCAAGTGAGTGGGGTCGAAAGAATAGAGATCCTCAATACACTTTCTGATTTTTTGACCTATGAAAACCTGGGCAGATCCAGAAAATATGCCCTCTCCGCCCTGAGCCTTTCCGATAGCCTTTCTTATATTCAGGGAAGAGGCCATGCATTAAAAAATCTGGGTTTGATTGCTTTCCTTGAAGCCGATTTTGTAAGTGCTATCGATTATCTTCAAGAAGCATTATCTGCGGGTCAGACTACCCAGGATTTACCCCTGCTCAAAACGGTTTATTATTTACTGGCCAGGACCTACGAAGAGACCAAAGCATTGGATAAGAGCCTTGATAATTACCGGAAAAATCACAATATGGCCAGGGATTTGAACAAAAGAACGGATATGGCTCTGGCGTTACTTGGTATGGGTAAGGTGAATAACCAAATGGGGCGGATTTCTGAGGCCGTGGAAAACACCCGTGATGCGCTGGATATCTTTATAGATCAGGGGAACAAGCATGGTCAGGCGCAGGCCTATATCCAAATGGGAAGATTTGGTTATCAAAAGAATCGCTCGGCACAGGCAAGGCAATTCTTCAACCAGGCCCGGGAGATAGCCGAGGACCTGAGAGATATAAGTTTATTGTTTACCATAAATAAAAGCCTGGCTGATTTTTATCGATCCAGCCATATTGATTCAACCATTCATTATCTTAATCATGCCTTTTATCTTGCCGGACAGATGAAAAGGCCATTTTTACAGAAAGAATTAATTCTGGATTTATCGGATCAATATGTAAAAAAAGGAGAATTTGATAAAGCATTCAGATATAATCAGCAATACCATCAGATTAATGACAGTCTTCTGAGATCCGGAAAAAGTGGGATCGCATCGAGCCAGACGGGTAAAAGGATGACACTTTTGGATGATTCCCTTATAGATGCAGCTATCAGTAATGAAGTATTCGAGGAGGATGATAAAAAAATTAATTCCACTTTATTGTACATCATTGCAGGATGTGTATTCCTGTTGTTTTTTCTGATCCTTTTCCTGCTAAACAAGTACCGGTTCCAGAAAAAATCACTGGCAAATATCAATAAACTGGAAAATGATATCCAGGTATTAACGGCTGAGTTACAGAATAAGGAGTTAAAGATCCTGGCGGCAAAAGAAACCGAATCAACGCTTAAGAAGCAGAATCAAACCCTGAGGCAAATGATTTCGGGTAAGGAGGATGAAGGATCCCCCATCGATCAGATCCAGGAAATTTCCCGGAAAGTGGCAGAAAATACGAGAGGAGACATTGTCAGTGTCTGGATATACAATAAGGAAGAGCACAAAATTTATTGTTTTGATGAGTATCAGATAGAAAAGGACATCCACCGCTCAGGAGGAGAATTTAATATCCAAGAATTTCCTTTATATTTTGAGGCACTCACCCATATGCCTTTGATCGATGCGGATAAATGCAGGCAGGATCCCCGGACCATGGAATTTCTTCAGCCACGGCTGGTCAGCAGGGAAATTTTTTCAAAACTGGATACCCCTTTGAAATTCAATAATCATCTGAAAGGTATTTTATGGGTTGAACGTACCGGACATGTTAAAGAATGGACAGATCAGGATAAAAAATTTGTACTTGCTGTGGCTGAAATGCTGGGGCAGATCATAGCTTCAAAGATAATACCTGAAAAAAATGAATCCTCAGAGAAATCATTTACACTGGATCAGCAATTCCTTGATGGACTGGACCGGGATCATAATTCTATTTATCTGATGAGGGATTATAACGACCGGGTCACCTATTCGCTGGGCGATATAAAATCAGTACTCAATGTGTCTTTATCGGAGATCATCGATACGGAATGGGCCATGGAGGTAACGAAAGAAGACAGGGGGAAATATTCAGAATATTTTAACAGATTAATTGAAGAAGATATTCCCGGGGAACCTGTTATTTATGGCATAAAGAACAGGGATGGATCTGTTTCATTGGTATCGGAGAGACTTATCTCCATACTTGACTATAACAATTCAAAGCAATTTCTTTTTCAGATCCAGCCTTATACCGATGGCCGCGATCATGGTGACCGGGAAAGTGGATTGCCGGAAGATATAAAAGGTGAAGATAACCAGATGGAAGAAACGGAGGTTGAGATAGACGACCTTGAAAATTTTTACAAACATCTTGACAGGAAAAAAACACAATATCTTAATTCGGTTTACAATAATTTCCTTGTGGGTTTATATCACAGGCTTGCTCAACGTCCTTTAAAATATGAATTGATCATGGATGATTTTTTTATCGGGGAGGATAATACCGAAACAGGAAAAGAAGAGATCAATCTGGTTGAGATATTTTCAGACGTAGTGTCTATTTTTAAGAATGAATATCCGGATATTAGTTTTCATGATGAAACTGAATCCAAAACCATTTGTTTTAATAATAAAGGATTAATGTACGGATTGATGTATATTCTGCTGGAAAATTCCATCGAATCGATTAAAAATGATGGAGATATTTATCTGTTTAGTGATATCAGGAAGGAAATTCTAACCATAAAGATAATCGATACCGGAACCGGGGTCAGGACAGAATACAAAGATAAGATCTTCAAACCTTTTTTTACGACCAAAGATCCTGATATTTATAATGGGCTGGGGCTGGCCGTTGCCAGGAAGATCGTTAAAATTAATCAGGGTAAAATAAAAGCCAGAAGTAAATTTCAGAAAGGACTGGAGCTTATCATCGAAATACCTGTAGTTAATAGTAAAAATTAATTATTTTGTTCAAAATGCCATTTTATTCTGGCCGAATTTATGAACGACCTTCCATTTAATATTCTTTTTATAGATGATGAGGAACATAACCTGGTTTCATTCAGGGCATCCTTCCGGAGGAATTATTCAATTTATACGGCAAAAAGTGGGAAGGAGGCAGAAAACATACTCAGGGAACATGATATCCATCTGTTGATAACGGATCAGCGTATGCCGGAGATGACCGGTGTGGAATTTCTGGAGAAGATCATACCTGAATATCCTGACATTATCCGGATCGTGCTGACCGGATTCAGTGATATCGATGCCATTATCAAGGCTATCAACAAGGGGCAGGTTTTTCGTTATATACGTAAACCCTGGGATGAAAACGAACTCAGGATGTCCATTGAGAATGCCCGGCAGGTTTATTTTCTTCAGCTTAAAAACAAACAGCTGGTCAGGGATCTTCAAAACAAAGTAAATGAACTGGAAAAAACACTTAATCTATTTAAAAAATATGTGCCCGAGCCGGTTATGAAAAGATCCCTGGAAACGACAGAAGAAACCATGTTTGAAGGTGAATGGAGAAAGGTTGCCGTGCTTTTTTGTGATATGAGGAAATTTACCAAGATCAGTGAAGAACATTCCGCCAAAGATGTGGTTGCCTTTCTCAATACCTATTATTCGCTGATGTCAGAGCCCATAAAAAAATACAACGGCATTGTGAACCAGTACGTAGGTGACGAGATCTTCGCCATATTCGGGGCACCCCTGATGTTTCCCCATGCGGAACAGAATGCCGTTTTTTGTGCACTCGAAATGAGAGAAAAGATGAAAGAACTCAACGATCTCTACCGTGAGAAATTTAATATAGCACTGCAAATCGGTATTGGTATAAATTACGGAGGAGTGGTTGCCGGTAACCTGGGATCGGAAGACCGAATAGATTATTCGGTAACGGGGGATACGGTAAATACCGGCAAAAGAATTGAAATGTTATCGAAAAAAATTCCCAATTCCATTCTGATCAGTGAAACGGTATTTGAGCCGGTAAAACATCTGATCGATGCCAATCCCTGGGGGCCAGTGGAGCTAAAAGGAAGGACCGGCCGGATGCAGGTATATGAAGTATGCGGAAGAAAGTTATAATCCTTCAACCTGAATACGCAATAATGGAAAGTATCTTTTTACCTGACGCTGTTGAAATTTCAAATTGCCCGGATATTTTCCTGAGGCTATCCGGTTATTATTCACCAGGGATAGGTACCGCTGCTTTATTCAATTGAATCAAGCTCGACCTTTAATTCGTTGCATGCTTTGCTGATTACCTCGTCAAGTTTATTGACCAGGCCGGGTAATTCGTCAAGATTACGGGTCTCACGACCGAATTTTTCAATATGGAGCGCGATTTCTTTATGATCATTCATCCCCATAAGCGTGAAGGAGGGTTTTATCGAATGTGCTAAATCTCCAAGTTTTTTATATTCTTTCGCTTGCAGGTTCGATTTGATCTCTTCTACCTTACGTGGTGAATTGGTTAAAAACGTTCTGATCAGATCCTTTTTGAATTCCGGATCACCTTCACAAAGGGCATCAAGGTATTCCAGGCTGATGATCTTGTTATTCATGGGCTTTGTCTTTTGCTGTATTTTTTTCCTGTAAATATCGATAGATGGTTGATTTTCCTATATCGAGGATTTCAGCGACCCTCATAACGTCCTGGTCATATTTATTCAGAAAATGGTCGATAATTCTATGGTTATACTCCTTTAGCGTTAACTCTTCATAGGTAAACTGATCCTCATTCCGCACGCTGCTGAAATTGATATCATCCGTGGTGATCTCATCCTCGTTGGCCATTACGGCACCCAGCTCCACCACTGATTTCAACTCTCTCACATTCCCGGGGAAGGGGTATTTTAAAAGTTTTTCCTGTGCTTCCCGGTCCAGGTATTTTTTTTCCATCTCATTTTCCTTACAGAAATTATTAAGGAAATATTTTGCCAGCATGATAATATCATTTTCCCTGTCGCGCAGGGGAGGGATCTTGATCGGAAGCCCGAGCAGACGATAATACAGATCTTCCCTGAAATTTCCTTTTTTTACCTCTTCAGCCAGATCCTTGTGGGTGGCTACGATAATCCGCACATCCACAGGAATGATCTGATTGCCCCCGATCCTGCTCAGTTCTTTCTCCTGGATTACCCGCAGGATCTTCGCCTGAACATTTATATCCATTTCGGCTATTTCATCAAGAAAGATGGTACCGCCATCCGCCTCTTCAAATTTTCCGATCCGACGGGTTACCGCACCGGTAAAGGATCCCTTTTCGTGACCAAACAATTCACTTTCAATTAGTTCTCTGGGTACGGCCGCAATATTAACCGGTACAAAAGGTTTGTTTTTCCGGCTCGAATTGTAATGAATTGCCTTGGCGACCAGTTCTTTTCCTGTGCCGGTCTCCCCCGTAACCGATACTGTAATATTGGTCTTGACAGCCTTTTTCATCAGATCGAAAACTTTTCTGATGGCGGGAGAATTGCCGATTATACTCTTGCCGAATTCATATTTGGCGGAAATTTCCTTGCGCAGATGGTTGATCTCATTGACCAGCCTGACATTTTTCTTGGCATTGGTAAGCGCATAGTTGATACGCTCCCTGGTTTCATCATCTTTAATGATGTAATCGTAAGCCCCGAGTTTCAGAAGCTGAACGGCGATACCGATCTCTTCCTGTCCCGAGATGATGATTACCGGGATGTTGGAGTCAAATTCTTTTATCTGGTTAAGTACTTCTTCACCGGAAATATCGGGCAGGGTATAATCCAGGGTTACTATAGAGGGTTTTTCATGAAGGGCGTCCAGAAATTCATTCCCGGAGGTAAAGGTTTTGATCTGATGATCCGGATTCAGGCTGATGACATAATTAAGAAATTTGAGATAGACCGGGTCATCTTCCACGATGAATATTTTTATGGGTTCTTCAGCCGGCATGCCGTAAAAATAATTTTATTTACAGTAAAGATTGTAAAAAAAAATGAAAATTGAAGATATTCATTCTTTCAATCCGGAATTATGAAATTTTTACTGCGTTCATTACTCACTGTATTACTGGTAATCATCATTTTTCTGTCAGGGTTTTATTTCTGGGCCAGTTCCCCAACCGGCCTAACCAGCGAATACAGCCGGATAGTGGAATTTGACGGAATAACCGGGTACCGGCCTTCCGATACCCTCAGTGTGATGACCTATAATATCGGATATCTTTCGGGTATGACCAACAACCGGCCGGTCGATACCACACAAACGTTTTTTCAGGAAAATCTCGACCGTGTACAGTATATGTTCAGACAGCTCAGCCCTTCCTTTACCGCATTCCAGGAAGTGGATTTTTATTCTCAACGTTCATATTTTATGAATCAGTTCGACTCCTTAGCACATTCTACCGGGTATGGTTATGGCGCTTATGCCATAAACTGGGATAAACAATACGTTCCGTTTCCATACTGGCCTTTCCGGGTTCATTTCGGCAAAATGCTTTCGGGGCAGGGCGTATTAAGCAGTTTCCCGGTCATCGAAAACCGGCGTATTGTGTTATCAAAGCCCGAAGACAATCCGTTTTTTTACAATGCCTTTTACCTGGACCGGTTGATCCAGGTATGTAAAATAAACGTAAATGAAGACACCCTCATCCTGATCAATGTGCATCTTGAGGCGTTCGATCAGGAAACCAGGGAAAAACAATCCAGGACGCTGAAAGCGCTGATTACCGATTATATGGAAAACCCATTAATTCTTGCTGGGGATTTTAACCCGAAAAATTCATAAATTTTTCGCCCGAAGGGCCGATTAAGCGCAA
>CAZIXF010000005.1:0-92147 GCA_964543195.1 uncultured Roseivirgaceae bacterium
GATCTCTTTTAAAATGAAATTATACGAAGGTCTTGCCGGGGAATATAAAAAACGGCACGATGAAATCTGGCCCGAACTGAAAAATAAACTGAAGGAAGCAGGCATTTCCGACTTCGGGATCTTTTTTGATGAGGAGACAAATATCCTGTTTGCCGTTCAGAAGATAGCAGATCCTGAAAAAGCAGAAAAACTTCCGGATGATCCCATCATGAAAAAATGGTGGGATTATATGGCCGATATCATGGAAACAAACCCGGATAATTCTCCGAAGGAAGTCGAACTAAAGGAAATGTTCTATATGAAATGAATAACCTGTGCCGAAGAGTTGATGAAAACTACCGGGACTTATCTGCCGGAATCCGGGGAACCTGGGATATGGCATTTTTATTATTTAGAAACTAATTGAATATGAAAAAATCGGTATTTGTTTTTTTAATTTTTTATACCTGTCTGGCTGGAGCAGGCCTGAGTCAACAATATAAAAAATTTCACCGGGAGATCATGGCGGATATCTCTGACGGTAAAATAGAAGAGGCCAGGAGATCCCTGGAAGAATTAATGGATACGTCACCTGACGATCCTGAAAACCTGTATATGATGTCTATACTCTATGTACTGGAAGATAATACAGAGGCGGCCATGAAATATGTACAGAGGGCTTTAAGGGAAGGCTTACCCTTTGGACGGTATCTGGCCGGACCGGAAAATGTGCTGAATTCGTTTGTAGAATCAGCCCCTTTTAAACAACTCGCGGATAAGGAAGTCCCTTACCTGGTCCACGGGCCTATGCTTGGGGCTGTTACCGACCGTTCGGCCCGGTTCTGGGTGAGAACAGCAGAGAAAATCCCGGTTCAGATCATACTGAGTGAATCGGAGGATATGGCCAATCCGGTAAATTCGGAAATCAGGAATACAAATTTAGAAAATGATCTCACTGTGGTGATCGAATTAAAAGAACTGAGCCCCAATACAATCTATTTTTATCAGGTAAAACTGGGAGATTACACCTATCCATCATTCTGGTCATTTAAAACTTTTCCCCTGAAGGGTTCACCTGCACAATTTTCCATAGGTTTTGGCGGTGGTGCCGGATTTACACCCAAATATGAGTATATGTGGAAAACCATCGCTTCATGGCATTTTCCCGCTTTCCTTTTCCTGGGTGATAATGTATATATAGATCATCCGGAACGTCCGGCGGTTCAGGATTTTGTGTATTACCGGAGACAATCCGTTGCGGATTACCGCTTTTTTACAGCCAGGACCTCCATTTTTGCGATCTGGGACGATCATGATTTCGGTACCAACGACAGCTGGGGCACGGCAGCCCTGGACAGTCCGGAATGGAAGATCCCGGTCTGGGAAAAGTTTCAAAACAACTGGAACAATCCCTATTATGGTGGGGGAAAGGATCACCCCGGTGTTTGGTTCGATTTTTCGATCGCTGATATAGACTTGTTCATGCTGGACGGAAGATATTACCGGACTTCGCCTGAAGCAGAAAAACCGGATATGCTGGGTGAGTTTCAGAAAGAATGGCTGTTTGAAAAACTGAAAGCATCGGAAGCTACTTTTAAGATCATTGCATCACCTGTTCCCTGGTCTTACGGAACCAAACCGGGACAACAGAGTACTCCCGCCGGAACAAGACCCGGAGCTGCCGATACCTGGGAAGGTTTTCAGGAAGAACGTGAAATGATCTTTTCATTCATTGAAGAAAATAAAATAGAAGGGGTTATCCTTATTTCTGCTGACAGGCACCGGTCGGAAGCCTGGAAAATTATCCGGCCAGATGGGTATGATCTTTATGAGTTTGAGAGTTCAAAACTGACCAATATGCATACACACCGGGTAATCGACAAATCCATTTTCGGCTATAATGATCGCTGTTCTTTTGGCGTGCTGGAATTTGAAACGACAAAACCGGACGCTGAGGTAATTTTCCGGATCGTGAATATCGATAACAGGATCATAAACGAAATAAAAATAAGAAGATCGCAATTGGAGTTTGAATTTCAGGATTGATTCAGTAAAAGTTCCTGAAAAATTAAAATTCAGGATACCTATATAGAATTCAGGCTGCCACTTTTTACTCGGTATTCTGGGCGATATTATGGATCATGAAGATGAATGATTTACCAGAACTTGAATTATTATAACAAGAACCTGAATCGTTTTGGTTTTAACCGAAGCCCGGATCGTTTTAAGGAGATTTAACGGGGCCTTGAAGTGTACGAAAGAATTTTTTTCTTATTTTAAAGCATATTTTTTCTGAACTGGACAGTATCCATCAAATTTGTGAATATGAACTATTTATTAAAAAGCCTTATAAAAAAACTCTTTCTCTTATTCCTGGTCTTTTTGTTCTCTGCCTGCAGGAATGAAGAATATAAGGACAGACCGATGCCGAATTTTATCCTCTTTTTCTGTGATGATCTGGGTTATGGAGATATCGAACCTTTTGGTTCGTCTAAAAACCGTACGCCTGAACTCAATAAAATGGCGGAAGAAGGAATGAAACTGACCAGTTTTTATGTTACAGCAAGCGTATGTACGCCATCGAGGGCCAGTTTGTTGACCGGCTGTTATACCCAGCGTATCGATATGGCTGAATTACGGCCGGAAGGATTCAGGTCTGTGCTTCTACCGGGTGCACAAAAAGGTTTGAATCCACACGAGATCACGCTTGCTGAGGCCCTTAAGGAAAAAGAGTATGCCACCGCCTGTATCGGAAAATGGCATGTGGGAGATCAGCCGCAGTTTTTACCTACACGCCAGGGTTTCGATTATTATTTTGGAATCCCTTACAGCAACGACATGGAAGGTAGATACGGAGTGCCTTTGATGAGAAACGAGGAGGTGATCGAGCAACCGGTCGATCAGAATACACTTACCCAACGTTACACAGAGGAAGTGTTAAAATTTATTGAGGAAAACAGAGAGCGTCCATTCTTCATTTATCTCCCTCATACCATGCCGCATGCGCCATTGCATGCCAGTGAAAAGTTCCGGGGGCGCTCTGACCATGGTATTTACAGTGATGCGGTGGAAGAGATCGACTGGTCAACCGGACGTATCCTTACTTATCTTAGAGATACCGGTCTTTCAGGTAATACATTTGTTTTTTTCACTTCCGATAATGGAGGCGAGTCACGATTTGGAGGAGTAAATGATCCTTTGCGGGGAGGTAAAGGTACTACCTGGGAAGGAGGCATGCGTGTGCCGGCCATTGCCTGGTGGCCCGGAAAGATCCCCGGTGGCACCACAACTGACGCTGTGGCCTCTGCTATGGATCTGTTTCCCACCTATTATGAACTGGTATATGAGGGGTCCTTTCATGAAAGGGTGATCGATGGACATAACCTCTGGCCATTGCTGTCGGGCGAAGAAAAATCCTCACCGTATCAGGCATTTTTTTATTATGACCGCGATCAGCTTCAGGCCGTCAGATCTGGGAAATGGAAATTGCATCTACCGCTGAAAAACCGGTTTAAAGCACATTACACGGACGAAGGTTTTACAATAGGAGCTGAATTATATGACCTTGATAAGGATATGGGCGAGACTGATAATGTGGCCGGAGAATATCCCGAAGTCGTTGAAAAACTGATTCAATATGCTGAGAATGCGCGCAGGGTATTGGGTGATGAGGGTGAACTCACCAATTATATCCGGCCGGCAGGAATGGTTTTGGAAAGACACATACTAAAGAAAGAATAAGTAAGTGAGCAAAAGGTTTCTTATAATGCTTGGTATAATGCTGATCTTCCTTGGATGTAAAAGATCAGATTTGCCTGATAAACCCAATGTGATAGTGATCTTAACAGATGACCAGGGCTACGGTGATGTAGGTTATCTGGGTAATCCAAGGATTAAAACACCCACTATCGACAGCCTGGCTTTGTCCGGCATTCAGTTTACCCAGTTTTACGTTTCTCCCCGTTGTGCACCTACAAGAGCAGCCCTGATGACCGGGAGACATCCCGAAAAAACAGGGGTGTTTCATGTGACCGATGGAGGTTATATTATGGCTGCTCAAGAAATCACCATGGCGGAATATTTTAAGAAGGCCGGTTATAAAACCGGGATTTTCGGCAAATGGCATATTGGTGATCATTATCCGTACATGCCATCGGACCAGGGTTTCGATTTCTCCTTGATCCATAAAGGAGGAGCAATAGGGCAGATCGCCGACCATTCAAACAATTACTGGGACATGACCCGGCCTCTTGAGGAACGGAAAAGCTGCTATTTCAATACGACCTTGTATAAAAACAGGGAAATATTTCAGGCAGAGGGATACATCACCGATGTGTTGACAGATCATACCATACAATTTATTGAAAACACCCGAAACCAACCTTTTTTTATATATCTGTCTTTTAATATTCCACATGATCCCTATCAGGTTCCTGAAGATTATCTCGGGTTGTACCGCGATCTTCCCTTTCACCCGGCAATGGATTCGACTAATGGGAATCCATACCGCTTAAATGACTATGAGGCGGCCAGGTATGTATATGGCATGATGACCAATATGGATGATAATCTTTCACGGCTCATGAACGCGCTTCGAAAGCATGGTCTTGCCCGGAATACGATTATTATGTATCTCTCAGATAACGGTCCGGCTCAGTATAGATATAATGCAAATTTTAGAGGTAAGAAAGGTCAGTTGTTTGAAGGGGGAATCAGGGTGCCGGCCTTTCTCAACCATAAGGGTCTGCACCCACGAAAAGTTACCTTTCCGGCCGCTCATTATGATATTCTACCTACATTAGCCGGGTTATGTGACCTGGAATTGCCGGATAACATCGACGGAATTGATTTATTGAAAGAGGGAAAAGAAAAATCAGAACGACCGGTTTTTATTCGTGAAAGCAGCTACCTTGAGCCTTATAAAGATATGATGATTAGAAAAGGTGATTTTAAACTTATCGCTTCCGGAGATATAACCGATCCTGACTTTAAATTATTTAATATAAGCAGCGACCCCTACGAGGAATTTGATCTGGTACTCGATAACCCTGTTATAGTCCGGGAATTAAAATCCGAGCTGGATCATTGGTATAATGAAATTATACGTTCAGAAAATTTAAGAATCCATCCCGTTATTATTGGTTCTGATTTTGAAAATCCCGTGAGGTTATCCAGACATGAGTTGATATCCAGCTATTCCCATGGCTGGTTCAGTAAAAATTATCTTGGATATTATCCTTTAAAAATCAATGACACAGGATTTTACAATATTAAACTTTCATTCAGGGATACCCTGGTTAATACAGGGAGGGTGGAATTGAAAATCGGTCCGACAGGCCGGTCAAAGGTTATTGGTCAAAAGCCGGTGACTGAACTTGAGTTTAGCGAAATTTTTCTGCAAAACGGTGAATATGTACTTCAATCCTGGTATCAGGATCAGGATGAAGTGATTTCTCCGTTTTATATTTATATAAATAAAGAATAATATCTAATTTGATGGGGTAATCTGTATCTGACCGATTTTTAACTTTTTTTTTATCGTATGAAAAAATCATATTCTGTTTTTTTTATTATCCTCATTTTCCTGTTCGCCTGTCAGGATAATCAAAACGATGCGGAGCCTGTCTCCAAACCCAACATCATTATCATCATGTCCGATGATATGGGGTATTCGGATATTGGATGTTATGGCGGTGAGATCGAGACACCTGCGCTGGATAACCTGGCGGCAAACGGGCTCCGTTTTTCCCAGTTTTATAATACATCACGTTGTTGCCCTACCCGGGCTTCCCTGCTTACCGGACTTTATCCGGCCCAGACCGGCATGGGTTTTATGACCGGTGATGAAGGTGAACCGGGCTATCGGGGAGAAATAGGTAATCAATGCATGACTATTGCCGAAGTACTCAAACCTGCCGGATACCGTACTTATATGTCCGGTAAGTGGCATGTTTCCCATCATTTGAAAGACATCGATTCCCTGAAATATAACTGGCCCCGGCAACGTGGCTTCGATAAGTTTTATGGTACCATAATCGGAGCGGGAAGTTTCTGGGATCCCTGGACCCTGACCAGGGACAATACTTTTATCACGCCGGTTAATGATCCGGAATATCAGCCCGGGAAAAAATATTATTATACCGATGCGATAAGCAATAATGCGGTGATGTATATCGAGGAGCATGTGGAAGAAGCGGCGAACGATCCTTTTTTTATGTACGTGCCGTACACGGCACCACACTGGCCTCTGCACGCCCCTGAAGATGAAATTGCTCTTCATGAAGGTAAATATGACAACGGATTTGCCCCCATTCGGGAAAAGAGAACGGAGAGATTGAAGTCCATGGGTTTGATCGATGAAAACTGGCCAATGTCTGAACAGGTTGCTGAATGGGATACCATGCAACATAAAAACTGGCATGTCCGCAATATGGAGGTGTATGCCGCGATGATCACCCGTATGGATAAGGGTATTGCCAGTATCGTCAATACACTTGAAGAAAATAACCTGCTGGAAAACACCTTGATCCTTTTTCTGCAGGATAATGGCGGTTGTGCCGAAACATTAAACTGGTTCGATATTGAGAATGAATATGATGAACTGACCGAATTGCGGGCATATGAACCCATGGGGCCGGATGAATTACAAACCAGTATTTTTCCCAAAAAGACAAGAGATGGATTTCCCGTGATCGTGATGAGCCCGAAAGTGATGGCGGGTTCGGACCAAACCTATCATGCCTATGGTCCGACCTGGGCCAATGTATCCAATACCCCTTTCCGTAAATACAAGCACTGGGTGCATGAAGGAGGGATAGCCACTCCTTTGATCGTTCACTGGCCGGAAAAGATCGGTGACAAAGGGCAACTCCGTCATCAACCTGCTCATTTAATCGATATCATGACCACCATTGTGGATATAACCGGGGCAGAATATCCTGCTCAATATAAAGGCAATACAATAATTCCCATGGAAGGGAAAAGCCTGATGGGAGTTTTTACCGGAAATAAAGAAATTGACAGGGAAGCTATGTATTTCGAGCATGAAGGAAACCGGGCTGTCAGGCAGGGCAAATGGAAACTGGTTTCAAAGGCATATCCCGATGCAGGGCACTTCAGAAAGGTCGATGAGATCCCTTTGAAACAATGGGCTTTATACGATATGGAAGAGGATCGTACGGAAACCAGCAACCTGGCCGATCAATATCCCGAAAGGGTCAGGGAAATGGCAGAAATGTGGCAGGAATGGGCCAGAAGAACCAATACGATACCCAAACCAAAATAACATTAACGAACTATACTATGAAAAATCAATCTGTTGATCGAAGGCACTTTTTAAAGTCGGGCGCATTGGCTGCAGGATTTACAGCACTAAGCCCCGGACCGTTGTTATCCTCTCCGCAAAAGATAAGATTTAACGATTCCCGGATCAAGCTCAGTCTTGCCGCGTATTCCTTCAACTCGCTTTTCAGAAATGGCGATCTGACCATGAACGAATTCATCGATTATTGCGATAGCCTGAAGCTGGATGGAACGGAACTGACTTCCTATTATTTTGAATCCAATGAGGATTCGTACCTGCTCGGCTTGAGAAACAAATGCTTTCATCTGGGACTGGATATCAGCGGTACCGCTATCGGGAACAATTTTGTTACGGCCGATAGAAATAAAAGGAGGGAGGAAGTAGAAAGTGTGAAATTCTGGGTGGATAAAGCTGCCATTTTGGGCGCACCGACCATCAGGGTTTTTGGTGGGTATGAGATACCTGATGGACACACGGAAAATGACGCCTATGACTGGGTGATCTCCGCCCTGCAGGAAAGTGTGGAATATGCCAGCCAAAAAGGTATTGTACTCGCCATTGAAAACCATGGAGGTTTCCCAACTACATCCAAACAGGTGATCAAAATTGTACAGGAAGTCAATTCACCCTGGTTCGGCGTAAACCTGGATACCGGTAATTTTGCCGGTGACTGGTACAGGCAAATGGCCGAACTGGCTCCCTATGCGGTAGTGGTTCAGTTAAAGGTTCATTTAAAATCTACGGTGGAAGGAGGGAAACCGATCACCACCGATCCGGAGCGTATTATCAAAATACTCAAAAATGAGGGGTACAATCGTTATTTAGCCCTGGAATATGAAGAAGACAGGCCCTGGGAAGAAATTCCGGTATGGATCGACCGGTTGAGGGACTGCATTGGCTGAAATTGAGTAATGATAATGATCCAATTGTAATTAGCAATTTTTAGAAATTTAATTAAACGGTACATAGTAAACTTTTTAATCTTATTATCATGGATCGCAGAAATTTTATTAAAAACAGCATAGGCGTTGCCGTAACCGGTTCATCGCTGGTCAATGGAATTTATGTGCCTGCTGCAGAGGCTTCCCGGTTCAATAATTTCCCGGTTATTGATATCCCAAGCCCTCATTTGAACAGGTTGGTTTTAAAACCCGTGATGACCAATATGTATCATACGGCCAAGTGGGAAGGTCCGTGTCGCTTTAATGTGGTTTCTTCGGATGAAGAAAAAAAACGGGCAATGAACACTTTTAATTCCTTTTCTGAGAGAATAAAAAGAAACGAGTTCCAGCTCAACATGCGTAATGTTGAACTATTGGACCCCCGTTTGTTGCTCTTTGTTGAGGATTTTAAATTAAAAGAATCCGATTTAAGTGAATTGGACAGGGAGATGGAAGAAGCGGATGCGATTTTTATTGATCCGAGTGGTGCTTCCAAAGCCACATTTGATGTGGCCATTCGCTATAAAAAACCAGTGATCATTGCGTGGGGGCTGAACTGCCGGACTGTAGATATAACTGCCTACTGTCGAAGTAATGGTTTGGAGGTGTTTGTGCCTCATACTGCTGAAGAAAGAAATGAACTTATGGCGCTCTTAAGGGCAAGAAAAGTGTTCAGCCAGACCCGGATTCTCTATCCAACCAACTGGGGTTGGCCTTCAGTGGCTTCCATCGCAGGAATAAATGAGCCTGAAAAGCTCAAAGATCAGTTTGGGGTGGAGTTGGTAACTGTGTCCTATGATGATTTGTCGAAGGAAATGGATATGACCAGGGATAGTCCTGAGGAAAGGAAAAAAGCATTGGAAATGGCAGAAATCATGTATGATAATGCCGAACATGCTTATCTGGATAAAAAATATGTAGCAAGAAGTATGGAGTTTTATAATACCGTTATCCGGATGATGAAGAAAAATGATTGCAACGCCTTTACCATTGAATGTTTTGAATTCTGTTCCAGCCGGTTACCCCAAAAGTGGAAAATAACTCCCTGCCTGGTACATACTATGTTCAAAGATCTGGGCATCCCTTCCGCCTGCGAAGGAGACCTGGGGGGATTATTATCCATGCATCTGCTGATGTCGTTGTCAAAAAAATCATCCCATCTGGGTAATATGTTCTACAGAGAGGAAGGCAAAATGGAGATCAATCACAGTGCCCCGGGTATAAAAATGAATGGATACGATAAAGAACCTTTGCCTTATCAACTGGGCCGGTTTGTTGAAGCAGGATGGGGTACCAAAGCGGTAGTCGATTTTGTGAACAATGAAGTAAAAACCGTTACCGTGGCCCGGATGAATCCCACTGCCACCGGCCTTCTTGTATTGAAAGGAAAACTGGTTGATTCGAATGGTTATAATGAAGACCTGAGAGGATGTTCGGTTTCGGCATTTATTGTAGGGAAGGATAGCGGTACGGCCGATGAGTTTATGCGAAAACAGGCCGATTATGGTAATCACCTGGTGTGGGTGTATGGGGATTACAGTGACCAGTTGGTCAAATTAGGTGAACTGCTGGGCATCGATGTAGTAGTTGAAAGTTGACAGAGAATCCTTGTGTCCACTCCCTGGCCTGATTCTGACTAAAGAGCCTTGAATTAAATCCCTGTTGAAATTCCGGGTAGTCTTTCCCGGTGAGTTGAAGGTAGGGAAATAACCGAATGCTCTGCTCCGCGAAATGTTAGACACTTCATTGAGCTTAGTGTGAAAAGTAAGTTTAGAAAAGCTTTGGTTTGTAGTTTTATCCTGCTGGAAAATCTCCTTTATTCAACATTATGCTTGATTTAATATCAGCCGGGAGTGTAAGATATAATTCATTGTCCTGACCGGATAAAAATGTCTTAAATTAAGTCGCATACAGCCTTCCCGATTTACTTTTCTGATTTTGGTTTTATTGAGGAAAATATATATTTTCTATACAGAGCCTTGGTATGTAAAATATATATTTTCTTATGAAACCAATTATAGCTAATCTAATAATCCCTCTATTCTGTATAATTTTTGTTCTGCCCATTCGATCAGTTGCACAGAATTATTTCGGTAAAAACAAGGTCCAGTATGAGGATCTGGATTTCCGGATCTATGAAACCCCTCATTTTGATATTTACAATTACCTCGAAGATGAGCGCCAGCTGAATAAACTGGCACAAATGAGTGAACGATGGTATAAGCGGCATCAGGATATTTTTCAGGACAGTATTATTGAAAAAAACCCGATGATTATCTATAACAATCATGCTGATTTTAAGCAGACCACAGTATTGCAACAAAGGATAAGTGTTGGCCTTGGGGGTGCAACGGAAGGACTCAGGACAAGGGTGATCATGCCTGTTACCATTTCCAATAAAGAAACCTCTCATGTGCTGGGCCACGAAATGGTTCACGTATTTCAGTACCGGATGGCCAAAAGTTATCGTGGCATAAATATACGTACACTTAACCGGATGCCCATGTGGATGATTGAAGGGCTGCCTGAATACATGACCCTGGGAGCTCACGATACACATACTGCCATATGGATGCGTGACAGGGTGGCCATGGATGAAATACCTTCTGTCGAGGATCTTTCGAAAAACCCCAGAGAATATTTTCCTTACAGGTACGGTCATGCACTATGGGCTTATCTTACCGGCAAATACGGGGATAAAATGATCAAAACCCTTCAAATTCTAACCGTTAAAAACGGTTTGGACAGTGCTTTCAGTGAACTTTTTGGTATTAAACCGGACAGTGTTTCCAACTTGTGGGCGAATGATTTGAAAGAGACTTATACACCCTTTATGCAGGATACCATTGCTACGGTGGGGACAGAATTTATAGATGTATCGGGTAAAAGCAACCTGATCCATTCACCGGTAATCAGCCCGGACGGGAAATATATTACTTTCATATCTGACAGGAATGTGATAAGTATCGACGTATACCTGGCCAATCTGGAGACGGGAAAAATTGAAAAACGCCTGACCAGCGCCATCCGGAAATCTTATATCGATGATTACAGTTACCTCGAATCGGCCGGCAGTTTTTCGCCGGACAGTAAAAAATATGTGCTCACTACCTTTAAGGGAGGTAGAAATGCTTTATCCATCATCGACCTGGAAAATTTTAATACGGAAAGGAACATTGCGCTGCCCGGGGTTGAGGCTTTTCAGAATCCTACATGGTCTCCCGAAGGCCGGTATATAGCGGTGACAGGAATGTCACAGGGTTACAGCGATCTTTATTTATATGACCTGGAAAAAGATACCGTCAGAAGGCTTACCGATGATGCCTATTCAGATATTCAACCCGATTTCGGACCCGATGGTGATCGTATCGTATTTTCAACGGACAGAGGTACATCCGAAACAGATCTAGAACTGTTCGAATACGGAGATTACCGCATTGCGGTCTATGATCTGAATACCGATGAGGTCACGACCCTGGAATTTTTTGAAGGAGCAAACAATATCAGTCCCCAATTTTCTGTGGATGGTGAATCCGTGTTCTTCCTTTCAAATTCGGACGGATTCAGAAATATGTATGAATATGAATTCAAAACGGGCAATGTATACAAACGCACTCAATATTATACCGGGATAATTGGTGTTACCGAATACTCACCGATACTCAGTGTTAATGGAAATGAAAACCAGATCGCCTACACCCTGTATAAGGACGGCAAGTATCACCTGTATTACGCCAACGAATCCGAGTTCCCGGAATATCAGGTTGATCCGGATGATGTGGACTTGAGTGCATCCATTCTGCCTCCTGTCGACCGGGTACCATTGGGGACAATTATATCACAGAACCTGAATGAATTGCATCTTATTTCTCCTGAACGTTTTTCAAAAGAACCCTTCGATCCGCGATTCAAACTTGAATTTGTGGGATCATCCGGGATCGGTGTTGGAGCCAGTCAGTTTGGCACCGCTTTGGCCGGTGGAGTGAGTTTATTATTCAGTGATATTTTAAAACAGCATATGTTATATAGCACGGTACGGGTATCCGGTCAGGTTGAAGATATTGGAGGGCAGGTAAGTTATATAAACAGGGACCAACGGTTGAACTGGGGAACCTCTTTCAGCCATATTCCTTACCGCACACAAGGATCATTTTTAACACGGGATACGATAAATATAGAAGATGGTGACAGTGCGGCTGTACTTAACCTGACCCAGATCGTTCAGAGGACCTTCGAAGACAGGCTTACCCTGTTTACACAATATCCCTTCTCCGTAAATCTCAGGCTGGAAGGGGGTATGTCCATGGCAAGATATAGCTACTCCCTTGATAGTATTGCCAATTTATATACGCCGGGAGGTGTAAAGTTTGCCGAGAATGAATTTTCATTACCTACTCCCGATCCACGATATATTGGCAGTGCCTATATTGCTTATGTGGGGGATAATTCCAAAATGGGACTAACCTCTCCGCTTATGGGTAACCGGTACAGGTTTGAAGTCCAGCGGTATTTTAAAAGTCTAAATGTATGGTCCTTTTTAGGGGATTACAGGAAATACTGGTTTGCCCCTCCGTTGAGTTTTGCGGTGAGAGGAATGTTTATTGGGCGTTACGGAGAGGATAACGATATATTATTTCCCTTATTTATCGGTAATAACTTCTTTGTGAGGGGATATACGGTCAGGTCATTTCAGAGAAATAATTGTCCGGATGAGGATTGCCTGAATATCAATCAACTTGTGGGCAGTAAAATAGGTGTAGCCAATGCGGAGATACGATTTCCATTTTCCGGGCCTGAAAGATTAACCCTTATCAAATCCGGATTTTTATTTACCGATCTGGTATTATTCACGGATGCCGGGATTGCCTGGGATGACCCCGATAACCTGGATTTATCGTGGGATCCAACAAAAGCCAACGACCGGATACCCGTAGTAAGCTCCGGGGTGGCTCTCAGGCTGAATCTGTTCGGATATTTTGTGCTCGAACCTTACCTGGCATTCCCCTATCAACGCAAAAATGTGAGTACAGTATTCAATCTTTGGATATCGGCAGGTGGCTGGTAGGGAGTGCATTAAATCTCAGGCTGCATGAGGACAGCCCGTTCCATGAAACACCACGGTATCGATATCAATTATTACATCGAGACGGCTGAACCCCTTTAATGGGAGATCGGAAAAACCAGATACCGAAAGGTGTAGATAAACCCGGCCCTTTGTTAAAATAAATTATTTTATTCATTTAAAACGATAATTTGTCCCAGGGGATACCATCCATCAGTCTCCATTCCTTTTATGGCAAGCTTTACATGGGGGATCTTGCCGGATCGATCAAGAATGCCGATTTGTAGTTCATAACTTCCTGCAGGTACATGATCAGGAATACGGATTTCATCATTATAAAGATTATCTCCAGGAAGCCAGGTAGTGATATCAGCCTGTGTTAATATAATGAATGATTCCCCGGGGTTTTTCAACCTCAGAGCCAATGGAAAAGAATGATAACATGGCGCCACGCCTTTATTTTCCCACCAGGAGGTAACCGGTAACGAACCCCCACGCTTAACCACAGCCGGATAAGTAAATTTCCGCAATACAAATCTGTATCCCATTTTTTTAAGCCACCGGTTTACATGCGGCCACCACTCATCAGGGACGGGCGACGATTTGGCATTAAAAGACGAGATATGCCATTTCAACGATTGATCAATGATATAATCGATATCCCATCCCATATCCTTCCAGTGCTGCATCACCCAACATACTTCGAATGATACCGGGGCCTCTTTCCAGGCATTCCGCATACCGAATTCGATAATGGCCTGTGGATAATAATCGTACATATGCGACCAGGTTTCACTGAATCCACCCAGATCTCCCATGCAATCCACCCGCCAGCCCACGTTTCTTTTCGAGAGGCCATATTTATTGGTTTTTTCATCGGTAAGAAGCATGATGAGGTAGGTGTTCCGGAATCCTTCAAGGTAACTGTCCACAAGGACCTTTCTTGTGTTTTCTGTGAGCAGATCACTTCCCGCTCCTTCTCCCCAGGCACCCAGGAGCGCCATATCCACACTTTCCAGATCCGGATGGCCATCGTATCTGGTGCCGAGTGCCCTGATCATTCCACCAAAATGTTCAACATATCGTGGGTCTTCAGGATCGGTCCTCCATTTCGGTTCGGGAAGATTTTCTTCCTCGCCTACCATTTCACGGTACCATTGGGGTACATCATTATCCGGTCCTGTTCCATATGGAGTTATCCTTAATAAAAGAGTCTGACCCCTCGACCGGGCCGTGTCAAGCGCCCGGTCGATCAATGCCCAGTTATAATCCTTTTTGTCCGGTTCAATGAATTTCCAGTAGATCCGCAGATAGGCCAGTGAAGTCTGTGGATAATCCTTATTGGTGAGGTCGCCATTGAAAGGTTGATATTCCAGGGGATATCCTTCTGTCCAGCCTTTACCTGTGTTCAGGGTATCACCATTAAATCGCTGGAAGGTCATGAATCCTATCCCGGGATTGACAAGTACGTCATTGAGTTCTTGTGGTCTGACAATTATCGTTTCCTGCGCCGGTGCTTCCGCGTTTATAAATAATAAAAAGAAAAAATATAATATGAGGACGGGATCCATACTTTGGAATAAGGGATTTTTTAATGATGATCGCATTAATTATATTGTTATTGTTTTTTACATGTATCCTGATCGTGTTCAAGATAGGTATTTTTTAGAAAATCCGGTAATGAACAGAAGAGATCATTTAAAGATATTGGAAACCTTTGTATCGGAGATATGGATGCATCCATGTATGTAGCTGAAAAAGACTTAATACCGGCCTCGTTACTCGTTAAAAGACCACATCATCCGGCCGCCTGTATTCTGAATTTTGACTATAATCATTCAAAGATCTGACAAATGAAAAGAAGACGATTTTTTAAAACTGCGGGTTTGGCCACGTTAACGGCACTTAATGAATTTCCAGGGATTTCACCCACGAGAGCAAACAAACTGCCAACACATTCAGGGAAAGAAATAAAGACGAAACGAATGCTGTTTTTCGATCTCTATAAACTGGATTACTGGGACAACTGTATGTTGAATCAGGGGAAAGCTGAATTTGTACCCGAAGCAATTTATGAAGATAATTCTCTTCCTGAAAAGGGCCCAGAAAAACCCAACGTCTTTTTTGATAACAAGGTTAATGCCTGGCGTGTGTTATATAACCTTGGCTGGAGTCCGGTAAGATTGATGACAGCAGTGAGCAGTGATGGAATTATTTGGGAACCTGATCCTCATCCGGAAATAAAGGTTTCAACTCAATCGGGGGACCGAATTGCAGACCATCAGATTTACCAATTGAATAATTCCGCCGCAGGTGGGCTTTATCAGGATCCGGTAGCCAAGGATGGTTATCCTTTCAAAATGTTTGTTCAATTGAGTGGTATGGAAGTGCTTAAAAGGGCACTTAACGATTCCGGTCATCCAATGCATACCGCCGCCAGAGCAGGAGGTGAGCCCCGTACCTTCCACGAAGGGAGAATTCTTGTATCAAGGGATGGGATGCATTGGAATCTTCATCCGGAATATCTCTGGTCACGCCCTGGTTGGCAGCCTGAACCTCCTTATTTCTGTTTTTATAATAATCAATTGAAACATCATTCGATGATCGTCAGACCTGGATGGGGAGATCGAAGGGTAGCTATTCAGACTACCGGGGATTTTCAAAGGTGGTCGGAGCCTGAACTTTTGTTGCAGATGGATGCGGTGGATAAGGCACCTCTTGGTTTTTATGCCATGCCGGTTATTCCTTACGGACATATGTATGTGGGTTTATTATGGGTATTTCACAATTCATCAAGTAAACCTGTGGACAGTTTCAATCAGTTCTATGGAACGATGGATGCCCAATTTGTTTATAGTTATGATGGAATTCATTTCATTCGTGGTTTGCGGGAACCTCTTCTGCCATTGAATCCATATCCTCTCCATGGATGTACCCAGTTGCGACCGTATTCAATTATAGATAATGATAGGGAGATCCGGATTTACAGTGGTGCTTCAAGGGCACCACATGGACTTGAAAGGGCTAAACAACAAAAGGGGATGGAAACTAATGCCATAGTAATGCACCGGTTGCGGAAGGATGGTTGGACGTATCTGGAATCGCTTGGACACTGGGCTCGTATTCAAACTAAGCCCCTAGGTCTGTGGTCACACGAAATTTTATTGAATGCAGCCGCACCCTTTGGGATGGTTAGGTATCAGATAACCGATGAAAAAAGTAAACCTGTAGAAGGTTTTACATATGAAGATTGCATTCCTCTTAAGAATAATGATGTTTTTGATTGGTCAATGGAATGGAAAGAAGGAAAGATAAGTGATCTTAGGGGGAAAGTGATCAGAATTGAAATGGAATTCTATAATGCCCATATTTATTCACTCATAACCGACTATCATTTTCTGGATGCGCAGGATCATTGGTTGATGAAAGAAGGTAAGCCGATTGATCCGTCCAGATTTGACTATTAAAACATATAAGTCTGGAAAAAATATTATCCTTTGATTAATATCCCAACAATTAATACTCAAAAACTTGTTAAAAATTGAAAATAACTGACTTAAATAATATAAATTCAGGATCCAGGCAGGTGGTAATCCAATACGAAAGGAATGGTGTGATATAATTTATTTGTTTAATTAAATCACATAATATAAAACGTTGGAAATAAGTAAGATAAGACACAATATATGATTCAATACTTATTATAATTTATCTTATGCAATTCGCCTTAATGTGATCGTGTTTAAGAAGATATTAATGTTATTCTACCATACTGAACTGAACAGATCACTGAACAGTGTGAATAGCCTGCTTGATCACAAGATAACAAAAAGATTTTGTTCTTTGGAATGTGTTTTTTTATAAGGCAATTGTGGATATGGAACAAGATCAGGATTAGGTTTCTTCGATACGATTTAAAAACAGAATAAAGAGAAAATAAAACAATAAAATAATTAAATTATGAATAAATTTTTTATCTTATCATTAATTAAAATATTATTTATATCTACTTCTTATGGTATAATTAATCCACCTGAAAACTTGAAAATCAATTATAATATTGATCCGCTTGGGATCGATAATCCTTTGCCGGGGTTTTCATGGGAGACAGGTGATATCTCTCGGGGAGCCAAGCAGTCTGCTTACCGGATTATTGTAAGCTCATCCCTGGAGAATCTTGAACAGGATGATGGTGATGTATGGGATACTGAAAAAGTTACCAGCAAAGAGACCATTCAAATTCCATATGGAGGAATTTCACTGGAATCCACAACCCGTTATTACTGGAAGGTAAAAACATGGAATGAGGATGATATTTCATCTGAATACAGTGATCCGGCAAGTTTTGAAACCGGTTTGATAAATCCGAAGGATTGGAAGGGCATCTGGATCACAGATAACAGACCAGCTCCTAACGAACCCGAGGAATTTTATGACCTTATCCCGGTACCGCTGTTCCGGAAAGGCTTCGATCTAAACGGGAAAATCGATAAGGCCCGCTTGTATATTTCAGGGCTGGGTTATTATGAAGCGTTCCTGAACGGTGACAAGGTCGGCGACCATTGGCTCGATCCGGGATGGACCCAATATGCGGAGACGGTTTATTATGAGGTATATGATGTAACCAATTATCTGCACCGGGGCAATAATGCCATAGGTGTAATGCTGGGCAACGGCTGGTATAATCCTTTACCCATGCGATTATTCGGAAGGTGGAATCTGCGCGAAATTTTAACCATCGGTCAGCCAAAGGTGATAGCCCAGTTGAAAATTGAATACGAAGATGGTACTCATGATCTGATCACCACCGATCGCTCCTGGAAAACCACCAAAGGACCCATCGTAAAGAATAATGTATACCTGGGTGAATGGTATGATGCAAGGATGGAAAAACCGGGTTGGCATTCAACAGGTTATGATGATCGTGAATGGAATGAGGTCAGGCGAGCCGATGCACCTGCCGGTGACCTGAAATGGCAGTTTATCCCGGCTATCAAACATACCCGGACCGTATACCCGGTGGGAATGGACAGCCCAGAAGAGGGAATGTATGTCATGGATATGGGTCAGAATTTTGCCGGAGTGATCCGGTTTAAGGTGTCCGCTCCCGAAGGTACCGAGATCCGGTTCCGGTATGCCGAGTTACTGTATGATGACGGGAAACTTGATTTCAGGACCACAGCGGCCACGCAGATCAAGGAAGGCGGGATAGATGGAGGATCGGGTGCTCCCGCCACAGCCTGGCAGGAAGACAGGTATTTTTGCAAAGGTGAAGGTGTTGAGGTGTTTGAACCTAAATTTACCTTCCATGGTTTCAGATACGTGGAAATTACCGGGTTGCCTTACAAACCTTCCTTGAATGATATCGAAGGTGTCCGGCTGAATGCAGATCTTCCCGACAATGCATCCTTTGAATGTTCCAATCCTCTGTTCAATAAGATCCAGGAAGTCACAGAATGGACCATGCTGAGCAATGTATTCAGCATCGAATCCGATTGTCCGGCCAGAGAGAAATTTGCTTATGGAGGCGATATAGTTACCGTGGGAGAAGCTTATATCTATAATTATGACATGTCCAACTTTTACGCCAAAACTGTCCGGGATTTCGAAAGGGACCAGCGATCAAACGGTGGCATGCCGGAATGCGCCCCGGATATAGGTATAAATGCACGGGGCTTGACCGAAAATACCGGTCCTGTTGGCTGGACGCTTGCCCACCCCTTTCTATTGAAACAGCTTTATAAATATTACGGTAACCACCAACTCCTTGAGGAACAATATCAACCTTTGAAAGATCTGGTTGACTTTTACAGGGAACATACCCCGGATCACATCATCATGGATGGTATCGGGGACCATAACAGTGTGGACAAACGCCCCAGGCCTGTTTCCAGCACAGCATTTTATTATCATCATGCGAAAATCTTGTCCGAAATGGCCGGTGTACTGGATAAATCAACGGATACTCAGCTGTATACTGCTCTTGCCGGGGATATTAAAGAAGCCTTTATTGAAAAATTTGTTAATAAGAAAACCGGCGAGGTTTATACGCATACCCAGGCTGACCAGGTGTTTGCATTATATTATGATCTGTTACCGGATGATCTGAAAAGAAAAGCACTCGAGGTCCTTAAAGATGAGATTTACCTGAAGTATGACGGACACCTGTCAACCGGTATTTTTGCTACCAAAATGATGCTGGAATACCTCAGTGAACAGAACCTGAACGACATCAATTATACCATGATGAATCAGAAGGAGTATCCCGGATATGGATATATGATCGATAATGGGGCTACCACCTTATGGGAAAACTGGGATTTTGCCAAGCATGACAGTAAAAATCATCCCATGTTTGGTTCTGTGAGTGAGTGGTTCTATAGATCGGTACTGGGAATCCAGCAGACGGATCAGTCTGTGGCCTTCAGTGAAATAGTCATTAAGCCGGCTGTAGTCGAGGGCCTGACCTATGCAAAGGGACATTATCAATCGATCAGAGGACGTATCGGAAGCGACTGGTGGAAACTGGGTGATGATCTTTTTATGAATGTGGAAATACCCGCCAATACTACGGCATTGATCTATTTCCCCGTAACTAATAATCCAAGACCTCAGATCAGTGAACGGTCGAACCTGCTGGTGCAGCAAGGAAATCCAACAGATGAATTGCCCGGGGAATTCAGCTTTATTCAAAGCACACGGGATCATATCATTTTCAGGGTTGGTGCAGGAAAATATAATTTTGAAATCAGACGCTAAATTGAGCGGAAACAATCAGATGGATAGCCTGAACCTGACCGGTCAGTTGTGCAGCAGTTGGACTGAATTCAGGTTTTATGCAGAACCGGGTCCGGATATTGGCCTTTTTTAAATACATTTAAACCGAAAAAGGTAATTGACTAAGAAATCATAAGACATTTTTTATAAAAACACTTTTGACCAATGAAAAATATTTATTATCCATTATTTTACTTATTCCTTTTGCTGGTTAGTTGCAATGGCCCTAAGGAAAGTAATCAAACCACAGGCGTTGAAACATTGCATGTCGATATCAGCGAGGAAAACGGTGAGTTTAAATTGCTGGTTAATGGCGAGTCCTATTTTATTAAAGGGGCCAGAACGTTACGTACCCGATATATGGACAAGGTGGCTGAGTACGGGGGCAATTCGGCAAGAATAGGATATCATGATAACGTAAAAGAAGTTCTGGATGAAGCAAACCGGCTGGGCTTGTCGGTCCTCTTTGGATTACCTGTAAAACCAGAACGGAGTGGGTTCGATTATGATGATGAACAAGCGGTAAAGGAACAACATAACCGGATGAAGGAAATAGTGAAACGCTTCAAAGACCATCCGGCCGTATTAATGTGGGCCATAGGGAATGAACTGGATCATGTACCTGGACAGGAAACCTATAATCTGAAAATGTGGAATGCCGTAAACGATATAGCCGTCATGATCCATGAGTTAGATCCCAATCATACGGCCATGACGGTGATCGGAACCGGCAGGAAAGAAAAATTACAAGACCTGATGGAACGATGCCCCGATCTCGATCTGCTGGGAATAAATTCCTATGCAGATATCTGGGAAGTGCCCGAATGGTTGCGGAAATATGACTGGAATAAACCTTTTGCCGTTACCGAATGGGGCCCCAGTGGTCACTGGCAGGTACCCAGGACGGAATGGAACGTAGTGATCGAACAAACGAGCACTGAAAAAGCACAGGTTTATAAAGAAAGATATGAAGGCGTTATTCAGTCAGACCCCTGGTGTGTGGGCTCCTATGTATTTCTCTGGACAAGCAACCGGCAGGAGAGAACCCACACCTGGTATAATATGTTCCATGATGATGGTTCGGAAAAAGGAGCGGTGGAGGTAATGCATTATGGATGGACAGGTGAGTGGCCTGCCAACCGGTGCCCGGAACTTAAAGCCTTGCAGATCGACGGCCTGAATGCCCTGGACGATATCAATCTGGAAGCAGGCAGCGTTCACAGGGCGGAAGTGCAAGTCAGTGATCCGGACAATGATGATTTGACCGTGGAATGGGAATTAGTGCCTGAAAATAAAAAATTCGGGGCGTATGCCGGTCAGGGCGAAACCAAGCCGGAACCCGTGAAAGGAAAATTCCGCGGGACAAGCCAGGAGGGAAAAGAATTGCAATTTGAAGCTCCTGATGAAAAAGGAGGGAATTTCAGACTGTTTGTCTATGTACACGACGGGCATAATAACGCAGCCGTGGCCAATATTCCCTTTCATGTCAGGGAAGAATGACCCTTCAAACGAAAGATTTTGCTTTGGTGCTTGAAAAAACAATAACAAAATTATTGAAAGATGTCAGGAATTTTAGGATTTTAATTTTTTAAGAATGAACAATAATCCATTTTTCAATTATAAGTAGTCCTCCATTCAGGGCTTTCGTCAATTAATTTTCATAATCGTTAATTCAGATTTTTAGCCAATGAAAAGAAGAAAATTTCTAACCACTTCATTGCTGGGAGCAGCCGGAATAAATTTTATATCCTGTAATAAAAACCAGCCAGATAATTCCCGGCCGGATAATACACACAGCACGTTCCAGGAACCCTGGTATAAATCTCATCAGTTATCACCCGGCAATTCAATGAAAGGACCCAATGACAAGATCACCTTGGCTTTGATAGGAGCAGGGGGATGGGGTACAAATCTCGCTCTTGAGGTGGGTAATCTGAAAGCCAATGCCGAATTCAAATATATCTGCGATGTGGATGATACACGTGGCGGACGCGCTATTTCAGAATTGGGCAAAATACAGGGATATGAACCACAACGGATAAGGGACATGAGAAAAGTGTATGACGATAAAGAAGTGGATGCCGTGATCATCGCTACACCCACTCACTGGCATACACTGGCATCACTCTGGGCCATGCAGGCCGGCAAAGATGTATACCTTGAAAAATGCGTGACCCATAATATTACAGAAGGACAGAAACTGGCTGCCGCAGCCATGAAGTATAACCGGGTGTTGCAATGCGGTTTGCAAAACCGTAATGCGGAATATAACCGGAAAGCTGCCGATTATATCCGAATGGGTAAGCTTGGAAAATTAATGAATGTGTCCGTCAACGGATTTCTGAAGGGACCGGTCCCGCTGAACGAAAAACCGGAGCAGTCGAGTCCGGATTTTATCGACTGGGATATGTGGCTTGGTCCGGCACCTAAAGTGCCTTACAGTGTGTCAAGGAATAAGTCATGGCATTATTACTGGAGCTACAGTGCCGGGATGTGCATGGAGGATGGCATTCATCAAATGGATCTGGCCCGGTTTGTGCTGGGTAATCCGGGTTTGCCGAAGTCGGTGACCAGCATAGGTGGCAGGAAATCAGTGGATGACCGGCGTGAGATCCCTGATGTGCTGAATGTAGTGTATGAATTTGATGACTATACCCTGAATTTTCAGGCAGGAGAATTCTGTCAGTATATGGATAAAACTTCGCCCGGGATCAGGTATAGTGATCAGTTTCCGGAATGGCTGAATAACAGTACCAAGGTGATCATCCAGGGTACCGAAGCCATGATGATCCTGGGTCGCATGGGAGGCGGATGGCAGATTGTCTCCAATGATGGTGAGATAATCGATCAGATGTATGGCAGATTTCCACTGAAGGATAACCTGTTGAACTATCTTGATTGTGTAAGATCACGGGGGGTACCCAATGCCCATATTGTTCATGGTCATTTGAGTTCCTCAATGCTTCATCTGGCGAACATGTCGCACCGGCTTGGAAACCAACAACTTTTAATTGATCCGGAGTCCGAAATGGTCAGTAACCATACGGAAGCTAATGAAATAGCAGAGGGAAACTACCGGGATGGATTTAAATTACCGGAAGTGGTTTAGGGGAATTAACGCCATGATTAAAAAACTGAATCCCATCTGGAAATGGATCTTTTCAGGGATCCTGCTGATCCTGATCCTGTGGACAGCTTTTGCCTATATCAGTATATGGAATAAAACTGCTCTTGAATTCAGAATCCATATGAATAAAGACCTGATTCAGGTTTCCGCCTATGGCGAACCACCTACTTTTGCTATCTGGCTGGAGAACCATAATGGTGATCTTGAGAATGTTTATGTGACCCGGAGAGCCTATCAGGGTGACTGGGAAGGGAAGCCGGAGGTACCAGTCGCTCTTCCATACTGGTTTCATCTGAATAATACAGGAAAACTTGGAGAGAAAAGGTCCACTGATGGATTTCTCGATACCGACGCGGTTACGGGAGCCACTCCCCGTGAAGAAGAATTTGCATTACGTGTCCGGGTGCCGCCGGGTTCGGTCTACCGGTACTGGATCGAAATGAACCTTTCGGGTGATTATAATGAAATCTATAAAGAATCGGACCCGGTAAAAATGACGGCAGATGAATTCGGTAACGGTCAGCCTGCACTGGTATATCAAGGCCGGGTCAAAACCACTCTTGGAAATAGATCCAAACCAGAGTTGATCGGAATGAGCCTGGCATCCGATTCTGCTGACCGGATCATTCATCCCCTGAGTGGAATCACTACTGCGTATGAGGTATTTAAGGATATTCAGGTGGAAGTGCTGAGGCCGAAACCCTATATTATCCGTTCGGCGGAATTTTAAACTGTATCTGGATTCCCGGCGATGCGGTTTCATTGGAATTTATTACAACCCTCATATAATTTTTATATTTTTAAAAAATCGTTTACAAACCTGCTTTACATGAAGAAAATCAGCCTGTTTTTATTATTGATCGCTTTATGTACGATCCAGTGCAAAAGGATCGATCAAAAAGAAATCACCTATCATGCAAAGATCAACGATTTCAATACCCTCAGCCGGCTCTTTAAAGATCCTCCGGCTGAATACAGCACAATCCCTTTCTGGGTCTGGAATGACGAAGTAACCCGGGAAAAGATAGATGATCAGCTGGAAGAATTTCATAGCCAGCGTATACAAAGCGTAATCATCCACACAAGGCCCGGACTGATCACAGAATATTTATCGGAAAACTGGTTTGAACTTAACGAATATGCATTAGATAAAGCGGATGAGCTGGGTATGAAGGTATGGCTTTATGATGAGAATTGTTTTCCCAGCGGCTATGCGGGAGGACATGTTCAACGACAGATGCCCGAATCTTATAATCAGGGTCAGGGCCTGCGTCTGACTGAAAAGAAACGGATATCGGATAAGGATACGGCGGAATCCTTCATCATTCTCACCAGGAAAGAAAGTGGATTTGTGAATATAACTTATGAAGCCGGCAATTTTCTTGATAAAAAGGGCGAATTTTATCTTTTCAGAAAGATCTATGGAGAATCCCGTGACCGGCTTGGCGGTTATCCTTATCCGGATCTTTTGATTCCCGGGGTGACTGAAAAGTTCATTGAAATTACCATGCCGGGTTATGAAAAGAATTTCAGGCGGCTTTTCGGAGATCAGATCCCGGGTATTTTCACCGATGAACCCCATATTCAGCCTCCGACCAGGCAGGATATCCGCTGGACACCCACCTTATTTGAGGATTTTGAAAATAAATGGGGCTACCGGTTACAGGAAAATCTTCCTTCACTTTTCCTGAATGAGGGAAACTATAAAAAAGTCAGACATGATTATTACCAGTTGCTCATTGAGCTTTTCGTGGAACGGTGGAGCAAGCCCTGGAATGCCTATACCGAAAAAAATAACCTCCACTGGACGGGACATTATTGGGAACATGCCTGGCCTAACCCCCGTTATGCAGGAGACAATATGATCCTCTATGCTTACCATCAGACTCCCGGTATCGACATGCTTTTCAATGATGTGGAAGGAAGACCGGATCAGTTTGGCAATATTTTCGCTGCCCGGGAACTGCTGAGTATCGCCAACCAGTTCGGTCGTGAACGAACCCTTTCCGAAACCTATGGTGCATCGGGTTGGGACCTGGATTTCGAAGCCATGAAACGACTCGGTGACTGGGAATATGCTGCAGGAGTGAACCTCATGAACCAGCATCTGGCCTACATGACCACTAAGGGATCGAGGAAACGAGATTTTCCGCAATCCATTTCATGGCATGCTTCCTGGTGGCCTCATTACCATCATCTTGCCAGTCATCATGCCAGGCTGTCGGTGGCGCTTTCAGCTGGAAATAATATAAACAAAATACTGGTGGTAGAACCCACTACAACCACATGGATGTATTTTACCCCCGAACAAAGCAGAAGCCACCTGGGCGCTGCCGGAATTACCCGGCAATACGGGGAGGACTTTAAGGATTTTGTAGAAAAGCTGGAGGAGTATAAAATTGAATATGACCTTGCCAGTGAACTGGTGATGAAGGATTTTGCCAGGATTGCCGATTCGAAGTGGCGGATAGGTCAACGGCAATATGATGAGATCATTTTGGGGCCTCATGTGGAAAACCTGAACCTCGAAACATTTGAACTGGTCAGGCAGTATCTGGAAGCAGGACAGGATATTTATTTTTATGAAACTGTGCCTGAATATATCGATGGAACGGCTTCCGGTGAACTGACCCGGTTGATCGAGCAATATGAGGATCAATGGATAAGGATCGATGATCAATATTCGGACTGGATCGGACATTTTCAGAATAAAGACTTCAAAGTACATCAGACCCATAAAAGCCTGTTTCACCAGCGAAGGAAATTGAAAGACGGCCAGCTGATCTTCTGGACCAATTTTGATGAAAAGGAGGAGGTGCCGGTTGATTTTGAAATTCCCGGGAAAACAGTGCTCTGGCTGGATACCCGGGATGGTGAATTTTATGAATTGTTATCAGAAAAAAACGGCAGGAAAAGAACCATACGGTTTACTCTGCCTCCCGGGAACAGTAAAGTTTTATTCGTACACGATGAAGAAATCAAAGCGGAAGTCGCTCCTCAAATGCCACGTAATTTTCAGCCCCTGGAAAATGAAAACATATCGGTGCGCAGAAAAGAGCCCAATGTGCTCGTCCTGGATTATTGTGACGTGGAGGTGAAAGGGAAAACGCTGAGCGATATCAACTACCTGCATGCTACCGATTCCATTTTCAGGTTGCATGGATTCGGGAAATCGGATATCGATCACAATCCCTGGAATTTTACCGTACAGTATAAGACACAACTTATCGACACGAATCATTTTTCCGAAAATTCAGGTTTTAAGGCCGTATTTCCATTCCTCGTGGATGAAGAGTATTCGATGAAACCCATGCAGATCGGTATTGAATTCGGCAGGCTGTATGAGGTATGGCTCAATGGCCGACCCTTGACGGTGGATCCGGAGGCCTTCTATTTTGATCACTCCGTAGATGTATATGATGTGGAGCCGGAACAACTGCAACCGGGAATAAATGAGATTAGTCTGGTGCTGGAGCCTATGCATATTCATGCAGAACTTGAGCGCCTTTTTGTACTGGGTGACTTTGACCTGGAACCTGTGGGTAAAGGTTTTAAAGTCATCAATAATGAAGATTACCGCTTAGGTTCATGGACTGATCAGGGGTTGGCCTTTTATCCGGATGCCTTGATCTATGAAAAAAATCTGACCATTGATTCTGCCTTAGGGGTGAAGATAAGTATAAAAAACTGGACCGGAACGGTGGCTTCCGTTGAAGTAAATGACCAGGAAGCAGGAATAATAGGATGGAGACCTTATGAACTGGATATCAGTAATCATATTCAGCCCGGCAAAAACAAAGTCGAAGTGATCGTATACGGATCGCCCAGGAATCTCCTGGGTCCTCATTATTATGATCCCCCGGAAGGGATAGCTACTCCATGGAGTTGGAATACAGCCCCTCAGTCACAGCCTCCGGGAAATGAATACAGTTTGATCGAATATGGCTTATTTGAAGATTTTGATGTTTTGATCAGGAAGTAAAATGAAGTATTTTTTTTTATTTTATACTGCTTTGATTATTCTAACTATTTTTTCAATAATGGTCCGTGGTATGATAATCATGATGATTTAGTTAAAAATTTTTCATATAAAATCAATAAACATAAATTAAAATATCGGAATAAGAAAAAATAGTGATCATTGATTTTATATAAATATTTGAAATATTTAACATTCCTTATATGAATAAACATATTTTTTTATCAGTAATTATTCTTATTCCACTGACTTTTGGTTGTCGACCACCGGAAGAACTAAATAAAAAAGAAAAACTTCAGATCAGTGGTGTATATCCCCATCTGGCCGTTTTTGGTGTGAGGGATACCACAATCTGTGGGGGATCGGGACACGAAACCGGTATCGGGGCCGTGGTACCCTGGTCGGATAAATTATGGATGATCACCTACTCGCCTCATTGTCCCCGGGGAAGTTCCGATAAGCTTTATTCCATCGACCGGGATCTAAATCTGACCATACACCCGGAAAGCATCGGAGGAACTCCTGCCAACCGGTTTATACATCGCGAAACGAATCAGTTGCTTATCGGTCCTTACCTGATCGATACGACGGAAAATATCAGAACGATCCCTTATTCCAGGATGCCGGGAAGGCTGACCGCTACATCACGACATCTGGAGGAACCGGCGAACCGGGTCTATTACTTCGATATGGAAGGAGCAATATATGAGGCCAATGTCAATACACTTGAAGTAAATCTGCTTTTCCGTAAACCGGTTCCCGGATGGCATGGAAAAGGGGCTTATACCGGGCAGGGGCGTTATATTATAACCAACAACGGAGAGCATAAAGTATTTGATATCGAGAATGGCCTGTTGAAAGCCGGCGGACCTCCCCGGGATGAAGATGATATGGGGACGTTAGCCGAATGGGACGGGGAAGAATGGAGAATCGTGGAACGGAAGCAGTTTACCGATGTGACCGGTCCGGGTGGTATATATGGTGCAGAAAATCCTGATGATCCTGTATGGAGCATCGGGTGGGACCGCAGGTCGGTTTTGTTGAATGTGCTGGATCAAGGTAAATGGTATACCTACAGGCTTCCTAAATCTACGCATACTTATGATCATTGGGGAGGGTGGTACACCGAGTGGCCCAGGATCCGCGAAGTGACCGGTGGTAAATGGCTCATGGATATGCACGGCATGTTCTATGATTTTCCTCCATCATTCAGCAGAGAAAATACAGCGGGTATTGTACCCGTATGTAATCATTTAAGATATATCCCCGATTTTACAGCCTGGAACGGGAGAATTGTCCTGGCTACAGACGAAACTTCATTGATGGGGAATCCCTATGCCGGGAGAGCTCAATCCAATTTGTGGTTTGGCCAATGGGAAGATCTGAAGGAATGGGGGCCACCCAACGGATGGGGAGGCGTCTGGGTCGATGACCGGGTTAATGCTGACAAGCCATCCGAACCTTTCCTGGTAAATGGATTTCGGAATAAAATCCTTCATTTGGCTCACCAGGCTTCACAACCGGTGAAGTTTATCCTGGAGGTCGACCCCGAGGGAACGAATAACTGGGAAAAATACAGGGAAATTACGGTACCAGCCACTGGATACACCAATTTTATCTTACCGGATGAATTTTCTGCACATTGGATCCGTTTATCGGTTAATAGAACCTGCCGGGCTACCGCCTTTTTTCATTTCAATAATCCGGATCTATATCCGGGAGGCGGGAATGAACTTTTTGACGCCCTGGCAAATATTGAAGAAGAAAAATCAGCATCGTCAGGTTTGATCAGGCCGGCAGAGCATAATAAAAACCTTCAGTTCATTAATCTTCCGGAGGCTGGAGAAGCGTACTTTGAGATTAACCAGGATCTCCGGTTTTCTCAGCCTGATGAAAACAGGAAACGGGAAGTTCTTGATATCCTGAAACTTGAGAAACATTTTATCCTGGATGATGCTTCTGTAATAGTGAAAGATAATACCGGCACTTACAGGTTACCGAAAACCAGCCCGGAATATGACCAGCCTTTTGAACAAGGTTGGCCAAGAGATATCCGTGAAGTAGAATCGGAAAGGTATATGTATAATGTCCATGGCACCTTTTATGAGTTTCCGCGGGAAGCGGGCCTGTCAGCGATAAGACCCATTGCAACCCATAAAAAAAGGATCCTCGACTTCTGTACCTGGAGCGGACTGCTGGTGATCAGTGGAACCAGTGCAGATGCCAGGGAAGACGGTCATTATTTTGAATCAAATAATGGTGAGGCTGGTCTCTGGTTTGGTGCGATCGACGATATCTGGAAAATGGGCAAACCGGTAGGTGAGGGCGGAGTCTGGAAAAATACTCAGGTAATAGCCGGCGAACCGTCACTGCCTTATCTGATGACAGGCTATGATCATAAAACACTTGAAATAACCAGTTCAGAAGAGACTACTTTCGATGTCCAGATTAATTTCGATCATAATGGCTGGTATAATTACCTGACGATTGAGGTTCCGGCAGGAGAAACCGTCGTTCATGAATTCCCGGATAAATTCAGTGCCCACTGGGTCAGACTGATCGCCAGAAACAATACCACTGTCACGGCATGGTTTGTTTATGAATGAGAGGGAATTAAATATTTATCCTGACTATGGAAAATGACATAGCAAAATGAACTTTGAGTACAAAACAATAATTCAGACTAAATGAACAAACTTTCACAATTTTTGACCCAGATACAAGGGATCGGAGCTTATTGCCGCAAAACATCATGTACTCGTATAATTCCGTTGGTTTCGGTGCTTTTTATAATCATGGGATGCAAAAACCGCCCGGAGACAGAAAATAATACTCACCCCAATATAATTTTCATCATTTCTGACGACCAGGCCTGGACGGATTATGGTTTTATGGGTCATCCGGATATTGAAACGCCCCATATTGACCGCCTTTCTTCACAGGGAATAACCTATACCCGGGGATACGTAACGGCCCCCTTATGCAGTCCTTCCCTTGCGTCCATAATAACCGGGTTATATCCTCACCAGCATGGCATAACCGGAAATGATCCGGTATTTGAATCAGGCAACAAGCGTTACAGCCGGGAATGGTACATGGATAGAATGACTCACTTTGACACATTGATTCATAAGTTTCAGAATAAGCCTAAGCTAACTGATATTTTATCTGAACATGGATATATTTCCTTTCAGGCGGGAAAATGGTGGCTGGGTAGTTATAAGGATGGAGGATTCGATCATGGTATGACTCATGGAAACCCTGAAAAATGGGGAAGACATGGCGATTACGGACTTGAAATCGGAAGACAAGGCATGGATACCATTTATAATTTTATTGAACTGGCAGGTAGACAGGACAGCCCGTTCTTTCTCTGGTATGCCCCATTCTTGCCTCACACGCCACATAATCCTCCTGACAGCCTTTTTCAGAAATATTTGAAAACAACCACATCGGAACCTGTAGCCCGATACCGGGCCAATTGCGAGTGGTTTGATGTTACAGTCGGACAGTTATTGAATTATCTTGATGCAAACGGCCTTGATAAAAACACAATGATCATGTATATATGTGATAATGGATGGGTGCAGGATCCGGACAGGCCAAACCGTTACATGGAAGGTTCGAAAAGGGCCCCTTATGACATGGGTATCCGGACACCGGTTATGGTGAAATGGCTCGGCCATATTAAACCGTTAATGGATACACTTACCCTGGTTAGCAGTATCGACTTGGTTCCCACAGTCCTCGATGTACTTCAACTGAAAAAGTCTGAAGAAGTGGAAGGCATGAGTCTTTTGCACCGGGAAGAACTCAGAGAAAGAAATCAGGTATTCAGCGAAGTGTTTTTTCATGATATCGAAAGTATGAAAAATCCAACATTAAGTCTTAAATACCGGATAACGATCGGGGACGAATGGAAACTGATCCTTCCCAGTAACCGGACCCTGCCAGACAGTACCGCTGAATTGTATAATATCCTGAAGGATCCCTATGAAAAAAATAATCTTATCGGGCGGCATCCCGGTTTAACGTCCGAATTAAAGGAAGAATTCAATAACTGGTGGAAACCGAAGTATGAATGAATCCATTGACTGATCAATATACATGTGTGATACAATACTTTTATGCATCAGAGTTAAATTGAATTTTTTACATTAGTATAAATTGAAAACAATGAACGATAATCTATTTTCAATTAGTAATTATTCAAAACAATTGTATTTAAATTATTATGATTATAGGGGTACTTGATTCGGGATATGATTCGTATGCAATCGAGGAGAGTTATGTTAAAGACCATGGTTTTGAGCTGGAAGTTTTTCAGGATCATTATGGCGAAATAGAAGATAAAATTGAATTCGCCCGGGATAAAATTGGATTGCTGATCCGGCAAACAGAGATTGATGCCCATTTTCTTGATCAATGTGAAAAGCTTAAAGCGATTGTCCGTTACGGTATCGGATATGATAATATCAATCTGGAGGAAGCAAGATCACGCAATATAAAAGTAGCTAATGTTCAGGGTTATGCCACGGTATGCGTTGCTGAACATGCCATGGCTTTGATGTTTGCTTGTCTTCGTGCCCTGCCGGAAGGCCAGGAGAAAATTAACAGCCATTTTGGAAAACCTCCCGTCACAGATATGTTTGAATTTCATGATAAAACACTTGGAATTATCGGTCTGGGCAGGATTGGAAGCCGCCTGGCATTAAACTGCCAGCCTTTGTTCAAGCAGGTCCTTGCCGTTGATCCCTACATTGATGATTCGGAATTTGAAAAATCCGGAGCGATAAAAACAGATCTTGAACAGTTATTCCGGGAAAGCCAGGTAATTTCCATTCATTGTGAGCTGAATGATGAAACCTTTCATCTGATCAATAAAAAATCTTTTGATTTAATGAAAAACAAACCCATCCTCATCAATACAGCTCGGGGACCGGTAATCAATGAAACGGACCTCATCCGGGCCTTACATGACGAAAGGATCCATAGCGCCGGTATTGATGTATGGGAGGATGAACCGTTAACGGAACGACAACAACCGATTGCAGATCATCCGGCAGTGGTTTCTACTGGTCATTATGCCTGGTACTCTAAGAATTCAATATTTGAGCTTCAGAAGCGGGCTGCCGAAAACATCATCGGTCTTATTAAAGGTGAATACGTGGCGGATGAACTGGTATGATCAGGATAGTAATATGACAATTAAAGGGATCCTGAAAAACCGAATGATTGATTTTATCAGTGGCCCGGAAGAGGGTGTCAGAATGATTAAGTTATTTTAAATGACCGATTTCAGATTAGTGAAATTGGAAAATTAATTTATATTGCCGGTGATTAAGTAAAATTGCAATTCATCGCAAATAAACTCTTATATTATTAAATTATGAAATACTTTATTTTTTTAATATCACTCAGTATATCGATCGATTTAAGTTTTGCCCAAAACGACCAGAAGATCATTGAATTATGGCCTGATGAGGTGCCGGGTGAAGAAAAATCAAAGGGCGATCCGGTAATATCGGAAAGGAAGGATATTATCAGTGTAGATGAAGTGACCAATCCGGTTCTGGAGGTTTTCGAAACAAAAAATCCCAATGGTGCCGCTGTGATCATTTGTCCCGGTGGAGGATACCATATTTTAGCTATTGATAAAGAAGGTTATGAAGTGGCCCGGTGGTTGAATAAAATGGGATTTATTGCCTTTGTGCTTCAATACAGAGTACCTCAAAAACAGGAAGGAGCATTAATGGATATTCAACGGGCTATCCGCATTGTGCGAAACAGATCAGATCAATGGAAAATCGATCCTGGAAAAATTGGCGTGCTTGGATTCTCGGCAGGAGGCAGCCTTGCCGCAAGAGCGAGCACAAGGTTTGATGATCGAACCTATGAATTTGTTGATCCGGCAGATCAACTTTCAGCCCGGCCGGATTTTTCCGTGTTGATCTATGCGGCTTATCTCGATAAAGGACCGGAGCGGACCTTGACTCCTGAATTAAAAGTGACCAGTGAGACTCCCGCTATGTTCATTTTTGCTACGGCTGATGATAAACATGCCAACAGCAGCCTTGTGATGAGCCAGGCACTGATCGACCACAAAATACCTGTAGAAGTACATTTAATTGCGAAAGGAGGACATGGTTACGGATTGAGAAAGGGTACCAAAGCTGCCGAATTATGGCCGGAACTGGCGGAAAAATGGCTGAATGCAATTATATTGGAATAAAAAATCCCAGTCATTGATGACGAAATTAATTCAGGACATGCATTGGATTTTGAAAATATAAACATTCCATCGGGATATGGCCGGTGTGACCGGGAAGCACGGGATGTACTGGGTAAGTATCCCAGGGATGAAAGACCCTGGCTGGTGCTTCAGGCAGCCCGTTCAGCAGAACTGATCAAAGAGAAAGCAAAACCACTCGTCCCTGTTTTATATGAACTTCCGGATAAAAACAAGGCATTGCCCGGTTCGGATCGACGCTATAAGGACGGGAAATTTGCGACTTTTAACCATTGGTCCGTTAAGTGGGTCCTGCATCATTGCAGGGAAGAGGTGGATATCACCTGGTAAATCGATCGATTATACCTTTGTGAAGATGTCGAAATCTCCCGAAATACTTAAAATCGGAGATTCCTGAGGTGTTCGCCACTGGATTTCAGACAGGCATACCCGTCTTCCACCCGGTCACGTTCCACCATATAATGTTTGATGTCCTGTTTTTTCGCTTCTTCGAATATGGAAGGGAAATCAATGATGCCGCTTCCCGGACAGGTGATTGATCTATCCGGGTCATCAGCCATGTCTTTTACGTGTAAAATTTTATACCGGCCTTTATATTTTTTTAATATTTGCACTGGATCTGCATTGCCTTTCGCAACCCAGTAAATGTCCATTTCACAGAATACCAGGTCCTTGTCGGTATGTTCCATCAGGTAATCGAAAGGAAGTCCCTCTTCCATTTCAGTAAATTCTTTATCATGGTTATGCCAGCAAAGCGTCAATCCGTTTTTCTTTGCCAGTTCACCGATTTTGTTGAGCAATTCTGCACTTCGTTTGCAGTCGTCAAGAGAAAAAGGAGCACCCACCAGCCAGGGCCAGTAGGTAACCGCATAGGTCATATTCATTTCATTCAGCCGGTCGAAACTTTGATGTACTTTATCCATGTCTTCCGTCATTCCAACACCGCCCGCAATAAGGTCGAGACCGATTTCCCTGCAATAATTCACAAATTCCGAAGTAGAATCGCCTTTCATTCCCCCTTCGTATTCGCTGAATCCAAGATCAACCGATTTTTTCAGCACATCCTTCCAGTAATATTTTTCGAACTCATTATTGAGGATATTGCTTATATAACCTATTTCTTTCAATCGTGCTTTCGGATCCATGTCACATGAAAATAATGGTACAGAGGCTAATGCAGCGCCGCCCATCGTTACTTTTGATAAAAAATTTCTGCGAGATATCATCTTGTGTATTTTTTTGATTTAAATTTTACTGATTCACATATCCTGTTTATGTCTGTTATCCGTTCTGCCTGCTTTCAGCTGGAACGGCAATACGATCAAACATGGGTCTCAGAACGTCCTTCCCTTGCTTTCAGCAGGACAGGCGATACGTCCCGCCAGCGACGGGAAGCGCAGTCCTGATTTAACTCCACATCTCAAACTGAATAACATACAACTCAACCACTTAACAACTGCACACCTCTTCATTCCTCCATCCTCCATCCTCCATCCTCAATCTTCATCCCTCCATCCTCAATCTTCATCCCTCCATCCTCCATCTTCATTCCTCATCCCTCCATCTTCCATCTATCCAATTTCAGGCAAAGTCCAAGGGGCACGATAATCCGGTATAATATAAGCGTTCGCTCTTTCAGAGTTGGTGAATCTGTTGTTCTGATCATCCCATATAAGGAAAGGTTCACCGGTCCTTGCCGAAATATTGGCTGCATGCACATGGATGGCGCATGCCCTGCCTACCTCGGGAGGACAGACAGGTGTGTTACGCGATTTAACACAATCAATAAAATTCCGCGCATGATCGCGGCTTGAATCGTTTTGCACTTTAACTTCTTTTTCTTCGGCCATGTACTTTTCATTTTCACTATCCCATTCGGGGATGACTACGAATTTTCCCCGGTCCGATTTTATAGTTGCCTTGTCACCGATGAAAGATGCTCCATACATCAATGGATAAGGTCCCTGTTGTACCCCGGCCGTCATATCATAATTGATCACATAATCCTTGACAGGATAAATAACGTTCATCGTATCAAAGGTATCCCGTTTCTTTTCGAAGGAACTGTTGTTGGTAGCAAAGGTCATTACCTGGCCGGGAGCTGAAACCTGATCTTTGGCCCACAGGCCCATATCGATCAGATGGACTCCCCAGTCGGAAAACATCCCGCCGCCATAGGGCCAGAAATGTCTCCAGCTTCCATGAAAATGATTCCTGTTAAAGGGACGGTTTGGAGCAGGGCCCAACCACATATCGTAATCAACCCCTTCCGGAACAGGACCATCCATCACCGGGTCAGCCCCGAGACCGTAGTTGAAGTTGGCCCACATATTCACCTTCCGCAATGAGCCGATTGCACCTGATTTGATCATTTTCATGGTCTCGATAAAAACAGAATTGCTTCGCTGCTGCTGACCGACCTGAACCACGCGTCCATAGTAATTGCCTGCCTTCACCATGATATTGCATTCCTCAATGGTATTAGCCATGGGTTTTTCAATATATACATCTTTTCCTGCCTGTACCGAATGTACCAGATTCAGGCAATGCCAGTGATCCGGGGTGCCGATAATTACCGCATCAATATCTTTATTTTCAAGCATTTTGCGGTAATCCGTATACTTTTCCGGAGATTGATTGAAGTCATTTTTAACATCGACAGCTCTTTCATTCAGCACATTCTGGTCTACATCACATAAAGCCACACACCGGGTGTCATCAAATGCAAGATGATGCTCCAATACCCTGTAACCTCTGCCCCTGCACCCAATGAGTCCTATTCCCACTGTATCGTTGGCTGCCGTTTTCCGGGCCCAGGCGGCTGATGGTATGAAAGTAACCGCAGATGCTTTAGCAGAGTCCTTTAAAAATTTCCTTCTGTTAATCTCTTTATTTTTCATATTCAAAAAAATTATAACTGTTTATCGTTAATTCATTGTTTATCTCCGGGGCTGAGTTGCTTCATTATGAATCACACCTGAAACACATGGTTTTCGATTCAGAAAACAGGAAACATTACATTTTCAGGAAATCACCCGTTTATCTTCAAAAAATCGCAGCGGGTGTAAATTAACTCTTTTTTTGTACTTAATAAAAGGGTTCGTTATGCTAAAATTTTCAGGTCATTAAAAAAACTCTATAAACGGGTTCCTGATTCAGGATATAATTTCTACTGAACAAATCCCTCTATTTGTCCTTAAGAATCAGCAGGCATGCAGATAATATTAAGCCTTTCCTCCCGGTTTGGATGTTATCCTCGATATTTTCCTGATCGCACCCCAAATAATTATTGGAAAATAATTTTTACAACTGATAAAAAATCCTTAATGTAGCGAACAGGAAAGAACGATCAGTGGCAGGGTGTTTTATCCGGATTTTCTAAACCAGGCATACATTCGATTTTTTATTAAAACACATTGAAATGAAAAAGTTATTCTATTTGAAATTTATCCCGGTGATCCTCATCGGTTTATTGATAATTAATGTTTGGACAGTTCGGGCCCAGCAGGTAAAACCAAATATCCTGGTAATTACCATCGATGATCTGAATGATTGGGTTGGTTATCTGAATGGGCATCCCAAGGTAAAAACTCCGAATATGGATCGTCTTGCCTCAGAAGGGGTGGCTTTTACCAATGCCCATATACAATCACCCCTGTGCAATCCTTCCCGTGTCAGTATCCTCACAGGTTTACGGCCCACTACCACAGGAGTGTACGCTTTAGGTCCATGGTTCCGCAGTCTGGAGAAATACAAAGACTGGGTTACCCTGCCACAGTATTTTCAGAAAAACGGTTATCATACACTTACGACAGGAAAGGTATATCATGACGCCTATCCTCCGGAAGAAGGCCGGCAGGACGGGGTGGAATTCAGTACCTGGGGTTTCAAGGGAGGATTTTATCCGCGTCCCGAAAAACCCTTTGTCAAAGCGGCCGGACACCCGTTGATGGATTGGGGAGTGTTCCCTGAAAAGGATTCACAACAGGATGACTGGAAAATAGCGGAATGGGCTATCGAACATCTAAAAAATCCGCCTGAGGATAAGCCTTTTTTAATGACCGTCGGATTCAGGCATCCCCACGTCCCGCTTTATGCGACCCAGAAATGGTATGATTTGTATCCGGAAGATGAAATGTTATTGCCTGTGGTCAGGGGTGATGACAGGGAGGATACCCCCTTTTACTCATGGTATCTGCACTGGGATCTGCCGGAGCCCCGGCTGGCCTGGCTGAAAATGCATCATGAATGGGAAAACAAAGTAAGAGGATACCTGGCGAGTGTGAGTTTTGTGGATATGCTGGTGGGCAGGTTGCTGAACATCCTGGAAGAAGAGGGATTGAAGGACAACACCATGGTGGTGCTGCTGTCGGACCATGGGTATCATCTGGGCAGCAAGGAGATTTCCGGGAAAAACACGCTGTGGCATGAGTCCACTCGGGTACCCTTTATTTTTGCCGGACCCGGAATACCGCAAAAAGCAACGCTCAGTGATGAAGCGGTCGAGGTACTTGACCTGTATCCGACGCTGATCGATCTGGCCGGATTACCGGAACGGGATGATCTGGATGGCCATTCCTTGATGCCCATTCTTGAAGATGTAAAACAAAAGCGTTCCTGGCCGGCTATCTGTTCACATGGTCCGGGGAATAATGTGGTGATCACAGAACAATGGCGTTTTATTCAATATGCCGATGGTTCACAGGAATTATATAATATTAAAAATGATCCGCATGAATGGACTAACCTGGCCTTGCAGGATGGTTATGAGCCGGTTATAAAGGAACTAACCAAATTTTTGCCCAAAGATATCGCCGAGCCTGCTCCCGGTAATACCGTACGGCTTATTGAACTGAAAAATGGAGAGCCTTACTGGCAGGGAGAAAGGATTCCGGAAGATGCAAAAGTGCCTATGGAAATAAAATGAAAATAAGTTTTGAATGGTGAAAAGAATATCAGAAATCATTTTATTTTTTATGCAGAAATAAATTAATCCGTAATATTGTCAACATATCATTTTTTAAAACTTTTTTCAAGCATTCCAAAAACACATCAATATGGGAAAATTTCGAATTGTGGTTATAACGGTTTTTTTGATTTTCGTTTATTCAGCCTGTAATACAGATAAAAAGGAAACTGGAAGGCCAAATATTGTGCTTCTTTTTGCCGATGACATGGGTTACGGGGATTTGGGATTATATGGCCACCCGACCATTAAAACTCCCTACCTCGATCAGATGGCCGGAGAAGGAGTGAAACTCACCCAGTTTTATGTGGCTGCATCCATCTGTACCCCGAGCAGGGCCGGACTGTTAACGGGAAGATTACCCATCAGAAGTGGTATATGTGGAGGAAGGATGGTGTTTTTCCCGAATACAGAGGGTGGCTTACCCCAGGAAGAGGTTACCATAGCAGAGGCTTTAAAGGAAGAAGGATACGCTACAGCCTGCATTGGTAAATGGCACCTTGGTCATGATCCCCAATACCTGCCTCCGAACCACGGTTTCGATTATTATTTTGGCATTCCATACTCGAACGATATGAGCCCCGCTCAGAATAAAGGAGAGGGAGCAAAAAACTTTCCTCCCACACCATTGATACTGGGCACGGAAGTCATCGAGGAGGAACCTGATCAGAGCCTGTTGACCAAACGATATACAGAGCATGCCATACAGTTTATTGAAGACAACCTGGAGACGCCTTTTTTTCTTTATTTGCCCTATACTTTTCCACATATTCCCTTGTATGCTTCGGAAGATTTTTTAAATACCAGTAAACGAGGATTGTACGGGGATGTGGTACAGGAAATAGACTGGAGCGTGGGTCAGATCATGGAAACACTCAGGCAACATGGGCTGGAAGATAATACTTTTGTGTTTTTTACCAGCGATAATGGTCCATGGCTGGTGATGGACGAAAGGGGAGGTTCTTCAGGTTTATTGCGTGAGGGCAAGGGTTCCACCTGGGAGGGAGGCATGCGCGAACCGGCTATAGCAAAATATCCGGCCGGGATCGAACCTGGCTGGGTTTGCACTTCCGTGGCTACCACGCTGGACCTTTTTCCTACTTTTGTAGGCCTTGCTGATGGTAACATACCGCAGGACAGGATCTTGGATGGGGTGGATATCATGCCCCTCCTCACGAAAAAAGATTCTGTAGCCAAAGATACTGTTTTCTATTATAAGGGTAGGGAATTGTATGCAATTCGTAAAGGAGCCTGGAAAGCGCATTATAAAACGGTAACACGGCCTTATGGACCTGACAGGTTGTTTGAAGATCATGATCCACCTTTGTTGTTCAATGTGGAAGTGGATCCCTCTGAAAAATACAATAGAGCAGGGGAGCATCCTGAGATCATCGAAAAGATCGATGCCATCAAGAAAGACCATGAAGCCAACCTGGAAATAGTGCCGACCCGAATCAAGTAGATAATCTGAACACATTAAAATTTTTATGAAATATATGAATGTATTAAAACCAAATCCGATATTAGAATATAAAATATAAACGTAACGCCCTGAAATTGTGAATATTAAAGATAAAAATCTCTAATGACCCTCATTAGAAACTATTTGATTATCAGGAATTTATACTCTAATGAATAATCCGGGTTAAATCATCGAAATGATACAAAGTAAGGAATGATGGCCACGAATACATCAATTATTTTGTGAATATTAATGTCGCGAACAGAAGATTGAAGACCAGGAAAACAAGAAGGTATATATTTAATATAATCACACGAACAGAGATATATAATTAAAAGAAAATATGAATCGATTTTTGAAACAATTACTCAATGCCTTTGGGGCATGTATTATTTTACTTACTATCGGCTGTGCAGAGTCTGAACCGGATACCGAAACTGAAAGACCAAACATAATCATATTTCTTACAGACGATCAGGGCTGGGGTGACCTGAGTATCAATGGAAATAAAAACCTTTCCACTCCCCATATTGACAATCTGGCCAGATCCGGAGTAACTTTCGAACGGTTTTATGTCAGTCCGGTCTGTTCTCCCACCCGGGCGGAGATCCTAACCGGGCGTTATCATCCACGGAGTGGAGTTTATTCGACATCAGCTGGTGGCGAAAGGCTTGACCTGGATGAAACCACCCTGACCGGGATATTCCAAAATGCCGGATACGAGACTGGTGCTTACGGAAAATGGCATAACGGGATGCAGCCGCCATACCATCCAAATGCCCGTGGCGTGGACGATTTTTATGGGTTTTGTTCAGGCCATTGGGGAAATTATTTCAGTCCGACGCTTGAACATAATGGCTGGTTAGTTGATGGAGAAGGATATATAATCGATGACCTGACTGAACATGGTCTTCAGTTCATGGAAAAAAACAAAGACAACCCCTTTTTACTATACTTTCTCTATAATACACCCCACAGCCCGATGCAGGTACCCGGCCGGTGGTGGGAAAAATTTGAGAATAATGAACTGGAGCAATTACACCGGGATGCAGAAAAAGAAGATGTTCAACATACGAAAGCCGCCCTGGCCATGTGTGAGAATATTGATTGGAATGTAGGAAGAATTTTAGACAAGGTGGATGAACTGGGTTTGACAGAAAATACAATTGTGATCTACTTTTCCGATAACGGACCCAATGGATGGCGCTGGAATGGGGGGATGAAAGGCAGAAAAGGTTCAACCGATGAAGGTGGAGTAAGGTCACCCACATTCATGAAATGGGAAGGAAAATTTGAACCCGGAAAGAAAATAGAACAGATAGCGGGAGCAATCGATCTTTTACCAACCCTGGCTGATCTTTCGGGTATACCCTATGCCACCGAAAAACCGCTGGACGGACTCAGTCTTAAGCCTTTGTTATTGGGTAAAAATCCCCAATGGGAAGATCGCTACATCTTCAGTTACTGGAATAAAAGGACCAGTGTCCGGAGCCAGCGATACAGGCTGGACCACGAGGGCCAGTTATTTGATATGGTAACGGATCCGGGCCAGTATCATGATATTGCTGATGAAGAACCCCAGGTCCTGGAACGGCTCACAGTAGTCAAATCCAAATGGGAACAGGAGGTGCTGAAAGGATTTCCACCTGAAAGAAAACGTCCTTTTACTCTTGGGGATCCTGAATTTGATTTTACTCAAATGCCGGCAAGAGACGGCATTGCACACGGAAACATTAAAAGGTCTAACCGGTATCCTAACTGCAGTTATTTCCTGAACTGGACCAGCCTGGACGATAAGATCACCTGGGATGTGGAAGTGCTTTCGGATGGTAAATTTGAAGTGGAAATCCATTACACATGCCCAGAAGAAGATATTGGTTCTGCCTTTAAATTAAGTCTTGGCGAAAGTATACTGGAGGGTAAGATCACAGAACCTCACGATCCTGCGTTAATAGGAATGGAGCATGACCTTGTAGAAAGGCAGGAATCGTATGTCAAAGACTTTAAACCATTAAAAATGGGAACAATAAAATTAAAAAAGGGTAAAGGAACATTGACCCTGCAAGCCACTGATATCCCCGGATCTCAGGTTATGGAATTTCGACTGATGATGTTTAAACGGATAAAAGAATAAAGCATTCCTTTTTCTGCCGGAAGAGTAAAAATGATTCGTTATACTTTTAATAAAAAAATAGTCGATACTGATGAAAAGAAGGAAATTTATCAATACCGCCACAGCCGCAGCCCTTTCAATTCCTTTTTTTTCCTGTTCCGGAGAACACAATAAGATGGACTCCGGTAAGATACCCGGTTTTTTAAAAGATTATTCTGACCTCTATGCAGAAAATCCAAGGTCGGCTACTCTCAAATGGTTCAAGGATGCACAATGGGGCTTGTTTATACATTATGGAGTTTACAGTCTGCTCGGGAAAGGGGAGTGGGTTCAGTTAAGAGAAAAGATCCCAGTCAGTGAATATGCAGCGCTCCATGATCAGTTCATGGCGGAGAAGTTCGATCCCGGTTTTATTACGGATATGGCAATTGAGGCCGGCATGAAATATATTAACATCACGTCCAGGCATCATGACAGTTTCTGTTTATTCAACACACAGCTCACTTCCTTCAGTAGTCCAAATGCTCCTGCAGGCCGTGATCTGATACATGATCTTGCCTTGGCATGCGATAAAAAAAATCTTGGTTTGTTTTTGTATTATTCCTACGCATTGGACTGGCGCCATCCATACTTTTATTCGCGAAAAGCAAGTCAGGAAGGTGAAGTAAAGTGGGATGCGGCACGTCCGGCATATGAAGAACCCCAACCGGAATACAAATATGAAAATGAGGAGGATTTTAAACGATATATCGATTTCGTTCATGGTCAACTGAAAGAGATCCTTACCCGGTATCCAAATCTTGCAGGTATCTGGCTTGATCCCATAATGGGTTATTATTCAAGACCGGATCTTTTTCCTATAGAAAAAACTTACCAAATGATCCGGGAATTACAACCCCAGGCCCTTATTGCCTTTAAACAGGGTGCCAACGGAGACGAAGATTTTGTGGCTCCAGAAAGAAATCCCAGGGCCCATCCCAATGGAGGAACTGCCGGTGACCAGGCATGGGAGAAAAACCAGGGCAAACCTATAGAGATTTGTGATACATTACAGCCCAAGGATATCCCCGGTAACAGTTGGGGCTATAATAAGGCTGCTGAAGGAAAACATCTTAATGCTGACGATGTAATGCGTATGCTGGATCATGCCGATAAGGTGGACGCCAATTTACTATTGAATACGGGACCTTTACCCGATGGATCCATCCATCCGGATGATGTAATTACCCTTTCAGAAGCAGGACGACGATTGAAAGGCTGAAGCTATTTCCTTTATTATTGATTATCACTTTATTATCAATTATTTTCATCTTATATAAATTGTTTTTTAACCCATAATCATTGAATTATGAAGAAAATCCCTTTGTTATTCATCATAGTTATTACGGCTTGTAATATGGAAACAGGAAAAGGACCTGCCATGGAAGGACCGGCAATCCCGGCCATTCAGCCCGAAGAAAAGTCGGATATGCTTTATCATTATTCCATCTGGTATGCATTTGTCAACCTGGTTTTCGATGGCAATCTTACGGCCAAAGACCTTCGGTCAAAAGGCGATATAGCGTTGGGATCCTATAATGGCCTTAATGGTGAACTTGTTATGGTAGATGGGAAATTATACCAGATCCTTGAAGACGGAACTGTTCAGGAACCTTCTGATGAAGAAAAAATATGCTATACCAATGCTACATTCTTTAATAAGGATCAATCCTACATGATCAATGAAACGACTAACTACGATGGATTGCGGGAAAGTATTAATCAATACCTTCCTTCCCTGAATAGGTTTTATGCTTTCAGGATACACGGTACCTTCGATTATATGAAATGTGGCGGGGTACCACCACAGGGAAAACCTTATGAAACCGGTCTGGATGAGTTATTGCCAGGCAGACCTGTTTTTGAAAAAAGTGATGTGGAAGGCACCATGGTGGGTTTCTTCTGTCCGGATTATATTGGCCAGATCAATGTGGCAGGGTATCATCTGCATTTTGTATCGGACGATGCCTCCTTTGGTGGCCATGTGATGGATTTCAACACAGATAACCTGGAAGTGGGCATCGACCATATCGATGAATATAAATTCGTGCTGATCGACAGTGAAGAATTTCTTGAAGGGGATTTTGAAAAAGAATTCCAGTACGGGAAAAAATAACGTTTTTGATATCATTCTCCGCTGAAATACATTTTTTTCTGGTTCTCATATTGGTTTGGGATTTATTATGCCGGGGTATTGCGTAAATATTGAGGGCTATTATTTCAGATGCCAATAATTATATATAAATTCGTTTGTTGTTGCACGTGCATCCTGTTTTAAATTAAAATATTCAGAAAGGTCGGGACTAATAACCAGTAGGATTTTTATAAATCCAGTATAACGATGAAAAATCCATATAAAGGATTAGAATCATATCGTGAGAACAATAAGAATAATTTTTATGGGAGGGACGATAACATAAAGGAATTCCTCAGTATTGTTCTAAATAATTCCTTTTCTGTGCTGACCGGCAAGTCTGGTCTGGGGAAGACATCACTTCTGTATGCTGGAATTTTTCCTGAATTAAGAAAAAACCGTGTACTGCCCATTGCAATCCGTATTGATTTGAATTCGGGGATCGAGCGCTTGATCCGGGATATACACCAGGAATTGATTAACCAGATCAATCGTCATTATCAACATGACCTGGAACTATTCCTGCGTGTTAATAACAAAGAAAAGAAAATTCAGATCCCTGTGGAAGCTGAATCGGACATGGAAAGCGGACCGTTTCAAAATTCAATCGATGACCTGTCAGAAACCTGGAAACCGGATTCTTTACACGGTTACCTTGAACATATCTTGATCCGGGATAAGCCAGGCAGGGAATGGACTCCCTGTCTCGTTTTTGATCAGTTCGACAGTATTTTTGCAGGGAAGCCGGACCAGGATCTCTGGCGTCAATTAAGTGCCCAGTTGAAACAGTTGATGTATATCCAAAGCAAAAAAAAGCAGGGAAAGGGGGGGAATGGAAAGGATAATCAGTTCGATCAAGGAAATTATAAACTGATCATCAGCATCCGTGATGATTATTTTGCTCAGTTAAGCGATTACCTGAAAAGTTCCAGTTTCGGACATTTTGCCTATTATCTACTTAATCCAATGAATGGTCAGCAGGCTCATGAGGTAATAAAAGGACCCGGAGTGTTAAGTGAATTGGACGAAAAGAGGATCCTTAATTTTTTTGTTGAGAATCAGGGTCAGGTCAGCCTCGACGATATCAATCTAGAAGATCTGGAGATCGAGCCAGCCATATTAAGTCTTTTATGTACCCAAACATTTGAAATTCTTCATAGTAATAAAAAAGATCGGTCCGGAGAGAACCTTAAGGTTAATCTATCCAGGGAGTTAAAGCATGAACAAATACTAAAAGAACATTTCACACGGATATTATCAGAATTTTCACCACAGGCCCAGTCCTTCATCGAGGATCATCTGATTACGAAAAGCGGATATAGAACCCCTTTCAGAGTGGATAAAAATCTCTCCTTCAGGGATGAGTTGAATAAGATGGAAGAAAAACGTCTGATCAAAAAACTCTGGATAGGCGGCAAGGAGCATATTGAGCTGATCCATGATGTGGTGGCTCCCATTATAAAAGACAACCGAGACTTCCGGCGGGATGAGATGGAAAAACGGGCGCTGGAAGATAAATTCGTAAAGGAACGGGAACACCGGGAGAGACTCCAGACACAACAAGCCTGGACTCTTTTTATTTCCGTTTCAGCCGTTATTATCTTCACAGTTTTATTAATTCTCATGTTCAAGGCCAAGGAACAGGCTAACAGGGAAAGAGCTATGGCCGAAGAGGCCCGTGAATATGCTGATCGTCAGGCATTGATGGCGGAAATGGCCAGGGATTCGGCTGAGTTCAGAAGACAACAGGCTGAAGAAGCCCTGATCCTGGCCAACCGGCAAAGAAATGCAGCCATTGAGGCCAGGAATATTGCTCTTGAAGCCAGAAGAGCAGAATCAGCCGCCAAAAATAATGCCCTTGAAGCTGAAGAAAAAGCAAGACAAAGAAAGTTAACAGCTGATGAGCTGGCATTCAAGGAAAAAAAAGCAACTATTCAAACCCAGATATTAAACAAAGAAACATTCGCAAGGCAATTATTTTCCCGTTCCGAAAGCCTTGCCAAAGGATCTCTCACCGAAGAAAGGCTGGAAAAGAAAAAAGAAGATGCGTTGAGTTCGTATTATCTGGTTACATCAGCATTGAATAATCAGGAAGAGGCCGGATGGATCGATTCGGTATACAATCAGGTTTTATTGCCGGAATTGGAAAATAGTCAATCTTCCGATTCAACACGCTTTCAGATATTGCAGAATTTTCAAAATAACTATGCCGGATATTTGTTTATTGACAACTCTTTGAAAATTTCACCTGCGTTTAACGAAAAATCCGATAGGCTTATATATGATAAGCATAGATATATATACGAAGCATTAATAGATACCTATGTATCAACTCATTTTTCTGGCAAACAGCTTTCTATTCCTATTGACCAGTTGGTCCTGGATTATAATGAATTTGCTACTTGGCTGAATTTATCTTCTCCTGTATTTTTTGATATTTCCAATACAGGGATTAAGAACAACGATATCTACCTGACAGGTTTTTCTATACATGATCAAAAACTGGCTTACGCGGCCTCAGCCGGAAGAATTATGATCAATGATGAAAACACCATAAAATTATTAAACTACGAGAACGATGGTAACTCTGTCTTATCATTGAATTTTCTTGATAAAAATATTCTTGCTGTTGGAAAGATACGGTCAAGTTCAAGGATCATTGAACTCAATAATAGTACATCATTAAACGAATATGTTATACCTGATAAAGGGAACGTTATTTACTTTGAAAGGGTGAATGATGATTTGTTTGCGCTGGACGAAAATGGAGGATTCTGGCATTGGGACCTTTCACCTGTTGGTCAGGGGAAAATTCCTGACATTGTGAGTTATAAAAGTTTGAATTTACCTGCACGATCAACTGATATGGTATTTGATAAAGAGAACGATACATTCATAGTCGGATGTTCCGATGGCAGGATATATTTCCTTGAATATGATTTTGAGAATAATGAAATAACGGCCGACCCTGTAAGAGTTTATAGGATTTATGAAAATCAGCCTGTACTTGAAATGGCTCTTAATAAATCCTGGCTTGCTGTATCCACTATAGGATCAGTTGATATATGGTATAATGCGATAAATAACGATTTCTCGGAAGGATTGAATTTGTTTACAAATGCCGGTTGTAAGACAGGCGGCATGGTATTTGAAGATGAGGGCCAGTTTATAATATTTTCCTGTGGTAATGTCATCTATCGAAGACCCGTTGATATGGATTTGATTGTAACTACTCTTGAAAAATTAAATTGAGAGGAAATGGATCAATGGCTTCGGTATATAATCTTAATAACCCTGATTACAACAACTTTAATATCAAGTCACCGTGTTTCCTCTCAAAGCCGGTATGTGATATTCAGGAATGGTCTTGACAGCCTGATGAATCAATATCGGAATCAACCGGAAGATCAGTTTAATTCTTTTGTTAAAAAGGTCATGCAATTTGAAGATACACTTTCCTATAATCTGCCTTTAATCGGTTCCGAAATACTGAATACACCTGTCATTAAATCTTTTAAAAAAAATTATCTTATCCTTGAGAACTTTTACCGGTTTGCCGCCAATTATGCCTTATCCCGACCCGATGACTCCATGGCCCAGGTGTATACAAAAAAATTATTAAGTTATAATCCATATTATACGGTCAATCCGGGTGATGAACCAAGAATTGAAGAATTTTTAGAGATGTTGTACCCTTTACCCAATCTTTCATTGGGTTTTAGTGCAGGAACAAACATGACGAATGTATACAGGTACAATAGGTACAGCACGATTGCTTTTCATAATACCGCTGAGGAACCGGAAGGCAACTATTCATTCCTTCCTGGTTTTCACATTGCACTTCATATTGAATATAATCCCGGGAAATGGCTTTCACTAGCCTTAGAACCGGGTTACAGGTACCAGCAGTTTAACCACAAACTGGATTATATTAACTATCTTAACCGGTTCCAGGAAAATGAACTGGCACTTACCAATAATGATTTTACCTTACGATCAGTGTTCCTGGAGCTTCCTCTCATATTCAGGTATCATTTTATCAGGAAACCTGGAAAAATCAGAAATATATATGATCAGAGAGTAGAAAAATTGAATCGGCTTATAGAAAGAGTTTCTGAGGATAAGAATAAACCTGGACTAATTGAACGAAAAAAGGAAATCAAGGAACTAACTGCTTTGTATACTCCTTATAAAAAATGGATCCCCTATGTGATTGCAGGTTCTGCCTATAAATACCAGATGAATACAGATTATTCTTCTATATCAGTTTCATCATTAATAAACCGACATAATTTCGATCTTCTGGCAGGATTGGGAATCAGAAATTATTTCAGAACAAATTCTTTCGGAATTGAATTTACAGGTAGATATGGGTTAAATAATTTATCCGGTTCATCGAAATATGGCAATCAATCCATTGTGTTTTCTCATCTGGATGCTATTGATGACATGTGGACGTATAGTTTTGAAATACGATTGATCTATCTTTACAATCTTAGTCATAAGGCTTATGAAATCAGGTAATCTGCCGGTAATATGGCGTAAACTTTTTCCTGAGAAAAACCTGTTCTTCTTTGGAGGATTACTGATTCTGTTTTCCTGTACATCAGATGAATTTGTTACTCCCGGCAATGTTCGGGAAGTCCGAATAGACTTGAGTATAAACACCCTTTCTCGGGACATTTACCCCTCTGATCTGATGTATCTGGGTCAGGAAGGATTTCTGGTTTTTGGTCTTTGTTCAGGGAATCAGATGAGTTCCAGGTTTGATAGTAATGGCAGTATTTATGTCATGAAACTGGATCAACACGGTTTTTTTGAATGGGATACATGTTATACAAGAAATGATCGCGGTTTCCCCAGTAATGTGATCAGGGGTCCTGATAACCATTTCTATTTATTCTGGAATTCATTTGACAGGAACAGAGACCTTGAAGTCATTAAGATAAGTCTGAACAATACTTTAGAAATAAACAGTTACTTTTTAAACAACCTTTCTCAAGCTGGTGAAGTAATTCATGCTATTCAGAATTTTTCTAATGACGGCTATTACCTGATCGGCTTGTATGCCGAAAATTCAGAGAACAACTTTATAAACATCGTAGAAGTAAATGAAGATTTTTCATTCAGACGAATATTAACCAGTCGTTATTTTCAGCCAAGGGATTTTGGTGGTTTTGGTTTGAATGATATTCAATTTCTTAGACGAGTGAGTAATTTCATAAAGATCTTTAAAAATCATGGTGAACGACCGAAGCTCAACAGGCTTGTTTTTACAGGACCTCAGAACTCGGTTATGACCATTTCTCATGTAGGTGAAATTATCCCGGAGTATTCAGATGATATATATTGGGTATCCAATCTCAAGAAAATAGATCAAACCAGTCAACAATATGCCGCTTTAATTTCGGATGTGGACAATGTTAACAGCAAATCCTATTTTTCATCTGAACTTGATTTGAAAGGTCCCCCTTCAGATAGAGACCCGCTGAACCTGATTGATGCAGGATATTATCTTGATCAGATCGATCCACAATCAAAAACTCCATTACTGGCATTAAAAAGATATCCGGGCACTTTCCTGATTGGGGGAACAACTGATGCAGGTCAGATCCGGTTGTTCAGGGTAAATGGTGAGGACAAAAAAAGCATTACAGTGGGGACTCAAAATAAGCTGGAAATATCGGATATGGCTGAAATGAATAATGGAATGGTATTAATTACCGGACAAGCTACAATCAACAATGAGATCCAGAAACCTTTCATCATGATTTTAGATCCTGCTGATTTTTAATCAATCACTATTGTTTTAATATTTTCTTTATAAGATTTTCATTCGGTGTTGAAACTCTGAGAATATATATTCCTCTGGTTAAATGATCCAATGATATTACTTTTATGAAATTTCTCTCCCTTTGGTCAAATTCATAATTAATCACAGACTTACCGCTGTGATCAAAAAGGTTGACATAGACTCTGCCTGGAGGCTTATTTGCAAATTCAAGTGTAATATTAGATTGAAAGGGATTTGGATAAACAAGAATGTCGGACGCATTATCAATACCATCAAAAGCGGTAATTATTTCATTATTTTCTGAAGAGAAGAAAAATGGATCGGATGTAGATGAACATTCCGAGTGAATGGCCTGCACATAATAATTACCGGTTTCCTCCGGAAATATTGACAGCACATTTTCGGTAATTAATTCATTTTCGAAATACCACAAGTATTCAACCCCATCCACTATGCCGGAAAAGAGCAAACTATCATTTTTCTGATAAATTGAAGGTTTTAATAGAACGGGTATTAATAGGGTATCACTATACAGGTTCCCCACTTTATTGACCACATATAATGTGTCAAGATCTTCTTTCATTGAAAAAAACAAAGATGATCCCTGGCCTATGATGCTGTCGTTACCGGAAGTGGCTTTGGTAAACCATATTGTATTTAATCCGGGATCGTTCTGATTTGTATTTAGCGTGATCTTTGATGATCCTATGCAAAAAGGTTCAGGGATTTCCACCTGGGGGTTTATGGGTTCAACCTCGATTTGAAAGGTAAAAGTGTAAGCTATATTCTGAAATCCCAGACTATCAATTATATCATTGGTTATCATGCAGGTATAAATCCCACTACTTGTGAAGTCTGCGCTGTCAATGACAAAAACAGAAGAGTCTATATTAGTGGATATCCCATCCTTGGTCCAGTTATACTGGTTGTCAATGGTTCGATCTGGAGAAATCAAAAGCGTGTCCTGCCCGGGTTGCAGGAATACAGGCGGAAGCGTATGATTACCGGCCTGTGGTTCCCATAGGAAATCTTCAATTCTGTTCAGGCTGATAAAATGGAACAAATTCGGAAGAATGTCTTCAAAGGTGAGATTATTATTGAATACCCGCATTTCACTCAGGCTGTTCAAACTAAGTTCAGGAAGATCTGCGATCAGGTTATTATTTACATAGAATTCCGAAAGATTGCCCAGATTCAGAAAACTTTCAGGAACACTGCCCGTAAACCGGTTTCCAAAAATCCGCAATTCTTCCAATTCAGCTAATTCACCAATTTCTGCAGGTATTTCACCGGAAAAATCATTATCGCTTAAGTTTAATACTTTCAGATTATTAAAATTTGAAATTTCAGGGGTGATTGCACCATCAAATCTGTTATTATTGATCTGGAAGGTGCTCATGGCAGGCATTTCATTTACCGGAAATGAAATATTCCCGGATAGCCTGTTATCGGATGAATTAAAATAGGTCAGGTAAGGTAAAGAATCAAAAGGAATATTTATTTTACCGCTCAATTGATTGTTTGAAAAATCTATTCTGGTTAGGTTCCTGAGAAGCACAAGGTTTTGAGGAATATCTCCTGTAATCTGGTTGTCGTTCAGTAATAATTGTTTCAAACTTTCAAGTGAGTCGAAATGATGAAAGACTGAGTCTGATATATTATTGTTCGAAATATCAAAGATTTCCAGTTTATTCAGATCATATAGGCTGTCGGGTAAGCCTCCGTATAATTGATTATTATTTAAACGCAGGCTGACAAGTTGATCCAGGTCATTCAGCTCATCAGGCAGTGTTCCATTAAGGCTGTTGTTACCGAGATTTATGCTGGTAACCCGTTCATTCAGGACGGTAATTCCATGCCATAAACTTACAGGCAAGTCCATTTGCCATGTGATATCCCAGTTATCACCATCCGTAATATCATACAATGACAATAATGCATTTTTGTCATTCTGACTTACAGCCACGAGGATCCTTATTGGTTCTCTTTCTATGATCAAATCAGGAATGATCGGGTTACTGACTTTGCAATAATATAATCCCGTATCTGCTATCTGAAAATTTTGAAAAGCATAAAAATTCTCATCCGTTACTTTCAAGGTGGTATCTTTTATCCATTCATATATATTGTTCTGACCACCTATTATCGTATAGATGGTGTCCGCACCGTCAAGGGGTATGCTGATAGTAATACTTTGATTTACTTTAGCCTGGGGAGAATAGTTCTGGCTTACCGGAAATAATGAAATATTATGCTCGAGATCTTCAAAGGTCAGGTAGTTCTGGCTTACATTTATAGACGGAATATTCCCGCCCGATGTAATGGAAGTGATATCGGGCAATATGGAAAATTGATTGTTCGAAAGATTAAGATTGGTAAGATTGGTTAAATTGGCCATACTTTGTGGTATTGAATCCGTAAGTTGATTAAAGGCCACGTTCAGAATGCTGAGCTGTGTGAGGCCGGTTATCTCTGCAGGAAATTCACCGGATAAAGAATTATTGTTCAATCGTAAAGTTTCAAGGTTGTTCAGTAAACCAATACTAACCGGTATCCTGCCGCCTAACTGATTATTGGATAGATCCAAAGAAATCAGTTTAGCCAGATTGCCTAATTCAGGTGGAATTGTATCGGAAAAAAAGTTGGTTGAGAGGTTGAGTTGCTGAAGAGAATCCAGGCTTCCTGTCGAGGGAGGGATCTTTCCGCTGAAAAGGTTTTGACTCAGGTCGAGTATTTCAATCCGGACCAGGTGATTTATACTATCCGGAATGTTACCGTTGAGCTGGTTCGATGACAGGTCAAATATTAATAATTGATCAAGGTTTTTTAAATTCTTTGGAAGCGGGCCTGTTAACGAATTATCATATAAGTACAATTCTTTAAGTGAAGTTAATTCCGTTATCCCGGAAGGAATGCTGTCAGATAATAGATTCCGGGAAAGGTCCAATATTTCCAGATAATTCAGACTCTCTATACTTGCAGGGATAGATCCCATGAGTGAGTTTCTGCTTAAATTGAATATTACAAGATCCGATAAATTTCCAATACTCCCCGGTATGGAATCAGCCAGGCTGTTATTGGATAAATTTAAAACCGATAAAGAATCAAGGCTACCTATTTCAACACTCAGATTACCCGTAATCTCATTATTGGATAAATTCAATATCTTTAATTGATCAATATCGTAAAGCGAGTCAGGCAGGGAGCCCGATAATTGATTGTTTGGAAGGTTGATACCAATTACTCTGGTTTGATCACCATTCAGGCTTATTCCAAACCATTCATTGACTGGTGTGTTATTTATATCCCATGACACGGTCCAGTTATCGCCTTGCGTATGATTATACAAAGCGATCAATGATAAGGAGTCTCCTTCATTTACCTGAGCGATACTGTCATCATTAAGCTGGAAAAGAAATAAAATAAAAACGATGACAAAAGATCTGCCTTTCATCAATAGCTCAGGTTGCCGGAAATATGTTTTTTTATTGATCAATCTTTTTATGCTCACCGGATAATTATCATACAAGCTAAGCAAATTATATCAGATCTTAAAATCCCTTTTTTCAATTTTAGCGTCCTGCCTTTAATACACATCAGTAGTTGCAAATCGAGCTCAGTCATGTTATTACATATGAGTAAATAAAATCGATGCAGTCAGGTAATTGCAATATAGTATGAATTATTCAATATGGATTTATCATACATTTTCAGATATTGATTTATTTTTCGATATTATTTGAGCTAAATTATATCCCTATGACAGATAATACAAGAATAAATAAAGTTCTATGAACAAATATGAAGCCATAATCATTGGAAGTGGTCCTAATGGTCTTGCTGCCGCAATATATTTACAACAGAAGGGCCTTTCTACTGCCGTTTATGAAAAGAGGGACCAACCCGGTGGTGCTGTAAGAACACTTGAGCTTACAAGCCCGGGATTTCTTCATGATATTGGATCGACCATCCATCCCCTGGCTTATGATTCACCATTCTTTTCATCCCTGCCATTAGAGCAATACGGACTAAAGTGGATCTTCCCCGATGTGGCCTTTGCCCACCCCCTGGAAAATGGTGATGCATTGGGTGCATTCAGGGATATAGAACAAACTTCGAAACAGTTCGATGATGACTATTTTATATATCACGATTTTTTTTCCAGGCTGGTCCGTGATTGGGATCACATAAAAAATGATCTACTGGGACCTTTAAGCATGCCCGCAAGTCCCGTCAAACTGGCTTCATTCGGATTGCGCGCAATCAGGTCAGCCAAAAGTTTTGTCAACCGGTATAAAAACGATAAGGCCAAAATTTTTTTTTATGGTGCGGCAGCACATTCCATGTTGCCTCTGCATTATACGGCTTCTGCTTCATTCGGTCTGGTACTGATTGCCCTTGCTCACAAAAATGGCTGGCCCTTTCCGCAAGGCGGCGCCGGCTCAATAACCCGGGCTCTTGTTGACTATTATAAAAAGATAGGAGGGGATGTGTATGTAAATCATGAGGTAAAGGACCTGAGGGACCTGCCTGCATCGAAAGTATATCTGCTCGATCAGACCCCAAAACAATTGATGAATATTAAAGGAACTCGATTTACCAATCTTTATCGACATCAACTTAATCAATATAAGTATGGGATCGGGATATATAAAATTGACTGGTCTCTGAATCAGGCCATTCCTTTTAAAAATGAAATATGCCGTCGGGCAGGAACCCTGCATTTTGGATTTACCAAGGAAGAAATCCTTAAAAGTGAAAAATCAGTACATCACAGTAAAATACCGGACAGACCTTATGTATTGCTTGCTCAGAATTCAGTTTATGACAAAACACGTGCTCCGGAAAACAAGCACATAGCATGGGCTTATTGTCATGTTCCCCTCTATGATCAAACTGATATGACGGATATAATTGAAAGACAGATTGAAAGATCAGCTCCCGGTTTCAGGGATTGCATTCTGGAAAGAAGGACCCATCATACCGGAGAACTGGAAGCCTTTAACCCCAACCTGGTTGGAGGCGATATTAACGGAGGAAAACAGGACATTACACAAATGTTTACACGACCCGTGTTGAGACTTTCTCCCTATACTACACCCGATCCAAGAATATACATTTGTTCGTCATCAACACCCCCCGGAGGAGGTGTTCATGGTATGTGTGGATATCATTCCGCCAGGATAGCGTATAAGAATAATTTCCGCTAAAAAACAAATTTGTCCTGCTGAATAGTTTGGAGCCTGTACTGACAGTAAGAAGATCAAAAAAGATCTGCATGCAAAACAATTTATGTCCTGTTTTTTTGGCTGATGAACGAGGAAATAATATATTATGTTATATAGTTATAATTAGTACATGCTAAAGATCGGTTATAATATAAAAAACCATTGAGGGATAATCGCGATTTATCCTGAGTTATAGCTAAATCAAATATTGATAACTGAATATCAGCTTATATTCATTTAAAATCATCCAATACACTTATTATGTATACAATTCTATATATTCTGCTTCTTCTGAGTGCTGTTTTTATCATTTACAGAGGTTCGAAAAAAAATATCAGGAGCACACAGATAGCCGGTATTTCCTTTGGTCTTTTAGTCATTCTTTTTTTCTGGTTTCTCGGGTTTTGGGGAGAAAAATTATGGTTTGATGCCGTAGGCTACAGCAATAGATTCTGGAAAGTATGGAATACGAAAATACTGGCGTTCCTGATAGCTTTCTTTTTTTCCGGTCTTTTAGTCTATTTGTTGACCCTTACTATCCATAGATCCAGGAAGTTGATAAGGAACATTGCAGCGGTTACGGGAGCTGTAATTGGAGGAATCTGGTGGTTTGGTGAATGGGAAGTCATATTGAAATTTTTTAACGCGGTGGAAACCAGTTCCATGGATCCGGTGCTTGGAAGGAATACAGGATTTTATATGTTTATATTTCCATTTCTGAGTACCCTGTACAGTTCAATCCTTGTTATCTGTATTATTTCTCTGATAGCAGTGGTTCTTTCTAAAATCGAAGTTACGGACGACCAGCGATCTATGCGTTTTCTGCCTTTTGAAAGTGATCATAACCTTAAATCTTTTGATTCTCTATTCGTTTCATCCGCTGCATTGATCATGGTTCTTGCTGCCGGGAGATACCTGAAACGATTTGAATTGATGTATTCTGAACTAGGCATTGTAGCCGGTCCGGGTTGGACAGACGACCATATACGACTGCCGTTATTGTTGATAATTACTTTATTTACTTTTATAATCGGTCTGGTCATTCTTTTTCCTTTCAGCAGGATCAGGATTGCCAGGTGGACAGGAAGAAAAAGACGGACAACCCAGGCCGGATCAGTCATGATCGCAGGCGGTTTTATGTTTGCCATATGGATCCTTGCTCTCGGTCTTATTCCATTTTTATTCCAGTGGTTAAGGGTCGAGCCCAATGAGATCACCTTTGAAAGGGAATATATCAAAAATAATATTGAGTTTACCCGTCAGGGTTTTAATTTGAATAAGATAGAGGAATTCGAATATCCGGCTAGCGATACTTTTACGCGCCAGATGGTGGAGGAGAACAGGAATTTGTTTGCCAACATCCGGTTATGGGACTACCGGGCGCTTGATAACGTGTTTAAACAATTCCAGGAGATACGATTATATTATGAGTTTTATGATGTGGATATTGACCGGTATACCCTTGAAGATGATTACAGGGAAGTAATGATCTCTGCCAGGGAAATGCAGCTTGATAATCTTCCCCAACAAAGTCAAACCTTCGTCAATAAGCGGTTTAAATATACTCACGGAAACGGTATAGTGCTTACCAAGGTAAATGAGTTTACCCCTGAAGGCTTGCCTAATTTATTGATCAAAGACATACCACCGGTCAGTACCGTGAAAAATCTGAAGATAGAACAATCCAGAATTTATTACGGAGAACTTACAGAAGCACACGTAATAGCGAATTCTGAAGAAGAGGAGTTTGATTATCCCAGTGGGGAAAAAAATGTATATAATTCATATGATGGCAAGGGAGGGGTGTTTTTGTCCAATCTCTGGAGAAAATTTCTTTTCGGATATAAATTTGACGGTACACGGTTCTTTTTATCCAGTTATCCCACAGCAGAAAGCAAATTGATGTTTCACCGGGATATCAAAGACCGTATTAAAACGATTGCACCTTTTCTCATGTTTGACGATGATCCATATATTACCCTGGTAGATGGTAAACTGTACTGGATCGTTGATGCCTATACCGTATCTCAACATTATCCCTACAGTGAACCCTTTTCATCCCTGGAAAGAATAGAATATGAAATAAATGCCACCGAAAGAAGTATATACAGCCGGGCGGGAGATCAACTTAAAGGGGCAAATTATATCCGCAACGCTGTAAAGGTCGTGATCGACGCCTATAACGGGAGTGTTGATTTTTATGTATTTGAACCGGACGATCCCATCATAAAGGTATATACAAAGATTTTTCCGGGTATGTTTACCGGTAAAGAAAATATGCCTGAAAATATAAAAGATCATGTCCGGTATCCTGCGGATATGTTACTTGTTCAGGGGCTTGTGAATGCAAAATATCATATGACTGACCCAACCGTATTTTATAACCAGGAAGATCTCTGGGTCAGGGCTACTGAAAAATATTACGGTAATGTTCAGCCGGTTGAACCCTACTACATCATGTGGGAACCACCCGGAACTGACCAAATGGAATTTGTTCTTATCTTACCATTTACACCAAAAAACAGACAGGTAATGATCGGCTGGATTGCAGGCATGTGTGATGGAGAGAATTATGGGCGATTCCTGTCCTATAAGTTTCCTAAAGAAAAACGGGTACTGGGACCTCAACAGGTGGAGACAAAAATTGACCAGGATTCCTTTTTATCCGGTCAGCTAACGCTCTGGGATCAAAGAGGATCTAATGTGATAAGGGGTAACGTGCTGGCCATACCTGTCAGCAACACTATAATATATGTGGAACCCATCTATCTGAAATCCGAAACGGCAGCTTATCCTGAACTTCGACTGGTAGCCGTCATGCATAATGATCAGCTGAGTTATGCAGAAACATTTGATGAAGCATTGCAGGGATTATTTATGGAACAGGCACCCGAGGCACTGCTTGAAACGGGGGCTGCCCTGGAGGGGCTTAATCTTGATGAATTGATACAACAGGCAAATGATGCCTTTGAAGAATATCTCAACAGTATGCAGCAGAAAAATTTCAATAATGCGGCAAAAGCACTGGAAAATCTTGAAAAATCCCTTAATCAATTATCCGAACAATCCGGTTCAGAAAGCAATCAGAATTAGTTGGTATATTTGCATGTTCTTAATAAAGGTTTTTTTGAACAGGGAAAATTTTTCTATTGTTTAGACCGAAAGATGTGGTGCAATGAATAAAAATATCAGGATTTTTTTCGTGTTGTTTATTGGTTTGTTTCTTATTTACGATCTGAATGCTCAGGGTTCAAAAAACAGCCTGATAAGCATGTATCTAGATTGTAACCGATGTGATGTAATACATATTAAGCGGAACATCAATTATGTTAACTATGTCAGGGATCCTGATGATGCAGACCTTCATGTATTGGTCACAGACCAGCGAACCGGTGGAGGAAGAAAATATGAGTTTCATTTTATTGGATTGGAATATGAACTGGATTATAAGCTCAAATTGAATACCCCCCAGACAGACACTTGGGCTGAAGTCAGAGAGGAATACGTCAGGATCCTTAAAGCGGGTCTTATGCCTTTTATTTCCCAGCAGAATAAGGAGATCCACGTGAATGTGGATGTGCCCGCGGAAATGCGGATTGAAGCTCCGGAGAGTGAACCCGAAGAAGATCCCTGGAATTACTGGATCTTTGAAATAGAAAGTTCGGTTAGTTATGAAAAAGAACAGCGTCGAAATGAATTTGAATACAGGGGAGGTATCGATGCCGACAAGATAACCCCCGATTGGAGGGTCCGGGTTAATTTAAATGCCAATTATGAAAAAAATGAGTTCGATAGCGGTGATGAGATCATCACTACATTTTTAAAGAGATATTATTACTGGGGATCTGCGGTCAGAAGCGTTTCAGACCACTGGTCAGTGGGCCTGTTTACCAGCCTGGGATCAAATACTTATAGGAACCTGCGAGTATCTGCCGGCTTAAGAGGAGCTATTGAATTCAATATATATCCTTATGATATTTCGAACAGGAGGGAATTCTCTTTTGCGTATTATATCGGTTCAGGATATAATGACTATTTTGAGGAGACCATTTATAGTAAAACCTCGGAATTTCTATGGGGTGAGACCGTCAGAGTGATGTACCGTCAGCGGGAACCCTGGGGTAATATAAGTGCAAACCTGGAAGGATTCCATTATTTTCATAATTTCAGAAGAAATCATCTTGAGCTGGATACCTGGATATCGGTACGGCTGGTAAAAGGTTTGTTCTTTAAATTCGGAGGTGAAATAAGCCTTATCCGGGATCAGATATATCTTCCCCTTGAAGATGCTTCCCTGGAAGAGATCCTGCTGCAAAGGAAAGCCCTCCAGACCGATTTCAGCTATGATCTGCGTGCGGGTTTATCCTATACCTTCGGTTCTATTTATAATAATTATGTCAATACACGGTTATAAGATCCGTTTTTAATCCTGCCGGACAGATTTCTGAAGAATAATACTGTTTGGAATCGATATTTCCTTATTCTCGGTGGTTTTAATCAGAATATAGAAAAGAGAAATATCCAGAATTGTACCACTTATCGAATTGTCCCCCTCAAGAACCGTAATTTTAACACCGATCTTATAGGGGAAAAAGAAAAATAATATGAGCGAGGCAGTGAGATTACTCAGAATAGACCAGTGAGCAAATAAGGCTACACCGATCACGGTAAATACAGAGGCAAACCCTAATGAAAGCCCCTTAAACGAAATTTCCCAGGTGCCGGCTATAAGAATAAGGATAAACAGGAACAGTAGATAAATGGAAAGTTTTTTTATATACAATGCACGGGTGATATCGAATTGATTTCGCTCCGCCTGCCTGTGAACCAATTTTTTTATCAGGCTTCTGAATATAAATAATAAAATAATCAGTACTACTGTAGCCAAAATCTGGAACAGTTTATCGCCGATTCCCTGAGGTATTACTATGTTCTCCATGTTTTTATCTTTCACACAAATTTAATCCGGATTGTGTTGAAAAGATTTTTTAAAAGGTTTTCTTTTATTAAGTAAATTCAAACCATGATTATATAAACAACGTAGCCGAATACAAATATTTCCTTGGATGACAACCCGGTTTTGTTGAGATCCCGATAGTGGTGATCCGGGCTATACGTACGGCAAGTATTTATTTTTGAAGTTGTTCCCTTTTATAATTAATCGCTTTATATTTGAACAGATCTTGAGATTTTTCTTGTTAACACATATACCAATGCAATATTTATTATCAGGTGTTTATCTGCTTATATTTTTTTTGTTTTCATTCGGATGCACCACTGGCGGACAGGAAAATTCTGAGGAAAAAACATCAACCGGCACTTCACTGAAACAGGCTGATGAGGTTATTGTTTATGGTAATCATACGTGCCCTCATTGCGTAGCATTTACTAACAAGTTAAAAGATAATGGGATAAAATATATTTTCAAGGAAGTAGATAAACGTGATGAAAATTTTAAAGAAATGTATGAAAAAGTGCAATCCGCTGAATACCAAGGTTATATCCAGTATCCTGTAGTGGATATTAATGGTAAAATTTTGGTATCTCCGGAATATGATGAATTCAGAAAACATTTGAGATAATTATAATATCCTTTCTTTTACAATGAAATTTATCATTTTAGTCTGTACATTTGGAACACTGTTTTTTGACAGGTTTATCACATATATCATTTTTTAACAATGAATAACCAAAAGAGAAGACATTTTTTGAAATCCTCTTTTTTAGGTGGATTGTCATTGACCCTGCCATTCAATGCGTACCCGATGTTTTATTCAGACGATCAATCTGAAAATTTCACCAGCCGGGTGGCTTTAACCACGGGTAATCATCGTGCAGAAATGACATATCAGGCTTTATTGCCGTTTTCTGAAAAGATTAAAAGAGATATCCGGGGGAAACGGATTGTCATAAAGCCCAATAATGTGATGGTCAACAGGCAACTCGCGGCCACCCATGTGGGCACCATTGAGGGAATTCTTGAATTTTTAAATTCAATAGATCGAATGGATAATGTAATCATAGCCGAGTCGGCGGCAAACGGGCCAACTTTTGAAGGGTTTGACAATTATGGCTATTTCGACCTGGTTAAAAAGTACTCTGTTGAACTGATGGATCTCGATCAGGAGGACTATGAATTGATCTATGCCTTCGATGAAAAGGACTTTCATCCACATCCTGTAAGAACTTCAAGTATAATCCTGGATCCGGATACCTATATTATTTCAGCGGCAAGAATGAAGACCCATGACCGTGTTTTTGCCACCTTATCACTCAAAAATATTGTATTTGGTGCCCCTGTAAAAGACCCCGGGTTCAGGTGGGGAGAGGGAAGAAAGAAGGGCACAAAAAATGATAAACCCATCGCTCACGGAAGTGGTTACCGGGCAATAAATTATAATTTGTTCAGCCTTGCAGAAAAATTGCATCCCGACCTGGCTGTTATTGAAGGATATGAAGGTATGGAGGGAAACGGACCCAACTGGGGAACACCGGTCGATCACCGTGTTTGCGTGGCCGGTACTGACTGGCTTGCTGTTGACAGGGTAGCTATTGAGTTGATGGGCATTGATTATAAAAATGTAGGATATTTGAATTATTGTGCTCATGCCAGAATGGGAGAAGGAGATATCAATAAAATTGAAGTGTTGGGTGAACGACTTGGGGATCATATGCGGAAATACCAGTTAAACGATAATGTAGAGAAACAACTGGTATGGAAGACTGCAGAAGGTTAAGTTGCAGGTATTTGTTTAAATACCAGCGTAACGGCTATTCTGATCTTTTATAACTGACCGATATACCTGACCGGCTTGCCCTGTTTATCGTGGTTTCATAATTATCGAGGCTTTGCACATACTCCACAAAATCCCGGGCACCTCCGAAATTATTGCTGACATTATGTGCGGTAAAGCATCCGCCAACCTCTAATTTGGGATCCACATCCTTGAAATATTGAGTATACCACCCTTTATCGGCATCGGAGAAGACGAAATCAAACGGGCCTTTTAGTATTTTAACCAACTCATGCGCATCGCCAAGTCTTGCATCCACATATTCTTCAAGGCCCGCTTTCCTTATATTTTCCAATGCTTCATTATGTCTTCCTTCATCAATTTCAATGGTGGTTACCTTGCCACCGGTTTTACTCATAGCCCAGGCTATCCAGATCGTCGAGTGACCTGTAGAAGTTCCGATCTCCAGTCCTGATGTATACCCATTATCCACAATGATATCATATAGTACCTGGCCGTCTTCATAAGGTATGTTCCAGCTATCCCATTCTGTGCGTTGCTTTTTGAGAAATGCTTCTGCCTTTTCATCGATCGATGAATCATTATTTTGGGAACAGGCAAATAAAGGAAGCGCAACCAATAAGAGGGTTACGTATCTGCTAGAAATTATTTTCTTTGTCATAAAACCGGATTTTGATTTTTACAATTTACAAAATCTCTGGTTATATAAAAAGGTTCATTTAATATCAATGCCAGGTTGATTAAAAATCAACCCGTTCGGCCAAACCGGTAAAAAATTGTCAATGATATAGAATAGATGAAGTCTTTATCAATATTAATTTTCAGTATAAAATGACCGGTTAATCGATTATTATTGGGTCGACTGGCTTTTAATCAATTAAAATTTTATATTTAATAATAAACATGTATGATGCTTCTTTATAAGAGGTTAGAGAACACATTTTATAAAAACTGGCGGATACATAAACATGATTTTTTTCAATTAAAATACAATCAAAATGAATCTTGTAAAAAAAATTTTAATGATAATAGGAGCATTGATCCTGATTTTTTTCGTTTTCATCGATTACCTGGGAATCGGCGATCCGGGATTCGGATACCGGCAGATTATCGGGGCAGGAATCGGTTTGATAATAGTAATTATCGGGATCGCGCTTAAAAGAAAAGAATCCCCATGATGTGGTATAAGGATTAACCTGTGTCATATTACAACCTTCCGGCTTTTTTTTAATTACATTCGTCCTTCCGTGATCCGTATCAGCGGAATCAGGACCGGACATACCACCATTTTCTGATAGTTGGTTATTGCATTCGAAAACCGGCTATGCATTGTCCGATCATCCCCTTGAATTTAAGCCTTTATGGTTCCAGATTCCATCAATGATGGCATAATCAGTTCACTTCCCAGGAATTTTTTCCTTTGAATATGGAAAATAAATCTTGTCTGCCCGAATTTTTCATCATTTGATCCCGTTGAGCATACAACTGATCCTCATAGGTGGGGCGTTGTGCAGTATAAACGATTCCCATTGGTCGCGGGAACGCTGTTCCATCCTGCTCCATATTGGAAAACCGGCTAAGAATGGTGGCTTTCATGTAATCTTTTTCATCATGGACCCAGAGGTCATTTTCAGAAATATTTCCATTGAGTTTAACTATTCTGGGGTTTAATCCATCCAGCATGATCCCTTTATTATTATCTGCTCCAAAGATCAAAGGTTTTCCATCCTCAAGAATCACTGTATTGTCCCTTTTCAGGTCTTTATCGGCATACAGTGAAAAGGCTCCGTCATTAAACACATTACAATTCTGATAGATCTCCACAAAAGAAGCTCCTTTGTGGTGGTTGGCCTGTTTGAGCACGGTCCTGAGTACTTTCGGATCCATATCCAATCCCCGTGCTACGAAGCTTGCGTCAGAACCTAATGCAAGTGCTAATGGGTTAAACGGTGAATCGATGGTACCCCAAATAGCTGATTTATTGATGGTTCCTTTAGGTGAAGTGGGTGAGTATTGTCCCTTTGTCAGTCCATATATTTCATTATTGAAAAGCAGGATGTTGACGTCGAAGTTCCTTCTCAATAAATGGATCAGGTGATTACCCCCTATGGAAAGTCCGTCGCCATCACCGGTAACGATCCATACACTAAGGTCTCTTCGCAAGGCTTTGAGGCCGGAGGCAATGGCTGTGGCACGTCCATGGATGGAATGCATGCCATAGGTGTTCATATAATAAGGGAACCGGGATGAACAACCGATCCCCGATATGAATACAATATCCTCTCTGGGTATTTCTTCTTCCGCGAGTACCGTCTGAACCTGTTTCAATATCGAGTAGTCACCGCAACCCGGGCACCACCTGATATCCTGGTCAGAAGCATACTCCCTGGAATTACCGAATGCAGGCTTTTTTGCCTGTGATTTGGGTTTAATGCCTGCCGGCGACTTTACTTTTATGTTTGGTTTCATGTTTCCTCTTTTCTATTATGCTGATAATTTTCTCTTTAACTTCATTTTTGGTGAAAGGCAAACCCTGGATTTTATTCAATCCGGTTGCTTTTACATTATATTTTTCTTTTATGATCCGTATCAACTGACCATTATTGAGTTCCGGGATCAATACCTGATCGAAATTACTTATGATCTGACCCAGATTCGAAGGAAAGGGCCTCAGATGCCTGAGATGTATATATCCGGCTTTATATCCTTCTTCGACTAGCTCGGATACGGCCGATAATAAGGAACCATATGTAGAGCCCCAGCCGATAACCAGTAAAGAACCGGATTCGAATCCGGCTTCGATAGATTGCTCAGGTAAATATTCTGCGATCTTTTCCACTTTTTCTTCCCGGAGCTTTGTCATTTTTTCATTATTCTCAGGATCATAGGATACATTCCCGGTTTCATGTTCCTTCGACAGGCCACCTATTCGATGTTCGAACCCTTTTGTACCGGGTACAGCCCAGGGCCTGGATAATTTCTTATCCCTTACATAAGGCAGGAATGTGCCGTTTTTTTTATGGGAATCTCCTGCCCGCGGAATTTCAATATCAGCCAGCTGGTCAGGGCTGGGAATATTCCATGGACTGGCACCATTACCCAGGTAACCATCACTGAGTATCATTACCGGTGTCATAAATTCAATCGCTATTTTTCCTGCCTCATATACAATATTAAAGCTATCGGAAGGTGACTGAGCAGCCAGTACGGGCATGGGCGTCTCTCCATTCCTGCCATAATAAGCCTGCAATAGGTCGGATTGTTCCGTCTTGGTAGGCATCCCTGTAGAAGGGCCCGCCCGTTGCACGTTGATCACCAGCAGGGGTATTTCCAGGGCTACCGCAAGTCCCAGTGCTTCAGTCTTTAATGCTATTCCGGGACCCGATGAAGCCGTAATACCTAAACCACCACCAAAAGAGGATCCGATTGCCGCCGTTACCGCAGCGATCTCATCTTCGGCCTGAAAAGTAAAGACGTAATCCCGGTGTTTTGCCAGTTCATGCAAAATATCGGATGCAGGTGTTATGGGATATCCGGCATAAAACACGTCGAGTCCTGTTTTATAGGCTAATCCCAGGATACCATAGGCAAGGGCTTCGTTCCCCCGGATGTTTCGATAGACTCCCTTATCGAGTTTTGCCGGTTGCACCTCAGTGACCGGCGTGACCGCTTCCATGGTAATGCCATAATTATAGCCTGATTTTAATACCTTGATATTGGCATCGGCTATCTCCGGTTTGTTATTGAATTTTTCTCTAAAGAATGCCTCTGTGAAATCCGTTTTCCGGTTGAAAAGCCAGTATACAAATCCCAGGGCAAACATGTTCTTACAACGATCGATCTCCTTTATACCCAGACCCGAATCTTCCAGGTCTTTCCTTGTTAGCCGGGTGATCTGTATTTTATGAACCGCATAATCCGACTGCAGTTGCTCATCATTCAATGGGTTTTCTTCAGGCCCAAATCCTGCCAGCCTGAGATAACGGTCGTCGAAACCATCTGAGTTCAAAATTAGTGTTCCTTCAGGCTTGAGGCCTTTAATATTGGTCTTGAATGCCGCCGCATTCATGGCAACAAGTACATCAAATTCATCTCCAGGGGTATGGATCTTACGGCTCCCAAAATGTAACTGAAATCCGGATACGCCATAGAGTGTTCCCAGTGGTGCTCTGATCTCTGCCGGGAAATCAGGGAAAGTAGCAAGATCATTTCCATATTTTGCGGCCGTATCGGTAAACTGACTCCCGGTAAGCTGCATGCCATCACCGGAATCACCTGCGAATTTTATTACTATCCGCTCCCTGACCGCCTTATTGATTTCTTTCATATCTTATTCGACTCAATTTCTGATAGTAAACCTTCAAAATTAATCAATTCATCCTAGTTATAAAAAAAGCATAAATCCCCATATGAGGAGTATAGTAAAACACAGGCCTAAATGTATCCATGATGACATTCCGGCATAATGAAATTATCTAACAGTATATTAATGATCAAAACCATTAAAGAATAGATTATGTTACAAAACAATAACCTGAAGGGGTCGTTATGTGTTCGTCCTGTGGATTCATATGATCTCTCATGGGTGATGCCCTCATCATCAAACATGGTATATTCCGGATCAACTGTAATCCATAATAAGCGGCGAAGTTGACAATTAGCTTAATTCTGAAGTTCTACCTGTATACGAATGAGAGATTTTATACTATATTTGAGCCTTGTTTGCATTTTAAGTGAATAAAAAAGTATCGATGCTCAGGTTAATTCTGCTTTTATTCCTTCTTGCAGTTGGGATCGGTCAGGCCTTTCCGCAAGCTGTTACCATTACCGGAAAAGTTACTTCCGGAGATGGTGAAATGGGATTGCCCGGAGTTAATATTTTCATTGAGGGCACTGTACAGGGTACCACCACTGACCTGGAAGGAAATTACGTGATAAACGTAGAAAGAGGGGATGTGCTTGTTTTTCAGATGGTGGGGATGCAATCGGTCAGGAGAAAAATCGGAGATCAGAATACGATAGACGTTTCCCTGCAGGAGGAAAGTCGGGTGCTTGAGGGAGTAGTGGTAACCGGATTTCAGGAGGTGGATCGCAAGCTGTTCACGGGTTCATCCGAAAAAGTAAAAATGGATGATATCAAGATCAAAAGTGAAACCGATGTGAGCCGGATGCTGGAAGGAAGGGTGGCCGGTGTAACCGTGGATAATGTATCCGGCACCTTTGGTACGTCACCTAAAATCCGTATCCGGGGTAATACTTCAATCAATGGGAATAACCAGCCATTGTTCGTGGTGGATGGTGTAATTCTCGAAGACCTGACCGATGTCAATACCGAGGATTTTATTTCCGGTAATGCGAATACACTGGTCAGTTCATCGATTGCCAATATCAATCCGAATGATATTGAATCTATCCAGATACTGAAGGATGCTTCCGCTACTGCCATCTATGGAGGGCGTGCTGCCAACGGTGTGATCGTGATCACCACCAGAAGAGGAAGAAGCGGTGATCTGCGGATCAATTATTCAGGTAATTATTCCGTCAAGTTGCGACCCACTTATAATCAGTTCGATCTGCTGAATTCTGCTGAAGAGATGTCCGTCTACCGCGAATTATTTGAAAAAGGACTGATCGATATCGGCACTTCAGTCCAGGCCCGGAACTTCGGGGCCTTAGGCAAGATGTTTTCAATGATCGCGGAGCATGACCTGGCCTGGGGAGAAGGAGGTACGTTAAATGAAGAGTTTTTGAATCAATATGAAAATGCCAATACAGACTGGTTCAGTGTCCTTTTCAATGATTTCGGACTCCAGCAGCAGCATTCACTGGATTTTGCCTCTGGAAGCGATAAATACAATAGCTATTATTCAATCAGCTATCTGAACGACCAGGGGCAGACCATAGCCGATAATGTACAACGAATAACCGGAACGGCCCGTAATACCTTTTTCATTTCTGATGAATTTACTTTCGGCCTCAAACTCAATGGAAGTTACCGTGACCAACGGGCACCCGGCACCCGTAACCGGGAACTTGATCCTATAACGGGACGTTTCAGCCGGAATTTCGATATCAACCCCATGAGTTATGCCCTGAATACCGCACGGTCGATCAGACCTTATAATGAAAACGGGGGGCTGGAATTCTTCAGAAGGAATTTTGCACTTTTTAATATATTGCAGGAACTTGACCTGAACTATATCGATATCCAGGTGATCGACCTTTCCTCCCAGGCGGATTTTGAGATAAGACCCATGCCGGAATTAATGATCCAGGGAGTTTTCCAGGCCAGGTTTGCCAACACAAAACGGGATCATACGGTTCATGAAAAAAGTAACCAGGCCGAAGCATACCGGGCTGATGATACGCAGTATATTCAAAATGCGAACAATCTTCTTTTCCGGGATCCGAACAATCCCGGTTTAAATCCGAAAGTAGTGTTGCCGGTTGGAGGTTTTAAATTTCTCGATGAAGATGATCTCCTGAATATATTCAGCCGGGTAAGCGCAAACTGGTCGAAATCACTGAATGAGATTCACGAGATCAATTTATTTGGTGGGAGTGAACTCCGGTTCTCGAACAGGCATACCGCCGGTAACACGGGTCTGGGCGTAGTTTATGAAAGCGGTGGCGTGGTGATCACCGATCCGAATATCATCGAATTCTTTAATCTCCAGAATATCCCCATATTCAGTCTTGATGAAAACCGCGACCGGTTCCTTGGCTTTTTTATCAATGGCGGATATGCCTATAAATCACGGTATGTGGCCAATTTTACCGCCAGGTATGATGGATCGAACCAGCTTGGCGACAGCGACCAGGCAAGATATCTGCCGACCTGGAATGTCAGCGGGGCCTGGAATGTAGACCAGGAACCCTTTATGTCCGGTTTCACATACATCGATTTTCTTAAGCTCAGGGCTACCTACGGGTTATCCGGCAACCTGCCCCCCGAAACCAGTGCATTGCTCAACCTGCAGGCTGATGTGACCATCCGGCCTACCGATGTGGAACCCTATCTCTTCATCCAGGACCTGACCAATACGGAGTTGACCTGGGAAAAGCTCAAAGAATTTAATGCGGGAATGGATTTTGGCCTGTTCGATGGAAAGATTACCACATCCCTCGATTATTACCGGCGACAGGCTTTTGACCTGATCGGCGTGGTACAGACCAGTGGAATAGGAGGACAGGGATTAAAGATCGGGAATTTTGCCGATATGGAATCGGATGGATTCGAGATCACCCTGACCACGCAAAACCTGAAACGCAATCAATTTTCATGGTCTACGAATTTTAATGTAGCGTATACGACTGACCGGATCACAAAGCTGGACTTCGGTCCCCGGATCGTGGATGCCATCAGCCAACAGGGGGCAGCCGTACTGGGCGGACCCCGCCGGAGCCTCTATTCCATGGATTTTGCCGGCCTGAACAGCAGGGGCATTCCGGAATTTTTTGATGAAAACGGGGAAAAAATATTCAATACGGACCTGCAGAGTCGTGTCGATCTTGATAGTAAACTGGTGTATGAAGGACCCACAGAACCACGAGGTGCCGGAGGTATGAATAATACCTTTTCATACAAAAACCTGTCCCTGAATGTGTTTCTTTCCTATAAATTCGATTACAAGATCCGGCTTAACGATGCATTTTTCCCGAATTACACTGATTTCGATGCTCTGCCGGGTGATCTGGTCGATCGCTGGGCAGTTCCCGGGGACGAAGAGTTGACCGATATTCCCGCCATCCTGGATGTAGGGGTGGCTCAGACCGATGGAAATATCGTTAATGCATATAATCTGTACAATAAAAGTACAGTCAGAGTAGCCGACGGTGATTACGTACGTTTGCGTGCCGTACAACTCAGATATAGTTTGCCTGCGGATTGGATGGCCAGGATTGGGTTGCGATCGGGATCTGTCATGGTAGAAGGAAATAATTTGGCATTGCTATATTCCGATAATACGCTGAATGGACAGGATCCGGAATTCTTTGCCACTGGGGGAGTCGCGCTGCCACCACCCAGAACGATCACGATGGCAATCAACCTGGGCTTTTAATGATGGCTGGAATATGAAGAAAAGATTGTACATATCGTTTTATTTTCAAACAGGCCTGATCATGCTGGTATTGACAGGAATGTTTTCGACCGGGTGTGATGATTACCTGGATGAGGTGCCCGATAACAGGGTGGCGCTTGATGATCTGGATAAAATGGCACAGCTTCTTACCAACGCTTACTCCGAGGCAAGCTATGCGTTTACCGACTGGATGACCGACAACGTAGCCTATACCCGTGGCGTTAACCTGAGGACAAGCCATCAGGAGGCTTTTTCATGGTCAGATGCGACAACCAATGCTACCGAACCCGATTCCCCTGTTTTTTTCTGGAATGCAACCTATAATGCCATAGCGCATGCCAATGAAGTGCTGGATGTTATTGATAATATTGAAGCCGATTCGGAGGAAGAGGTAGCTTTTAAAAATGCAGTAGAGGCAGAAGCCCTGCTCACCAGGGCATATGGCCATTTTATGCTGGTCAATGTGTTTTCCCGGCATTATGATTCAAGACGGGCGGGTACCAACCCTGGTGTACCCTATGTGAAAACACCCGAGACGGTTTTCATCAAGACATACGAAAGGAACTCAGTCAGGGAAGTTTATGACCAGGCTGAAGCGGATCTGCTACGGGGGCTGGATCTGGTCGATGACAGCTTTTTCGCCAATTCCGGCAAATATCATTTTAACCGCAATGCGGCGCTGGCTTTTGCCTCACGCTTTTATCTTTTTAAAGGTGATTACGAGAAATGTATCGAGTACAGTAATGAATTGCTTGGATCAGATCCGGCTAATTATATTCGGGACTTGACCTCTGATGAATTCCTCAATGCCAGTTCATCCATTGACGGGTACGCTCAGTTGTATTCTTCACCGGATCTTCCAGGTAATATCCTGTTGATGCGAAAGGTATCGCTGGTCCAGCGCCCGGACTTTGCGCATGGGCCCACTACTAGTCTTTACGGTGATCTGTTCGACCTCAATCCTTTTGCCGGCACGACCGATGAAAGGGAAAATCCTGCATTGGTAAAAGGAGAAAACGGGGTGTTCCCGGTCCGGTACCAGAGTTTGTTTCAACGGAGCAGCCTTAATTCCAATGTGGGTATACCTTATCATATTCACATAGCCTTCAGGGGTGAAGAGGTGCTGCTTAACCGTATGGAAGCGCTGGTTGAAACCAACAGGCTGAATGATGCGTTGAATGATCTTCAGGTGCTGGTGGACAACCGATACAGTGGTCAGAAGGTGGAAGTAACCATGGAATTGCTGAGGGCTGCTTATGGCGTAACCGGAAATCCCTTTGTCAGCAATAAATTCGTATTATCGGATTATATCCAGATCGAAAGAAGGAAGGAGTTTATCGTACAGGGTCTCCGCTGGTTCGATATTAAACGTTTTGAACTAGAGGTGGAACATCAGCTTCCCGATGGGACTGTATTGACATTGAAGGAAAACGATCGAAGAAAGGCCATCCAGATTCCCACTACGGCTATCGAAGTGGGAGGACTTGAGCCCAATCCAAGATAAATTATTGAATAATAAAACAGATATAATGAGGTTTTTTACCATAATAGCTGCTTTCATATTACTCATACAGCTCAATGCCTGTTATGAAACCGAAAACCTGAATGTACCGGTAAAAGAATCACCGGATATATTAAAAAATGAATTGGACAGATACATTGATGAAGAGTTTACCCGGGAGTATGGCATGGCGATCCGCTATCGTTTTGTCGACCGCTATGTGAGCCCCACACAGCGGGTTACACCGCCCCGGATAGAAGTGGTAAGGCCTATGCTCGACTTTATTGAATCGTACTGGATTCAACCGTATATATCGGTTGCGAACGGAGATGAGTTTTTCAGGAAACATGTACCGGCCGAAATTGTGTTACTGGGAGGCTTGATCTATAATGACGATGGTACCGTAATCCTGGGAACCGCTGATGCGGGTGCCCAAATCACATTTACCAATGTAAATGACATTGATTTAGATGATGATGCCTGGGTTGAACAACAGCTGCAGACCGTATACCATGAATTTGCCCATATCATACATCAACGTTATAAACTCCCCAATGCTTATGAAACCATCTCTCCACAGGGATACACCAGTGCGGGTTCCTGGTTTGTACTGACAAACGAGGAAGCCTTGCGCAGGGGATTTGTATCGCCATATGCCACCAGCTCTCCTAATGAGGATTTTGCAGAAACCGTAGCTTTTTATCTGTTTGATATAAATTTTGAATCCAAATTTATAATTCCCGAGTCTGATTGCAACACACCGGCCTGTGAGGAAAGAAATGAAGGTAAAAAATTGATTGCCCGGAAACTTAATGCGATCCTGTCACACTACCAGAAGGTAACCGGGGTGGATCTTGAAAGTGTAAGGAAAAATGTCCAGTCGAAATTATGATCTGATGAGCAGGTTTTATAGTATATTTTTTCTTTTTGTTTCCCTAATAATGGTTTCCTGCGAGGAGGATGACATGGGAAGACTGCCATCAGTGGAAGAACGGATAGATGAAGCGGTTACCAATCTCAGATCTGAATTGACAACGCCTGCCAATGGCTGGAAGATGGAATATAAACCCACTGAAGAATCCGGTGTTTTTTATATCATAATGGAGTTCGATGAAGAAGGTGAGGTAACCATAAAATCCGATGTGGCTGACAATAACGGAGAATTTTTCGATCATACCATACCTTACCGGATCGACAATGCGCTGGGTCTTGAATTGATCCTTGAAACCTATGGGGTATTTCACTATCTTTTCGAACAGGATGGCGCCACTTTTGGAGCTGAATTTGAATTCATCTATCGTGGTAAGGAAGGCGACAACCTGGTGTTTGAAAGTGCTTCAGATCTTTCTGATATAAAGACCAGGATCACCATGGTGCCGGCAGCGGAGACCGATAATGAACTGTTTGCACGTCAGCTATCGGAAAATCTCAATTATTTTGCTACCATCAGTCCACAGGCTTTACAACCCACCAATCCGCGGCAGCGGTTGATCATGGAAAACGCCGGTATCGCGCTTTACTGGTCGCTGGATCCCGCAAAACGGATCATCCATACCTTCGTGGCCGGATCAGGCACAGGGTTTGAAGATGCCGGTTTCAATCCTTCCCTTGTGGATAGAATGACCGGTTATCAGCTTCAGGGTAACCGCCTGATATTCCTCGATCCGCTTGAGTTCATTATTCAAAACAGGCGATATACGATAAATGCAATTGCATTTGAAGAGTTTACCTTATCGGGGCCTTCGCTTTGTGAAACAGAAGGGGATGCTTCGCCTGAATACAGGGGTCGCATTCAGGGTCTCGGCCAGGTTACTATGACGGCCAGTTTGTTCGATCTTGCAGGTACACAGTTCCAGCCCATCGCCGAGTTTCCCTACAGTGTAAACTCCTTTTTTATTTTTGATGAAACGGGAACATCACTTTCTGAAGAAGGCCAAATTATTGCCGAAATGCTTCCTGAAGCTTCCGGCTTCCTTTTCTATTATGGTTTTGAATCAGATTCAATTCCTGCTAATTCAGTTGGCTTTATAATTGAAGACGAAAACGGTGAAGCCAGCATCATTACCAGGGAGTTTCAGGAAACGACAACAGTCGGGAATCGGGTGGAAATCAATTTTACAGGGAGTTTTTTCCATTCAGGAGATCCTGATGAAACGCTTGAAGGAAAAGTTACTGAAATCACTGACCTGTTATTCGAAGGCGGAAAAGTCTATGCCTTTGATTTTCCTGTTGAGGACCTGACAGTTTTCCGGTTGTTCAATCCCTGCAGTCGGTATGAGATCTTTCTGGTAAGATAACTGCCGCCATATGTCATTATTTTGTATTGAAGAATTGGCAATCCCGGAAATTGATGAGCAGGACGACATTTAATCTAATCACGCCCCGGTTTCCTTAAATAAATTTTCGGGATCATAATTACCGTATGTTTTCCTTTGAAAAAAGGTTGTTTTTAAAATTTTCACCGAAAAGGTTTTAAAACATTGTCTTTTAGCGTGGATTTCCAGTTAAGATTAAGACATTCCTTCCTGAAAATGCTTATATGCTTGGACAATGAAAAAGAGATTGAATGTACTGTATGCTAATTCATCATTCGATCAGGAAGAAAAGATCTACAGAATAAAGCCCTAAGGATACCTGGATAAAACCCTCACCATTTTCATCCACCGTACTGGTGGGAATCAGCACCGGGTTGAAGGTGACCACATTCATCACTTGAAAATCTTCATTCTGGGCATTATTCAGGTCTTCCCCGTCAAAGTCAATGAATGATAATTCCCAGGTTTCATTGGTTAAGATAAAAGGATCGTTTCCCGGGTTGATCTGAAAACCTATGGGTAGCTCAAAAGGGGCCAGGTCTTCAAGCAGGGGAGTGGCAATTCCCTGATTCGGATTATCTTCCGGTCCGATAAAGAGTATGAAATCGGGATATTTGGTTGAATCCTGGCCATCGACTACCTCATCCCAATCTTCACCATCGGGATTCACAAAGGAAAAACTGTTTATGTTCAATCCGGTAAGAACGCGTTCGCCCACAGCAATATCCTGGGAAAGTGAATCCACCTGATTATCCTCCGTGAATGCTTTGAGTATTACAGTATAGGTTCCTGTTTCTTCATAGGTCGTGGTTGGACTGATTTCTTCGGAGGTTTGTCCATCTCCGAAATCCCATTCATATCTGGCCGCATTGATGGAAAGGTTTTCAAATTTCACGGGCACGGTAACTTCCACTATTTCAGGATCTGTTTCAAAATCTGCCATAGGGGTGGGCAGCGGGGGATCTTCCTGGTCACAGGAAACAAGGATGAACAAGGGTATGGCTATTGCACCGATGGACTTAAATAGATTCTTCATAAGGATATTTCATTAGGGAATAAAAACAAATGTAAATAAAAAAATAAAAATTAATAATGAAATGGAATTGATTATTTGGTTAATCGTCTGGGCGACAGTTAAGTGTATATGCGATTATGTCTTATGTAAATAAGAAAATATTTTTTCTGCCTATTATTAGAATTTTTATTTAGTATATTTTTCACACAAAGGATTCTATCGTTGAACTGAAACCAATACGAATGGCTAAAGCCGATAATGCATATAAAAAAGAGACTGAAAAAATATTTTCTGAACTGGAGGTTGATCCCGGTCGGGGATTGGATAAAAAAGAAGCAGAAAAACGGCTTGATCAATATGGCCAGAATAAATTAAGAGAAACCAAAGAACGCAGCATCTGGTCGATCCTGTTCAGCCAGATCAATAATCCGGTAATATATCTTCTTCTTGCTGCATTAACACTGGCATTCATTTTCGGTGACATTGAAGCGGGAATTGCCATTGCCGTAGTGATCATCCTCAATACGGCCATCGGTTTCTGGATGGAATTGCAAGCTCAGCAATCCATGAAAGCCCTGAAAAAAATGGATAAAATAATGAGTGATGTCCTTCGTGGTGAAGAAGAGGTGGAGATTGAGGCTGAATATATCGTTCCCGGCGACATACTCATGATAAATCCTGGGATGGTAATTTCGGCTGATGCCCGTCTGATAGAGGCTTCCGATCTTAAAGTAGATGAATCGCCGCTGACAGGTGAATCGATTCCAGTCGAAAAAGATCCCAGGAAAATTGATGAGGAAGTTGGACTTGCCGACCGGAAAAACATGCTCTATAAAGGCACATCGGTGACGGATGGAAAAGGTAAGGCTGTAGTGGTCAGCACGGGAATGGATACCGAGATTGGAAATATCTCGGAAATGGTAGAAAGTGCTTCTGAAAAAGAAATTCCCTTAAACAAAAAGCTTGAAAAACTTACCCACAGGCTGATTTTTATTACCATCGGACTTGCTGTTGCCTTTTTTATTGCAGGCTGGCTTATGGGAAAAGATGTGTATGAGCTTGTACAGACTGCCATTGCCTGGACTATCGCCGCTATTCCCGAAGGGTTGCCCATAGTCGCTACCATAGCCCTGGCAAGGGGGATGTTAAAACTGGCCGACAAACAGGTTATTGTGAAAAGACTCTCTGCCGTGGAAACATTGGGGGAGACCACCGTTATCTTTTCCGATAAAACAGGTACGCTTACGCTAAATAAGTTGTCGGTAAACAGTTTTCTATTCCCGGGTAAAAAAATTAAAGTTAACATTTCAGATGATGGTAAGGAGGTAAGCCTGAAAAATGAAGAGGATAATACCATAGATGATCCTCAATCAGCCAATCTGGAAGCAGCACATAAAGTCATTACATTATGTAATAATGCTGAAATAGAAAAGGAAGCGTCCGAAGGAGAACAACTTGAAATAGCTTCCCTGAAATACCTTAAGGCCTTTGATTCGGGGTTATATGAAAAATTACGTAAGCTGGAAAGGAAAAAAGAGGATCCTTTTGATTCTGAGACTATGCGGATGGGTACGGTTCATCAAAAAGAGGATGGTAAGTATCTGGTCACGGCCAAGGGAGCCACAGAAAAGATACTGGAAAAATGCAGTCATATTTTAGAGGATGGCGACAAAAAATCCTTGAATGAGGAAGAAAAGAAAAAATGGATCGATAAAAATGATGAACTTGCCAATAACGGTCTCCGGGTCCTTGGCCTGGCCTACAGGGATGCCGGGGAGGTTCCTGAAAAGGAGGGTGTCGTTGAAGATCTGATATTTGTAGGTATGGTGGGTTTTCTGGACCCGCCCCGGGAAGAGGTCAAAGAAGCCATAGGGTTATGCCACCAAGCCGGTATCGAGGTGGTTATGGTAACCGGGGATCATCCGGGTACTGCGCGGCATATTGCCGAAGATTTAAATATTGTTGGGAAAAAAGATGCCGCGGTAGTGAAGGGAAAAGATCTGGATTATGACAATGAAGGGCAAATAAGTTCCCGCAGGATATTTGCCCGAGTCGATCCCGGGGAAAAACTGAAGATCATTGAAAAATTTCAGGAAGAAGGGGAGATCCCTGCCATGACCGGCGATGGGGTCAATGATGCCCCTGCCTTAAAAAAGGCCGATATAGGTATCGCCATGGGTAAAAGGGGTACGCAGGTGGCCCAGGAAGCAGCCGACATGGTGCTGCGGGATGATGCTTTCAATTCCATTGTGGCAGCTATCCGGCAGGGAAGGATCATTTTCGGTAATATTCGTAGATTTATTGTTTATCAGCTTTCCTATCACCTGGCTGAGATACTCATCATTGCCGGCATCAGCTTCAGTGTGTTCCATTTACCTTTATTGCCACTCCAGTTGCTATTCCTTAATCTTTTATCGGACGTATTTCCGGCTATGGCATTGGGTATCGGACCGGGAAGTCCCCATATTATGAAGCAACCACCTTATGATAAAGAAAAACCGATAGTTCCCAAAGAAAAATGGCTTGAGCTGGGACTTTATGGTATTATAATAGCGGCCGTGATTACCGGAGCTTACTTTTATGCTTATTATGCCCTGGAATACGATCCGGGACATTGTAATAATATAGCCTTTTTCAGCCTTGCGCTGACCCAGCTCTGGCATGTGTTCAATATGCGGGAGCCTGATGAAGGGGTTTTTAACAACCAGGTAACCCGGAATAAATACATTTGGATGGCCCTAGTGTTGTGTCTGGGTGCCCTGGCGGCCGGTTATTTTATTCCGACCTTACGGGATGTGTTATCCTTTCAGTTAATGGGTCTGGAATCATGGGGTTTGATCGGCCTGACCAGTATAATGCCGTTGATCGTGATCCAGATTATCAAGCTCTTTCAGAAGAACTAGTTAAAAAACAGGAATATTTTTGAAGTCTTCATATTTGAATACCCGGAACATTATCGTGATAACCAGTTATTTACTTTTGCTTATGAAACAGCCGGGAAGGCACTTCCAGAATAACTATAACAAAACAATAAATTTCTTTCAGTTTTTATGAAGAATTCTGGATTTGAAAAATGATCTAATGATGATTTGGCTAAAATCTTAATATTTTAAAATCGTAAGAACCTCACATACGCTTGATTAATTTTTGATAAATTTTGTCATAATTAAAATCATTTTAATAAGAAATTTATCATAATTCGCTCAAATAGGGTATAATTCGATCAATACATGTATTAATAAGCTTCCTGGGGATGACAGTTCGTTCAGAAAAAGTCATTCAAAAGGAATTCCGGTAATGCTGAGACAGATGATTTTATTACTTGACCATTCGAATATTCAAATCACAATAGGTCTGTGATAAATTAATTTTTGCGTATGGCATGTCTTTGGCCTAATGATAAATTTCTGAAATTCCAGATCACCTGGACCGGTTTAAGAAATTGAGAAATTCCGAAATTGAATATTAATTGATTATTGTTACATTGATTATTGTTTATTTAAACATGGATATTGGTTATTTAAATGCTTAGTGAAGTTCATTCCCCCGCATATTCCGTGGTATCCAGGTCGCGTCTCATCCTGTAGGCATTGATCGCATTTTCCCCCAGTTTCCTGGTAAGATTCCGGTTTACATAAAACCCTACTATGGCGCCGAATCCGGGAATAAGTTGCAGTAGCTTGGCCAGGTCGAGGTAATCCCGGTAATCGAGCTGAAAAGCCTTCCAGTCGAACTTTTTGATGTCATCGGGAAGTTGTTTCGCATGCTGGTCCCAGTTAGCGAGGACCTGGTATATCTCATTCCTTTTCTTCTGCCGGGTAAAGGTGATCTGAAAAATATGGAGCAGGAATATCCTTTCCTTATAATCCATTACATCATGGCCATAAAACGTAGCCATATCGAACAATAATTTCATTTTGATGGAAAGCCACAGGGCTATATCGGCAAGACCCATAAAAAAACCTCCATAACCGGTTATTGCGCCTTCTGCAGCAGCTGTACTGCTGTAAAATCCTATCCGTTCCCTCACTTTGCCCTCGATCTCTTCCAGGGATTGCCCTTCAAAAGGCTTTTCCCTGGTCAGGCCGGCTCCGAAAATTACCGTCCTTGTCGTTTCCCGTACAACCCGGGTAACCATATCATGGATCCTGTCAGGGATCAGGTTGTTGATCCTGGACTGGGCTTCCTTTGCGGTGTTTTCCAGGAAGGAGGGCTTTGATTGCATATTATCCTGCCATTCCTTCAATTCGAACTGAGCCTGTTTTTCGTAATAATCCATCCCGGTTAAATTACAGAAAAAATGAGAACATACCAATGCGCATTGATCATCTAACCCGGGAAGATGCGCTCAAATTTTCTCATACTGTCAATAAAAAAGCCTCAGGCTCCGTATTTCTGTAATTTACCTGAATGAGCAAGCGCCAGCGGCATTAATTCCCGGGCATAGAAAGTGCCCAGTTCTCCGTTCCTGCACGAGACTTCATCGAATTGATCCCCTGAATCACCCCTTAAATAGGGTGCCTTCATCAGCACGGGTACAGGATGCCAACTATGGGATTCGAGCGATGGAGGCGTGGAATGATCTCCCGTGATGATTAATACATCGGGATCTGCCCCGATAAGATCAGGCAGGGCTTTATCCATGTCTTCGATCACCTTAACCTTTTCATCCAGATCCCCATCTTCACCGGTCTTATCGGTATACTTATAATGACCGAATACGAAAGTGTGGTCCTGCAGGGCCCTCACTACATCCTTACAGATCTGTTCTGCTTCTTTGGCCTCGGAAAAGATCTCTATTCCCAGTAAACGGGATATTCCCTTATACATCGGATAGCCAGCCACGGCAGCCGGTTTTACCTGGTATCTTTCTGCAAAGGAAGGCCATTCCGGTTGTTGTGCAAAACCCCGGGTAAGTAAAAAATTGGCCTTTTCTTCATCATCCAGGATCTCTTTGATCTGATCAAGCAGGTTTTTTACTATATCGGCTGTCCGGGACGATCCGTAAGGTTTACGGTCAGGTGCCAATGGGGGAACACCTGTTTCCTGAGGATCCGTATCTCCAAGGTTATCTGTCAGATCCTTGCCTCGTAATACGAGAAGTGTCCTGTGTTCGGCCACGGTTTCCATGAATATATCAATGCCATTGGGCGGTTCCAGCTTTTCCTTTATTTTTTTAACCAGCTCTTCATTTTTTTCGGTAGAGATCCGGCCGGCACGACGGTCTGACACATTCCCGTTATCATCCAGGGTGCAGAAATTAAGACGGGCAGCCACATCTCCCTGCTGAAGCTCAAAACCGATACCATTGGCACTCAGTACACCCCGGCCTACTTTATAGATCAAAGGATCATATCCGAATAATCCTAGGTGACCCGGACCGCTTCCCGGTGTAATGGCGGGTGCCACAGGGTGGGCAAGGCCCAAAGCACTTTTTCCGGCCAGCTTATCCATATTGGGCGTGGCGGCAATCTGCAGAGCCGTGCCTTTACCGTCATTGCTGCAATCACCCACACCATCAAGTACCAGTAAAACTATTCTATTCTCATTTTTTTCAGCAAGAGATTGAATTGTGTTGCCGTATAGATCTTCCATAATATGCAGTAGATTTAGTTTGGATTAAGCAGTCGTGTGAATCAGATAATTAAAAACTTAGTGATACCACAGTGATTTTGTGCCTTCGTGAATAAAATATAATGTTTTAATGCCACAAAGCCTGAAAATACCGGGATACACCAAGAAAGAAAATGATACATCATTAATCATCAGTATGTTGAAATATAATAAGATGTATAATAATTCACACAACGCGTTAGATTATTATAAATATCATGAAGCAATAAGGATAAATCCGTGTTAAAAGATCAGGTCAGGATCCAAGATTTTGCAATTTCATATTCCTCTTTGGGATAATATTTAATTTCAGCCGAGGTAAAAAGGTCTGTGACTTTAGTTAAGCTTTTATCTATTGCACTTCTTCCCACAATGGCTACTTTCTTTACTTTACCGATATGGGTAAAGTAGGTTTTTATATCATCCAGAAGTGCTGGCAGCGTAATACCCTGAAGCTCACCGATCATAATAAAAAGTTTGAGTTTCTCATGCTCTCTTTCAGTTTTTTCAAGAAGTGAAGAGAGCTTTTCATAATCCTTTTTTTCAAGTTTTCCTTTTACTTCGAAGGCTATCAGAGTATCTTTAGTAAAATCAAGAATATCAAACATATCTTAATATTTTTAAGTGAAAAAATGTTCTGATTTACAGGTGAAAAAAGTATGCCTGTATACTAGAAAATATATTAAATACCGTATCCTGTTCATACAGGGGTATTTTATATAATTGTTATTAATAGATAGTCCGGATGCTGTGGAATTTATTTCTCCCCTGGGAATTATTTGCCACGAAAAAGAGTCAATAACAATATAAAATCAATATATTTATTTTCTTTGAAAATAGTCCCATATTAAAAAACATAAAATGATATTTAATATTACTATTATGAAATTTAATTATATAAAAATTGTGATATTTTTAATCATATCACCATTATTTGGGTTTACCCAGATGGGTAAGGTGATGGATAACCTGACTATGGAAAGTAAAATACTGAATATGGACAGGCGATATGCCATATATCTTCCTCCCGATTACGATACATCAGAGCGTAGTTATCCCGTCCTGTATTTGCTGCATGGGGCAGGAGATGATCAGACCGGCTGGGTACAGTTTGGCGAAGTGCTGCATATTGCCGATAGGGCCATTAATGAAGGTAAGGCTACACCCATGATCATCGTAATGCCGGATGCCAATACCGGTCAGCGAGGCTATTTCAACAGTATTGAAGGAAACTGGCGGTATGAAGATTTTTTCTTTGAGGAGTTTATGCCTTTTATTGAGGAAGCATACAGGATAAAAGGCGAGAAACGATACCGGGCTGTCGCCGGGCTTTCCATGGGAGGTGGCGGCTCATTCATGTATGCCCTTCATCATCCCGAATTGTTTTCTTCAGCCTGTCCCTTAAGTGCCTATGTGGGCCCGTTAACCATTGAACAGGCAAAGGAACGGTATGAACGTAACGATATCGATGTGTCCGATAAAAAAATCGAGGAATATTTCAAAAAACATAATGCCGTGGAACTGGTCAAAGATCTGCCCGCAGAAGATATAAAATCGGTCAGGTGGTATATTGATTGTGGCGATGACGATTTTCTGTATGAAGGAAACTCCCTTGTCCACATTGCCATGAGAAAAAAAGAGATCCCCCATGAATACCGGGTTCGGGATGGAGGTCATACATGGACCTACTGGAGGGAGTCCTTACCCACAGTTTTGGAATTTGTTTCTATGGCATTTCATCAGTACTGATATTCCATAATCAAAATAAGATCATATTGGACAGGGAATCTCAAAATCGACTTTAATATTCTGATCTACGCGAAGGATCTCAAAGTTTTTATTTTAATTTTCCTTGTTTATTATGCACCGGAATACTTTTTTATGACTTGATAAATATGTATCTTTTCTAAACAGTTTTTAAAAAATTCCGCCAGTTACCAAATAAGATTCAAAAAGGCTGGAAGTATATTTCTATGGCAAAAAAAGCACAAAAAATAAGACTGGGTATATTTATTCTGATCAGTTCGACAATTTTATTATTAGTACTCGGATTATTCACAGCGAAAGAATTTTTTAAAAAAGAAGACACGTATTATATTTCATATGAAGACATTTCGGTCAGTGGACTTGAAGTGGGAAGTCCTGTTAAGTATATGGGGGTAAAGGCAGGTACGGTTGCGGATATTCATATCGATCCGGAAGATGTAAGCAACATAATTGTTGAAGTATCATTGAAACCCGGCACACCGGTTAAGGAAGACGCCAGGGCGGATATTACTTCTGTTGGAATAACCGGTTTAAAAACCATTGAAATCAGAGGAGGCAGCAATGAAGCCGAATCACTCGAACCCGGTGAATATATTCCGGCCGGATCTTCCATCACCAAAGAGATCACGGGAAAGGCCGAAATTATAGCCGAAAAGGCCGAAGCTGTATTGAATAATCTGCAAACGTTTACCAGGCCTGAAAACCTGGATAAATTTGCCATGCTGGCTGCAGATGTATCCAGACTGGCCATAAAAACCGGACAAACTATCAATACCATTGATACGCTTATTGCAGAAAACCGGCTGCAAATAAGTCAGACCGTGAACAATACCCGCCAGGTTTCTGAAAGACTCAACGAGTCCAGTAAGCTGATTCAGGAATCAGTAATTAAAATAAACCGGTTAGTCGAGGGCGATACATTGAGTCAGATTCTTGCCAACGCGAGAGATGTTTCGGTCAAATTAAGGGAGGCCGAGGTGGGAGAATTGATCAATAACCTGGCTGAGGTAGCCGGTCAGACGCATAAGTTATTATTAAAAATTGATGATGACCTGGACCGGAACAGCCAGGATTTTTCAGAAAGTCTTATCCTGTTGAAGCGTACCCTTGAAAACCTTAACGAGGCCTCGAGAAAGATTAATGAAAACCCTTCTATTTTGTTACGTGGGGTTAACACTAAAAATATACCTGACGAAAAATTGAGACGTTAAAAAGACCATGTTACGATATAATATATACCTGCTGCTGTTTATATTAATAGCCGGATGCGGTTCACCAAAAAGGATCATTACCAAATATTATCTTATTGAAATTCCCGATGAAACGACCTATTCGTCTGCTGACCGTGAAGAACCTTTACTGGATGCCTATTGTGAAATTGTTCCGGTAGATATATATCCCGCCTATGCGTCACGGCAGATCGTTAACCGCAATAAGTCGAACGAGATTACATATTATTCATATCATAAATGGGCTGTCCGTCCGGAAGATTCTTTTACCCGGATTCTGACTGACTTTTTTGATAAAAACCGGATTTTTATAGATGTCTCTTCGCGATTCTGGAAAGTGACGCCCTCCTATAAGATCGAAACCACGGTATATCGATTGGAAGTTAATGATCAGGCTGATAAATTCAATGCCCATCTTAAGCTTGAGTTCAGATTACTAGATAATGAATCCAGTGAGCTTATTGTACAACATGCTGCAGACAGGTCGGAAAGTTTACAGGAAAAGGACATCAACCTGCTTGCTTCCAGAATAGGGAATATATACGGAGGGGAGCTTGAAGCTTTTGCGGAAAAAATCAAAAGCGAGTTGGCTACAAAACCATAGCGGACTATCCGGACCGGGAACGATATCCAGGCAGAATGAATAAATCCATGTTAAATAACAAGAAGTTCAAGTATACGGTTCAGGATAATACCCTTTATCTTAAAAATACCCTGGTTATCCACGATATAGAAAGTTTCTTAAAGGAGGTACCCGGCCAGCTTGAAAGTGATTCCCGTACAACAATAACCATTGATTTCAGTAATCTTGAAGAAATAGACAGTGCCGGAGTAACCGCCCTAAACTATTTAAAAGAAATCCTGGAAAAGAATAATGTGAAGGTGACATTCAAAAATGCATCTGAATCAGTACAGCATAAGCTCGATATATTTTCATATGAAAAAACCGGAACCGATAAAACACCAGAAAAAGAATCCTTGTTTGAGTGGATAGGGGAAGGCACGCTTTTTTTTATTAACGAATACCTGGTTAAGTTTTTTATCCTTTCGGCCAATGTATTTGTATGGTCGATAACCGATATATTCAAGAGGAAATTTCAACGTAAGGGCGAATTTTATAACCAGGCGGTATTGATCGGTGTAAATGCAATATATATCGTGGCGACCATGTCATTTATAATCGGCCTGGTACTGGCTCTTCAATCGGCTGCACAGCTGAGAAATCTGGGTGCCAACATATTTATAGTTGACCTTACGGTTATCGCCATGATGAGGGAAATGGGACCGTTGATAACAGCCATACTGGTTGCCGGGAGAAGCGGCTCGGCCATTGCAGCTGAGATTGCTACCATGCAAGTAACCGCTGAACTTGATGCCTTAAAAACCATGGCGTTGCATCCCGTACGTTTCGTAGTCATACCTAAGTTGCATGGAAGCCTGGTCACCATGCCGTTTCTCACTGTCCTGGCTAATGTATTTGGAATTCTGGGGGGCATGTTTATTGCCTATTATTATCTCGATATCAGTCCGGGTACGTTTATCAGCCGGATGGAAGAATCACTGTATAACCGTGACATCCTGATTGGGGTATTTAAAAGCCTTATTTATGCAAGCCTTATAGTATTAACGGGAAGCTTCTTCGGTCTCCGGGTAAAACAAGGAGCAGAAGGGGTTGGAAAAGTTACTACCACAGCGGTAGTGGTGGCCATAAGTCTGGTAATCATCGCAGACAGTATTATGGGCCTGTTCTTTTATTAAACCTGGTATCATGTCATCGAAAAAAATAATTGAAGTAAGAAATCTGTCGGCAAGTTTTGATCAAATGCAGATATTGAAAAATATATCCTTTGATGTAAATGAAAAAGAAATCACAGTCATTATAGGCGGTAGCGGTTCTGGCAAAACCACTGTATTGAGACATATTCTGGGGCTATATGATCTGCAGGAGGGAGACATTTCGATAATGGGTAAGAAGATAGATGAACTGGAAGAAAGGGAACAAAAAAATTTTTATCTTCAGATGGGAGTTTTTTATCAGAATGGTGGCCTGTTGAACTCCTTGACCGTAGGTGAAAATGTGGGATTGCCCCTCGAACAGCATACAAATCTTAAAACGGATTTTATAAGAAGGATAGTCGAAATGAAATTAAACCTTGTGAACCTCCAAAATGTTCACGACCTTTTTCCTTCTCAACTGAGTGGTGGCATGCTTAAAAGGGCAGCCCTGGCCCGGGCCATTGTCATGGATCCCCCTCTGCTTTTCTGTGACGAACCGGGTGCCGGACTGGATCCGATCTCTCTTGCCGCGCTTGACAAGCTTATTCTTGAATTGAGGGATCAACTTGGAATTTCAATTGTGCTGATCACCCATGCGGTTTCAAGCATATTGCGCATTGCCGACAAGATCATATTTCTTGATCAGGGAGAAGTAATTTTTAAAGGAAGAATTGAAGAAGCCATTGATTCGGATAATCAACTGATCCATGATTTTTTTGATAAGGCACAGATCAAGGCCGGCAACAATATATAAAACCCGTAAATTGAAAAACCTAATGCCTTTTAATTGGTTAATATGTTGAGTATTTTATATTTTTTAGCAGGTTGATAAAAAAAAATAATCAAATGAGAGATATTAAAAATAAAGTAGCGTTAATTACCGGCGGAAGTAAAGGCATTGGTTTTGGTATTGCCGAATCCCTGATAAAGGAAGGCCTTCATGTTGCCATTACCAGCCGTAATCAGTCTGCTGCAGATCAAGCTGCGGAAAAACTGAATAATTCGGGAAATGGAGAAGCCCTGGGCATTGAAGCGGATGTGAGGAACAGGAAAGCACAGGAACAAAGTGTGAAAAAGGTAGTTGAAAAATGGGGAAAGCTGGATGTGCTGGTAGCGAATGCAGGACTTGGGCATTTCGGATCTATCGAGGAGCTTACGGATGAACAATGGAATGAAACGATTGATACAAACCTGACAGGTGTTTTCAACAGCATTAAGGCTTCGATAAGTGAATTAAAAAAGTCAAAAGGTTATATCATAACCATAGCCAGTCTTGCCGGCACCAATTTTTTCCCGGGTGGTTCTGCCTACAATGCAAGTAAATTCGGACTTGTCGGATTTACCCAGGCTGTGATGCTGGACCTTCGTCTTGAAGGGATTAATGTTTCCACGATCATGCCAGGTTCGGTTGCCACTTATTTTAACAATCATGAACCGGCTCCTTCGGATTCATGGAAAATTCAGATAGAGGATCTTGGAGAGATAGTGGCAGATCTTCTGAAGATCCATCCAAGGACTCTTCCGAGTAAGATCGAGGTAAGGCCTTCACAGCCTCCGAAAAAATGATCGTGTCTAATCGGGATGGACGGGTAATTTGCAGTATCCTGATCAGGAGCCCTGAATTAGGCTGTCTGGGTGTTCCGGGCGAAGTTTCAGTTTCCGGGGAATGAAGTTTTTCTGACTTAACCGCACTGAGCTTTTGATCAAAAAGAGCATCTTATCCGCGAACCTCGTTTACCAGAACTTTCATTTTTGCAAGCCCCGTTTCGGCCACCTTAAAAGCGTCCTGTTTCCAGTAATCACGATTGAAAAGTTCAAGTGACAATACTTTTGTCCCACCCATTCGATCGAGGGATTTGAATATTTTACGCATAGGAGCCACGCCGTCGCCCGGATAGACCCTGTCTGCATCAGTTTGTTCGCCCCGTGGAATATCAGCCGGGAAATCGTTCATATGGAACACTTCGATCATCTTACCGTTGATCATATCCAGTGACTCAAAGCCCGATCCGCCCCTGAACATATGATACACATCGGATAGCATCCGGGCATCCGGATCATTGGTAAGTGCACAGATCATCATCGACTGGCCAATATGGAAAAGGGCAGGAGAGGCTCCCCAGAACTCGAGCTGCGGCATAACACCGGTCGACCGGCCCAGTTCAAGTAACTGGCTATATTTTTCACCTGCCCGGAAGAGGTCAACTAGCTCCTTTACACCGGCAGCCGGCGCAGCAATCCGTTCACAACCCAGGGCAGCCATTATCTCCATCTCGCTTTTCATCTGCTCAAATCCTTTCCTACTTTCATTTTCATCTCCGGATAGCCAGGGTGCGAATCCAATGGCACTTTCGACCTTTATTTTTTGGTCATCGATATGTTTTTTAAGCTTTTTTAAAGAATTTCCATCATCCATGTATTTTTGGATATCCCTTATCCAGAGTTCAATGCCGTTGTATCCTGCCCGACCGGCTATTTCAATATAACGCAACAACCCGGGATCCTGCCCACTTATGGTACTTGTATTCAGGCAATACCGGAATTTGGTTTCGGGTTTTGAAGTTTTGGAGATGGCCTGTCCGGAAAGAAATAAACCGGTTGCAGATGCGCCGGTAAGTTTAATTAATTGTCTCCTGTTCATAAAAATTTTATTCGATTTTAGAAATCGGATAGCTTTTATAGAAAAAAAATTATATGCCGGCAATGAACCTTTACAGAAATTTTTCTATCGGTTGTATTATTTTACCGTGTTTGATATTACCGAATTTATTGAATCGGCCTGAATTATTGCAGTTTAACATTGATAGCATTCAAGCCTTTTTCACCTTCGGCCAGATCGAATGTAACGGCATCATTTTCCTTGATCCTGTCTACCAGGCCGGTTTTATGGACGAAATATTCCTTTTCATCACTTTCATCAATGATGAATCCAAATCCTCTTACCTCGTCAAAGAATTTTACAGTTCCTTTATTCATGAAATTTATAATTAATTGGTAAATGGAATAATCCTAATTATTTTATTAATTGTTTTTAGTATAAATTCAGGATAATATCTCTTCAGGCTGAATTTCTTTTATTTCATTTTTCAACTGTTTCATGTCCTGCACTTCCTCAATTTCCTTTCCACTGATCCGATTGATATTTTTTATGAAAAGTTTTTCGTAATAATGGATCCCATCCATCAGGTTATTTCTGAATTCTTTTAATTTTTTTATTTCAGCCCCATATTCATGTGTTTTCACATTATTCAATAAATCTTTAAAATAGTTTACATACAGGGACAATTCTTTTATAAACATATTAGGCCGGTCCTTCCTCTCTAATATTGATTTCCTTCCATAAATATGATCCACCATTGATTTTAAATCAATTTTCTTTGTAAAATAAGCAATATTAGGACCGGGACATATGGAAAATGATGGAACTTCTCCTTTCTTTTTATGTTTGATCCTGGCCATGGCCGTATCACTGAGTCCCAGGCAGAGACAGGCCTTTTCAGTAATTTTTTTAAACTCGATCGCATATTCCCGGGCATTAAGGTCCTTTTCTGACAACTGATTGAGCTTTTGTTTTTGATAGTTTTTCGAAGCAGTGCATAAGGGGCGATCTGTAAATTCCGTGGAACTGATGAGCAATTGCTTGGGACATGTGCTGCCCGGTCTGCCTTCAGAAATCAACCTTTGTTTATCCAGATCTTTTGTGTTTCCCCGGACATTGTTAAAAGGCACGCCAAGCGGAGATATCTTACTGAGATACAGATCTTCTTCTTTTGCCTCTGCTATTAACCGGAGGCTATCCTCTTCAATATTAACTACATCCGGGACAAGAAGAAAGGGTGAGCCCCATCCCACAGAATCCACTCCGTAATAATTCAATAAAAAGGAATGTTCCTTGTCAGTACCTACTCCTCCCTGGGCCGTAACGTTAAAATTCAATGGGGCTCCGGGAATCGTTTTTTGCTTGTTCTTTAATGCATTCCTCAGGATCTCATTCATCTCGGCAGTCAACTCTTTCCGGGAATTCTTAAATTCCTCAAGAATGGGCCCCATTAATAAACCATTTGTGGCAAATGCGTGCCCGCCACAATTCAATCCTGATTCAATTCTGAACTCCGATACCCACAGACCTTTTTTTGCCAGAAACTTTCCCTGTATAAGCGCCGACCGGTAGTCGCTTACCTTCAGGACAATCTTTTTCTTGATAAAGCCATTATCATCCGGATAAAAATCATCGAAATTTTCAATATATCCGTATAATCTCGGATTCATCCCCGCTGAAAAAATTACGGATGAGGTTAAATCACTTTCTGCATACCCCCGAAGTGCAGCGGCAGCATCATTATATTCATAAGGAAGTTTTTCATTTTTAAAATAATTTTCCTTATCAACCTTGGTCATGATATTGACATCAATACTTCCCAGTGGAAGATGTTTCCTTATCCATTCCTGTAGATCTTCTTTTACTGTATTATTCTTCAAATAAGATTCTAACTGGACCTTGATCTCCGAAAAATCAGGTAATAACTCAATATATTCCCTTATCTCATCTTCTTTCTCATGAACAGAGTCAACTAAATTATCATATTTTTCCCTGACAATTGTATTTACAAGATTCAAATAGGCTGTAATCCGATTTGCCCTGAAATCTTCGATTTTATTATTTATTTCATTATAAGGGATCTGAAATTTCCGGGAATAAAATGCCCTCATATTTTCAATCAGAATATCATCCACGATCGATATTACTGAAGATATTCCGAGATGAGCCACTTTAACCGGTGTATCTATTGTATAACCTGTTCCCATTACCGGAATGTGAAATGTATGTAGCTGGAATTCTTCTGTCATATTATATTAAAAATTTTATAATTTGCACTAAGATAATATAAGAGGGGAAAAATGGGGCGGCCTGTTGTAATTTTTTTTAATAAATAAAATATGGATTTAAACCCCTGTCTTGATGATAAAATGAAATTCTCCTCAGGTATCTTATATTTTTTTCTCTAAATCAAGTCTTATTTTTTTGCTTTGGTCACTTTTCCATTTTCTATTTTCCCTATGTAATGCACATCATAGACCTTTTCGTATTGCGCAATGGCCCTTTTTATTTGTTCGTAAGTATCTCGCTGAATTTTGATACCTGAAGTTGCACCCAGATTTCGTACTTCAATATAATATCCGTCTTTCAGATTAACTTTTGTTGTTGCAGGTCTTGCCATTTTTATAATACTGTTTTATTTAAAATAAAAGTTTCAGGTGTTGGAATATGATTCTCTCTAACCTATCCCGGCTTGCAAAAAAGGACCAATTGATAAAAAGGCCGGATCTTTTTTGCAAATTGATATGCCTCTCCAATGTTTATTTCACATAATTACTCATCGGTTAATACTGATTTTTTGATTTAGGGAGAACGCATCAATCTGTGGGATATATTAATTATCTTATAAATATAATGAATTTTTTAATAAAAAATGCATAAAAGCAGGAATAAAAGGGCAATTCATTCCATTAACAATTTTTAACCTATCCCGGATCATGAATCCTGGTCAGATCTTCCTGCTGATGCTTAACAGATGCTTTGAACAGTGCACCATTCCCGGTTCTTCACAATATTTTAATATAAACCGGCACCAGGCATCCTGCAGTTTTTTATCCATTTTATGATATAATTCGAATCGTTCTCCAAAAATGCCTTCACAACCGACCAGATGAACAGGGGTTAAGCCACTTTCTTTAATGAGCGGTACGATTTCTGCAGGCAGGGAAAAATAAGCGTTGGTAAAATAAGCCGTTCCTTCAACAAAATTCTGGTCTGAACCTCTCTGCCAGAGCATTTCAGCCCCTTCCTTTTTAAATATGCCCCTGGGGTTATTTTTCAATCCATATACCAGGGCCTGGGTACGATTCATGAAACCAGAATAAACATATCCTCCGTCTTTCACGTGATTGAAAGCTTTTCGTAATAAAGCCAGTCTTTTTTCTTTTTCCGGATAATGATAAAGAGGCCCGAGTAACAGGATGGCGTCCCATGTTTCACTGGACCAGATCCCGCTGGCCAATGCATCTTCCCGGTCAGTTGATAAGATCATGGAATGATCACCGAGCCGGTCCAGTGTGATTTCCAGGTTTTTTTCTGCCAGATCGTTTAATCCCAGCTTATATCCTGCTTTCACCAATTCCATGGCATACCGCCCTGTCCCACAGGCAATATCCAGGATTTTTCCACCCTGTGGTATGTATTTCCCGATATAATGAAGGGTAATAGGCAACTCGAAGGCATGATATAATAATCGTTCATCCTCTTCACTGATATGCTCATTGTAATATTTCCTGACTTTTGACATATAAAAGGATTGTTAAAACATGAATTACTGTTTTCGTAGTATCCATGTATTCGGTTATAGATTAAAAATAAAGAAGGACTTATTTTCAAAATTTATTTAATATTTTTTTTGTAAAGAGTGTATTATCCATTTAATTTCAACATATTTGTAGTTTAAAACTAATATTAATGCCTAATGAAAACAGGAACAGTAAAATTCTTTAATATTTCCAAAGGTTATGGATTTATTAAGCCCGATGATTCAAATGAGGATATTTTCGTCCATCAGACTGGTCTGATCGATGAGATCAAGGAAAATGATCAGGTTCAATATGAAGTTGAACAGGGGAAAAAAGGCCTCAATGCAATAAATGTTGAAGTGATCCGTTAGTATAACGTAGCTATAAATTTTATTGTTGGGAGACTATCCTGCGTTGCGGGATAGTTTTTTTTTATTTTTATCATTTACGAACCGGATTTCCCGGGAACTTTCAGGATAATAACTTCCCCGGATTCCGAATCATCCAATCCCGGGATAGTGATTATACCGGATACAAACCGTTCCACGGTCGCTGAACGCCGGTCCGTCTGGGATTTACATTTACTGGTCCCGGCC
>CAZIXF010000005.1:92247-123214 GCA_964543195.1 uncultured Roseivirgaceae bacterium
GTCCCGGCCTGGTTACTTCCCGGAGCAATAATCAACTCCAGGCTTGTGGCTTTGTTCGTATTTGACTTAACAAGCACCGGGAAATAATTGCATTTGAAAAAGAGCGGTCATACTTTTATACACTAAATAAAATCAACCTTCAATTGAAACAAAAATGCATCTATTGAAAACATCCCTTTTGGCGGTTTTTTTCGTTTTGGTCTATTTCTCCGGGGTCTTTCTGCATTCCGGTTTAGCTCAAAAGAAACAGGACTCCGGCCTGCTGGCCGATTCAACCTTTTCAGGCCTGAAGTTACGAAGTATCGGCCCGGCATTCATGTCCGGAAGGATTGCCGATATAGCCATTCATCCAGAAGATGACAATCTCTGGTATGTGGCCGTGGGTTCCGGGGGAGTGTGGAAAACCCGTAATGCGGGTACTACATGGATACCGGTATTCGATGATCAGCCATCCTATTCCATCGGTTGCGTGACCATTGATCCTAACAATCCCCATGTTGTATGGGTAGGAACGGGCGAAAATGTGGGTGGCAGGCACGTAGGTTATGGTGACGGCGTGTACCGCAGTGATGATGGCGGGGAGAATTGGGAAAATATGGGATTGAAAGAATCCCAGCACATTTCAAAAATCATTGTACATCCCGGCATCCCGGATATTGTGTATGTGGCATCTCAGGGACCTCTCTGGTCAAAAGGAGGTCAGCGGGGGTTATACCGCACAACAGACGGTGGAAAAAAATGGGAAAAAATACTGGGAGGTAATGAATGGACCGGAGTAACCGACCTTTTAATAGACCCACGGGACCCGGATAGATTATATGCCGCAACCTGGCAACGACATAGAAATGTAGCGGCTTATATGGGAGGGGGGCCCGGCTCGGGTATCCACAGGAGTATGGATGGGGGTGATACCTGGGAAGAATTGAAAAAAGGACTACCCGATTCGAATATGGGTAAGATCGGCTTGGCCATTTCACCCCAGAAACCCGATGTGATCTATGCTGCTATCGAACTGGACCGGAGGACCGGCGGGGTATACAGATCTGAAGACCGGGGTTCCACCTGGGAAAAAATGTCGGAGGCTGTCTCCGGAGCCACCGGTCCTCATTATTACCAGGAATTATATGCTTCTCCTCATCAATTCGACAGACTCTACCTTGTGGATGTCCGGATGCAGGTTTCGAATGACGGGGGTCGAAATTTCAGGAGGATGCAGGAGGAACATAAACATTCAGATAACCATGCAATGGCTTTCAGAAAGGATGATCCCGATTTTCTGCTGGTGGGAACCGATGGTGGATTATATGAAAGTTTCGACCTGGCCGGGAACTGGAGATTCATGGCCAATCTGCCGGTAACCCAGTTTTATAAAGTAGCTGTGGATGATGCCAGGCCTTTTTATAATGTATATGGAGGCACACAGGATAACAATACCCAGGGAGGGCCTTCCCGAACGGACAACCTTCACGGCATCCGGAATGCAGACTGGTTTATTACCCTGTTTGCCGACGGCCATCAGCCGGCGACTGAACCAGGAAATCCCGATATAGTCTATTCGGAAGCTCAGCAAGGGCATCTTTACCGGGTTGACAGGACTACGGGTGAGGTCGTTTTCATCCAGCCCCAGCCCGGACCGGATGAAGCATATGAACGGTACAACTGGGATGCACCGATCCTGGTGAGTCCTCATTCACCCACCAGGATCTATTATGGTTCACAGCGTGTATGGCGTTCAGATAACCGGGGAGATTCCTGGCAGGCTGTTTCAGGGGACCTTACCAGGGATCAGGAAAGGATCGCTTTGCCCATAATGGGTAAGACCTGGAGTTGGGACAACCCCTGGGATCTTTATGCCATGTCGAATTACAATACGATCACTTCCCTTACTGAATCGCCTTTGCAGGAAGGACTGATCTATGCCGGCACCGATGACGGCCTTATTCAGGTCACCGAAGATGGAGGTGAGAACTGGCGGAAAATAGAAGCAGGTAGCCTTCCCGGTGTACCGGCTACCGCTTTCGTGAATGATATCAAAGCCGATCTTTATGAACCCAATACGGTCTATATTGCGCTTGATAACCATAAGTACGGCGACCTTGATCCTTACCTGCTGAAAAGCACCGACCGGGGCAGGACCTGGCAGTCCATTAGAGGCAATATTCCGGACAGAACCCTGGTGTGGCGAATTGTACAGGATCATGTGAAGCCTGAACTATTGTTTGCCGCTACCGAGTTCGGCATTTATTTCACTTTTGATGGAGGTGTGAACTGGATCAGGCTGACCGGCAATGTACCCACGATCTCATTCCGGGACCTTGCCATTCAGAAAAGAGAAAATGATCTTGTGGGAGCTTCTTTTGGCAGGGGATTTTATATTTTGGATGATTACAGTATGCTCAGGGAGTTAACTGTTGAGTCCCTTCAGAAAGAAGCCGTACTCTTTTCTTCCATCCGGAAGGCCTGGTGGTATAAAGAAAGACCGGTTCTGTCATTCAACAGTGAAAAAGCATCACAGGGCGCCTCCTATTTTGTGGCCCCCAATCCTCCGTTTGGGGCTGTATTTACCTACTATCTGGCGGAAGACCTTAAAACGGAAAAAGAAATCCGGCAGGAGAAAGAAAAAGATTTGATCAATGAAAACCGGGACGTACCGTTTCCGGGATGGAGTAAGATCGAGGCTGAAAAAAGGCAACCCGAACCGGTGATATGGTTGACCGTACGAGACGAACAGGGAAATGTAGTAAGAAGGGTTGAAGGATCCAGAAAAAAGGGATTTCACAGGATTGCCTGGGATTTGCGTTATCCCGCCCCCAATGCCATTGTGCTGGCTTCACTGCAAGACAAAGATGAAGAAGAACCGGAAGGGATGATGGTTGCCCCGGGAGTTTATACCGTCACGCTATCCAAGAAGATCGATGATGAAGTGCATGAACTTTCCGCACCTGTACAATTCGAGGTGGAAAAAATGCGGGATGGTGCCCTGGAAGGAGCTTCTCCCGAAGTAGTAGCCGCATTCTGGAGAGAGATAGGAGAAATGCTGCATGCCACAACGGCAGCCACATTAGCCCTTAAAAATACGATCGGCAGGGTAGAAGCCATGAAAGAAGCTTTATCGAGAGCGGAAACTGCTCCTGGTGAACTGGATCAGCAGTTATACCAGTTGAGAATGGATCTGCTGGATCTGGATGAACAATTGCATGGAAGCCGGTCAAAACAGGAAGTGGGGGAGAAAACGGATCCTACGGTGTTGGATCGGTTATCCGTAGCATATAATGGCACGCATTATTCCACTTATGGTCCCACACCCCTTATTGAACAAAGTCTGCAGATTGCCAGGGATCAGTTCAAAAATATCCGGGCCGTTTTTGAAGAAATCCTCCATGAAAGATTGCCCCGGCTGGAAAAACGACTTGAGGAAGCCGGCGCTCCCTGGGTAGAGGGACAGAGCGTGTTTCCGGAAGGGAAATAAGTAACCGGGATCAATTTAATATATTCCTGATATAATGCAACAAGGGATGATCCGGATGGTGAAGGGTAAGTTCCCCCTTCAATAAGAACTGGTGAATACGCATTAATACCTCATAGTTTGGGGTGTGTACATGTTTAGGGATTTTGAGGATCCTTTCATCTTTTTTCCCGAAAGGAGGCTCAACTTTCGAACTAAATAAATAAGGGATGAGGGTAACCGGGCAACTGAACGCTATCCGGTCGATTTTGTGCGTATCGAAATATTGATTCAAGCGTGTATTGATGTCTTCAAAAAAACGAACCGTATTGGCAAGTCTCACCCTTGACCCTGCTCTCGATTTACCCTTTGTTTTCAGGTGCTTGATCTGACTTTTTCCCTGTTTTTTTCGTACCATGTAGGTTTTGAATACCTTATGATCAATATTACGGCCGTTTTCAAAATATCCGGTTGCGCAACTGCCGGACTGAATAAGCAGAATAATGTAGTGTACCGGTGTGTTTTTTTGAAATTCAAGCTGATCCGTCAAAGACAGCGTTATGGGAAGACGCATATCAAACAGGATTTCATTCAGGTTATCCCTGACCACAATTTTATGCTTATTCTGTTCATAAGTTATATGCTCCTCTGCTGCAGGCATTTGCCTGAGTATCGATACGGACTGAGAAGCGGTTATCCATTGATGCATTTTATCTGTATTTAGATCGTATTTGATATAAAATATTGTTTTTTAGATATTTACTATTTATCTTATGATAAATAAATAATAGAAATGGAAGAATCAAAAGAAGTGTTTAAGAGAAAATTAATGGAATTTTTTGAAAGACATGATCCGGATAAAGTCTTTCTTGTTCCCAAGATAGCCGATAAATTTGAAGGCCAGGAAGATGAGGTATATAAACATTTAACTGAATTGTATGCTGAGAAAGAAGGCCATCATATTTCAGATGAAAGTCTTCTTTCGCTTATACCCCCATCCCAGGAAGGATCCGAATATTAAGTTGATTCAACACGATAGGATCAGAATCTAATGGTTAACTGTGCTCCTGTTGAAATTGATCCCCTTTCTTCGGATTCATGATTCAGGTTGGACAGGGTAATTCCAAGTAAACGGATACCATCCCTCAACTCAATCTGGGATATTAGCAGATCGGAGAGTTCCTGTATTTTTTCCAGATCTTCAACCCACTCATTAATGGTTATGCTGCGGGTAATCTGTTGAAAATCATTATATTTGACCTTTAGTGTTAAAGTTTTACCTTTGGTGCCAGACCGGCTCATTCTTTCGGATACTTTTTCCGTGATCCTTCGTGTTTCATGCTGAACCGCTTCACGGTCGGTAAGATCATCGGGAAAGGTATTTTCAGCACCCAGTGACTTACGTATCCGGTGTGGATTGACTTCACGTGTATCCTCGGCCCTGGCAATCTGATAATAAAAATGTCCTGTTTTTCCGAAATGTTTAACCAGATCCACTTCTGACCATTGCTGTAATTCGTATCCGGTGTAAATTCCCAGGTCTTTCATTTTCTGAGCCGTTACCTTGCCTATTCCAAAAAACTTTTCGATCGGTAGTTTACTGGTAAAATCCAGTGCATTTTCAGGACGTATGACAAATAATCCATCCGGCTTATTTATATCGGAAGCGGTCTTGGCCAGGAATTTATTGATCGATATACCTGCTGAAGCGGTAAGTTGGGTTTCCTTTTTGATTCTGTTTTTTATTTCCCTGGCCATCAATGTAGCGGAGAGGATCTGTTTATTATTGGTGGTTACATCGAGATAGGCTTCATCGAGCGATAAGGGTTCCACTAGATCGGTGTATTCAAAAAAGATCTGACGGATCTGGTTCGATACTTTTTTATACACATCGAACCGTGGCTTGATAAAGATAAGGCCGGGGCATAATCTTGCAGCCGTCATTGATGGCATTGCAGAGCGCACACCATATTTCCTGGCTTCATAGCTGGCTGCCGCCACGACACCCCGCCGCGAACTCCCGCCGACCGCTACAGGCTTACCCCGGAGATCCGGGTTATCCCTCTGTTCCACGGAAGCATAAAAGGCATCCATGTCGATATGAATGATCTTTCGCATAGGGATCTTATATTAACTACAGAGTGACTGTATTATCACGAATCTGAATCGATCAGTTTTTCCAGAGTGCTTCACGCCTGTAACATTCTATATGAGTAACAGGTTCATATCCCAAACCGATATGCGAATAACTGTGATCCTGGAAATCAAAGAGGGGATCTTCCTTAACTTCCCGGTAAAAATCTCTGAATTGCTCTCTGAATTTAAAAAGTGTTTCTCCTTTACAGAAAAAGGTGGCCGGAATCTCGCTTTTTCTGTGCACTTCAATCACCTTATCAATAAATCCATCCATTTCTGACCATTCTCCCCACCATTCCGTATCATAGCGAAGTAAAAACAGCTTTTTATTACCGGTATTTCCGGAGCAGCGGCTAATAAAAGGAGCAGACACCAGTACTGACGATCCCAATGTAATGTTTTTCAGGAATTGCCGGCGATCCTGTTTAAAAAAGTTATTCATAGTTTTCAGTCTTACGATATCACACTGCGGTCAATGGAAAATTGTACGATATTATGATCATTTATTCTGTTCATCATGAAGGATCTGGAATAATTTATACCCTGAATATTGATGAATTTTAGAATATTTAATAAGTTTTTTTTAAAATTATGCTAAATTGAAATGATATTAACTTAATTTTTATTTATTATCATTATTTTCAAGTGTAGATTAACAGAAAGTATAATTTTCAAAAAATCAATACGATGCAAAACAACAGTATTTATTTAAGAACAGGTAATTTCTTACTTTTCATTCTGATTGGGACCCTGTCACTCGCGTTCCTGTTTTCCGGGTGTGCAGCCAAAAAAGAACTTGCCGCTGTGCAGGAAGAACGTAACCAGCTTGAGGCTGATCTTTCTGAATGCCGGCAGAAAAACTCGAGTCTTCAATCCCGGGTAAATGAATTGGAGGGAATGGAAAGCCAGTTAAATCAAATGAAGAATGAAAACCAGAACCTCGAAAGTCAGCTCAATGCAGCTGAGAACCGGATCGATCAGTTGCAGCAGAAGGAGCCCGATTGCCCTGAAGAAATGACTGAAGGCATTGTATTTAAAGTCCAGATAGGAGCATTTGAGAAGCGGGAGATCCCGGAAGACCTGGATACCTCGGTTAATCTGGATATTGAAAACCGGGATGGTATGAAGGCCATTGTGGTTGGCCAGTTCAGGGACTATTTTCAGGCCGATGCGCTTCAGAATCATTTAAGGGATATGGGGGTTTCGGAAGCCTGGATCGTACCTTACAGAGACGGCCAGCGTGTTGAGCTTAAGGATGTCCTGGATACCATCGAGGAATAAAAAAATTCAATACAAAGGGTTTGGTTCTCAATAAACTGAGAATCAATTGAGCACTGCCCGATCAAAAAGCCGTTATTATCAGCATATCATAAATCCAGCGTGATTGGCAGGATATAATTCCATGTAAAATTTATTGATCAGGTAATTGATCATATTGTCCTATCCATTATTACCCATGATTTCGATCTGCAGCATCTTATTTCGGTCGAATTGGATGTAAATTCCAAAAAATCAGCATTTCACATGACTATTTTCATTATTAAGGGTTACATTCGATCATTAAAGAATTAACCTAATAAAAATAATTAAATGGCTGATTATCAAAATAATAATGAACTGAACATCATATTGCAAAAGATTCGCAGGAATCTTAAAACAATTATTACCGGATTGATCGTTGTGATAGCACTTTTCAGTATATTCTTTCAGATAGGTCCTGAAGAAGTTGGTGTAATTACCAGGTTGGGAAAATTTACCAGGACGGTAGAGTCGGGTTTGAACTATAAACTTCCTTTCATTGAAAAGGTATATAAAGTCCCGGTTGAAAGACAACAGAAACTGGAATTCGGATACCGGACAGTCACTGCGGGGGTGCAGACCCAATACACTAAATCAGGTGTCCGGGGTGAGTCTTTGATGCTGACAGGTGACCTTAACCTGGCCGATGTGGAATGGGTTGTCCAATACCGGATCGACGATGCCTATAATTTTCTGTTTAAGGTACGAAATCCTGAAAACACACTGAGGGACATCTCCGAGGCTGCCATGCGTCAGATTGTCGGCGACAGGACGGTAAATGAAGTACTAACGGTTGGAAGAACTGAGGTCGCAGGTAAACTCAAAGAACTTGTCCAGGATCTTTGCAGGGAATATTCGTTAGGTATAAGAATCCAGCAGGTTGTTTTACAGGATGTTACGCCTCCGGAACCCGTAAAGGCTGCATTTAATGCCGTAAATGAAGCCCAGCAGGAAAAAGAAACACTGACCAACCAGGCCAAATCAGAATATAATAAAGTGATTCCCAGGGCGCGTGGGGAGGCCAAGGAAACGATCCAAAAAGCTGAAGGATATGCAACCGCACGTGTAAATAATGCGCAGGGTGAAGCTGCCAGATTCAACGCATTATATCGGGAATATATCAAAGCTCCTGAGGTAACCAAACGACGGATATACCTGGAAACCATGAGTGAGGTTCTCCCCAGTTTGGGAAAGAGGATCATCACCGATGAAGAAGGAAATACCGTACTGCCTCTCCTTCAAATGCAGTTGAATAAATCGCAAATAACCAAACCGAATCAGACCAATGAACAGGAATAAATTTTTAATAATAGGAATTATCAGTGCGCTTGCTGTAATTATAATATTCCAAAGCGCATACATCGTTGATGAAACCGAGCAAGTAGTTATAACACAATTTGGAAAACCTGTGGGAAATTCTGTTACCGAACCTGGTCTCCAGTTCAAAGTTCCCTTTATCCAGGTGGCTAACTTCTTTGAAAAACGTTATCTCGAGTGGGATGGAGATCCTAATCAGGTACCGACAAAAGATAAAAAATTCATATTTGTCGATACTTATGCAAGATGGCAGATAACGGATCCGCTGCAGTTTTTTAAACGTCTTACCAATGAAAGGGGGGCCCAGTCAAGACTGGACGATATTCTGGATGGTGAGACTAGAGACCACATTGCCAATCATCTGCTTGAAGAAACCGTCCGCACAAGCAACAGGACTCCGATATCATCGGGCACGATAAGTGATATAATTGAAGATACCTTATCTCAGATTGAAGTGGGCAGAAAAAAAATACAGATTATGATCCAGGAAGCTGCAAACAAGGAAGCAAGTGATCTTGGAATAGCTATTCTGGATGTCAGATTTAAAAGGATCAATTACGTAGAAGAGGTGCGAACTCAGGTTTATGAGAGGATGAAAAGTGAACGTTTCCGTATTGCTGATGAATTCAGGTCCGAAGGCCAGGGAGAAGCATCCAGGATCAACGGTGAAAAGGAAAGGGAACTTAATACTATCCGGTCGGAAGCTTTCCGTGAAGCTGAAGAAATCAAAGGGGAAGCCGACGCAAGGGCAACTGCCATTTACGCTGATGCCTATGATCAATCGTATACCTCCAGAAACCTGTATAGTTTCTTAAAATCAATGGAAACATTCCGAAAAACGTTTGACAAAGAAACGATGATAATTTTATCAACAGATAGTGAGGTATATAAATACCTGAAAAATATTGACTGAGGGTAGTCCATAAATATAACATCCGGTCGGTTATGTCAAATTTGATATTAAAACCACACCCTCGGAGCAAAGACTGAATTATCCGGGAACTGATCGGTTAGGAATACCCAATGCCACGGAAGAATAAACGAAAAAAGGGAATGTTGGAATCGCAGCCCGGGGAGATACACTCAAACCGGGTATGAAGGTTATCGCGGTCTACCGGGATTTAATTGAATTGGGACTTACCCCATAAAAAATTAAGATTGAAGGGTTGAATGGCAATTACCGGTTAAAACTGCATTCTTCAAAGGGCTACTGTGCATACGGTTGTTATTTGACTAATTGAGAAGAAGGCCTAATTTAAAAATAATGGCTCATATATCTTTAAATGTGAATACAATCCCTTACATTTGCCAGCCAACAAACTATAAAAAATTCCCATAAAACTGTATTAATTGTATGAAATCTATTTTAACAATTGCTTCAATTGTAAGCGTGATTGCATTTGCAGGCTGTAACGGTCAGCAGATGACATCCGGTGAAGTTGAACTGAACAACCAGATCGACAGTGTCAGCTACAGCCTTGGACTGAATATAGCTCAGAACATAAAATCCCAGGGTATGGAAGAGGTCAATGTGGAGGCTATAGCCAAGGCCTTCAGGGATGTGTTTAATGATGAACCTACCCAGGTTGATGCATCCCAGGCCGGGATGATCCTGAATACCTATTTTCAGAATTTACAGGCCAATCAGGCTGCCGCTAATCAGGAAGCCAACGAAGCTTTCCTTGAAGAAAATGGCCAAAGAGCGGAAGTTACAGAATTACCAAGCGGTCTTCAGTATGAAATACTGGAAGAAGGTTCAGGGCCTGTACCCGGGGAAGATAACCGGGTAAAAGTCCACTACCACGGCACCAATATCGACGGTACTGTTTTCGATAGTTCCGTTGAAAGGGGAGAGCCTGTTGAATTCGGTGTTACGGAAGTTATTCCTGGCTGGACCGAGGCGCTTCAGATGATGCCCGTGGGATCGAAATGGAAGATATATGTTCCATCGGGCCTTGCATATGGCGAACGTGGAGCAGGGCAACAGATCCAGCCTTATGCCACACTCATTTTCGAGATTGAACTGATCGAGATTGTAGAATAGGTTTTTTGCATAGGCTCGCTTATTTATTATTGAGCTCTTCTTTTATCAGTTATTAAAACTTTAAATCAGGATTGTTACCCGGGATCTGATGTATGCTGGAATTATTTCTCCCGTTAAATCCAGGTATCCCAGTTCAGATCCCAGGTAACAATATATTATTAATTAATCCCTGCCAGCACGGATTAAAACATATCAAAAGTCAGCCAGTCTGCGGAATAATTTTCCATTTTCAGGTCCTCGCTGCCTGATTGGCCCCGATAAAATGAATTATGAATCTGCCGGCCTGATTAGAATTATGAACCGGGGACCGTTGAAATCGATTTTAGGCTTTAATATGATCAATACCGGTCACATTCACAATTCAATTGATTATATTCAGTGTACCTGTATGCAGGTAAGCAAATGTATATTATTTTTGTCTGTATTTTCATTAGCCTGCACAGGTTAAAATTTTCGAATTTGCTTCTTATGTAATTCGGAGTGATTTGAAACGACTGTAGCACTGAGGTAATGAGAACAACAAAAATGTTATGATACGTATCGGTATTATTGCCATTCTTCTTGTTCTTTACATACATACAACACTAACCGGTAAAGAACATGTGATATATGTAGCAAGCATTAGCTGGCATACCGGATTGATTGTGCCTTCATACTCGTTACCGGACAGCATCTGGCCCGAAAACCATGATTATTCAGGAGCAGACTATCTCGAAATTGGCTGGGGCGACCGGGATTTTTATCAGCATCCGGGGTTTAATTTATGGTTTGCTTTCAAGGCGGTTTTCTGGCCTACGCGTACAACCTTGCATGTGTTACCCCTTGAGGACAAATACCTGGCCGATAATTACCAGTCCACGAAACTTGTACAACTTGATGTTTCAGATAAAGAACTGGAAGGTTTATCCGAGTTTCTGATGTCTCATTTTGAACTTAATGAGCAGGGAAAATTGATCCCAGATGAAGAGGGGATCTATTATAACAGCCAGTTTTTTGCAGGCGGCTCAACCTATTTTTTTCCAAAAAATTCAAATGTATGGGCAGCCACTGCGCTTAAAAGAGCCGGTTTTCGATATATTCCCGTATTGTACCAGACCACAGGGATGGTAGTGAACCGTGCTTCCAGGTTTGGTGAAACAGTTATTGATAAATGATCATACAGTTTTAACAGGACTGAAATATGCATTTTGAGCTTAATGTACTTCAGGATATTGTAATTATCTTTGCCTTATCCACCTTCGTGAATTACGTCTTCACTAGAATCAAGATACCGACTATCATTGGATATTTGCTTACCGGTATCATTGCGGGACCCTTTGCACTTGCCCTGATCCATTCTCCGGAACGTATTGAATTGATGGCTGAGATCGGTATAATCCTTCTGTTATTCACCATCGGTCTAGAATTTTCATTGAATCATCTGCTCCGGATACGAAAAATCGTATTGCTTGGTGGATTTCTCCAGTTAATTCTCACGGCCTTCATCACCATGCTGGTGGCCAGAATGTATGAACTTCCATGGATCACCGCCCTGTTTATCGGCATAATAACAGCGCTCAGCAGTACCGCAGTCGTATTAAAGCTCCTTCAGGAACGATCTGAGCTGACTTCAAATTACGGGCGGACTGTTCTTGGAATACTTATTTTTCAGGATATTATACTGGTGCCTCTTTTGCTGTTCACCCCCATGCTTGGTGGTGAACTGGTCGATCTGCAGTCTGAGATCATATTGCTGACATTAAAAACAATTTTGATTGTGGGATTGGTATATGTGGGCAACCGCTGGCTGATGCCCAAATTACTGCACTGGATAGCCATGACGAAAAGTCAGGAACTTTTTTTTATGAGTATTCTGTTGATCTGCCTTTCGGTGGCCCTCCTTACCGCCGAACTGGGCATGTCGCTTGCTTTTGGTGCATTCCTGGGGGGCCTGATGATATCGGAATCGGAATACAGCCACAATGCTTTTGGAAATATTATTCCTTTCAAGGACACTTTCACCAGCTTCTTTTTTGTCTCTATAGGCATGTTGCTCAATCTGAATTTTGTGGTGGATAATTATTTGCTGGTGATTTTTACCGTTATGCTGGTGATCTTTATAAAGGGAATGATAGGAAGTTTCACCGCATTAGTTCTGGGCCATACATTGAAAGGTACCATTCTGGTGGGTATTGCTTTAAGCCAGGTGGGTGAATTTTCATTTATCCTGGCTGAACTGGGGCTGGATTATAATGTAATCCCCCCATTTTATTTTCAAATGTTCCTGGCTGTGGCTATTATCACCATGGCTCTATCTCCTTTTGCCATGCAGGTAGCCCGGCCGATAGCGGACACTATTTTGAAACTGCCTGTGCCGGAATACCTTGTGGAAGGCTTATTTCCTTTAAAACAGATAACCGTACCGGACCTGAACAACCATTTGGTGCTGATCGGGAAAGATTCCCGTGCACTGAATCTCTCGGTGATGGCTAAATATATGAATCTTCCCTATATTTCTATCATTTTCGACCCGGCAATAGCAAGGGAAAGACAGCATAAAGGCGAAACGGTAATCTATGGCGATGCGGTCAACGAACCCATATTGCATAAAGCCCATGTCGATACGGCAGAAGTGGTGGTTATATCCATTGGTGACGTGATTACATCGATGGGGGTGACGGAAAAAGTTCGTCAGATGAACAAACATGCGCATATACTCGTCCGCACCAAACATGTTTACGACCTGGAAGAATTTTATAAGCTTGGCGCCAGCCAGGTAATACCCGAAGAGTTTGAAACTGCCATAGCATTATTTGAACAAGTGCTCAAGAAATACCTGATCCCACGACGGGATATCAATGAAATTATTGCGCGTATAAGAAAAGACAATTATGGTATTTTCAGGGAGATAGAATCAGAATCGAAATACTCCATACTCAAGGAAATACCCAATCTCGAAATCATTGCCCTTCAGATCGCAGATGATTCCCATATTGTTAACAAATCAATTGAAGAAGTTCAGTTCAGGAATACATACGGCGTAACCTTGCTGGCTATAAAAAGAAACGATATGATTTTGGAACATCCGGAGCCTGGTGAAGTTTTCAGAAAAGGAGATATAGCTTATGTGCTGGGTAAGCCTGAACAGGTGGCCAGGACAATAGAATCCGTGTCGGGAGATAGCGATACGAACCGGAATTCCGCTTAAAGACCTGTTCTTCATTGTTGAAAAAATTCCTCATGTTTCGTTGATTTTCTACTCCTGACCATACAATATGGCTGATTACCGGTCTGTTTCCTTCTGGCACAATTTTTAATCCTATGAAATAAAGATAAACTTAAATATTATGGAAGAAGAAAGCAGAAGAATAGAGGAAGAGCGAAAGAGACAGGAAAGGGAAGAAGCATTGAATCCTCCTGAAGAAGCCATTACGGGAAAAAAAGAAGAAAAAGAGAAAGCCGGCGATAAAGAAGCATCGGAAAATGACGAAAAGAAGTCAGCCGGAGAAGGATCGGTTGATGAGGAAGCAAGGCCGCTTGCCGAAAGGAAAATGAAAAGGGATAAAGAGGAAAGAGAGAAGGAAAAAAGGAAAGAAAAAGAGGATTAACGAATCTGCCGGAATTTCCGTCCGTTTAGGCTGCAGGATTGGAATTAATGTAACCCTCTATCAATGAGGAAGTGTACTTTTCTGAACGGAAAAGTGTTCGCTTTATATACACTTATGTTTATCCTCTATTGATAAAAAATTGGTTTTTAACGGGTTATGAAAATGGTGTAAATTTTGCATGATCATTTTATATAAACGATGATCGATAGATGAAATTTTTTATAGCCTTAATCCTGCTTTGTATCTTGTTCACGTTATGCTGGCCGCTTGCAGTGGGTCTGTTTTTTCTGTTGATATTTTTCTGGCTTATTCTTTTGCCCTTCCAGATCCTTGGTTTTACCCTGGCTGTTGTGTTCAAGATAGTGGGAGCCATTCTTTTATTACCCTTCAAAATACTGGGAATTGCCTGATCTTTTTATGGATTATCCATCTTATAAAAGATTTTGTATATTGGCCATCCAGAAATTTAATTTTTTTAAAATTCTCCGACATGAAACCCAAAGATCAACCCATGTCCCGGCAACCCAGACGCCGATTTCTGGGATCGTTACTGGCCATCGGTGCAACCGGATTAGGCATGACCTCATTTAAAAATAAAAATCCCCGCGAACAGTTACTGAAAAAATCGACTGATGCCCTGAAGGATCTGAAGATCACCAGAATCCGGTTTTATAAAGCCCCTTCCCGCCCGATGGTTAACCAGAGTGCCCATATTGTCACGGTCGAAACCGACAAAGGGATAACCGGGATAGGAGAGGGAGGTACCGCATTACTGGTAAGCCAAATGGGAGGTTTGCTGATCGGTAAAAATCCATTGCAGATCGAATATCTCTGGCAGTTGATGTACCGTGGTCATTTCTATCCTCCAGGAAGGGAAAAGATCCATGCCCTGGGAGCCCTCGATCTGGCTTTATGGGATATAAAGGGTAAAGTACTGGATATCCCGGTTCATGTGATGCTTGGAGGACCCGCACGGAAACATGTAGAATGCTACGTAACCGGCTATCCTGGAAGAATGGGACTTAAGGATAAGGCCAGGGCTGCTATGGATGATGGTTTCAGGGCTTTCCGGATCAGCGTTGCGGACCCGAGAAACAATAGCTCGACTTTTAATTCACATCATGCGGTAGACGACACAGTAAAAAACTGTGAACTGGCAAGGGAAGGGGTGGGGCCTGATGGAGATTGGTGTATAGATTATCATACCCGGTTGGATTTCGATGATGCGGTCAGGTTGTCTGAACGAATTGAAGACCTTGAACCCTACTTTGTCGAAGATCTGGTTAGGAGTGAATACCCTGACATTTATAGTCAGCTCAGAAAAAAGGTTAATGTACCCATAGCCGTGGGCGAACAGTTTGGTGATCGATGGGATATTAATGTAATGATCGAGCATGACTGGATCGATTATTCCCGCGTATCATTGCCGAATTCAGGAGGCATAACCGAATTTATGAAAATAGCCGCCTTATGTGAAACTCACTATGTGGGCCTCACACCCCATTTTACCGGTCCGGTGGCTACTGCGGCACTGGTCCATGCCTGTGTGCCGTTTTCAGGCCCGGTTCTCATGGAAATGCTTGGGAAAGATAAACCGGATTTACCTCATTTACCACGAAGTTATGATTTTAAGGATGGTAAGATGTGGCCTAACGACCGGCCCGGACTGGGTGTGGAACTCGATACAAACGCCCTGGAATTACAAGCTGAAGTCACTGAATATGAGGAAGGCGTACCACAATTCTACCGGCCGGACGGATCGTTCACGAACTGGTAATTTCTTTTCCGTTCATCTTCGACCTGATCGTACAACAATGACTTGTTTAATGGCATTATGGAGTATCAAAAAGCAGAATTTACCGGCAGATTCCTGACCCGTTTACCTGAAGCCTTATATATTGCGTTTACAATAGCCGCCGATGCGGGTCCCTGTGCAGCCTCACCTGTACCCAATGGCGGTTCCTGGGGCCTGTCAATCAATTCGACCCTTACTTCAGGTACATCCTGATACCGGAAAACCGGATAACTGTACCAGTTCAGGCTTGAAACATGTCTCTGGTTGAATTTCACTTTTTCAAGCATGGTCCAGCTGGCGGATTGAAGCAAGCCTCCTTCCGTCTGGTTTCGCAGTCCGTCAGGATTAATGATCTCCCCGGAATCAATAGCGGCCCATATATGAGTTATAATGGGCTTGTCCTTATCGTCCATCCGGACTTTCGCCCCGACGGCGCAATATGATGCCTGGTTTTTATATCGTGAAAAAGCATATCCGATCCCTTCCTTATCTCCGCTTCTTTTCCTGGCGGTCATTTCCCTGACTTTCCGGATCACATCAACCGCACGCGGATCATCAAGATGTGCCAGCCTGAAGTCCAGCGGGTCCTGGCCGGATTTTTCAGCCAGTTCATCCATAAAACTTTCAATGGCAAAAATATTGGCGTAAGCCCCGAGACTTCGCAATGCCGAGACCCTGAGCGGCCCGTTAAAAAAATGACCGTCAATCTTAAGATTTGGAATGGAATATAAAGGCGGTGCATTCCGTTAACCCCCTCCGAGATAGCCTCTTGATTCAAGCATCGAGGGATCTTTAATATACCTGGAAGCAAGCAGATTTCCCGGATTACCACCCGGACGTGTACTATGAGTATCCGACCATAGATTATATTGCCATTGGCTGATCTTCCCGGAACCATCAAGTTCGGCTTCCAGTTCCATGATCATGGCGCTGCTATAAGGTTCCCAGCCATGTTCATCAGCCCTTGACCACTGCAGCCTGACATGCCTGCCCGGATAGGCCATGGCAAGGAGAGCTACATCGGCAGCCACGCCGTCGGCCCCGTTATGTCCGTAGCACCCCGATCCGGGTACGCCGGTGATCCGAATATTTTCTTCAGGCAGATCGACTAATTCTTTTAATGATTCCCTTAACGGATATACTCCCTGAGTATGAGACCAGATACGCAGCTGATTATTATCATAATACCCTACAGCGCATGAGGGTCCTACAGCGCCGTGCATGACATAGGGTTTGGAATAACTTGCCCGGATGCTGGTTCCTGTAAAGTGGATATTTTCCCTGTCTTCCACGCCCACCTGCTCGGATGGAAGATTTTTTATATATTCCTTCAGATCACTTACCTCAGGCAATTTTTCTGGCTCCCCCCATTGGGTGTTGTTTTTCAGATAAAGCCTGGCATTTTCGGCCTGATGTTCCTTTTCTGTAATGACACCCATAAAACTCCCGTTGACAACAAATTTCAGGATTCCCGGAATACTATTCCTCAATGCCTTTTCATCATAATCCAAGAGATCCGATTTATAACCGGGAGGTCTTACGATACGACCATGGACCATGCCGGGAAAACGGAGATCCTGGACGTAGAGCTCCCTGGCCCTGACCATCAGATCCAGGTCCTTTCTGGTAACAGGTTTGCCCACCCATTGATAGTCTTTTTTGGGTTTGAGTCGAACCGGTGTTCTTACTTCCTCGGTGATCTGTTTTCCATCTAATATTTTAATGAAACTTAATTTATTATTTTTAGTTGAATTTTTCATAAAAACTATTGGAGACAAAAAGATTATCCGGATCTTCATTCATTTTTAGGGAGGCTCGCCTGATCAATATGTGGCTTGCCGCAGTGGCTGCATACCGTACTGACATGGCACTTACCTCAATGGAACGGCTATCTGCCGTATACCCTTCATCAGGTGTTATCCCTGTTTCTGCCAGGTGAACCTCCACTAATGCGGGAATATATATAACAGGGGAGTTTCCGGATCAACATGTACGGTATGTTTTTTCCCGTTTACCTGGATTGAAATTTGTCTTGCCATGGATTTTTGGGTCTTTTTTTTATACAGAAAAGTAATATAGGGATATTCAGGTAAGAATTCAATCCAATTAGCCCGGATCATTATTTGTATTAATGCTGCGAAAAACACATATTGCGAACCGTTGTTTTTTATTTGATTTTATGAGCATGAAATTTAAGATTATCGATGTGGTGGCCATGGATATCAGGTTCCCGACTTCCCGGTCGCTTGATGGTTCGGATGCCATGAATCCGGACCCGGATTATTCTGCTGCCTATGTGATCCTGAAAACCGATCATCCGGATGGCCTTGAAGGTCATGGACTGACTTTTACCATTGGCCGTGGTAACGAAATATGTGTAGCTGCTATTGAATCCCTTGGTTACCTGATCAAAGGCCGGTCACTCGACCGGTTAACATCCGATATGACCGGTTTCTGGAAAATGATTACCGGTGACAGCCAGTTACGCTGGTTGGGACCTGAAAAAGGAGTGATCCACCTCGCCACGGCTGCAATAGTCAATGCGGTGTGGGATCTTTATGCCAAAGCAGCTAAAAAGCCCTTGTGGAGGTTGCTGGCCGACATGACACCCGAAGAGCTTGTGTCCTGTGTCGATTTTGGCTATATCTCAGATGCCATTACTGCCGGCGAAGCGCTTGAATTGCTCAAATCACGGGAAAATAACAAGCAGGATCGAATAGAATACCTGGTAAATAACGGCTACCCCGCCTACACTACTTCGGCCGGATGGATGGGTTATTCCGATGATAAGATACGTGAATTATGCAGTGAAGCCCGCAACAGGGGATGGAAACATATTAAGATGAAAGTGGGTTTGAATGTGGAAAATGACAGAAGAAGAGCCTCGATCATCAAAGAAGAAATGGGTGATGATCTGCAACTGATGATGGATGCCAACCAGAAATGGGACGTGCAGGAAGCCATACGGTATATGGAACAACTGGCTGATTTTAATCCCCGGTGGATCGAAGAACCAACCAGTCCCGATGATATTCTCGGTCATAAAGCCATCAAAGAGGCACTTGCACCCATAAAAGTAGCCACGGGGGAGCATTGTCATAACCGGGTCATGTTCAAACAGTTTTTTCAGGCCAATGCCATTGATTTTTGCCAGGTAGACAGTTGCCGGGTGGGAGGTGTCAATGAAGTGCTGGCTATTCTACTGATGGCCGCCAAATATAAGATCCCGGTATGTCCACATGCCGGAGGGGTGGGACTTTGTGAATATGTGCAGCATATTTCAATGATCGATTATGCTGCCATCAGTGGTACCATGGAGAACAGGATCATCGAATATGTGGATCATCTGCATGAACATTTTGTTGATCCGGTAAAAATTAAAAACGGTAATTATATGCCTCCGGAGACGCCTGGTTACAGCATCACCATGAAACCCGGTTCACTTACACGATATGAATTTCCAAAAGGAGAAGCATGGAATTGATGCTTTAAATAATATATATTAAGTAGCTGATTTCTAAGTTTTTATTACATGCTATTAAAAAACTTTTAACATGAATAACCAAAATTTTTTCATATGGATCTGAAAGATAAAACTGCTGTGATTACCGGCGGGGCAAGCGGTATAGGAAAAGCCATCGCCTTTGAGTTTGCAAAAGAAGGTGCTGGGGTACACATCCTTGATACCCGCCCCGATAAATCAGTTACTGAAAACCTGGAAAAGCAAGGACTCTCAGATGTCGAGATTCATCAATGCGATGTCTCGGATCATCAACAGGTGAAAAAGGTGATCGATAATATACTGGCGACAACAAAGATCGACATCCTTGTGAACAATGCCGGTATTGCCCATATTGCCAATCTGGAAAACACTTCGGAACAGGACTTTGACCGGTTATACAGGGTAAATGTTAAAGGCGTGTACAACTGCATGCATGCCTGCATCCGGTCCATGGTGGATAATGGGGGAGGTGTTGTCCTTAATATGGCCTCGGTAGCCGCCTCCGCAGGTATCAGCGACCGGTTTGCTTACAGTATGACCAAGGGGGCGGTCCGTACTATGACCTTTTCTGTCGCCAAGGATTATATCGATAAAAACATACGGTGTAATTGCATTTCTCCGGCCAGGATTCATACACCCTTTGTCGATAATTACCTCAAGGAGAACTTTCCCGACAACAGGGATGAAGTTTTTGATCAACTCTCGAAAACCCAGCCTATTGGCCGGATGGGCACTCCGGAGGAAGTAGCCGCTCTTGCTCTTTTCCTTTGTTCGGATAAAGCGGCATTTATAACCGGAACAGATTATTTTATCGATGGTGGTTTTATTAAACTGAATACCTGATTAAAACATAGCAGAAATATGAAACTTATACGTATAGGCAAACCGGGTGCAGAAAAGCCTGCCGTACTGACCGGGGAAAATAAATATCTTGATGTGAGTGACCGGATTGAAGATTATAATGAATCATTTTTTGAAGAAGGTGGTCTTGATGTAGTTAAGGAAATAACGGACACGGGCGGAAATTCTCATAACCTGGATCCATCCATTCGCTTGGGACCACCTTTAGCCCGGCCATCCAAGATTTTATGCATTGGTCTTAACTATTCAAAACATATAAGCGAAAGCGGGATGATGCTTCCCAGGGAACCCGTATTATTCTATAAATCGACCACGGCGATCACAGGGCCCGATGATCATATTATCATTCCCAGGGGAAGTAAAAAAACGGACTGGGAGGTAGAGTTAGCCGTAGTGATCGGAAAGCGGGCAAGTTATGTATCCGAATCTGAAGCAATGGATTATGTAGCCGGGTATATGCTTCATAATGACATCAGTGAAAGAGAATACCAGTTGGAACGGGAAGGTCAGTGGTTGAAAGGAAAGAGTGCCGATACGTTTGCCCCGGTAGGACCATGGCTGGTGACGAAGGATGAGATCAGAGATCCCCATACGCTTGATCTATGGCTGAAAGTGAACGGGGTCCGGCATCAGTCCGGCAATACTTCCGATATGGTGTTTAAAGTACCTAACCTGGTGAGTTATATCAGCCAATTCATGACCCTGTTACCCGGTGACATCATCTCCACCGGGACACCTTCCGGTGTGGGTATGGGTCTTAAGCCTCCTCAATATTTGAAGTCGGGGGATGTGGTTGAACTGGGAATAACCGGTCTTGGTGAGGCCAGGCAGGTAGTGATCAGTTATGAAGAGGCTAACCGGCAGGCAGGGTGAGTTTTTTCGAAACCGGTTTATCGCCTGGCTGTTGAAGTCATATATATTAAACAGATGACAGATAAACCGGCAGGATTGTGGGTTTTCAGTATCCCGGAGTCTTGGTGATCCAATAATCACCGTAAATCTCCGTGTCCTGTGTCTTTGTGGCTCCACAATTATAACCACGGATATCCGTGACCGGGTGACCCGGTGGAATCCACAATTATAACCATGGGTATCCATGACCGGGTGTCCTGGTGGCCCGTACTTGAAGGCTCCCTTTACCCGGAAATACTTACCCAAAAAAATATGATGCTGTCCCTGAAAGAAACCGGTTATATTGTATTTTTATAAAACCGATTTTTACAAAACCGATAATAAAACTTCATAGGAATGACCACTGTTGAACAAAAAAAACACTGGGAAACCCTCACCGATCTTATTGAAATCAGCGATAAGTCAGCCATCAAGGATCTCATAAGCCAATTGAATAGCGAGGAGGTAGTAAGTACGATCAGTCATATCAATGCTGAAGAAAGAAGCCGGCTTCTTACCCTGCTTCATCCGGAAGAGGCAGCCGATATTATTGAAGACATACCCTATGTTCAGGCAGTCGAAATCATTGAGGATCTTGAAGCAAAGGATGCGGCTGCCATAATCGGTGAATTGCAGAGTGACGATCAGGCCGACATAATCAATGACCTTGAGAAGGAAGATGCCGAATTGATCCTTTCCGAAATGAAACCGGAAGAAGCGGAGAATGTAAGAAAGCTCCTTTCTTATCATGATGACGTGGCCGGCGGACAGATGATCACCGAATTCCTGGCATTTGATGAAAAATTAACGGTGGAAGAGGTGGCAACCACCCTGAGGGAAAAATCGGAAGAATACAAAGGATATAATGTACAATATATTTATGTAACCTCAGGGGATCAATTTGTGGGGGTTCTGCAAATGAGGGATCTTGTGCTGTCCAAACCGGGTGACCGGCTTTCAAAAATCGTGATCCGGGATGCCTTAACCGTCAGGGATGATACACCTTTAACTGATTTAATCCGCTTTTTTGATGAATATGATTTTTACGGTGTACCCGTTTTAAATGAAAAAGACCAACTGGTCGGAGTAGTACTGAGGAAAGATATTCTTGAAGAAGAAACAGAAAGGGCCAACATGGAGCTGCTGGAGACACAGGGTATCGTGGGTGGAGAAGAATTAAGGACTATGCCTGTTTTCCTGCGTTCAAGAAGGAGATTATCCTGGCTGAGTGTCAATATTCTTTTAAATATCATTGCAGCGAGTGTGATTGCCTTTTACCAGGATACGTTAAGCTCGGTCATAGCCCTTGCTGTATTTTTACCCATTATATCGGATATGAGCGGTTGCTCCGGAAATCAGGCGGTGGCTGTCAGCCTCAGAGAACTTACCATCGGGGTGGTTAAACCGTTCGAGGTTTTCCGGGTTTGGGTACAGGAAATATCGGTCGGACTGATCAATGGAATCGCGTTGGGAATTTTGATTGGATCTGCTGCCTGGTTATGGAAAGGGAATGTATATCTTGGTGTGGTGGTGGGAGGGGCCCTCGCAGTCAACACTATAGTGGCAGTTTCCCTGGGAGGCATCATCCCGTTGATACTTAAAAGATATAAAATCGATCCTGCCTTGGCTTCCGGGCCCCTTTTGACCACAGTGACGGATATGTTTGGTTTTTTCCTGGCTCTTTCCTTTGCAAGTGTTATGCTGGCTTACATCAGTTGATAATTTCCAATTAAAATCGGCCTTATATTTCCATTATGAACAGAAAAGATTTATTTTTCACATATGAAAACATTTGACCACATTATTATCGGTACCGGCCAGGCAACCGGAACACTATTAGGACAATTAATTCAAACGGGCGATTCCATTGCTGTAGTAGAAGGAGGAAAAGTGGGAGGAAGTTGTGTCAATTATGGCTGTACGCCGACCAAAACATTGGTGGCCTCTGCAAGGGCCATCCATATGGCTGGCAGGGGTAACCAGCTTGGATTTAGTTCCGGACCGGTAAAACCGGACTATAGCCGGATAAGAACCCGTATGAACGACGTTCGAAATGCTTCCAGGAATGGATTAGCTCAATGGATGGAATCTACTGATAATGTTACACTTATACGGGGATGGGCTTCTTTTGAAGATAGAAATACCATTGTTGTGGGTGATCAGAAAATCAGCGGTGACCAAATCTATATCAATACCGGTACAAGCCCGGTAAAGCCTCCGGTAGATGGCATTGATACAGTAAACTGGATGGATAGTGCCCGGTTACTGGATCTGGAAGAATTACCCGAACATCTGCTGATCATTGGTGGAGGTTATGTGGGTATGGAGTTTGCCCAGATCTACAAACGGTTTGGTTCGGAAGTTACCGTTGTGCAACGCGATAGCCAGGTGATGACAAAGGAGGATGAAGAAATAGCCGGTGAAATCCGGTCCTTTCTGGAAAAGGAAGGAATCAAAATATTTTGTAATGCTAATGCCACGGCCGTTGAAGGGGATGGTAAAAACATATCACTTCAAATTGAGCAGGATGGTAAAAAAGAAACTTTAAAGGGTACCCATCTTTTAATTGCTGCCGGAATGAAGCCAAACAGTAACCGTCTGAATCCCGATAAAGCCGGAATCGAAACCGATGATCGTGGTTTTATCAGGGTCGATGATTATTGCCGGACAAATGTGGAAGGTATCTTTGCTTTGGGCGATGTGAATGGTCAGGGCGCATTTACTCACACTTCGGTGAATGATGCCGAAATATTGATGGATCATCTTTTTGGAGAGGGCCAAAGGAAGATCTCTGACCGGATCCCTATCTATGCCTTATTTACTGATCCTCCTTTAGGCAGGGTAGGAATGTCAGAGAAAGAAGCCCTGGCTGAAGGTAAACGGATTATGAAGGCTACCATGCCCATGGAAAAGATCAGCAGGGCCAATGAGATGGGGGAGACCACAGGAGTGGCCAAGCTGATCGTGGATGCCGATACCGACCTGATCCTGGGAGGTGCCATTCTCGGCCCCGGCGGAGATGAGATAATTAATATGTTCGCGGCCATTATGCACAGCAATATTCCGTGCAGGAACTACAGGAAAGTGGTATTGATCCATCCCACTGTGTCGGAACTCATGCCTTATGTGCTGGATGGACTTGAAGAAGTGAAATCATCACATTAATGTATGGCCAGAATTTTTTCCGGAGATTTATATTTCATGGCTGATGATGGAGAACATGGTGAAGAATTGTGGAAATACGATGGTAAAAATGTATCGATGGTTTCGGATATTTATCCTGGCGAAAATGGAAGTGAACCGGAATGGCTTACTGTTTTTGATGATAAACTCTATTTTACTGCCAATGACAGCATCCATGGCAAAGAGTTATGGCAATACGACGGCAAAACTGTCAGGTTGATGAAAGATATCCATGAAGGAGAAAAAGGAAGCATCCCATATTTTTTAATGGTTTATCGGGACAAACTATATTTTACGGCAGATGATGGCGTTCACGGCTGGGAGCTTTGGATGGTAACCAGAGAGGATTAACGCGAATCCTTGGGTGATTGTTATATAATTTATATTATGTTAAATAAGGTATAATAATATAAAAGAGAATTGATTACGGTTCAATGAATATTCCTCCCCTTCTCAAGGATAGATCAATTTATTGTCCGACCATTTTCTCAGACCAATGGCTATATAAATCTGGACGTTAACCGGATAATGAAAATTGAAAATTAATACCCGTGGGATTGCATAAATTTCGCAGATAAAAATTATTACCGCTACCTGTTATACGTTTTTCTCATAAAGATCGATCATTACCTTCATCGATCTATCCTTTTGATTATCGATGTAACGGTATGCATCAAGGTATTGATCGAATGGAAAATTTCTGGTGATCAGGGGTTCTGTAATGAGCCTGCCCTCAGCTATCATTTCCACGGCATCTTCATAATCTTCGTGCCGGTACATCATCGAGCCAAAAACATTCAGTTCATGTTCGCCCAGATAGAACATGTTCACTACCGGATTTTCCGCATATACGCCCAGTATGACCACCTCGCCCCCTTTTTCCACATGTTTAATCAATACATCGAGTGAAGGCTGCACGCCTGCCGCCTCAAATCCAACCTGGAATCCTTTATCTTTAAAATATCTTGAAATTCCGTATTCAAAACCGGTCTGGCTGACATTGAGGATTCCTTCAATACCACATTTTTCCGCGATTTGAAGACGATAATCACTGATATCTGTGATCAGCACCTTATTCGCTCCGCGGATGGCGGCAAACTGAGCAACCAGGTTTCCAATGGGACCGGCACCCGAGACCACTACATTTTTGCCTTTAAGGTCACCGGCCCTTTTGGTGGCATGTGCACCTACCGCGGCAGGCTCAATCAGGGCACCCTGTTCGAATGACATCGTATCAGGAAAAAATACGATCCGGTCTTCCGGAACAACAAAAAGGTCCTGAGCCACTCCCGGGGCTTGAAAACCTTCCACTTTCAATTGCTGACAGGCATTGTATTGTCCTTTCCGGCATGGTCCACATTCACCACATACCTGTTGCGGCCTAGCCGTAACTCTCATTCCGGACTTTACCTTCCTTACTTTACGACCTGTCGCCTCGACAATTGCCGAATATTCATGTCCCTGTACAACCGGATATGGGGTTGCTGGATGCTGGCCGTGAAAGGCATGCACATCGGAACCACAAATACCGATTTTCATGATCCTAATTTTTACTTCATGGTCATCTAATGGACCTGGTTCGGACACCTCTTTGAATTCAATGACTCCCGGCTGGGTTAGAATGGCTTGTTTCATTTTTTTAATGCATTATATCTTTTTATAAAATCTCAATTACTCCCCTGATCCAATTGGAAGAGAAAATTCAGGCCTCACATAATTTCTTAACTGCCGTTTTAATACCGGACCGTTTCAATTCCCGGAGCATGGACACAAATATGTTCTTAAAGTATTGATTATCAGAAAGATGACCAAATATCGACCTTAATTCTATAAAATATCCCGGTTCTTTGTTTTCGGAAACCCCGGCCCTTTCAATCAGCACCTCTTCCATTATGTCGTTTACCTGGTAATTATGGCCGGATGTACCGGCCAAACCAAGATAACGGCACCATGCGGCCACCACGAATGTGCCGAATTTAATCGACCCTCCCCTTTCGAATTGTTCCCGGATCGTGGGGAGAAGAAATTTGGGGATCTTTGCCGAGCTTTCACTGCATATCCTTGATAAACTATCCCTCATGTGTGTGTTGCCAAATCGCTTTAACAGTTGCTTTTTATATTCCTCTATATCAATGCCTTTTATTCTTCCAAGCACCGGCGTAACTTCCTCATCCATAAACTTCTGCAGTAACCACCGGTAAACAGGATCGTTGACCACCTCGTCAATATAATCATAACCGGCAAGGGTGCCTGTCATCCCAAGCAATGTATGTCCTGCATTTAACAGTCTGATTTTCATTTTCTCATAAGGCTCCACCTCATCTACAAATTGAACTTTTGTCCGCTCCCATTCCGGTCTTCCTTCCACAAAATGGTCTTCAATTACCCATTGTGAAAAAGGTTCGCACACTACCGGCCAGTCATCCCTGTAACCGAATGCATCCGTTAAAGCTTCAATGTCCCCTTGTGTAGTGGCCGGTGTGATCCTGTCTACCATGCTGTTAGGAAATGAAACGTTTGCTTGAATCCATTGGCTAAGACGGGGATCATATTTTTCAATAAAGGCAAGGAACATTTTTCTGCATGTATCCCCGTTTTTCAGGATATTATCGCAGGAAAGTATAGTTAAACCAGGGTTACCATGTTTTTTACGCCGGGAAAGAGCCCTTGCAAGGTATCCGAATACAGTTATTGGTGTATGGGATTCATCCAGATCATGTTGAATGGCGGGATCTGAAAAATCGAAACTGCCGGTGGAATCATCCATATTGTATCCGCCTTCGGTTATGGTAAGGGATATGATTTTTACTTCGGGATCTGCAAGCTGTTCAATGGCTTTCTCCGGATCTTCAGGTGCAAAAATATAGTCGATAATCGACCCTATGATCCTGGTTTTAAGGTTCCCGTTTTCTTCCCGGATCATGAGCGTATACAGATAATCCTGATTTTTTAATATCTCATACATTTTGGAATCCCTGTCAAGAAGGCCTATCCCGCAAATTCCCCAATTATCAGTTTTTCGATGAAGTATCCGGTCGATATACCAGGCCTGGTGCGCCCTGTGAAAATTGCCTACCCCGATGTGGACAATACCCGTGTTTATGTCGGCCCTGTTATACCGTGGAATTCCCACTACGGCCGGAAGAGACCCGAGATTATCAGCATTTAAAACCAACATTTGTTAAAAAATAATAGTTTAATGAAATAAAAACAAAAATAAATACAATATTAGTAATTTAAACATTATTTATTGCTTAAATCGCTGCATGAGCACAGCCAGGATAATGATCAGTCCTTTAATAACCTGTTGTGAATAGGCGGGAATGGTCATCAGGTTCATGATATTGCCGATCATTCCCAGGATAAATACGCCCAGCAGGGTATTCACGGCCGATCCCTTCCCTCCCATTAAACTAGCACCGCCAATAACCACAGCAGCGATCACATCCAGTTCCATGGCTACCCCGGTAACCGGGGCACCAACGGAAGTTCTGGCAGTAAGTATTATTCCGGCGATGGCTGATAAAGCGCCGCTCACAGCATATACGCTGAACTTATAAAGACGAAACTTAATTCCGGACAATCGAACCGCTTCTTCATTACTTCCAATGGCGATCACGATCCGGCCAAATGCATTATATTTCAATAACACAGCGGTAACTAAAAATACAAAAAACAGGATAAAAGCCGGATTCGGGATACCGAAAAGGCTTCCGCTTCCAAATTCGGTTAAAAATACAGCACTTTCATCCACAATAACCGGTGCGCCTTTTGAAAAGATAAATCCGAGCCCCCTGACGATCGACATCATAGCCAGGGTGGCTATAAAAGGTGCCATTTTATGGTAAGATACCAGGTATCCCGAGATACTTCCGGTCAGAATTCCACATCCAAGTGCTGCCAATATGGCGAGTGGAAGAGGCATCCAATAGGTGAACAAGGCACATAACACGCCAATCATGGCCACAATAGAACCTACAGACAGATCTATCCCGCCCGTGAGAATTACCAGTAACATGCCCATACTTATAATTCCGACGGGAGTTACCTGTCTGATCAGATTAAACAGGTTATTTGGGGTAAAAAATGCTTCCGAGGCGAAAGCTGAAATAATCAGCATGACCAGGAAGATAAAGGCTGTATTATATTCAATCAGGAAATACCAGATCTTTTTTAAGTTCTTATTCATTTTGTCTGATATTTAATTAGAAAGGTTCAGTTTTTTTCCACTTTTAAATTCATCTGAAAATACGGTTTTCATTTAGGCTCCAATAGATAAACGCAGGATATCCTCCTCTGAAAAATCCTGTCTGTTCAGTTCTCCTTGGATCTTACCTCTTCTCATTACCACTATCCTGTCACAAATACCCATTAATTCTGCCGTTTCGGAAGAAACTACAATCACAGCTACACCATGTTCAGTCAGTTCATTTATTAATTTATAGATTTCGATCTTGGCGCCCACATCAATTCCCCGGGTGGGTTCATCAATGATCATTACACTGCAATCCCTGCTTATCCATTTCGCCAGGGACATTTTCTGTTGATTCCCACCACTCAGCGTAGCCGCTTTAATGTCCTCATCCCGGGTTTTAATGGATAATTTCTTGATCATATTCCTGGACCGTGCACGCTCCTTCTTTTCATTTATGAATCCCAGTTTATCTGTGATATCCCTGTAGTCGGCCAGACTTATATTCTGGCGTACAGACAGGGAAAGGATTATACCCTGCTGTTTCCTGTCCTCCGGTACCATACCTATACCTGCCCTTTTAGCCCTGTGTGGCGACCATCTTACGACAGGATCGCCATTAAACAGAATATGCCCCCTGCTAATCTTTTCAACTCCGAATATTGCCCTGACCGTTTCCGACCGTCCGCTTCCGACGAGCCCTGCCAGGCCCAGCACTTCACCCTTTTTTACTGAAAATGATATATCCTGTAACTTGTCGTTCAGGTGAACGCCTACCAATCTGATTATTTCCCTGCCTGTAGTGACATTCCTTTCCGGGAACATTGTTTCCAGTTTCCTGCCGAGCATGAGTTTTATGATGGATTCCCTGTCCGTGCCGGAAACCGCCAAACTTTCACTTGATTTTCCATCTTTCAGGACACTTGCCCTGTCAGCTAACTGGAAAATTTCGCTCAGATGATGAGAGATATAGATAATGGATACACCTTCATTTTTCAACCGCTTCAGTGTCTCAAACAGTTTTTTGATTTCCTGCGGACCCAGCACGGCTGAAGGTTCATCAAGGATCAATATCCGGGTGTTTTCAGAAAGGGCTTTTACGATCTCAACGATCTGCTGATGTGCTATGCTCAATTTTTCTACCTTTATGGAGGGATCAATACTAAAACCAAGGCTGTTGATCAGATTTTCAGCCTTTTTTTTCATTTTTTTCCATTGCAACCAGATCCGGCCATAACCATTCAGTTGACTCAAAAAGATATTTTCAGCAACCGATAGATCGGGAACAAGGGAGAATTCCTGGTATATGATACCAATACCCAGTTTTTTGCTGTCGGAGGTATCATTTATCTGTACCTCGGTGCCATCAATTGATATTTTTCCTGAATCCTTTGCACAGGCTCCTGAAAGGATTTTCATCAACGTGGATTTTCCGGCTCCATTTTCACCGACAAGGGCATGAATTTCACCGGAATGGATTTTAAGTGTTACATTTTGCAGTGCTGCAATACCACCAAACGACTTGGAAATATTCTTTAATTCAACCCTGTACATATCCTAAAATAAAGCCTGAGGGTCATAATATTCATCTACATTTTCTTTTGTAATCAATACCGGTGGTGTATGAATTATCTTTTCAAGTTGTTCACCATTGAGGTATTTCACTACGGACTCTATCACCAGCCTGGCCAGTTCTTTTGGACTGTTTAATGCGGTTGCATTGAATTTACCTTCTTTTATCAATTCAAACGCTTCTTTCTGACCATCAAACCCCACGATCATTATATTCCCTGACCGTTCCGATTCCTGAATAGTCTTCAGTGCGCCTATTCCCATTGCATCATTTTCAGCTACCAGGAGATCTACATCCGGATAAGTGACCAGTATATCTTCCATCGCTTCCAGACCGCCCAGTAATGTCCAGTTACCCCATCCCTGGAAAACGATATTCAGATCGGCATTTCCTCCGGTAAGGAGCTGTGTTTCAACAAACCCCCGTACAAAACCCAGCCTTTTTTCCTTTCCAACTGGATTTCCCGGACTCCCGCTGATCAGTGCCACTTTGATTTCCGGATCATCCAGATTATTGACCACCCACTCCCCTATTAATTCCCCGTTACCTTCATTCGAAGCCTGAACACTTGTTATATAACGGGCCGATTGTCCGATCTGGCTGTCTACTATGAATACGGGAACCCCTGAAGCCTCAGCTGCATTTACTGCAGGAACAAGCGCCATATGGTCGAGCGGATTCAGTATGAGCACATCGAGACCCGAGGAGATGAGATCTTCCATCGATGTGATCTGCTTTATGATGTCATCCTGTCCATCTGCCATCACAAAGTTCATCTTATATTCCTGTGCATATTCACGAATAAACCGGGATAAGACCACGTAAAAAGGGGCGTTAAGTGATGGCGAGGAATAGCCGATTTTAATATGTGAGAAGTCAGCGTCACCTTGCAGGATTTCTTCATCATCGCGGTTGTTGTCTGTTTCTTCCGGTTGGTGTTCATTCCGGCAGGCATTAAGTTGAAGAACCAATACCAGGAATATAGCAAACCTGCAGTAACTGAATACGAGCTGGTCACCATACCTGTTCAAAATCTCAAATGATTTATATTTTGTTATCAGCCTTTTCCACATAAAAAAATCAGTAATGTCCGACTAAAATTAAGGAAATAAGGGGCTACTCCCCGAAAGTTTCACCCCCAT
>CAZIXF010000006.1:0-49304 GCA_964543195.1 uncultured Roseivirgaceae bacterium
CGGTTACCCTACTTACACCTTACACCCTACACCCTACACCCTACACCCTACACCCGGTCTCCGGTCCCCGGTCCCCGGTCCTTTCACCTTTCTCCTTTCACCTTTCACCTTTCACCTTTCACCCTCCTCACTTCTCCTGCCTGAAATACTCCAGCAGGGTCTCAAAAAAATTCTCCTTCATCTTCTCCGCATCGATCGACCGGTAATAATGGACCTTCCTGCTGCCGTTGTCCCTGGAAGTGGTGATCTCCACCTTTTCCGCCCAATAGGGATGGATCATGGCTTCGATAAGGGCCAGATCCCAGAGGGTGCGTTGCTTCCGTCCCCCGTCCAGGTGATGAAACCAGCGCTCCAGCAGGAAATCGCCAAGGGGATGCGTATAGCGAAGCTTCCCGGATGTTTCCTCGAACGTAAAGGTCATGGCGGCCGCCACATTCACCGGGATCACATGCATTTCAACCTCCGATCTAAGAATTAATTCAATGGCCTCTATATCCATCATGCAATTGAAATCGGTCTTCCCCAGAATTTCCTTCCCGAAATCATAGCTTGTCCCCAGCCAGTATAACCTGATCTTCGGTTCGATTGAGGGGTCAATATAAATAAATGGCCGAGGCCACATTCGTCAGGGCACCAAGTGCGACAACAGTCAATTTCTCTTCGCCGGATAAATCCCTTGCCTGTTGAATGATCTCATATACAGCCGCCGAATGCTGCGCCTTATCCCCCCAGTCATACATACGGTCCACACCGCCTCTCAGTGCTTTAACGGATAAACCAAGGTGCCCAAGGATCATCTGGTTCAGCCGGTGGCTGTTTTCCATCGACTGGTCCACCGCCCAGTGACTGGTCTGCCATTGGGTAGCATTCAGGGCCGTAATTTCCCAGGAAGGCTCAATCAATGCCCGGGAAATGGCATAGAGGTCATCCACCTCGTTTCCCGTATCCGCGTCAAGAATAAGCCGTTGTTTTTGCTGTGCCAACCCGGTATAGATGACAAGCAAAAGGAAGATGGCCATGATGACCAACCTATGTATAAAGGATCTTAATGTGGTTAAATTTTTCACGTCAATATTTTTATGATGAAAAGACAGGAAGATAATCATCTCCGGATCAATTTTCAAAGTCCGGGATCTCCTTTAATTTATCATCATAGGATTGATCCATAATGAAACAATGCTGTGTTTCATTTTGAAACAGTTTCCTGAATATGTTGGCTCACAGGACACATGTAAATACCGATTTTCTGTACTTACAATCTTGTTTGGCTGCTAATGTCATCTCAAAAAAGATATGTGTTCCTGCCGGGCCTGTGGTTTCTATATGATTATAAGCTATGATCCCTTTGACCAGGGATCCGGCCGGGAAAGTCGGAAGTCAAATACATACTGGCGCTCCAACCGGTAAGCTCCCTTTATTTATAAACCCGGAAAATAAAATTATGCTAATTCAGCCAAAGACTCAAATATTCAATATTTCATAATAGCCGTGCTTCCATCTCTTCATAAAATTCTTCAGGGAATAAAGGAATCCGTTTTGAGTAATCGAACCCGAAATTTTATTGTGACCTTTCAATGTTTTATCCAGCAAATCAATTTTTTTCCGGATATCCGTGGGATTGTAACCATTGAATGACCTTTCCGTCTTTTTCTTCAATACTTTATTTTTCCCCGATTCTGAATTAACAATTACCGAATATTTTACTCTAAGAATGCAATCCGTGTTCTCCATAACCTTCCATTTTTTGTTAAAACGAACATCCAATTTAATAAAACAGAAGGGTAAATTAAAGTTAAATTAATATTAAATTAACATTCAGTTAATATTGGGTTAACAATAATTACACTCTAAATACCCGGTAATCGTTAATAATCAGGTAATTATGGTGTATTCAGGCTATAGTTTACAGCCCGTTATTCATCTTCCTGAACGTCTCCCTGATCAGTTTTTCGGTACCCGGCATGGTCCGTGCCACCATGGGCTCGTAGCCTCCTTCTTTGTAGGCTTCATCGGTGCAGAGATAACCACTGTTTCCATTGCAATGCGTATAAATAAATGTATTCTTGAAAGGGGAATCATCCTTGATATCCAGCCCGATCTCATTCATCAGCTCACCGGAGATACCTGCTATCAGCATATCACCAATCCGCAATGAAACCAGCCTGATCTCCACGGCAGGCGCCGGATCAATCGATACATCGGGCATTCTCGAATCACCGGGTTTTTTACCGGCAGCCTCAATGACCCCGGATGAGATCTCGAGATCATCCAGGGTATACGCATCGATCGTTTTATTGACTTCTTTTACCTCATCGGCAAGGATCTGGCCGATCACAGAGATATCGTCGAAACGGTCATTGGGACCGTATATCGGGTTAATATCTCCCGAAGCGCCTGCCGACATCATCACCACCGCACCAGGAAAACTTTTTTCCAGTTCCCTTGCTGCAGCACCCGGCCAGTCGCCCGTGATCATATAGTTATCCTGGCCGCCCGTAGTAGCATGGCATGGCCAGTTCACCAGGAGTCCGATTGTCTTACCCTCCATGTCGTCGATCCGGACAATGCCTACTTCCTTATCACATATCCCATCCGGGTTTCTTCCCAGCCAGATGCCCCCTTCGGCATGGCGGGCCCTTCGATTGATGTTCATATTACAGATTCCCTTTCCTACACCTATCTTTACTTCCTGTAATCCCGCATTAGCTTCCCCGGTTATTTTTACCAGCTTACCCTGAAGAGCGGCTACATATTGCTTTTCATTTTCTGTAGGTTCTTCCCCATAGGCCCTTGTCCGCGGTCCGCCATGATTGTGCGCTGCTGTGATCAGGATATTGGAAGCCGGTATTCCGGATTCCTTTTCGATCTGGTCTTTAGTCTCATCCACAAACTCGTGCGAAAAGCCAATCACATCGGCTCCGATGATGCAGGCTTTTTCGCCCCCCAGCTCAAAAACCACTGCAGCGGCATATATCTCATCATGCACGCCCTTAAAAGGCTCGGAGCGGGCTGCATAACCGCTCATCCTCACAGGATTTTCAGGCGTGATATTAACCGTGGACAAACCAGCCCTGATGGTTTCTTTTTTGGTAAGACTTCCCGTGGCGGAAATCAACATTCCTGCCAGAATAAGCACGGGCAAAGCCAGTAAATAACGTTTGATAAACTTTCTCATCATTATTGTAATTAATATCCGTTAATCGTTCAGTATTTCAAATTCTCCATTTAGGTGAATACGCTCCGACGAACTGCCCACCATCACCTGGAAAATACCGGGCTCCACGATGCGGTTCATATCCCTGTCGTACATCATCAGGTGGTCCGGTGTAAGCGTAAAGACCACTTCGCCGGTTTCTCCAGGTCCCAGCTCAACCTTCTCAAAGCCTTTCAGTTCTTTAACGGGCCTCACCACCGTGCTCTTCACATCCCGGATGTAAAGCTGAACGATCTCCTTCCCTTTGACAGGGCCTGAATTTTTTACATTCAGCTTCACTGTTACCGAGCCACCGGTATAGGTGCTCTGGGGCGATATCTCCAGACTTGAATATTCAAAATCCGTATAACTCAGGCCATAACCGAATTCATACAAAGGAGAATATTCCATATCCACATAGGAATTGCCCCATCCTTCTTCAAGCCAGTAGGGCTTTGATGGCTTATGGTTATAATATACCGGCAACTGCCCCACATGCCGGGGTATGGTAACCGGCAGTTTCCCATCCGGATTATAGTCGCCAAACAGGATATCCGCTACGGCATCACCTCCCTTTTCGCCGGGTATCCAGGCCTCCAGAACAGCCGGCACATTTTCAGCGATCCAGGGAATGGCCAGCGGCCTTCCATTGATCAACACGGCCACTACAGGTGTTCCCGTATCGACAACTTCCCGGATCAGTTGTTTCTGCAATCCGGTCAGTTCGAGCGTGGCCGCATCGTATCCCTCCCCTGTGGTTCCTTTACCTTCAGAAGCCTGCCACTCATTTTCGCCCAGTACCACTATAGCTACATCAGCTCGTCGTGCTGCCCTTACCGCCTGCCGGATCTCGTTCAATTCCGTACCTACTACGTTACAACCTTTTACGTATTCGATGCGGGTATCCGGCCCCACTTTGTTCCTGATGCCGTCCAGCACGGTAACAATGTCCTGAAGCACCACCCGGGAAGTATAATCTCCCAGCTGGTTTTTCTCATGGTCGGCATTCGGACCGATCACCGCTATGGATCCCGGTTTTTTATCAAGAGGCAACAGGTTATTTTCATTTTTCAAAAGTACGATGCCTTCCCTGGCCGCTTCCAGCGCCGCTTGCTGATGCGCTTCGCTGTGAACGATCTGTTTGGCTCTTGTTTCATTAACGAAAGGATTTTCGAAAAGCCCCAGTTCGAATTTTGTGGTCAGTACCCGCCTTACCGAACGGTCGATCACCGACATCGAAACTTTCCCCTCTTCAACGCTTTCCACCATTTCATCAAGATAACCCTGCCCGAGCGAGATGCTTACATCCATCCCCGAATTAGCGGCTATGGCGCCCGCTTCTTTTTCACTGGAGGCCACTCCGGTATAGATCAACGTATTCACCCCGTTACCTTCACTCAGCACGATCCCTTCAAAACCCAGTTCATGACGCAAAATGCCTGTAAGCACTTCATGCGAACTATGAATGGGTATGCCGTCAATGGTCGGATACGTAGCCATCACCCCCAGGGCACCTGCCTCTCGAATACCGGCTTCCCAGGGAGGAAGATACACTTCCCGCAGCATACGCTCCGATATCTCCATGGCCCCTCTTTCCAGGCCACTCACCGGCTGACTTTGACCAGGAAAATGGGTAAGACCGGCTACGGTTTTATCATTCCTTGAAATATCGTCACCCTGCACGGCCCTGGTAATAATCTCGGCATAACGGGCACATAAAAAAGGATCCTCCGAATAACCCTCGATATTCCTGCCAAGCCGGGGATCCCGGTTCGGCTCGATCACCAGGGTGAAGATCTCATGCACCCCCACAGCACGGGCTTCCTTCGATGTAATGGAATACACCTTGTCGATCAGATCCGTATTAAAGGTGCTTCCCAATGCATGACCTTCGGGAAAAATGGTGGCTCCCGAACACATCAACCCGTGGGTGCCTTCCTCGACCTGCAGCAAAGGGATCTTCAACCGGGTTTGTTCAAGGACAAGCCGCTGCAGTTCATTATGGAATTCGGCCTGCTGCCGGGTTCCTTTGGTGAGGATATTGTTCGCCAGGGTAAAAAAACCACCGCCCGGCCCTACCTTTTCATTAAAAGAACCCACCGTAAAACGCTTCACCCCTTCCATCTTCTCTTCAATGCTTCTTCCCAGCTCGGAAGAATACACCACCGGCATATTCAGCTGACCGACCTTTTCTCCAAGGGTCATCCTTGAAAGCAGATCCTCGACCCTGGTTTTTACCGGCAGGTTGGGATTAAGATAATCCTCAGCGGGTTTCAGCATTTCACGCACCGGATGGTCCTTCAGATATTCGCCGACCGTACCCACCGGTTCTATCCAGATCCGGTTATCCGGATCGGTGGCGTATTCACAAATGGCTTCCAGGGTAGACAACCAGGTGGTCTGTAACCCCGGCGAATCGGTCTCATGACCGGCCAGGATCAGCCACGAACCATTCTCCATGGCATGGTCGATAAGCGCTTTGATCTGCTCGAAATTCTTGCCATCCGATTCCATCCCCGTAAGCTGGGAAAGGTCACAGAATACCGGATCATTGGACCCCTCGTCGAGCCAGCCCCTTCCCGTCACAAAAAGATCATTAACGACCGGCACATAACTCCGAAGCTCACCACCCCTGCCCACAAATTTCTGACCACAGGGATAGGCAAAAGATACGGGAAATACGCCCAATAGTTCTTCCACCGACCGGTTAGCCTCTTCCATTTCCAGTGCGATATCATGTAAGGTCATCGACTCCAGCGCTTTATTCCGTGCAAAGGGAAAATTACCGGTGCAGGGATGGGTCTGGGTATGGTTCCCGATCTCATGGCCTTCGGCAATCGCTTTTTTCCATTCGTCAATTTTGCCCGTCAGATTACCCGGGGAAACGTAAAAGGTAGCATCCACATCATACCGGTTCAGAACAGGAATGCCTTTTTCCACCTGGCTTGGCCTGGCGTCATCAAAGGTAAGGCTGAGGGCCATCACTTTGTTATCGGGCCATGAAAAGTCATGTTCGATCGTTCCGATGAAATTATCCTCATAGGGATCCTGGGCTATCAAGTTACCTGTCAAAAGCAATCCGGCTATTAAAAAAATGCCGGAAACAATCGTCTTTTTCATCTTTTTAAAAATTATACCCCTGTTTTCTCAAACTTCATTTCCTCCAGGGTTTTCCTGAAGGCATCCCTGATTATCTTCTTATGATGATCCTGAAGGTTGGAGGCTATGCAGAATATAACGGTTCTTTCCACCAGCGAATCCAGGTAAGGCAATGTGCCCTTATCGTAGGTATAATCTTTGGCGAAACTGTTTTCCTGAAGCTCCCAAACCGATAGTCTGCCCAGGGCGGGGCGTTTATTCACCAGGCTGGGCAGATTATAATAGACATGAAGGCCCCATTCCTCCATATGAATGGGATAAAAACCTTTCTGACCTACCTTGATCCCGTGGTTAATCAGACCTTCATTGAACTGATAGGCCTCTTCCCTGCTTTCAAAGGTCAATTTCAGAAAACCTCCGCTGTCGCCACCGGGATCCTCCACTTTCCTGGTAGATATCTGTGGAAATGGCTTCAGCAAATCGATCAGTTCGTACTTGAAATCATGCATATTCCGTATTATCGTGGGCAATTTTTTCAACTGTTCCCTTGCCATGGCTGCAGCAAGGTCACTTAACCGGCAACCTATTCCCCACAACTGTAATTCAGGGCGGTCGAGTACGAACCCCCCTTCTTCATCTTTGATATATCCGGTATCATGAATGCCAAAAGCCCTTTCATATAAATGTTTATCGTTGGTCAATACGGCACCTCCTTCCCCACAGGTCATATTCTTGTTGATCTGGAATGAAAATATCGACATATCCCCGAAAGCGCCCGCCATGGTTCCATGCTGAGAGGCTCCGGCAGCCTGGGCACAATCTTCGAGCAGCGGTATTTCGTGTTCCCTGCAGACCTTTGCGATCTCTTCGATCTGCCCGATCACACCACCCATATGAACGGCAATAACCGCTCTTGTTCTCTTTGATATCTTTTTCTTCAGTTCTTCAGGGTCGAGGCCCATGGAATCGTCCACATCGCCAAGTACGGGTATAGCACCGCACCTGACCACGGCACCTGCTGTCGACACCCAGAAATACCCGGGCATGATCACCTCATCACCCGGTCCAACTTCAAGTGCACTCAAAGCCACCTGGAGTGCAGTAGTGCCATTAGAAACGGAAATACAATATTTCATCCCTATATATTCGGCAAACTCCTGTTCAAAATGCCTGGCCTCAAACCTGGGCTTCGGCCCGTAAAACCGGAAAGGCGACTGGGCTTCCAGCACCCGGTTAACGGCATCGATCTCTTCCCGGCCTATATGATGAATACCCGGCCATTCCTGCGGCAGTAAATTATCCTTTTCCATAGATTAGTTTTTATCCATTTAAAAAAATTATCAAGAATAAATATATATCACCTTGTCGGATACGGAGTTTCCAAGATACATTTAATTGTAATTAATTTCAAAACTGAATATTTTATAATTGATTGTTGCTGAAGAAATAATTATTTTCCGGTGAATTTTTGATCCTTTCCGAAAACGACGCGATCGGGAATTTTATGAATCATTTTGTCTTTCTTATTTTTAATTTGTTTATCCTTTAACCTTTTAAAACTTTTTTATATGTCGAAATTCACACCCCATATCCAATTGATTCTCGTGATTACATTGACCTTCTCACTTCATTCGATTTCTCAACCTGTTTACCTGAGTGATCTCCCGTTGGGTTTTATAGCCAATGAATTCGGCCCGCCCAATAAGGATCGCTCCTTCGAAATGAATCCAATCAACATTGAAGGAGAGCTGTTTGAAAAAGGATTGGGTGTGCATGCACCTTCTTCTATCTGCATCAACATCAATGGCCGGGGAAACCAGTTGATGGCTGTGATCGGCATGGATGATGAGATTGATCCGGCCCCTGAAACCGTTTTCAATAAGGACCTGCTTCACTATTCGGGCAGCGAACAACCGAGGGTGAGGTTTCATGTAACCGGAGATGGCACCTATCTTTTTTCCAGTGACTGGTTTACTCCACATACGGCACCTACCCCTGTAACGGTGGATATCAATTCGGTGAATAAAGTCTGCCTGATCGTGGAACCCGGCCCTTCCGGTCCGGAAGATACACATGCCAACTGGGCTGAAGCCCGCATATCCCTCAAAGAAGAAATAAATACGGAAGCATTCACACTCTATAGTTATCCTTCCGGGATCCTGGTCAATCATTCAGGTTATATCCCTGCTTCCACCAAATTATTCAGAATGGCCGGTATCAGCCAGCCCGGCAAGTTTTCGGTGATAGGTCTTGACGATGGAGAAGAAGCCCATTCCGGAGACCTGGTCATAAAAGAAGGAGACTGGGGAATAGTTGGGATCGGCGATTTCACATCCCTGCGAAAACCCGGAAATTATTATATAAAATATGGAAATAAGACGTCCATTCCTTTTGAAATTCATTCGTTGAATTATATGAATGATCTTGAACAGCATTTCAACTGGTTTCTATGGCAGCGATGCGGCGACCCCTACAATGGATGGGAACGTGGTCAGCATCTGGATGATGGAATCCGTTTGGATAATCATGAGCACCAGGACGTAACCGGGGGCTGGCATGATGCGGCAGACCTGAGAAAATGGGGTATGACCATCAACGGGCTCTGGTCGCTAAGTGAAATCTACCTGACCATGATGTCGGATGAAATACCGGAATTCAGCGGCAAAAGGGATATGATCCTGCAGCTTAAAGATGAAATAGCCTGGGGCAATAAATATTTTCAGGCCATGCAGGAACCGGCCGGATACCTGATGAACCAGATAGGAGGCGATGTATATGAACACGGCGACAATAACCGGTTTACCGATAATATTATAAGATCCCCCGATGACCGGTGGATCGTGACCACACCCAATGCCCCGGTTTTTCAATTCATGTTCATCATCTCCCAGTGCAATATTGCTCTGGCGGATCAACTCAGGCCGGAAAACCCTTATGTCGAGAAGGCCAAAAGGTGTTTCGACTGGGCCATGGAAAATAAGATCGTATCGAACATCCATGAACTGGGGGCTGCCCTTACCGCAGCACTTAAACTCCATAAAGCGACCGGAGAAAAAAAATACCTGGAAGCAGCGAAGGATTATCTTGTCACTTTACTTGAAAGGCAGAATTTATCTCATCGCCCCATGTATGGGTTTATAGGTTCCTGGGAATCCGGTTCAGATCCTTCAGAAAAGAATTTCCCAACCGGCAATCATTCCTACCATCTTATAACTCCGTATTTTCCGGTCTGGTCTATCGTGGAGTCGATTCGCCTGATTGAGGATACTGATCTGGAAAAAGCTGCCAGGCAAGCTTTTAATACTTATGTTGAACATTTCATAGAATTTTTTGATAAAAGAAGCAGTTATGGAATAGTGCCCATGGCCTTGTATCCCGAAGATCCGGGAGGTAACCGGAAAGCGGGTGATTATTATTACCGGTGGTGTTACGTAAACCGGGAAGACGGACAATGGTGGAATGGAATTAACCCCCGTATCGGATATATGGGTGCCATACTGGTCCGGGGTGGAATGCTGACCGGTAACTCAAAAGCCATTGAGATCGGGCAACAGTAGATCGATTTTATATATGGCTGCAATCCGTTTAATGCAAGCACGGTAACCGGCATCGGTTTTAATCAGCCTGAATATTTTAAGTCCAGCGAATTCGTACCCTATACCCCCCTGATCGATGGGGCGGTTATGGCCGGCATCGGATCTTCCAATGAAGACCTGCCTGTTTTATTGCCGGAGTGGTGGCAAACTACCGAATACTGGATGGAAGCCGTTTCCGGAACGATCATGTTGTTGAATGAACTGAACCGTTATGAATTCAGGTAATTCTCCTTGTTTTTTGTACCTTGGGGGCTAAAAAAACTGTGATTCTCCGTGTTTTTATGCCTTGGAGGGTTAAAAAAAACCGTGATTTTACCTGCGTTAGGGCCCTAGTGTTTTAGTGCCTTAGTGTCCTAGTGGTTAAAATATTAATATTGAAGTAAAAAATTTGCTAAAATCGGACTATCCACCACCAAAGGAAGTGGCATTAACCCCGATTTTTGCCTTGCACCGCAAATTTTTTTCAGGCGCACACGCCTTTCGGGCAAAGCCCCGCAAGAACATGGCCACGCCCTAAGGACGTGGGTTTTTAATTTAAACTAAATTTATAAAAAAACATGACTATGAAAACAAACTGGATGACCATTGCCACGGTTTTTATCATTATTGTCGGCTTTCTGGCCTCGTGTGATCAACCCCGCCAGGAAACACAAAAAGAGGAACTTGCCGTGATGGCCTATTACGTGCCTCCGGGCCATAATTACCGGCCCCAGGATCTGCCCTTTGATCAATTGAGCCATGTTATATTTTCTTTCACCGAAGTGATCGACAATGAAATGAAATTCGTCCGGGAGGAGTCGTCTGAGAAGCTCCGGTTGCTCGTGGATCAGAAAGAAAACCACCCCCATGTTAAAATGATGATCGCCTGTGGAGGCTGGGGAGGTTCGGGAGGCTTTTCTGAAATGGCGAATTCCATCGATACCAGGCAGCAGTTTGTTGAAAGTGCGGTGCAGTTTCTTCTTGACTATGACCTGGACGGCCTCGATATCGACTGGGAATACCCGGGCATGAGAGGGGCGGGAAACCCCTATATACCCGAAGATAAAGAAAATTTTACCGCGTTGATGAAAGAGTTGCGTGAAGCAATGGATCGTACGGGAAAAGACCTGACGCTCACCTTTGCTTCAGCCGGCTGGCAACGGTACTATGACCATGTAGAACTGGTGGAAGTAATGAAATATGCGGATTATATGAATGTGATGACCTATGATCTGGTGGGAGGCGGATCACCGTATACGGCTCATCATACTAATCTGGGATGGATAAAGCCCGAACATGTAGAAAACACACCGGCATTTGAGATGATGGAAGAACGGGGCCGGCCCTTTGTACCACGGTCTGCGGGAAAGATCATAGATTTTTGTATAGGTCAAGGTGTGGATCCGGCACAGATCGTGATCGGTGCCGCATTTTACGGGCGGGCCTGGCAGGGCGTACCCCCTCAGAATAATGGATTATATCAGAAAAATGAAGGTGTATGGATCGGCTGGGCACCCTATTCGGATATCAGGGAAAAATACGAAGGAAAGAACGGATTTAAAAGGCACTGGGATGAGGTGGCCAAGGCACCCTATCTTTATAATCCACAGGACAGCGTGTTTATTTCTTATGAGGATACGATGTCAGTAAAACTGAAAACACAATATGCTGAAAACACGGGCCTGGGGGGAATCATGTTCTGGCAACTTCGACTGGATACCCCGGACGATGGGCTGGTGGATGCCATTTATACAGAAAAGAATAAAATGGATTAAGATTACCTTTGTGATTTCCAGGGAATGCAAATATGCGATTCACCTACCCTGAAATCATGGATGGATTTTCGATTATTAATTTAAAAAAACATGCAAAAACAGTTGATTCTATTGATGGTCCTTCTGATATCAGGACACCTGATCACTGCTCAAAAATTTGAATTTCAGGATAAGAAAGAAGGTGTTCTGCTTACCTGGGGTGACCGGGAAATCTATTTTTACCAGGCAGAGATGAAATCACAGAATGGCCGATATGCCCGGGCTAATTATATCCATCCCCTTTATGGCATTAACGGAGAGATCCTTACCGAAGACTTCCCTGAAGATCATCTTCACCACCGGGGAATTTTCTGGGCCTGGCACCAGTTTTACGTGAATAATGAAAAAGTGGGCGATCCGTGGTCCTGTCAGGATATTTCCTGGGAGGTCAGGGATGTGGAACATACCGTTTCCAGGGAGGAAGCCACCTTGAAAACCGAACTGTTCTGGATGGGCCAACTGTCCGGTGATCCATCACCGTCTTCAGGACAGGAAAAACTTCTGAAAGAAAATACTACGATAAAATGTCGCCGCTTTTCCGGTCAGCATTATGAGTTCGATTTTGAGATTGAATTAACTGCCCTGCATGAAGGCACAAAACTGGGTGGCTCGGAAGACGAAAAGGGATATGGCGGGTTTTCAGCACGGATCATTTTACCGGAAGATCTTTCTTTTTATGGTAAAAACGGAAAAGTTGTCCCGAAAAACACGGCCGTACAGGCAGAAGGGTGGATCAATATACAGGGTACTTTCGATCCGGCTCAAAACAATCAGTCTGCCATAACCATTATGTATGATCCCAAAGCACAAAAGCACTTCCATGGTTGGATCCTTCGCTCTGAGGGCAGTATGCAGAATGCCGCTTATCCCGGCAGGGAACCTGTTGCCATTGAAAAAGGTTCTACGCTGACCTTGCGTTATAAGCTGGTCCTTCATCCGGATAGCTGGTCCCGGGAAAAGATCGAAAATATTTACAATAAGTTTTTGACTATTTTTTAACTGATATCGTCAAAAATCATTTTTTTTGAGTAGTTATGCGTGAATTTTTATTTAATTAAATACCGAAATAAAATGAAATACAAGAACATCACTTTTTTATTCTTATCTTTTCTTATCCTTCAAACTTCATTTGCACAAGAAGAGCTGAAGCTGAACGACCTGGAATATTTTGAAATGCCGGGCCTGAATGTGACTTTTTTCAGTGATTATTATCCGGAAGGGCATCAGTCTGGTGTGACCATCATTCAGCACGGCATGAGAGTGGCCGCCAATGGTGATCTCAGGCTGGAAGCGTCACCCGGTCAATGGTCACCGGTGCCAAAAGGCGGCAAAAGAACGGTTCATGAAGAAGAACAATCCATCACCCAGACCCTCTGGTATCCGGATTCCAGTAAAAACAGGAAAGGATTCAATCCTGTGATCTATCCTGACCTCAGATTCACTTATGAAGTAAAAGTCGAAGCACTGGAAGGGAGTTCTTTCAAGGTAACGGTTGACTTTGAAGAGCCTATTCCTCACGAGTGGACCGGAAAGATCGGATTTAACCTTGAATTATTCCCAGGAGACCTGTTTGGAAAATCTTTTCTGATGGATGGAGAGTCGGTTTTATTTCCCATACAGCCCAACGGGCCCATCGTAAAACATAACAAAGAATATCTTGCCGTGCCCCTTGCCACAGGCAACCAACTGGTTATCGCCCCGGAAAGTGATAAGCAACGTGTAAAAATTGAAACCAAAGCTGCTTCACTCGAATTATGGGATGGCAGAGCCAATCATAATAATGGATGGTTTATAGTCCGCAGCATAGTTCCTCCCAATACGACGGACAACGCCATTGAATGGGTCATCACTCCCCATGTGATCGACGGATGGGAATATACACCGGTTATCCATGTTTCTCAATTCGGCTATCATACCGATCAGGAAAAAAAGGTGCTCATCGAGCAGGATAAGAGCGATGCCGAAACCAGCCCCATTACCATTTACCGGTTAAATGAACATGGCCGGGAAGCAGTGAAATCGGGCCACCCTGAATACTGGGGTCAATTCCTGAGGTATAATTACCTGCAGTTTGATTTCAGTGATGTCGACGAGGGCATGTATGTTATCGGCTACCGGGATTATGAATCCAATCCGTTCCGTGTCGCTAACGATGTATTTGAAAGGCATGCCTGGCAGCCGACGCTCGAATATTATCTGCCTGTCCAGATGTGCCATATGCGCATCAATGAAAAATACCGGGTATGGCATGGCGCCTGCCATCTCGATGATGCCCTGATGGCACCTACCGATCACAACCACTTCGACGGTTATATACAAGGGGCCTCGACCCTTACAAAATATGAATCCATGGAACATGTACCGGGATTGAATAAAGGCGGTTGGCATGATGCCGGTGATTACGATCTGCGTGTGGAATCGCAGATCGGGACTGTATTGATGCTCGCTCTTATGGTCGAAGAATTTGGACTCGATTATGATGCCACACTCATTGACCAGGAAAACAGGCTGGTGGAGATCCATGTGCCGGACGGAAAGTCGGATGCCCTGCAGCAAATAGAGCACGGCCTGCTTACCGTGCTGGGCGGCTACAGGGCCCTCGGCAGGTTATACCGCGGCATCATTTGTCAGGATCTCAGACAATATGTGCTTCTTGGTGACGGCTCAACAATGACAGACAACCTGGTTTATAATCCCGCGCTTGGCAAGAATGAAGTGGTTGACAGGCAATCCGGTGCAAATGATGACCGGTATGTATTCACGGAAGAGAATCCACGGCGGGAGCTTTATGTGGCTGCCGGGCTGGCGGCCGCTTCCCGTGTGCTGAAAGAATCCAATCCGGATCTGTCCGAAGAATGCCTGACAGTGGCACGCTCGCTTTACGATCGTAACCGCGAAACGGATAGACCCGGATCGAAAATACAGGCGCTTGCCGAACTGATCCTGACCACGGATGATCCTTCCCTGAAATCCGAGTTGACCGGTATGAAAGATGTGGTCATAGAAAATATCGGCAGAAGCGGCTGGGTACTGGGAAGAGTAATGGAAAGGATTGATGATTCAAACTTCAAATCGGATATTTCTGATGCCGTGGCCGATTACCAGGAGCAACTGAGGGAAGAAGCAAAAAATTCACCTTTCGGGGTGCCCTATGAACCGAATATCTGGGGTGCAGGATGGACCATCCAGCGATTTGGTGTTCATCAGTACTTTTTTTATAAAGGCTGGCCGGAACATACCTCTCAGGATTTTTTCCTGAATGCCCTTAATTTTGTACTTGGGGTTCATCCCGGTGAAAACACCTCCTCCTTTGCCTCGGGTGTAGGTTCAAGATCGGTAACAGTCGCTTATGGTGTCAACCGGGCCGACTGGTCATTTATACCCGGTGGTGTGGCTTCAGGAACTGCGCTTATCCGTCCTGACCTTCCGGAAATGAAAATCTGGCCGTTTTTTTGGCAGCAGACCGAGTACGTGATGGGAGGCGGCGCGACGAATTATATGTTTCTTGCCCTTGCGGCTGAAAATCACTTTAAAAAAGAATAATCGTAAGTCTAATAATTAATAACTATTCCCATGGATTTTTTATCAAATAAGATTTATCAAAAAATGCTGCTAATTGCTGTCATGACCGGATTGGTATTGCCACTTCGAGTTGTCTATGGTCAGGATGTAAAGGAGGTTGAAGAACGCCTGATGCGTCGGGCAGAAGAGAATATTGAAAAATACAGGAAGGGGGATGCGGAGATCCGGTTCAAGACACAGGACGGCACGGCCTTATCAGGTGCCCGCGTCGAGATCATCCAACAATCGCATGACTTTCTGTTTGGCTGCATCATCTTTCCACTGATCTGGGAAGAGAATGTTTACCGTCCGGACCTTTATAAGTCCCGGTTCCGGAAAATTTTCAATATGGCCATATTTCCCTTTTACTGGCCTGCATATGAATCCCTGCAGGGACAGGAAGAATGGCAGAGCCTGATGCCCACGCTGGAATGGTGCCACGCCAACGGGATCACTCCCAAAGGTCATCCTTTAGTATGGTCCTGTGAAACCGGTATGCCTGATTGGTTAAAAAATTATACACCCGATCAGATCTCAGCCTTATCCAGGGCCCGGGTAATGAATATTACCGGGGGATACAGGGATCTGATAGGCATATGGGATGTAGTGAATGAACCGGTCAACCTGAAGACCTGGGAAAACAAGATCAGCGACCTGGATGATGTCGATGACTGGGGACATGAAGAGCCCATACCCGGGGTAGCCGATTATGTGGAAGATGCACTTCTATGGGCCCAGGCGGGAAATCCCGGATCTACGCTCATGATCAATGAATACCGAACCATTGCCGATGAAACGGTCAGGGAACGATATGATAAACTGATCACTGAACTGCTGAATAGAGATGCACCGTTAAAAGGAATAGGGATCCAGGCTCATGAACCGCGTCAGGAATGGTTTCCTCCCCAGGAAGTATGGAAAACTTTTGAGCTCTATTCCAGGCATGGACTTCCAATCCATATTACCGAGCTGCATCCACAGTCCTCCGGTGTGGACATCACCGGTGGCTGGCGTGAAGGCCAGTGGACCCCTGAAGCACAGACCGAATTCACCCGGCAGTTTTTAACACTCTGTTTTGGTCATCCATCGGTAGCTTCTGTTAACTGGTGGGGTTTTTCTGACAGGAATATATGGTTGCCTGGCGGTGGTCTGCTGGATGAGGATTATTCGCCAAAGCCTGTTTATGAAATGCTGGACAAGCTGATCAATGAGGAATGGCATACAGATATGAAGGGTGGTCTGAATAACAAGGGCAGCCTGTCTTTCCGGGGCTTTTTCGGTGATTATCATATCAAACTCACCACCCCTGATGGTAAAACACATACATATAATGTTTCTCTAAGGAAAGATGAAGCCAATGAATGGGAGTTTACTGTGGATTAAAATGTGTTGATTTTCCTGAGATAATATTCATCGTATGACTTAAAGTCATGCGATGAATTAGGCGAAGAGTCATGCGATGAATATTATCGCAATACATTATTCCAATGCCGCATAGGTCAACGTAACAAAATCGGTATTGAGGGAAGATTGAGCAGGATTGACCTGGTTCATGATCACCGCCACCAGGTTTTCTTCAGGATCTGCCCAATAGGAAGTATAGAAATAACCACCCCATCCAAAACTTCCTATGGAAGCCGGCGAATAGGCCCCTTCCGGATTTTCAAGCACCCATACCGATAAGCTCATAGCCGTGCTTTTGCCATCAAAATCAGGGAACAGTGGCCTGCTTAGCAATTCGACTGTTTTTCTTCCCAGTATCCGGGTACCTTCCAGTTCACCGTCGTTGACCAGCATTTGCAAAAACCGGGCGTAATCGTAGGCTGTGCTGATTATTCCCGCGCCTCCCAGGGCGATAATACCGGCATCCCGTTTCCACCAGTTGGCTTTATTGTTCGGTGACTGACGGTCAAACACTTCCTGATCAAGCACTTCCAGCTTACCTTTCTCCGTGGTGGTATAAACCTCAACCACACGATCCCAGTCCTCTTCAGGCACCTCAAAACCTGTGTCTTCAAGACCGAGTGGTCCAAAAAGCTCTTCTTCCATATATTGTGAAAAGGATCGTCCGTCAAACACTTCGATAATACGACCCAGGACATCCATATTCATGCCGTAAGTCCACTTTTGACCGGGGTCATGGGCAAGCGGAAGGGTGGCGAGCCGTTTAATATTTTCTTCCAGGGTTAATTCCATATCCGGAAAGCCATCCTGTACTCCGGCAGCCAGGTACCCTTCCCGTCCCTCTGAACTAAATATCGGGTAAACTATACCTGAAGTATGGCTTAATATATGCTTCATAAGGATCGGATTTTTGGCCTTACGGGTGATAAAGTCCCTTTCCTCCTCATCCCATTCTTCAAAGACTTCGGGATCCCGGAACTCGGGAAGTATATCAGCCAATGCAGTTTCCATGTTGAAAATCCCTTTTTCGTAAAGCATCAAAGCACCAACCGTGGTCATTAACTTACTCATGCTGGCAATCCGGAACAGTGCGTCTTTTGCCATGGGTTTGTTTTCTGCCAGGTTCGCTTCTCCGAATGCTTTATGATAACCTATGGTGCCATTCCGTGCAATAATGGCAACCGTCCCGGCTACTTCTCCCTTATCAATCGAAGATTGTATGCGCTGGTCAACCTGGCCAAGTCGTTCAGGCAGGAGTTCCGCTACAGCCGGATCGTTTTCCTGAAATTCTGTATAGCTGACTGTATCATTGAGTTCCTGACAGGAAGTGAGATAAAAAAACCCGAAAAGAGCTAATAAAATTTTTGTTTTCATTTCTAAAAATGTTTTGGAATTTATTGATGAGAAAAACAGATAATTATTTTCGATCATGAGCAGGAATAATTTCCCAATAGCCGGTCAATTTATGAATTTTAATACGTATTAAAAAGCATTTGAACACAGTTCTAAGTTGATTACCTTCGGTCAAAATAACCGTGACGAACTAACTCTTATCCCGGTCCGGTACAAATTTTAATCAGGATTTAATTTCGGTTCCTGTCAGGAAAAATGTATTTTATAGATAAAAAATACTCATATGTACATCCATAAAATCCCCGGTCTCTTCATTATAGTTATTCTTTTGTTTATCACGATAACCAACTCATCCTGCCAGTCCACGGTCTCCACAGTCATGGATGTAGAAGTCGGTGATACGCCACAGGAAGTGGAAGATGTATATGTAGAATCACCGGCAAATATCAATGTGGAAGTATGGCAGGAAAACCTGGAGGTTCCCTGGTCGCTGGTTTTTTTACCGAACGGAGATGCATTGATCAGTGAACGTCCGGGCAGGATACTCCTGGTCCGCAATGGACAGATCCGGAATGAACCCTATGCGGCTTTTGAGCATGTCGATCACAACTACGGCAGTGAAAAGGGATTGATGGGATTAGCACTGCATCCTGACTTTGACAATCAACCCTTTGTATATGTGATGTATACTTACCGGAATGGCGGCGTGTTCGACAACCGTGTGGTAAGGTTGAGGCATGGTGGCCTGAAAGGAGAACTTGACAAAGTAATGATCAGTGGTATTCCCGCCGGGAGCAATCATGATGGCGGCCGGATTAAATTCGGTCCTGATGACCTGCTGTACATAGCGACCGGAGAGATTTTTGAACGTGAACTGGCCCAGGACAAGCAAAGCCTTGGTGGCAAAATACTCCGTTTAACTCCGGAAGGAGAAATTCCTTCCGACAATCCTTTTGGTGGTTCACCCATCTACACCCTTGGGCATCGTAACCCACAAGGACTTGACTGGCATCCTGAAACGGGGGACCTGTTTTCATCTGAACATGGACCTTCGGGAGAAATGATGCTCCGAGGATACGATATCATCAATATTATTTATAAGGGAAAAAATTACGGATGGCCCCGTGTTGTCGGTGAGGTGAATATGGAACAATATGAAGATCCGGTGGTGATGTGGAAAAATGCCACACCCCCATCCGGCATGGCATTCTGGAACGACGATCTTTATGTGGCTACCTTAAGAAGCAAAGCGCTTATCCGGGTCAGCATGGACCACAATAATGGTAATTATGAAATCACCCGGATAGAACGCTGGTTTTCTCCGTCCAGAAATTCCGGCACTTATGGTCGTTTGCGGGATGCCTTAGTGGGACCGGATGGTGCATTGTACATACTCACCAACAACCGCGACGGCAGGGGCAATCCGGCACCTAATGATGACAGGATATTACGGATTAGTCTGACCAACTAATTCTGTTTATATCCGGTAATAATCAAATGAAAAAAGATCAGAGCCCATGGATCACCTTTGTGAGTACATCACAATATAAATTTTTTGTATAAAAACAAGATCAAAAGGTAGTCGATCCGTTGACCTTGAAAACCCGTAACCTATCGTCATTACAGCCTACAAGTATCCATTTACCACCGGCTGCATGGATTAAAGCCATACTTTTCACATCGTAGGGAACGAAAAAACCACTTTCAAGATAATTTACCGGGTTAAAATTACCGTTTCCATCCCCTTCAAGCAACAGGCCGATACCGGCATCATTACGCGGTGTACGGACTTCCGTACCGTAAAAATTACCTGCGATCAGGATATCCGGGTTGTCATCGCCGTTATAATCATCTATAAGGATGTCATTGACAGATGAAAGCTGCGCCAGTAGAGGTAATCGATGCATCTCGAATCTATCCCCCTTATTTTCCAGATACATGCTTGCAAACGTATTAGCCTTGTAATGCAGTCCCCTTTCCAGGTTTTCCTTTCCATAGATTTCATACACATCGGCATCGGCATATTCACCGAAAGTCCTGAATTTATCATTGACCGAGGGCATCTGTAAGGCGGCATCTTTTTTTCTCCGGTACGGATATTTTTTCCCATTGGCATTATAGGCAAGCACAAGATCTTTAAGGCCATTATTATCAAGATCATGATAATACACTTCAAACGGTTCGTCATCCGTTCCTTTATATTTTGAATTCAACCCGAAATTCCCAATAATCAGATCCATATCCCCATCTTTATCCATATCGGCTGCTTCGACGGTTAACCACCATCCGTTATTCCCGTCAAGACCAAAATCGGAGGTCACATTACGAAAAACTCCTCCGGTGTTCTGCAACAGGGTTACCGGCATCCACTCTCCGACTATCACCAGATCGATAAGGCCATCCTGGTTAAAATCAACCCATTTGGCATCGTTCACCATACCGATCCCTGCCAGATCGGGAGCAATATCCCTGGTAGCATCGATAAATTTATTTCCTTCATTTATCAATATCAGGCTGGATTCCGGATCAGGATAAGACCAGGAAAGATGCCGTCCGCCCACGAAAAGGTCCATATCTCCATCCTGATCAATATCATAGGGATATACTTTGGATCCACTTATATTTATTTTTGGTAACCAATCCTCAGATTTTTCCATTCTTCCTGTTCCATCGTTCAGATAAAGCCTGTCCTGATATCTTGGAGATCGCGGCCTGAATTCATTTCCGCCGCTCACTACGTAAAGGTCAAGATCACCGTCCCCATCTGCATCGAAAAAAGCAGCTCCCATATCTTCATGTATGTGGTCTTTTACAAGACATTCATTATAAAGTGTATCGAAAGTACCATCCGGTTGCTGAAGATAAATCTGACCGGCCTGACCTACAGCGCCACCGACAAAAAAGTCTTCGAGATCATCGCCATTCAGGTCTCCTGTGGCCAGAAAAGGACCCAGCTCCGACATTTTATAGGGTAAAAGGATTTGCCTGATATAATCATTGAATTCATTTTCCTTGTGTACATAATCAATCCCCGATGCTTCCGTATGCGCTTTGAAAATGGGTTTTCCCTGTTTTTCTTTTTCCTTTTTCCCCGGGTCTTTCGATTTACTGTATAATACATTCAGGCTCTGGTCTGTTTTTACATTTTTCAGGATATTTTTTCTTCCGTCGGGCCATTCCACGGTCAGAAGATCCACTTTTTTTATGTTTCCCAATCCAAAATGTGCTATCGGCTCACTGGTTGAGTACATGCCCCTTACACTGGTGATCTCAAAAAACTGTAACCCTTTTTCCGTCTCAATAGTAATTTTTGTACCAAATCTCACCACGCCTTCTTCATCAGCTACAGGATTTACCCGGAGGTAATGATGTCCGTTCAGTTCACGGGAATTGTTCCGAAAAACAAAAGCTTTATTATTTATATTATTTACCACAATATCCAGATCACCATCATTATCGAGATCGGCATAGGCTGATCCATTGGAAAAAGTTTTGTAATCAAGTCCCCATTCTTCATTCATTTTTGTGAACGTCAGATCGCCGTTATTCCTGTATCCGTAATTTGAAATCGGTACTGACGGAGAAATGTTCATTGCCTTATCCATATCGAGGATATCCCATATGCTGATATCTTCGGGATTCGGGTTTTTTTTGATATAATCCCGGATGGCTGCTTCAACTACAGCCTGGAATGCACTGGCGGCATCAAAATCGCGAATGTCCCGCATCAGGCCGTTTGAAATAAAGATATCTTTCCAGCCGTCATTATCAAGATCAGCAAAAAAGGTGCTCCAGCTCCAGTCCGTAGAGGGTAATCCGGAAAGTTCAATGATCTCACTGAAATATCCTTCACCCCTGTTTAAAAACAAGGTGTTGGTAAAATATTGATGATGTCCTCCTTCGTTAACCACTCCCCAGAAAGTTTCCATATTCATGCCACCGAAATGGCGATGCCTCCGTTCATGCGGTTCGGGCACCATATCGAGAACGATCACATCCAGCCAGCCATCGTTATTTATATCGCCGGCATCAATTCCCATGCTGCTGAATGTGATATGACGCACTTTTTCATCTATTTTATTGGTGAATGTTCCATCACCATTGTTCATATAAAGAAAATCTCCTACCCAGAAATCATTGGCCATCCAGAGATCCACCCATCCATCTTTATTCAGATCACTTGCCGTAACACTGTTGGAAAATCCAGTGCGGTTTAAACCGGCTTCAACGGTTACATCAACAAATTTTGCTCCCTGGTTTTCGTACAATCTCGGCCAGTATTTATCCAGCAGAAGTTCAGTTTTATAGTAGGGCGAATAATCCCCGGGGTTGGGGGGCTGATTTAAGAGAAACAGATCCAGATCTCCATCTTTATCATAATCAAGAAAAGCAGCATGACGCGTTCTTCCTTCATCCTGAATTCCATATTCCGCAGCTTTCTCTGTGAAGGTATTATCGCCATTATTGATGTACAATACATTCTTCCTGAGGTCCGGCCTGTCATCATATAATTCTCTCGTCACATAAATATCCTGATAGCCATCCTGATTCACATCCCCGAAAAGAATTCCCGATGACCAGCCACCGTTATCTTCTATCCCGGCCTGTTCGGTAATATCCTCAAACTCCAGGTTCCCTTTATTGAGATATAAGCGGTCACCCACCAGGTTGCCGGCAAAATACAGATCCATCAATCCATCATTATTGATGTCGCCTATGCCAACACCCCCTCCTCCATAATAATTGGAGTAGACCAGGATCGAATGTTCTTTGGTATCGACCAGCTTGTTATTGAAATGAATATGGGTATGTTCCGGGTCCAGGAGGGTGAATAATTTATTATCGTCCTGGTTAGCAATAGCATTTGCATCTGTAAAATTCAACAAAGGAAGGAAAAAGCATAATTGAACAATAATCGCTGCCGGATATACCCGGGATACCCGCTTTATTATTCTTTTCCACCTATTTATTTTATTCAAAAAACTGTCTTTTATACGCCTCATTGGTCACTTCCCTTGTGTTGTATTCCCTAATATAAGACCTAAATTTTGAATTTGACAATGGTGAATGTTCCCTGTCATCGTAAGGATACGATTTCATCCCATGAAACGGCAGGGGTTCTACGGTATTTCCCGTGGCTGTATTCATGTCTCCATCCTTTACCCAGCCCACACTGTAAATCAGGTAATCCCTGGTCCATCCATCCGGAAGCGGAGGAAGCTCTGACTCATCAAAGGTCACCGATACCTCATCACCGGCATTCATAATAATATATTGATTATCGGCAGTTTGCAGAAGCTCATTCACATCGCCGTAACGGGTGTAATATCCGGTTAGGTCCCGCCATTTCACCGGTTTTGACACATCATAATAATCAAACCAGTGGGGACCATATCTGCCACCTTTCCGGTACATGGCCGAAAACCCCCTGTAGTGCAGATCCGCCTGCCCGGGTTCAAGAATTTTCGTGGTAACCGGGCTTTGCCTGTTGTTCCTTGCAAAGAAGATATGATCCCAGTATATTTCCATATTGGTCCGGATCCTTAATTTCCGGTTTTCGGAAAGATATTTATCCGAAAGGTCCACAATAACCGTTTTGTTCTTACCCATGGGGAAACCCATATTTTCTACTACGGTAACCCACTCCCCTTTTTGGTTCAATACCTGAAGATAAGGAGTTACGGCCTCAACATCTTTTCTTTGTGACAGGGCCACATTGATACTGGCATCCGTGGGAAATATCCATCCATTAAGAAATAAACATAGACCTTCCGCAGGACCGACATTACCCGGATCAAGGATCAGATCATGCATCTCGGTAATTCCCTGGTAAGCCCCGGCCTTCAGGTTCGATATATACCGATGGTCCTTTTTCAATACTTTTTCCCGCAAATCATTGCCTTTCCCATCATAAACGCTCCGGGGGATTATTCTATTATGCACCTTGTACATATCCATTCCGGGATATGGTGGCGGAGTAAATCGTTCATCCACAAAAATCTCAACAGAATCGGGGTGATCGACTGCTACCAGTTTCACCTCATCAAAATAAATGGTCTCCCACAATTCGGAAGTCACCTGTATTTTATATTTTCCCTGTTCCGCTTTCAGAAAATCACCCGGGATCTTAAGATATTCTTTGGAAGCATCCGGAAAAGCATAAGCCATCGAACCTCCCATGATCCCCAGGGGCATGCCCAGTGCACTGCGCCACATCATGTCTTTCAGGAACATGTATTCACGACCATTCCATGTATACAGGAATGGGCAGGATCCTTTTAATTCCTGCTCTTCAATTAGATCCTGGTCACTTCCGGGAGAGAATATATTCTGAGGCACCCCGTTGGTCCATATTATCCTGACCACATCTACCTTGGATCGATTTCCCAGTCCGAAATGAACATTGGGCCCGGTCACCGTCTTCATCTGGTAAAGATCACCGGCTCTGACCTCCACCCGCGCACCTATGCCATAATAATTATTCTTGCTGCTTCCCCTGCGCAATCCCACCAGCTGCACTTTCAGGTGATGATTACCATTACCTCCATCATTACGTATCAGCTTGATCGCACCATTCAAGGTGGTCAGATATATATCCAGGTCTCCATCCTCATTATAATCGGCAATCTCCAGATTTTGCGCATTGTGTATAGTCTCAGGCAAAAGATCGGTCACATTTTCAAAATCCCCATCCGGAATGTTATGTATCAATAGTATGCCCCTGCCCTTTTCATCAGAGGATTTGCCGGTTAAAATAATGTCAAGAAAACCGTCATTATCAAAATCAAAAAATCCCGCATCCCGGAAGGTAAGGTTGTCTGATGCCGAAATAGCTTTCTGTATTGAATCATCAGGTTCGAATATTCCATTTCCCTTATTCTTATACAAATAAACAGAACCATTTTCTCTTCCCGCAAATAAAATATCCGGTGACCCGTCGTTGTTATAATCCCCCACGGCTACTGCCACAGATCCGGAAGGATGATCAATACCGGTTTCGGCGGTAATCTCGGCAAATTTGCCCTGCCGCATATTTGAAAACACCTGATCCGGTCCGTTGCTGTTGGCAATTACCAGATCCACATCCCCATCACCATCAAAATCACCTATCATGGCATCCCTGCTTTCAAAATCGGTTTTACCCAGCCCGGTTTCACCGGTGATGTTAAGGAAAGTACCATCACCATTATTCCGCCAAACCTGATTATTACCACCGGAGGCAATGAAGAGATCCAGATCGCCATCCTGATCCATATCAAAAAACAGGGCTCTGTTACCCGGTTTTATACCCGCAAGGCCGGCCCTGGCGGTTACATCCTCAAATTCGTTCTCACTTATATTTTCATAAAGAACACAAGATAATTCGGTCAGAATAAACAGATCCAGAAATCCGTCATTGTTGTAATCTGCAAACAGGGCCGACACATCCCTTTCCTCATGATCGATCCCGGCCCGGGTTGCTATATTTTCGAACCGTCCGAAGTCATTACGAAAAAGAAAATGCTGGTATGTATTGGTCTCAGCATCATACGAACCCATATAAATATCCTGGTCACCATCCCGGTCCATATCGCCGACAGCAAGATGAGTAAGATGAGTTTTTGCCTGCACCTCCTGTTTCTGTGTCTCTGTGGTAATTTCCAGCCCGGCCGAGGCAGAGGCGTCGGTAAACTGTAAAATATCCAGAATAGATTCACCTTCTGTGATATAGGTTACCGCAGCCTCACTTAATGTGATTACAGGATTCCCGATGGTGGCTGTCCCCGTTCCTTTCAACTCCTGAATATCACGTTGATAAACATTGGTCAGCTTTAAAAAATTATGAAAAACCAGTACCGAGGTTAATGCCTCTTTTAACTGTGATTGCTGAAGATTCTCAATAGCCTGGTCATAATGCTTTTTAGATTCATCGGGAAATGCAGGGGCGATCTTACCAAGTTCTTCCAGATGATTAAGGGCTTCATCGGGTTTATTGTTCCTCGCCAGCGCTTCGATTAAATACAGCCGTGCTACCATGTTGGATGGACTGGTCTGAACAATGCGTTGCATATATTTTTCCCACTGGGACAGCGATTGCCGGTCTGACTTCTGCTGATAGGTTTCTGCCAGGCTGTAAAGCGTCTGAACATGATCAGGGTCGATCTCAATGGATTTTTCCATTTCTTCCATTGAGGCTTCTTTTTTATCGGTCAGATCATAGACCTGGGCAAGGTTCAACCGGATATCCGAATCATCGGGATTCAGTTCTACCGCCTTTTCGAGTTGTTCTTCGGCCTCTTCATATTTACCCATTCGCATGTATACTATGCCAAGATTGGCATATCCCATTGCTTCTTCAGGGGCTAGTTCAATCAATTTAAGGAATTCGACTTCGGCCTCTTCAAGTTTGTTTTCCTCCAGGTATGCCAGGCCGAGGTTCCGTACGGATGCTATCTCCCGGGCTTTTTCCGTGGTTTTCTTTTTTACGGGTTCCTCCCTGGCTATCGTATCCTCTTTTTCCTCTTTCCCTTTTCTGGATTCACAACCCATGAAAAGGTTGAGAATCACCAGGAAAAACAGGAAGAGGCGAATCAATTCGAATCTCTGGTAAATTATCATGATTTAAAACATAAAATAACACCAAAAATCATAAACCAAAAACCCACTAAACAATAAAATTTTCAGTTTCTTACAATTGCAGCCTGATCTTCAACCGGGTTAAGATGGCAGATACGCCAAGTATAAAAAAGGTAAAAAGCAAGGCCCTGAGCACACCTGGCCATCCTTCACCTGCAATATCCCTGAAATGGTAAAGTCCGAAACTTGCATAATAAATATCCGGCAAAATGTAGGTCAACAATGGGTTAGAGCCTGCTGGCTTCAAAAATTTGGCCCATCCGGAGAACCCTTTCATATCCACTATCCAGTACATCAGCATATAGATCGCCACACAGAAGAAAGCACTGAATAAGGTCCAGCTAGGCGTACTTCCAATTTTGGCCAGTCCGAAAGGCATCAGCAACCATCCCATAATCAGCAGAACCAGTGCAAAGAGTGTTCCCGATATGAATTTTGAACTTATTCCGGCAACCACTTTGTTTTTTATAAATAACTGGGACATGATCAGACCCGCCATTACGATGGAAGCCAGCGATCCGCTACCCACAGGCCAGAATATGCGGGGAATCTCCCGGATAAAACCGGTCCAGCCGGCTTTGGTGGCCACATTCAAAAACACAAGTACCAGGAAAGAAATCACCATGGCCGTAAACTTACCCCTGAATATCAGGTAAAGTAACCCTGCCGATAAATATGCCCATCCTATTCCTCCCAGTATTGACCAGTTGGTCAGATCGAGCCAGGCGAGTCCCCCATCGCTTTCCCGCCGGTACAAAAACAGCAAAATGGCCAGCAGTATCAACCCCAAAACCTTCAGGATGTTGAAAATTATTTTTTTTGATGCTTCGGCTGCTGGGTAACGGTTCCATAATAAAATCACACCAACAAACATCAAAACATTCCAGGCCGTATAGGAGATTCCTGCCGCTTCAGGCTCCAGGTCACGGCCATTCATTATGAGTAACCCGATCGCTACCAGGCTCAGGGAACGGACCACAATATGATACACAATCCGCAACAGGGAATCTCCCTTCGTTCTGCGTTTTTCCAGTGCGAGGGGAATGGCCATGCCCACGATGAAAAGAAAGGCCGGGAAAACCACGTCTACATAGGTTATTCCCTGTTCTCCGGGGGAAATATGATAAGTCCACCAGGGTAATCCCTCCACACCTGCCACATCATTCACAAACACCATTACAAATATGGTGAGTCCCCTGAAAATATCGATCGACTGTATCCTTTTCGATTTTTTAAATATGATGGGTTCTGATTCAGGCATAATATTATTCTATTAAAAAGTTCAAGGTTTCGTTAAAAAATATTGTAATTCAAACGCGTTGTGGAATTATTATACATCTCATTATATTTTAGTCACGAAGGCACAAAATCACTGTGGTATCACAAAGCTTTTAATTATCTGATTCACACAACGGGTTAATTCAATTTCTTTTTTAAGGGCTTTAAATTTTTATTATCCTATAACCGGGTTATGAGTTTTTAAATTTTTAATTATCTTGATGCAAAACCTATTTTTCGGCGCTCAAGATAACAAATAATGAATGATAGAGTACAGTTAAAGATCAAAACATTTTTATACGCGGTTGTTTTTCTGTTTTTTTTCACAGAAAACCAGGCACAAAATAAACAGGAACTGAATGAGGGCTGGGTATGCAGAAGGGTCGGTGAAGTAAACCAATCCGGAGAAAGTATTTCAAATCCGGATTTCACCCTGAAAAACTGGATGCCGGCCGAAGTACCGGGAACGGTCCTGACTACTTTGCTGAAAAATGACCTTATCCCGGATCCTCTGGTAGGATTGAATAACGAAAAGATCCCGGACATATATGAGACCGGGAATGATCATTATACCTATTGGTTCGTCAAGGACCTTGAAAAAGCTGATCCGGCAGAAAACGAACAGATATGGTTGCGCTTCCGGGGGATCAATTATGGTTGTGATGTATTTTTTAATGGGAAAAAGCTCAACAAGGAACGGCATCACGGTATGTTTTTGCGGCAACAGTATAATATCACCCAGCATGTAAGAGCAGACGGCCGGAACCGCCTTGCAGTCATCGTTTTTCCCCCGGATCCTCCCGGAAACCCGAACGGAGGCCAGGGAGGCGATGGGGTGATCGGTCGAAACGTCTGCCATCAATATGTAGCCGGATGGGACTGGATACAACCGGTCAGGGATCGGAATACCGGCATCTGGGATAAGGTATTTATTGAGAGGACCGGACTGATCAATATTAAAAATCCTCATGTGATTACCCGCGTTCCGGGCAAGAGAACACCCGAAGCCACCGGTCAGGAACCGGTCATACTCCGTGTGACGGCCGAACTGGAAAATCCATCGAATGACGATATAACGGGTACCATCCAGTACGAGATCGCAGAAGAGGTAAATACAATCGATGTGTTGATACCCGCTAATTCCACATTTATGGTCGTCTTTCCGGATCTTGCTTTCCCTGATCCCGCCTTATGGTGGCCGAATGGTTACGGGCCGCAAAACCTATATGATCTCAAGCTGGATTTTATTACCAGGGATCAGAATATTTCAGATTCTGAAATGATTAAGGTAGGCATGCGGGAGATAAAAACCGAATGGAACCGGTTTACCCGGAGCCGGCAGGTATTCGTCAACGGACAGAAAATATTTATCAAAGGAGGCAATTGGATCATTTCAGATGCCATGCTGCGGTTTTCAAAAGAACGCTATGATGCCGAGATCCGCTTTCACCGGGATATGAACCTTAATCTGATCCGGATCTGGGGCGGGGCCATTACCGAAAGACCGGAGTTTTATGCGGCCTGCGATAAATATGGTTTGCTGGTTATGCAGGATTTCTGGATGTCGGGCGACTGCAACGGCCGTTGGGTTGATCCCCGTAAAAAAGATGATCAGTGGACACGGCGTTCTTATCCCGACGACCATCGATTATTTCTACGATCGGCAGTCGATATGGTGAAGATGATACGGAATCATTCCTCGCTTGCATTCTGGTGTGGCGGCAATGAAATCGGTCCCCCTGATGACCTTGTTACCATCATGCGCGATACCCTGCAGTCCGGTCTGGACGGGACACGGTTTTTCTTCGAGAGTTCCACTTCCGGGGAGATGTCACATAACTTTAAAGGCGGGACCGGTGACGGACCCTATGGGATCCAGCCTCTTGAAGTATTTTGGGGAGAAAGAACCTTTCCTTTCAACTCGGAGATCGGATCAGTAGGCCTGGGTGATATACATTCCCTCCAACGGTTTATTCCCGATACCAGTCTTGTTGCACCGGGACATTATCAGTCACCGGATAAAGAGGATGACGGCAGGTTGGCTAAAATTGAGCCAATGTGGCGGTATCATAAATATATCGGATATGGAAATTTTATGGATCAGTACGGAGGATATACCGATGCCGCGGATTTCGCCAAAAAAGCCCAGCTTATCAACTATAACCAATACCGTGCCCTGATCGAGGGATTCAGTTCCCATATGTGGGAATGGTATACCGGGGTGATCATCTGGAAAACACAGAATCCCTGGACTGCCCTTCGGGGACAGATGTATGATTGGTACCTCGATCCCAATGGAGGTTTATACGGGCTTCATACGGCCGGCGAACCGCTGCACATCATGTATGACCCGGTAAAACAGATGATACAGATAGCCAACCATACTTTTACGCGGTATCGTAACCTGATGGTGAAGGTAGACGTGGTCGATGAAACTGGAGAATCCCGGCGGATCTATCAGCAACTGGTCGATGTGGAACCCACTTCAGTGAAAAACTGCCAGGCCGTCCGTAGCGGGATCATCCGGTTGACCGGCGAAAAGGGAGCCTTCCTATCAATGAAAATCTTTGAAGCGACAGACAGCATACTCAGTGAAAACCTGTACTGGCTTCCTGATTCGGCAGGAAACTATACATTCCTGCAGGATCTGCCCAAAGTGAAGATTACCTCAAAAGTTGAGCTAATAAAAGAAGGCAAACTAAAACTTCACCTTGAAAATAGCATAGGCAATCCGGTGGCTTTTTTTATCAGAATATCCATGATCGATAAAAATACAGGTAAAAGAATACTGCCGGTATTTTATTCGGATAATTATATCAGCATTCTGCCCGGAAGCAATAAATCCATTTATCTGGAATATCCCGGTATCATCAATGAGCATGAAGCAGCCCTCAATATATCAGGATGGAATGTGGAAAACAGAAATATTGAATTGAGATAAATCATACAAAGTAAATTAAATGATGGTATTTTACCGGAAGTTTGAGAATGCATAACCGTATAATCCGCCTTGCTATTGGATATCGAATTTTTATACTTAAATATATTATTATAAGTATATTGAATTAAATAATGTTTTAATTATAAAAACACAAAATAAAAAATTAAATAAGTAATTAAAGTATTAATATGCTATATTTTTTGATGGTCATATTAAATATTTTTCCTCCGGGAACTACGAAACTTTTTAATAAAATTGATTCGGAAAAAAGTGAAATCGATTTTGAAAACAGGTTAAATGAAACCCATAAGGAAAACATGCTTACATTCACCAATTTCTATACAGGAAGTGGAGTGGGGATACTGGATGTGAACAATGACGGATTTCAGGATATTTTCTTTGGAGGCAACCAGGTAAGTTCAGCTTTATATCTAAATCAACAAAATCTTACCTTCAAAAATATAACCAAAGAGGCGGGAGTAGAAACGGACCGATGGATAACAGGAATCTCTATTGTAGATATTAACCAGGATGGATTCGATGATATATATCTTTCGGTATCGGGTTTCTGGTCTTCTCATAATACAGAAAATATTTTATTTGTAAATAATGGCGATAATACCTTCACTGAAAAAGCAGCCGAATATAATTTAAATGAAAAAGAGCAGACCACCCATACCAGTTTTTTTGATTATGACCGGGACGGTGATCTGGATGCATTCCTGGCCATAAATCCAACTGATTTTTCGGTCAACACTATGGTGAGTATTAAAAAACGTAAAATGAATGGGGAGGCAAGAAGCACCGATAAATTATTCAGGAATAATGGTGATGGCAGTTTTACCGATGTGTCGAAGTCGGCAGGCATCCTGATCGAGGGCTACAGCCTGGGATTAAATACATCCGATATCAATAAAGACGGCTGGATCGATATTCTGGTAACAAACGACTACAGTACCAATGATCTGCTCTATATAAATAACGGCGATGGTACTTTTTCCAATAAAGCCGGTGAATTTTTCGACTATACAAGTTGGGCAAGTATGGGTAACGATGTTGGAGACATCAACAACGATGCATTACTGGATGTATTTAATCTTGACATGTTGCCTGAATCCAGCTACCGGCAAAAAATAATCGATCAGCCACCCACATATGATTCATTCAAAAAATTACTTGATCTGGGATACGAACCGCAGTTTATCAGAAATATGCTTCACCTGAATAATGGAAATAACACGTTCAGTGAAATCGGCCAGCTTGCAAATATTGATCAATCAGATTGGAGCTGGTGTCCACTTCTGATCGATCTGAATAATGATGGCTATAAGGACTTATTCATAACCACAGGTTTTAAAAGAGACGTGGGTGACCTGGATTTTATGATCTATGATAAAGATTCTCCTTTTTCCAGGGAGGGCTCTAAAACTCCTTTTACATCCCAGTTAAAAGCCATAAAAAAGAGGAAAGGCACACCAATTATTAATTATGTGTTTAAAAACAACAGCGACCTTACCTTTTCGAAAGTTTCTCATGAATGGGGTTTTGATGAAAAAACATTTTCAAATGGAGCTACTGTTGCCGATTTGGATAATGACGGCGACCTTGATATCATTATAAGTAATATCGACCGGGAAGCAACTGTTTATGAAAACCTGTCCGACAGGAAATCGAATAACCATTATATAAAAATAAAGCTTAAAGGGCCCTCATCAAACCGGTCAGGAACAGGTGCGAAAGTTACCGTCTATCATGATGGTATTATACAGTATATCGATAACAATCCGTACCGGGGTTATATGTCGAGTGTTGATAGAAATATTCTTTTCGGCACCGGAAAATCGACCCGCATTGATTCCATTGAAGTAGTTTGGACAAATAATGTGAGATCCCGGATATATGATCTTAAAGTTGACACGGTGATAACCATAGACCATCACACTGCAATCCCGGCAAAAGAAATTGAAAACAACAAACAGGCAGCCAGCCGGGATTTCATAGAAATAACTTCAGAGATGGGCATTCACTATAAACATAAAGAAGATCCCTACGTGGATTTTTATAAACAACCTCTGTTACCCCACCAGCACTCCAGATTTGGTCCCGGTATAGCTGTGGGTGACATAAACGAAGATGGCCTGGATGATTTTTTTGTTGGGGGAGCCAGGGGCTCGGCCGGAACCTTGTTTTTTCAGGCACCGGATGCTACTTTCCGATCCGTTAAATTTCCATTCGGGCATCAATTTGAAGATATGGGGGTCTTACTGTTCGATTTCGATAATGATAATGACCTGGATCTATATGTGGTTTCGGGTGGTAATTTCCGGAGTAACAATCCAAAATTATTTCAGGATCGCTTATACGTTAATCTTGGGAAAGGGAAATTTTTCAAATCAAAAAACCTTATACCCGAAATCAATTCCAGCGGAAGTATTGTAACTGCCTCAGATTTTGATGGAGACAACGACCTGGATTTATTCATTGGCGGACGGGTGAGTCCGGGACGTTATCCTGTCATACCGAAAAGCTATCTTCTGGAAAACCAAGATGGACGGTTTATCGATGTAACTGAGGAAAAGGCGCCTGGTTTGAAAGAAACCGGAATGGTAACCGCTGCTTTGTGGACTGATTTTACAGAAAATGGCAATCCGGATTTACTGGTCGCAGGGGAATGGATGCCGGTAACTGTTTATGAAAACGAAAATGGATATTTAAAGGATATTACCCAGCAGCTTGGCCTGGAAAATTCAACCGGCTGGTGGAACAGTATTAATGCAGGCGATATCAATAAGGATGGAAACGTAGATTATATTCTGGGAAATTTCGGGTTAAATCATGGTTACAATGCTTCAAAAAATGATCCGCTCAAGCTTTTTGCCAAGGATTTTGATAATAATGGAAGTATTGAAACTATTTTGACCATGAAATATGTAGAAGATTATTACCCGGTGGCTTTCCGGAATGTCTTTCTAAAAGCTCTTTTTCCAAAAATAATGACTTATAAGACATATGAATCTTATGCCAGAACTACAGCACGTGAACTGTTGAATGATCTTGGAAAAGAAAATGCAATTGAATTAGAAGCCTGTAATCTTGCAAATCATGTTCTCATAAAACATAATAATGATAGCCTGCAGTTGAAGCCTTTGCCTGTTAATGGTCAGTTCTCTCCTGTTTTCGGTACTGTTAATGCCGATATTGATGCCGATGGAACAACCGAATTCCTTATGGTGGGCAACTTATATAGTAACAATGTGGCTCATGGTCCTCTGAGTGCGTTTACCGGTGGCACACTCGTAGTGGGCCCAGAAAATGATATGAAAGTGGTCAGGGGTAACAAAAACGGTTTTTATGTTCCCGGTGATGCCAAATCCCTGGCAAGCCTTGTTTTAGCTGATGGCCGGATCGCTTATATAGTGGGTAATAACAATGATAGTCTTCGCGTTTTTTCAAAAACAAGGAACATCAAAAAAAGATTTATTCTTAAGCCGTTAGACGCATACGCCATCATCGAGTTTAATAATGGAACAAAAACCAGGAAAGAATTTTACTATGGATCGGGTTATTTATCACAATCAACCCGTTCTTTTGAACTTCCTCCCATGTGGAAAAAAATCACGGTGATTACCTACTCGCGAGAAAAAAGAATACTCACATCAGAAGATATTGCTGAAGGTCAATAACTCGTGTGCTGAATATTTATTCATTACCGGCAGCTTAATATATTAATCCATTGATTTGATATTTTTCTTGTTTTGTTTTTCAGAAATACTTTTATTATAATTTAAAGTATTCATTATAGTCAAAATTTGTAACCAAGAAATCTTATTAATAATGATCAGGAATAAATTAGATACCCTTACGGAAACCATAGAGGCCCTCAAGAAGGATGGATATACGGATGATTTCAAAGCGGAAGAGGAAGCGATCGTGGCGCTTTATTCCAAAAAGGAATTTCAGCCTGATGACCTTACTATCGTTCAGACCTTCCGGTTCGAAGGCGTAACGAATCCCAGCGACATGACTGACCTTTACGTGATCGAAGCTACCGATGGCACCAGGGGCACGATGGCCATGTCCTATGGTCCTCACCAGTCCCAGAATGTGGAACTGATCAAACAGATAAAGATCGAACGCAATCCCGACGAACACTGACATAACCCGGCAAAACCACACACGGAAGCTATTACCTGTTCAGCAATTGGTCAGCGGCCAGCACACAGAATATATAGGAAGCCGCGCCCGGCATTACGTATTCCGATTGCTGCCAGAGATAGGGAAAAGGTTCCTTAAGCTCCGGAAAATCGGGTCTTATCAGGGCTGTCCCCGATACCATCCCACCCGGAATATAATACCACATATGGCGGTAAACCCCGAATCCTGAAATGATCGAATGCGCCCCTACACCCGATGTCAAAGAAGTATTTGAACCGGGATGGCATCCCAGTACGTAATTAACTACCCTGTACACCAGTTCCTTATCGAACAGGTCGGGGTATTTTTTTACCAGGAAAAAATGTTCGAGTGCATACCGTTGTATATCCCAGCCAATGCCCCAGATCCTCGGCCTCCAGGGTACACCAAAGGGATTAGTAGCCAGCGTGGAATCCAATTGAGCACTGTAATTGTTTAGAGCGTTCTTAAACCGGCACCTAAAATCTTCATTTTCGATCCTATCGATCACCCGAGCTATTCCCCATGCAGACCGTTCCATATTTTCCTCTATCTCAGGCATCAGACTTACCAAACGGGTGGCATATTTTTCCTCACCGGTGGTAAATAACAATTCCACGGTGGCAAGGATCTCCTGCAAAACAGTATTCCCCGGTACGTATGCATTAGGTTTTTTAACCGGCTCGTGGCCCTGCTCAAAATCCCAGGTACTTACGGCTGTCTGAAGGCATTCTTCTGAGAGATCATCATCAAATCCTTTTAGTGAACGGCTTGCAGCTGCAAGGGCAGCAGCCACTTCATATTCAAGACCGGTATCCCGGTTGGTAAATACCAGGCGATCATCGGATACACCCGAATGGGTAAGTGTTCTCTCTTGGGGACCAAGGCTGGGATCATAAAAAAACTGGTCCGTCTGGGAGGCCCAGTCACCTTTAATATTACGGCCTTCCCGTGTGGCAATTATGCCGGCAAAACTATGCCCCGCCGCCCTGTATCCCGACAGCAGGTTTATTGCTCCATGCTTTATCTGCTGGACCAGATCCGGAATCCCGTCAGCCTGCCTCATTTCCACCCTCAGCCGGTCATAATTGATACTTGTATGATCAAAATCCCCTTCGTATAGCTCATCGGAAAATACGAGATAATGAGTTGTAGAAGCCTGGGAACCGGCAGCCAGATCGTCATCGCCTGCGTCATGCCAGCCACCCTGATTTAAATGTGGCACAGTTGTACCCGGACTATATGGAGTTTCTGCTTCGGCATATTGCCGGTAACCATCCACATGTTCAATGGCCAAAGGAGCCTGTAAAGCATCATCGAGGTGACAGGCGCCATGCCAGATTATCCCGCCATCCCGCACATCCATATGACACATCTGGATGGGGAAATAACCTTCCAGGGTAGGCTGCCAGAGATTATGCTTGTATATATCTTCCCGGATGGCAAAAGGGTTCGATGATTGGCCTCCATAGCTCACGATATACATACCCGGTTCATTGATCTCCGTAAAATCGAAATTAGCATAATCATAACGCAGAAACTTTCCCCACCGTTCAGGTCTTTCCGATTTCACCTCCTGAAGACCATTCCCGCCAACCAGCTTCATTAAACGGGCATTTTCAAGCTGGCCGGCTGCCGTATCGAGTTCGACGATGGCTTTCTTTACCTGGCCGGGATGATAACCTACCTGGGAAATGGCGATCATGGGATCCCTGGTCCAGCCAGGCAATGTATTTGGCTGTATAGACCATTCGATCGCATTTTCGGTTACACCCGAAGGAATGGGCGACCTGACCCATATCCAGCCTCTGTAAGAAAAATTCCTTTCATCCAGCAGCTCCAGTTCGCCGTTCAGGGATTCGATTATCATCTTTCTTTCGAGGTCTTCTTCAGCAAAAGTCAGTATCTTGCCACGACCCAGCGGAATGGGCTGAAGTTCACCCTCATTATCAGCTGTCTGTCGCACATAAGGTTCCCTTGGAATGATCCCGAAATCATCACCCACCTGAAAGGATTTACCAAAATACAGGGGAGGATAAAATTCAAGGGCAAAATTCAGCTGGTTTTCCCATTCTGCGGGAATAGGTTTATCCAGATCAACAGCTAATCGAACTGCATCACTTTCCGGCCAAACCCTGATCGTATAGCTGAAATCCAGGTCCTCATAGCTCACCCTGGAGCTGATCATGTTGTTTTGTGGGTCAACCTGCCTTTCAGCCTGCTCCGGATAATCAAGATCAATATCTTCTCCTCTTATAAATCCATTGGTGGCGATCCTTTCTCCATGATGGATCATCTCAATTCCGCCCTGCTTGCCTACAGGATAATAATTGTGAAAAGCCAATACGGAGAGTCCTTTTGCTTGAAGGTATTCTTCCTCGTTTAATATCCATTCATTTCCGGTATCAGGCGGAGTACAGTTGAAAGTGGCAAATAGAAACAATATCCCCACAATAATAACAGATTTAGGGTATTTCATGGTTAATATATTTATTTCCTGAAAAATGATTGAGATTTTTATTGATTTAAAAGATGGTCAGCGGCCAGCACACAGAATATATAGGAAGCCGCGCCCGGCATTACGTATTCCGATTGCTGCCAGAGATAGGGAAAAGGTTCCTTAAGCTCCGGAAAATCGGGTCTTATCAGGGCCGTCCCCGAAGCCATGCCGCCCGGAATATAGGACCACCAGTGCATATTAAATCCATAGGCGGGTATCAGGGAATGTGCCCCTACACCCGAGACAAGCGACGTATTGGATCCCGGATGGCAACCCAATACATAATTCACTACGCGAAGCACATTTTCCCTGTCAAACAGATCCGGATAGGCTTTTACCAGGTAATATTGCTCAAGCGCATAACGTTGGATGCTCCACCCAATCCCCCAGACCCTGGGATTCCAGGGTACTCCATAAGGATTTCCTGAAAGACTCTCTTCAAGCTCGTTTTTATAGGACTCCAGGGCTTCCCGGATCTCGTTTTTAAAGTTTTCATCATCGATCAGGTCAAAGGTGCGGGTAAGCGTCCAGGCGGTACGGTCGATATTTTCCCTGATGACCGGCAATAATTCAATCAACCGGTCCGTGTACTGCTGATCACCGGTTGTAATAAGCAGCTCGGCCGTAGCCACCACCTCCTGCCGGTCCGGATTACCGGGAACATAGGCGTTGGGTTGCAACACTGGCTCGTGCTCCTGTTCATATTTCCATGCCTTTACCGCAGTATTGAGGCATTCCCCGGCAAGTGCATCATTATATCCCCTCAGTATCCTGCTGGCAGCAGCCAGGGAAGTGATCACAGCATACTCCAGGGATGTATCCCGGTTGGTGAAAGCCCAGCGGTCATCGGGCTTACCCGAAAAGTTGCCCCGAACCTCATCGGGCCCAAGTGAGGCATCATAGAAATGATGATCTGTAAGCGAGGCTACATCACCTAAAAAAGCCCTCCCTTCACGCGTGGCCACAATACCCACAAACGAATGACCAGAGGCACGATACCCGGAAAGCAGATTAATGGCTCCATGTTCTATCTGTTGCTCAAGATCAGGAATGCCATCAGGTCGACGCAGTTCAACATACAGTTCATCCTGCTTAACGGTGGTCTGATCCACATCGATACCGAAAGTTTCTGCCGCAAGGGCCAGGTAGAGGGTCGTACTGGCCTGCGACCCGGCTGCCAGGTCATTATCGCCGGCATCATGCCATCCTCCCCTGTTAAGCCCCGGGATATGGGTCATGGGCTCAAACCGGGTTTCCGTTTCCTCATAGGAACGGTATCCATCGATATGGATGGTGGATACGGGCGCCTGAAGGGCGTCATCAAGGTGACAGGCGCCATGCCAGACCCGCACACGATCACGGATCCTCATATGGCACATCTGTACAGGGAAATAAATTTCCAGGGTGGGCTGCCATACCCTTTGCTGGTAAATATCATCCCTGATACTGAAAGGCTCCGAGACCTGATCTCCGTAAGCTACCCTGTATATGCCCGGCTCTGCAATCGAAGTAAAATCAAAAATGGCATAATTATACCTCAAAAACCGGCCCCAGTTCTCGGGAAGCGCAGAATGCACTTCCTTTATTATGCCCTCTTCATTGATCCGCAATAGTTGTGCATTGACCCGCGGTTCGGCATTCGGATCCAGCTCAATGACCGCTTCTTTCTTCTGCCCCGGGTGATAACCCACCTGTGAAATGCCGATCACCGGATCCCTGGTCCAGCCCGGTATTAATCCAGGATCGATTATCCATTCAACTGCTCCCTCATCAACCCCTGCAGGAATGCCCGACCTGAGAATGAACCATCCTCCAAGCGACGTATTCCTCCCGTCAATGAGTGAAAGCTCCCCATTCACCTGTTCAATTTCCAATTCGATGGCAGGATCTTCAGGCGCTATGATCAGCCTTTTCCCCTGAGCCATGGGAACAGTCTCTATCTCCCCTCCTTCAAGCCTGTTCATCGGGCCCAGTCCTTCCACCGGAAAAACTCCGAACTCATCTCCAAGCTGATAGGATTTTCCACTGTAGGTAACCGGATACAACAACATGTCAAAATTCAATTTCCCTTTCCAATCATCGGGAATGGGATCATCCAGGTCTACTGCCAGGTGTACCGATCCATCTTCCGGCCATACCCTTATGGTATAACCGAAATCAAATCCATTTACTTCCACCTTGGCAGCAATCTCTTTTCTGGAAGGATCTACTGCCCTTTCAGCGGTTTCGGGTTCAGGAAAATTCTGCCCGTCGAAATCCGATGTGATAAAACCATTGGTGGCTATCCGTTCGTCATGGTGGATAAACTCGATACCCCCCTGATTGCCGACCGGATAATAATTATGAAACACAAGCACATTAAAACCCCGGGTTTCCAGGTATTCCTGTTCATTAACTTCCCATTCTATCCCGGATTCATAATCCGTACAGGAGGATAACACGAGCAGACTGATTAAAATAAAGCAGAAATGATATTTTTTAATTTTCATGATAAAAAAAGTTTTTGATTGATGTTCCCGGCCACTGAAAAATTATCGTCTTCCTCCTTCACCTTACCAACAAAAAAAATCTTCAATAGATTCATTAGTTAACTAATTTCATAAAAAATAACAAGCAGGATGTGGTAAATTATGCCCTTCAATCAGATTTCTGAGAGCATAAAAAGGAAAAAGCCCTTAAAGAGATTTTTCATAATAGACGGAACCTGAAAAATTATCACGCTGAATCCGGAGTCCATGAATTTTTCCCGGGCTTGCGATCCGGCGATCCTGTGATCCGGAAATCCTCCAGCTTTCTGCTATAAAACAGGTATAAAAACATACCCATTGCTAATAATTTTCCTTTAAAAATTGTAACTTTCTGCAGACTTTAGAAATTTTTTAATCTATGAAACGCCGAAACTTTTTAAAACTGGGTACCAGTGCAGCAGTGGCACCATTTTTTCTTAGTGGCTATCAATCGATCTATTCGAATGCATATGCCTCGAGGATAGTGACTGTTAAAGATGATATGGCCTCGCACCTGGATTTTATTCCGGGAAGGAATAAAAATGAAAGCGGTATCATCATTGACAAAGTTCAGGACTTTTCTTTCGATTATGAGAGAATTTATAATATGGTGGATCACGCCTTAATGCGTTTCACGAATAAAAAAACTGCAAGGGAAGCCTGGGAGTCCCTTTTCCCGGAAGGTAAGCTGTCAGAAAAGACCCGGATCGGGATCAAGGTGAATTTTGCCTATGGATGGCAGGATGACCGTAACGACTGGAACCTGACCGCCTGCCCCTTTGGACCCAAGGCCGCGATCACAGAAGCCATCATCAGCGGACTTACCCAGATGCTCGATGGTTTTTTTCCAATAGAAAATATTACTGTTTATGACCTCGGACTGGCCATTATACCTGGAAAAGCCAATGCGGTGATACAGGGATACCGTCCCGTTCATCCGAATGATGAAAATGTTTATGCAGATGATCAACCCGGTGCATATAAATTACACTGGTTGAATGCACGGAACGAAAAAGATGTTCCCGACGATGCTCCGGGGTTTTTGGCTGCTCCCGATTATCCTGAACCCTATCATGCTCCGCAGAAGATCCTTCCTCCCGTTTATGAAAACGACTTTATGATCAATGTTGGTGTGGCAAAGGATCATCGTTCTGCAGGCGTAACCGGGGTGATGAAAAACACTTTCGGGTGTACCGATAAATGTGCAAATACCCATGGAAACGAGTGGATGAATATCGACACCCCTTATGCAGGCACCCGGAATTGTGTGCCGGTGTTTTATAAAACCATAAACGAATATTCTCCCTGTATCCTAAATATAATCGATGCACTGGCAGGAATGTATGACGGAGGTCCCACGGCGGGAAGGATCTTTCCGGTCAATACTATTGCGGTCAGCAAGGATCCGGTAGCGCTCGACCACTGGCTGATGCAATTACTAAACAAAGCAAGGATCAGGAACGGGTGCAGCAGGATCACCCTTTCCGATGGAAGAGCTGAAGACGGTCATCCGAATGCCCCTTCTCTGCGAATTGCCGCTGAAAAACATCAGCTTGGCAGCCTTTCGCTGGATGATATGATCAATAAAGACCTCGATTTCAAAGGAACCGGTTATGATATTCCGGAACTGGCCCATGCACATTACCGGATGGGAAATATTCACTATTCCGGGAATAAATGCCACCTGACCGTAAGACTCGACCGTTCCGGACGAAGACAACAGGTTCAAAACTGGATTCAGGATCTGGAGGGGAACAGGGTCCGCTCATTCGGGAGCAGCATAACCCGTTTATCAGAGATTGAGCTGGAATGGAATCTGAAGGATGATTCCGGCAAGGCCGTTGAGGAAGGACTTTATGTATGGCATATCGAGATGAACGGCATAATGCATACCCGGACGGTGAATTTATTGACCTGACCCGCTGAATTTTATTATTCAGATTCTGAAATTTGAAATTCTGGCTAATAAAATTTAAATTGTCCGTTAACTGAAATAAGTGTATCATATACGGTTATTTCCACTTGAATATAATTATTTACATGAATAAATTGTTTTATCTACTTTTAGTTTTTAATTAAATCTTTCCCTACTATGAAAAAAAATAACATTATTCTGCTTCTGTCCTTAATGCTCGTTTCATTGCAGGCAGCAGCTCAGCCTGAGATAACCCGCATCCGGCAAAATGAAGATTCCGTATTGAAGTATGATAAATACGAGGTGCGTTTCGATATTGACGCGGATTATGAAAATCCTTTCGATCCGCAAGAGATAGAGGTCAATGCCGTGTTCACCTCTCCCTCCGGCAAGGAGTGGCTCATGCCGGGCTTTTATAATTATTCTCACTGGAGCACCATGTGGATGGTGCGGTTTTCGCCGGATGAAACAGGCACCTGGAGTTATGTGATCAGGATTAAGGATAAAAACGGGGAGATGGAAAGTGAGACTTATTCATTCCTCACCATTCCTTCTTCCTATCACGGACCCATCCGGGTTGCCGAAAACCACCGGTATCTCGTGTATGATGACGGCACACCCTATTATGGAGTCGGATTATGGTATAATGATGGTTATGCTGCATTTAATGAGGGCAGGATCAAACCGGAGGAGCTGGACAATCTCAAGGAGCTTGGGGTAAATTATATCAGCACATACATTACTCCACTTGAAACATGGGGAACCGGCATGGGACGATACGACCAGAATATAGCAGGTCGTATTGACGAGGTGCTGGAGATGTGTGAAGAACGTGAAATGATCCTCAGTCTGAACATCTGGTTCCACTCCTATCTCTCAAAAGAAGTTTGGGGTGGCGGCAATTCACGCTGGAATTCAAACCCCTATCAGCTGGTCTGTGATGTCGGAGATTTCTTCAGCGATGAAGAAGCCTGGAAATACCAGGAAAAGTTATACCGGTATTTCATCGCCCGCTGGGGATACAGCCGCTCACTTGGTATCTGGTTTATCGTGGATGAAGTCAATGGTACCGAAGGTTGGGTTAACGGCGATAGTGTAGCCGCAGCTACCTGGGGAAGGAAGATCCATGAATACTTCAAAAACAATGATCCATACCAGCACCTGACCACCGGAACCCGGAGCGGAGGCATCGACCAGTGGTGGCAGCGTGGATATGAGGTCTTTGATCTGCCGGGAAGGGAGATCTATGAAGCCCAGGGATTCCCGATTATAAATACGGGGACCGTGAAGGAAGCTGAGACCCATCCGCTCACTCATAGTTACAGAAACTATGGTGGGGAGGTGACCAAATTATGGAATGGGTTTGAAAAACCCGCTATCATTCCGGAAACAGGTTGGGACCATACTTTTTATGAAATGGAAATGCCCGGCTATCAGGCTCAGTATCATAATGCCCTGTGGGTGTCTCTGGCCAACGGGGCGTCCATGACACCCTTCTGGTGGGCCCATTCCAACCGGTTAAACGATAATGTCCTTACAAAGCAGTTGTTAAATTTCAGGCGGTTCGTAAACCAGATACCCTTTTCAAAATTGACCAATCTTAAAAAAACAGAGGCATCACTTTCCGATGGAGATGCTTATGCCATATCAAGTGACCAGGTAATATTCGGTTGGGTGGCCAATTCCCGGACGGATGTAGTAGGAGAAACGGTAACCTTATCATCGATAAAACCAGGAAAATACAGAATGCGGCTTTATCATACCTGGCGGGGAGAATTTATTGAAGACAGCGAAATTGAATCGAACGGTAATACAATTTCCTTCGATCTGCCGGTCCTGAAAATCCAGGGATCCCATGCCAGATATGTGGGCCAGGATGCGGCGTTTATAGTGGAACCGGTGGATTAAATTCAATAATCGATTGAAGAAACGACCCACTGAAACAAGAATAAATTTACCGGAATAAATTTACCGGAATAAATGCAGGTATAAATAGCTGAAGGTAAGGAGCAGTAGAAATGTTATTCCCAAAGCACTCAATACCTGAATTATGGGGGAATTCTTTAATTCTCCCATAATTTTTCTGTTCCTGGTGATCTGGAAGATCATTATGGCTATGACCGGGGATACCAGCACAGTAAAGGCCTGGGCCACTACGATCAACTGCAAACCATGCCTGCCGAATACTATGGCTATTGTAGCCCCGGTGGCAATGATCAGCATGATCAAGGATCGAACCGGCCAGCTGCTGAGTTCCTTTCCCAGTCCGAAAGTATCGGAAAGAATGGTGCCCCCGAGTGTTGCATTTCCGATCAGCGAAGAAAAAGAAGCGGCAAACAGGCCGATCATGAATATGTAATAGGCAAAGGGTCCGAAAAGTGGTTCCAGCACTCTGCCCATATCCGCTGCCGAAACCACATCAATATTCCTGGTGTACAATACTGCCCCGGCAGCGACCATTACTATGGTAGATATAAATCCAAGCAATATAATACCCGATATACTTTCACGAATGCTTTTACCGGCCTCCCTTCTTTCCCAGCCTTTTTCCTGAACCAGGTAAGATTGAAAAAACGCGCCAGCAAGTGAAAAACTGGAAGCAATCAATGCAATGGACAAAAACTCCGATCCTGCGGGAATACCCGGAATAAATCCTTTCAATATTTCACTCAGATCGGGTCTGGAAATAATCAATGTGGTCAGAAACGACAAGACCATGATGATCACCATCAGGATCATGATTTTTTCCAGTATCTTGTAAAATGACCGGTTGAAAAGGAACAGGATTGCAATTATGGAAAACATGGTCACCCATACAGTGGGTTTCATATTCACCATACCTCCTATCGCCAGACCGGCACCTATCGCATTCCCGGTTTGAAAAGAAACGGTGGCGATAGCGGTGCAAATACCGATAAGAGCCGAATAAAACATACCATATTTTTCCCTTATGGTCTGGATCATGGAACGATCGACAACAATCCCGTATTTGGCCGACATGAGCGTAAACAATACCATAAAAAAAGTGGAGAGTATAACCAGCCATAGAAGCTGGTAATAATACCCGGAGCCCAGCTTGGAGGCAATGGTAAGGCTTCCCGGACCGAATATCAATGCAGCCGTAATGATCCCTGGTCCGAAAGAGCGGATTATTTTTCCGGTTGTGGAAGATTTCAGCATATCGTAACAAATATATCAGGATCGGTGGTTAAGTGAAAACCCGAGCTTATTGAATATTGACTGAATCGATGAATGCAGTTTTCTCCGGAATGTATAAAAAGAAACAAAAGGACCCCGGTCAGCCAATTTCCGGGCCACCGATTCCATAAAAATAATTCATCCAGTTTTCCCTTTCATTTTTCATATAAGCCCTTGTGGCCTCGTAACTATGCGCGGATTCTTTCATCAGCGTCAAAGAGGGAGCAGTCATGCCGGATTGGCCAGCTCCCGGCTTATCTTTTATCTTGTTCATTTTATCGGGTGAGATCAGATGATACATCCTGTTAAAATTCCGTTTGGAAACAACATGAACCTCATCCAATACTGAAAAATCCTGCCGCTTGTAATGCATTCCGGGGATATCGATAAAAAGCCGGCTATAACCCTTTTTTTTCCATTCGAATAATACCCGGTTCAAAAGCAGGGCCGCTGTTTCTTCATTATCCGCCATCAGGGGTCCGATAAAAGGGTATAATCTTCCGGATCTGCTCATCACGAACCCGGCAATCTTATCTTCTCTTTTTATCAGATAACAGTCTTTACCGGTGGATAAATCCATCAAGATTTTCAGGTAGGGTTTGCTATTCGGGAATCCCCGTTCAGTTGCATATTCTTCCACAATCCTTAAATCAGTGATCCTTTCAATTTCTGCACTTCCGGAAATCATTGTTTTATTTTTCGCGGAAACCAGGAATCGTTGTATTTCGAAAGAATCTTCGAAACCAAGATGCTGGTATAAGGGTGTTCCCTCCGGGGTGGCATCCAGTCCGGCAACCAGGGGCTGATCACCGGACCTGAGTTTTTCAAGACAATGGATCATGATCCTGGTGGCTATGCCCTGTCTTCTTAGATCAGGATGAACGAGGATCATACCGATCCATACCAAATCAGGGCCTGTCCGGACCACTAATCCGGATCCGGCCGGAATCTTCTTATGATCATAATGAACCATGGCCAGCAACTTAAGGATCGCATATTCTGAAAGGATTTTAAGATCGTTCCTGGTCTGGTTCCATCCAGCCGGTACACTTAATGCACAGATGGGATCCACGACATTTTCTGATTCCGATAATCCAAAAATATCCTGGTCAATCAGTTTTTTATGGGATTTCCTGGCGAGTTCTCGAAGAAGATCACCGGGTATATGAAATTTTTCAGAACTCACGATCAATAATCATGTTCTACTCTCCCGAAATAGGTAGGTTTATCCCAGGTTTCTTTTTCATTCATAACCCATAGGGCCGCCCCTTCAATCATATCCTCTACCCTGTCCCGGTATTCCCCGAATAGGGTCCTGCATTTTTCATCATTGGCCAGGAGGGCCATCTCACCTTCCTGATCGGCAAAGAGCGCTTGTTTATCCATGATAGCAGCCATTTTTCCGACTATTTTTCTTACCGACATGGCCGGACCTGCCACATTCAGCCTCCAGGCGGGATTTTCGCAATATTCAAAGGATCGAATGGCAATTTCATTGGCATCCCGCTGCGATACCAGATTCACGGCAGGCATTTTTAAGGAAACAGGTTCATCATTATACACCAGTTTGGCCAGATCGACAAGCACCCCATATTGAAGGTGTTGAGCATACATGAGCCTGAAAAAACATAATTGCTGTTCCTTATTTTCATGGGCAGTTGTAGAAAAAGAACTTTCCCTGGCCACAATGCTCCATCCGTATACGCCTTTGGGATCAAGTGGTTCGGTTTCTTTACATCCGGAACCCAACCAGTATGAATGCGGATACGGATTGCCTGATGAAAAGATCACAATTCTCGATCGGGCATATTTCTTTCCCACCAGATAAGGGACGATCGAATTGAGGTGGAATGTGCGACGATAATCTTTTCCCGAACCAAACTTGAAACCCATCATGTAGATCACCAGCGGTGCATCCGGCAATGTATTTAAAAAAGCTTCACTTGACAGATCTCCCTGAATGCATTTCACATCCAGGTCCTTCAATGTCTGAATGTCATCAGGATTGGAAAAGGTGGAAGCCACAACAATTTTCCGGTTTTTTCCATTCATCCTGTCACCATTCCGGATAAGGCCAATCAGTTCCTTTCCCATTTTTCCACTTCCCCCCAATACCATAATATCTCCCTCAATGCGGGCCAGACTTTCCTTCAGTGCTTCGGTGGGTGTAGTCATATAATCCCACAATTGGGATTCGGTCAATATATCTTTTAAATTTAGTTTATCATTTTTCAAAAAAGTCCTACCTCCTTTCTAAGTCCATCTATAGTCTCTTTAATAAAATCATTATCGGTGATTTCGGGATATTCATTATAGATCATATCTATTTCCTCAGCCTGTCCGGATCGTCCTTTTTCATCCCGGCAGTAAGGTCCCGGCAATAAACCAAGCGAATATAATCGATATTTGACCCCCCATACGCTGTTTTCAAAATTACCAAGTGCATCGAAAAGCGCCATGTTACATCGATTCACTGCATGGGCCAGATCCCATTCTGACAAAGGGAAAAACCATTCACCCGACTCTCTTTTTTCGAAAATCCGGCTGACCCATTGAACGGCCGCGTGCGTATCAGTCGCAAAATGACCCAGTAAACCACCATGATACTTTACTTTAATGCTCTTTTTATCCACTTTGAACCGGTAATGTCCCAAAAGATCAGTCACTATACGATCATCATTTCCGGTAAACAGCGCTAACTGGTCTTTTCTTTCCGATCGGGCGGCGGCCTCAAGCATGACGATAGACCGATAAGTATTGAAGGAAGCGCCTTTTGCCCCATAGGTTACTTCAAAGATCCGCTCCCAAAGCTCGAGATTGTATTTATAGGCTCCCGGAATGGCCTGTTGCAGTTCAAAAGCAAATGCAGGGATGATCTCAGCGATGTCCCTGATCACTTTAACGGCTTCCTCGACACTTTTTCCCGAGAAAGCGGTGGGTGCGATCATCACGAGATCATAGTCATAAAGGGCTGCCAGTTCAACCTGTTTCATAACATTAGCTCCTCCGGCGGCAGCCATCAATATATTATTCTCTCCATATTCCAATACCATTTCCTTGATCAACGATAACCATCTCTTGTATATATCGAGGTTATTTAAAGCAAACTCACCGGTATGAGCGCCGGGAATAACTGCAGCGGCACCGGATTTGATATAATAGAGCGTCAGCAATCTCTGATAAGCTTCATCCATTTTCAAATCCTCATCGAGCGCTAACGGACTGGGTACAAATACGCCTCCTTGTTTCAACCTGCTTAGGATTACACCAGACAATTCAACCATAATACCTATCTTGTTTTCAAGGATTAAATTTAACAGTAAACGATGAAAAAGACATGAATTTGTAAATGAATTGTGTGTTCATTGAATTATTTGCATTTGTTGTGAACGGCTAAAAATTATCGTTCACAGGTATGGAAATTAATTGATTTATTATAAAAATTCTATATTTTTGTTACTTCATGAAGAAGAATATAAACAGAAATGATCCCTGTCTATGCGGGAGCGGCAAAAAATATAAACATTGCTGTGAAGGTAAGAAAACAAAAAAAAGCAATACCAGATATTCCCTGGTTATCCTTACTGTGGCGGTAATTCTGGTTGGATTCCTGCTCATTAAACCTAACCAGGACCAAGGTGCCCGCGGAGGCCGTCCGGGTCAGGTCTGGTCCGAAGAACACGGACACTGGCATGATGCTCCTGCCGGCAGGAATGCAGCGGTACCTCAAAAAGCTACCCGCCCGCCCGGTCCGGCGCCGGAAGGTAAGGTATGGTCCGAAGAGCACGGGCACTGGCATGATATTCCCGACAACCAGACCAGGCCGGCACAGTCAACCACCGGATCCAATCAACCGGCACCTGCTCCACAGAAAGCCACCCGTCCCCCCGGTCCCGCACCGGAAGGCAAAGTATGGTCGGAGGAACATGGACACTGGCACGATATTGCTCCCCAACAGACCACAAACCCGCAACCGAAGGCCACCAGGCCACCCGGACCGGCACCTGAGGGAAAAGTATGGTCGGAGGAACACGGTCACTGGCATAATGCTCCGGTGCAGGATACGGTGCAATAACTAATTACAGCGGGAGAGGATCTCACCTATATTTGACCGGATCGATTGTTTTGTCCGCTCAGTACGGAAATCCTTTTATTTCAAATACGGGCCCTCTAATAT
>CAZIXF010000006.1:49404-117295 GCA_964543195.1 uncultured Roseivirgaceae bacterium
TTTATTTCAAATACGGGCCCTCTAATATTCTACATTTTGTTCCGGTAAGATCCTTTTATTTCAGATACGGGTCCTCTAATATCCTATATTTTGTTCCGGTAAGATCCTTTTATTTCAGGTGCAAATCCTGTATTTTCTTCTGGCATTTTACAGGGCCATTCTTTTAATCAGGTGCGGTTCCTGTAATATTCCACCTCCTCCTTTAATGCGACGTCCGTCACCCTGTCAATAAGGGCCTGACGTTCTGTTTCTGAAAGTTTAATAAAATCCTGTGCTAACTTTATTTTTTCGTTGATCATTCTTTTAGTTTGCGCCCCGGTAATGAGTACACTTACCGGAAGGCTCCAGACAAAGTTCATGGCATCCTTCAAGCTGAATTTTCCCGGAATAACGGGATCATCGGTTTCCCACATTTTTCTGTCCAGTTCATATTTCTCGGAGAAGAACTGTCCGCCTGCCAGGGTTTTCATGGCCAGTATACCCACATGCTGCGTTGCTGCCAGCGGGATCACCTGATCGATAAAACTAACTGGATGGGCAGCATCTACCGGATTCACAGGCATCTGAACCGTATCCGGAAATCCTGCACCGTTCATTTTTTCCAGAAGATAGGCATGGGCTTCTGCATTGGTGTGACCGGTAAACCCGATAAATCGAACTTTACCGGTTTCCCTTGCTTTCATCATGAAATCAAACACACCCTGGTTAAGACGAGTATCTACATCTTCCTTCGAAGTGACCCCATGAGCCTGCCAGAGATCAATATATTCAGTTTTCATTCGCTTTAAAGATCCTTCAAGATGCGCCCTGGCCGTTTGTGCATCCTTTGCCAATGTTTTGGTCATCAGAAATATTACCTCCCGGTATTTCGGGGTGAGTAATTTACCGTACCGGATTTCGCTTTCATGCGGACCATAGGCTTCAGCCGTATCGAAAAAACGAATCCCTCCCTCAAGGGCAGCTTCGATGGTTTCCTGGGCATCTTTTTCCAGGGTCCATCCAATATGGTAGCCACCCAGGCCAAGCATGGTTACCTTCTCCCCTGTTTTTCCAAGCTTTCGCAAAGGTAACAACTCACCTAACCTGTCCCGGTTATTTCCTGGATTCCCTGCCAAGGAAGGAATGGGCAGCAATATACCGGCAGTAAGACCGGCCAGCTTCTGTAAAAAATTTCTTCGCTGTGACATGGGGATATTTTTTTTTGACAATATTTTCAATATGTAATCGCGGGATCATACATGCGACCAGCCTTTTCGTATTATAAAATATCGCTAACAGGCATTCCAATCATCATACAGCGATTAGTTTCACAGGTCTCATTGATTATAGATCACCGGCTGGGTCCAGGCCACCTCGTACTCACCTTCCCGGTATGGATTTACTTTACGTTTATCCGAGATAATTTTCGCCCTGACGAAAAGAAGATCTTCGGTCAGCTCGAATTCAGCGTATTCTTCTTTAACTGAATCAAGTACTTCCGCTTCCGACTGTTGATCAAATACACCAATAAACCGGATCTCATAATTTACTCCTTGTTCTTCTTTAACATCTACCCTTAATACATTATCTCTAAAAATCACTTCATTGAGTTCCACTCCGGTGGTCGCATAAAAATCACCTTGTTCCATCGCTCTGATAAGAGAACCCGGGTTTAATGAGTCAGCTTTTACCATAACCCAGCCTCTTCCGGCATTACTGAATTTACTGCCGAATTCATGATAATTATGACTGTCATCCGTAGCCAGGCCGTATAAAAGGGGCTGGTTTCTATTCCTGTAGGCAATATTTATCATATCCCACATCTCTTCCATTCCGATATGCATCGAATCCCCATAATTATTCACCGCCGGATGACCATTATACACTTCAAAAAACCGTTCACCTTCGAGTTCAATCATATCCTCAGCCGAAATCCCATAGTGGAAATTCGGATGGTTGATGTGAGGCATTATGGGTTTGCCGGTTTCTTCACGTTGCTGCAGTACGGCATCGATATTGTTCTGCAGCACTTCCGCCACGCTGTTACCACCTTTTGGCATGATCAATTCCTGGATATTGGTGGCGTTCAGATGCACCGGTTTATTATCGAACCCGGTGGTTATTTCTTCCGATTGAATGATCAGGAACCGGCCTTCTTCCTCAAACAATGGTTTGTACTCTTCAAAAGTTTTTAATTTAACCTTCAGGCCCGCGGTATCTTCATGATAATTGACCCATTCTTCACCGTATTCTTCGAGATATTCGGTGAAACCCTTCCTCAGGATCTCTTTTTCCGGTATTACTTTCCATTTTTCTCCTTTGGCAAGGATGTTATGATCTGAGAGCGCCACAAAATGATATCCATTGGATTTATACCATTTCATGATCATTTCCGGAAATTCATCTCCGTCGCTCCAGTAAGAATGGGTGTGCAGGTTACCTTTATACCATTGCGGTTGGTCTACCCGGCTTTTTTCGCAACTCATCAGGCCGAATGTGACCACGGCCAGGATTATTTTATAAAATAGGTTCCGAATGATTAAAGTTCTGTTCATTTTTGATTGAAAACTGAATTATTATTTGTAATCTGTGTATAATTAGTTTATTAAACCTCAGGTTCAATACTGGAATTTAATAAAAAATATTTGTCCGAACTATAACAATCAATACTATGTTCAGAAACACAAATGCTTTCAGTGGATTTTCTGTCGATGATATCAAAAAGGCCAGGGATTTTTATGGTAACACCTTGGGTTTAGAAATATCCGAAACCCCTGAGATGAGCGGTCTTTTGAATCTTCATATTGCAGGAAGGGCTATGATCCTGGTTTACGAAAAGCCGGACCATATCCCGGCCACCTTCACCATTCTCAACTTTCCGGTAAAGGACATTGAATCCACAGTGGATGAGCTCAACAAACGGGGAGTTAAGTTAGAACAGTATGAAGGAAAGATCACCACCGATGAAAGAGGTGTTTATCATGGAGGTGGCCCGAAAATCGCCTGGTTTAAGGATCCGGCGGGGAATATATTGTCAGTTCTGGAAGTAAAGTAACGGATGTATGTATGGGAAGAGAAAAATGTACCAGTAACGGTTTTCTGTCCGGTACGATTGGGGTATGGTGTAAAACACCATCTTCTGTTCCCATCACGGCATGAACAACCACCATCACCATGCCACTATCGGTGTTTCATCCTGGCCATCTTTAATGCCTGTGTGGTTACATAGTACTTGGCAAGCATGTTGGGCACTTCCCATTCGGGCATATTTCCTCTGGTCAAATATTCCAGGTACTTTTCGGTAACCTGACTGAAATGAGCTTCATGGCCTATCCTGTATTTTTCCGGGATCAATACCTTCCATTTGTTCCCGGACAGTTTTTCAAGTCCAATCCCGGGATACTTATGCTGAAGCGTTTCTTCAACGGCTTTCTCAATTGCCTCTTCAAATGAAGCCAAACCGGTTACCGGTTCAATATACAACTCGGGTTTGTAGTTCTCTTCTTCACCCTGATTGATAATAAGGTTACATTTAGATCCCCTCATCATGGAATGATGGGTATCCCCCGCTCCTTCCGGCGCCTGGTATTCCCAGGTAACCGATACCCTGGCAAAAACATCCTTTATCCTGTAAATCATTTCTCCATTGGAATAAACTTTCAGTATTCCATTTTCCACGTCCTTTAAAAGATATTCAGGATAAGAATCATGCCCGGTCACCTTTTTAAACTGATCCAGGGTAATATCAGTGGTCCAGTGCCTGGCATCGACCATTTCAATATCTTCCCGGTAATCAATGATGGATTCCGGAAAACATTCCCATTGCACCATGTCTACCAGATGTGTGGAGACATCGACCATCCCTTCTCCCTGCTGGGAAACATCGAAGAACCATGCCGGACGGGTAAGAGGACTCCCCGATACATATTTGAAAAAATGATGAACGCTTTCCTTGGTGATCCCAGGCTGATCGGCTGTTCCCTGAAGCTGATCTCCGAAAACACCCGGGATCAGGGATAATTCTTTCTGCAGTATGGTGGTTATTTCATACCGTTCGGTCATAATATCATATAATAGCACATTATTCTCCGGGGCTATTTCGAAAGACTTCACCAGGTCCGGGAACTTTTCATGTGAAATGACCATCGGCTTGTCAGCAAGCACGTTAATCCCTGCGCTTACGGCTTTTTTGATATATTCCGTCTTTTTGGCATTATTACCGGAAACGACCATCACATTTCCAGGCTTTTGTTCAAGCATTTTTTCCAGGTAATCCGGTCCGGTGTAAACTATTGCTTCCCATTCAGTCGGATTATCCTCCCGGGTATTATATCGCCGGATACGTTCCAGGTGATCCTTAACATCTTTTCCTTCAGGCGCATATACATATACTTCCGGGCTTACCTGATCATACATGTATTTCTGGACAAGCGCGGCATGGAAATGACCGGGGTCGAGTGTCATCAATATCACTTCTCCTGTTTTCCCGGTAAACCCATCTTCCGGTGGTTTCTATTCCTTATCCGGCTGGCAGGAGAAAAACATGGCCAGTGCGGATAATATCAAAAAATGATTATAATACGATCTGATCATTTCGGTCTTGTTTTGATTTAAAAAATTGACATTAACAAACAAACTTAAAATATCTTCAAAAACAGTAATTTAACTTGTTGTGTGAATTAGATAATTAAAAACTTAGCGATACCTGAGTGATTTGGTACCCTTCGTGGCCAAAATATAATGATTTAATGCCACATAGTCTCGAAAACACCGGGATACACCAGGAAAGAAAATGATAAATCTTTAAATATCAGTATGTTAAAAGATAATGAAATGTATAATAATTCACACAACGAGTTAATTTACCTAATTGGAAGTGGATATTCAATGGTTATGGATTTACTTTTTTAATACCGGTTATCAATCTTTTAATAAAGATCACTCACCTGTCGGGATTTTGTGAATCGAATTCGATCCCAGGTTATAAAAATCTACCCACAAAATTTCTCAAAATCAGATTATCCGGTAATGAATTGAATGGAAAGACGATTCAGGATTAAGAGAATATCTCTTCACACTGTCAATATCTGCAAACTGGTGTTAAAGGAAAGCTAATTTATTTTGCAATGACCGGTTCCATTCTACCCAGTTTATAAAGCATCTTTGTATGATCCCGGAGCGCAATAAGGAAGTTTTTCTGAACATGATAAGGCAGGCCAAATTCCTTTGCAGTTGAGGCCACGATCGAAGAGATCTTTTTATAATGAACATGGCAAATATTGGAAAACAGATGATGCTCGATCTGGTAGTTCAACCCCCCGATAAGCCAGGAGAACACCCTGCTGGAAGGTGCGTAATTGCTGGTGGTCAGGATTTCATGGACAGCCCAGTTTTTTTCAATAATTCCTTTTTCATCCGGAATGGTGAACTCGCAATCAGGCATCACATGGGCCGTTTGAAAGATCAGACTGAGCACCATCCCGGTGATAAAATGCATGATTACAAAAGAAAGCAATATCAGCCAGAAAGACACCGGCAGTACAATTGCAGGAATGGCCACTACATAACCAATGTAAATCAGCTTCCACAGGATCAACTGGGTGAGAATTTTATTGAAGTTTTTCCTGCCTTTGATCAATCCGGTCCTTTTATATTTTATAATCTGCCTGAAATCTTTGAACAAGACCCAGCTCAAGGTTGATATCCCATAAAAAAACCACACATAAAGAAACTGATATTTATGTATCCAGTATCGTTTACTGTATGGCGATAATCGTATGATGGCCGGAGTATCAATGTCTTCATCCGCACCATGCACATTGGTATAGGTATGGTGAAGCACATTATGCTGAATTTTCCAAAGCTCGGCACTGGACCCGATCAGGTCCATGGAGTATCCAAGCAATTTATTGATCCAACGCTTTTTTGAATATGCCCCGTGGTTGGCATCGTGCATAACATTAAGACCTAAACCGGCGCTACCCAGCCCCATCAAAGCATACATGAAAATAACGAACGCCGGTGAGGAAGAAATCCCTGAAATAAGGAAAAAATAGGGTGTTAAATACAGCAGAAACATGAAGATAGTCTTTATGACCATATTCGTGTTGCCGAATCTTGAAAGTTCGTTGGTTTCAAAATATTGCTTTACCCGCTTACGAAGCAGGATGAAAAATTCATTATCCCGATCAGACTTGAATTTACTTTTTGTGAATGTCATATTACAATAAGGTGTTCTATAAAGTATTTTAATTTTTGGCAAGCCACAAATATAAAACTATTTTTTATTTCTGTATTCCGTTTGTTGCTCAACTGCTGATCTGAACCATAAAAATCCATACTTTCTTCATTATCTCTTCATTTTTTTCCATATTCCCGGTGAAAGTATTTTTTACATTAAATTTCTAAAATCATGCATAAATTCACCCCTCTTTTTCTTATTAGCGTACTCATCACTTTTATTCTTCCGGCACAGGAAAAACAAAAGATCATTTTCGATTGTGACCTGGCTGGCGACATCGATGATGCTTTTGCCGTGGCTTCGGTATTGGCGAGCCCTGAATTCGAGATCCTGGGGTTTGTCATGGATCAGGGAAACACCCCAAAAAGGGCTCAGGTCGCCTGCAGGATGTTGTATGAAACAGGTCGCGAAGACATACCTGTTGTCGTGGGAAGAAAAACCAATGATCATATAGAACCCCAGTTTGCCTGGGCTGAAGGATTTGATAAAATAAAACCGGTCAACAAAAATGCGGCAGATTTTATTATCGAAAATCTCAGAAAATACCCGAATGAAGTGGTGCTTTTTACAGTGGGGCCCGTTCCCAACATCATGGACGTATTAAAAAAGGATCCCGATGCACTTAAGCTGGCCAAACATGTATATTCCATGTTCGGATCGTACTACAGCGGATACGACATGGGACCCGTTATCAGTGCCGAATGGAACGTGCGCGGTGATGTGGAAGCCGCCAAAATGCTTGTGTCAAGCGGCGCCGACCTCACTTTTGCCGGTCTTGATATCACCATGCCCGCAAAACTGACCGAAATCTACCGGGAAAAACTTTTTCAGCGGGAATCACCTCTGACCGATGCCCTTTCCGGCCTGTATACCTTGTGGGGATATCAACCCTATGCCCATCCGGATCCGACATTACACGATGTGGTTGCTGTGGGTATGTTCCTCTGGCCTGAATTATATACCACACGTCCGGCTCACGTAAAAGTAATTGAAGGCGGCTACACCGTGATCGACGAGAGTAAAGAGCCTAATTGCAGAATTGGGATGACCATCCAAAAGGAAGAATTCCTAAAACGGGTGATGGAAAGGTTGTTGAAACAGAATATGGGCCGGCAGTAACATAATATCCTTGAGCATATTTATCTTATTAATTGCATCAATGATCAAAATTGATGTTTTAATTAATTATTATTAATTTTTTTGTATCAATTATTTCATTATTAAACATCATTGTGCAGAAATATATGCCACTGGGGAGATATCCCGGATCCCAGTTTATCTCATAAAACGTCAATTCTTTCTTTCCTTCAGCCAGGGTGGCTACTACCCTGCCCATGGTATCGGTGATTTTCAGGTTTACAAAACCAGGATTTGCCAGGGTAAAGGAAATTGTAGTTGATGATGAAAAAGGATTGGGATAATTCTGGTGAAGCACACTTATTTCAATGGAATTGGAAAAATTTTGCCGGCCCGGGGTTCCGTTCCCAAGGGATGCCTCCCAGCTTTCCGGCAGGTTATTGTCCAGCTCCGGGGATATCAGCTCCAGGGTCGCACCCAATCCGTCCGCTTCCTCCGGCCAGGGCAGAGCGTCATCATAATCAACAAAATCGACCAATTCACCCTGAGGACCATAAAGCCGGATCACCTCTCCCCCGTTACTCAATCCGAAACCCAGATTACCGGTGCAGTTGTTGACCTCTGGGAAAACTTCCCGGAAAGCGGCAATATCCCGGCAAAGCACAAGAAATTCCCCGGGCCCGATCTCATGACCGGAAGGAAAAGAATATACATGATCCGGATTCCCGTCCATAAAAACCCAGCCGGTCAGGTCAATGATCCCGTTACGCGTATTATAAAATTCTACCCAGTCGCCCGGATCCGGATCATCAGCCGGATGGTAATTGATCTCATTGATCATCAGCGGGGATTCAAATTTATCGATTCGTTTAAAATGAGCACGTAATAGAATATCAACATCAGGAGTAAATTCTACCGTCTGATCATAAGTCCGCCGGATACCTGACTGGTTAGTATGTTGCTCCCAGTGGTTAAATTCATATCCCAGCGACGCGATGGCCTTGATCTTGATAGGGATGCCCGGGAAATAATCTCCTGTATGTGACTTGCCCGGCAATCGCTGGGAATTGACCTTAATGATACCGGCCTGCTGATCCTCCGAAATGATCGAGATCGTCACCATATCGCCAGTAAGATTGAAATAATCCATCACATGTTTTCTGGCATGTTCCCACCGTCGTTCAACGAAATACTTCATATCCTCAATATTCTTTTCCCACTCTTCCATGGAATTAAAGAAGGGCCGGATCCAGAATTCTGGATCGGGTACGATCTGGCCACCCCACCGTTCTATATGTCTCGGGATCTCCGGCTCGATCAATGCTTTCATACTGTCAATAATATGCTTTATCCTGTCCGGCTGAAAAGTGGTGTTCATATGCCAGGCATAACGCTGAATGAATTCATTCCTGAAGGTTTCATTTACAAGCAGCCGCCTGAACAGCAGCGTCGATCCGGGTGGATTGGGCCATGTACAATCACACCAGGGATCAGTGGCCATGTCGAGTGTATTACGGTCGATAAGATAGGGAAAAAAACAGTTATCAAGATCATAAATGACCCAGCGCCATTTATCATAAGGACCTGAATCAGCCCGCCAGTATTTGATATTGTTTACCGGCCAGTCGGTGGCCGACATATAGATCTCGGCGATCTGATAATCGATATAATTGTTTATATCCATCCGGGTGGTTACATGCTGGTATATCCGGTCTTCTTCCAGATGCTGGTGTTTGACATATTGGATCAGGTCGTCATAGTGCCCGGCACTTCCATGCATCGCATGATGATCTTCATCCCTGCTGCCCTTGATCAGGTTTACTTCGTCGGGATCAACCCCATAATTTCCGGTCACATAATGTTCATTGATCTTTTCCCGGATATTATGAATGCCCCAGTATTGGCCATTTATAAATACTGCAGCCGGCCTGTAAGCCTGACGGTCAATATCCGTCTCTTTCACCACGGTCTGCCCCATAGCATCCCTGAACATGGTGTGAACCACATCGTCACCGGATGTTCTCAAAATAAAACTTTCAAAGCTATAAATGGGCTTATCCTTGAACAACTGGCAGTCAAAAGACCCTTTCCCATAATCGCCACGGGCATAGAGGGCAAGCGATTTTAGCGAGTACCTGGTCCGGGAACACCCACCGAAGATCTTGAGTCCGGCCCGCTGGTTTAATTCAGCATTCCCGTTTACATCATATAATTCCACGTTAACAGGTCGTTCCCAATCCCGGTTAACGTTCATGGGTGTATCAGTACAATAACCCGGTATTCCATTTGTGCCAATCACATAGATGCCCAGCGAATCGTCAAACAGGTTTTTGGGTTCGGTGGTCAGGGATATAAATGGCAGGTTTACCTGCTCCTCGATAAAATAAGTCCGGGTAATGATGTTTCCGGGCAATTTTCCCTTTTCAAAGGCCCGGATGCGCAGCGCGGTAGTGGAATCCATGACCAATGGTTCCGTGTATAACCGGTCCGTCGTGTCCGGCACTTCCCCATTCAGGGTATAATAAATGCGGATGCCGGGATCTGTAGAAAATATCGACACAGGCTGGCTCCCCTTGTAAAAACCACCGTTAATGGAAAAAGCCGGATCCTCCGTTTTACCGGCAAAATAATGGTGGGCATTGGCCATACCTGGCGTGACCTGATCAAAATAGGCCCATTGCTGCAGATCTCCCGGTATTCGGCCATAAGAAATATCATCTTCCTGGTATCCGAAACTTAACGAATCGATCACCTCTCCCTTGTGGTCATATACGCCGATGAATTCGCCGGAACGGCTTAACTTGAAACTGGTATGGACATATTCGTCAATATCATCTGCCCAGAAGACAATATATTCTCCCGGCAAAAGCGTTTTTTCAAAGGGTACCTCCCACTTTTGGGGCTCCAGGGGATCATCGGTAAGAAAATAGCCGCCGATTTCAATGTTCGTGGTTCCGGCATTGTACAACTCGATCCAGTCCGAATATTCACCATTCAAAGGGTTGGTCACGGAAGACACGTTGCTGGCCTGGAATTCATTAATATAGAGTTGAGGGTTTTGAGAAAGGACCAACCCCTGATGGCAAAAAGAGAGGTACAAGAAAACCGATAAACACCATTTAAAAAATCCACCTGTCATGGTCGCTGATTCCTCCCGGTCCGGGATTCTTTCTTTTTAAAGCTATTAAATTACTTGTTATATTGTTCATGTAAGCAGAAAATTCATTATATTTTTTAAAAAACCTATATTACAAATCATTTGAATTCGATAGCACAATAATTGAAAAAATTTTAAAACACCATGATAAATTATTCAGCTTCCTACACTGACCAATACCAGCTAACGATGTCAGAAGTATATTTCCTTAAAGGCCAGAAAGAGAATAAGGCTGTGTTCGACTATTTTTTCCGCAAATTACCTTTTGATGGAGGTTATGCAGTATTTGCCGGCCTTGACGACCTGTTATCCATATTGGAGAATCTTTCCTTTGAAAAAGCAGATCTGGAGTTTTTATCGGATCAGGGCCTGAATAAGGAGTTTATCGGTTACCTGGAAGATTTCCGGTTTAATGGCAATGTTTATTCTTCACTGGAAGGAGACCTGATATTTCCCACCCGTCCGGTTCTGCAGGTGGAAGCCAATATAATCGAGGCCCAGATTATCGAAACCCTATTATTGAATATTCTTAATTTTCAAACACTTGTGGCTACCAAGGCCAGCAGGATGCGGCAGGTCGCCAATGGTAAAAAGCTGGTTGATTTCGGGTTGAGGAGGGCTCAGGGACCGGGAGGATTTTATGCCAGCCGGGCCGCGGTAATCGGTGGATTCGAAGCGACCAGCAACGTCCGGGCCGGCCGGGAATACGGTATTCCTGTATCCGGGACCATGGCCCATTCCTTCATTCAAAGTTATGATGACGAGCTAACTGCCTTCCGTCATTTTGCCGAGGAGCGTAAAGATGATTGTGTTTTGCTGGTTGATACCTACGATACATTAAAAAGCGGTGTGCCCAATGCCATCAAGGTGGCCGTGGAAATGGAGGAAAGAGGCGAAAAACTCAAAGGGATCCGGCTGGACAGTGGAGACCTTGCCTACCTGGCCAAAAAAAGCCGTGAAATGCTCGACAGGGAAGGTCTCGATTATGTAAAAATCGCCGCCTCCAATCAACTGGATGAGCATGTGATTAAAAGTCTGCTTGATCAGAATGCCCCCCTTGATCTTTTCGGGGTCGGAACGAACCTGGTAATTGGAAACCCGGATGCTGCACTCGACGGGGTGTATAAACTGTCCTTCGCCAACGGGAAACCCCGGATTAAGTTATCAGAGAATATCTCAAAAATCACACTGCCCTTTAGAAAACAGGTGTTCAGGGTTTATGATAACGATCATTTTTATGGAGCCGATGCGGTGGCTATGGATGATGAAAAAAACGTGGAGGTGATGCATCATCCCTTTGAACTGAAGAAATCGCTGAAGATAGGAGATATGAAAAAAGAAGCCCTGCTACACAAGGTAATGGAAAATGGAAAAAGGGTCGACAAACCCAAGACGGTACAGGAAATTGCCGGATACAGCCAGGAAAGGTTGAATATGCTGCCCGGTGAGTTCAAGCGATTCAAGAATCCCCATATTTATAAAGTCGGGTTGAGTGATAAACTCAACGCCCATCGTAATCAATTAATGGAAAAATATAAAAAAGACTGAACTTACATTATCCTAAGCTACTCGTGATAATCGCCGAAGATCCTTTCAGGTCATGATGTTAAATAAAAAGCCAGCGAAAAGCCAGAGCTTGCTCCTCTTCATCATCCTGTATTCTACCCTGTTAATTGTCCAAGCACTTATACCCTGTATCGCATACGGTTTACCTCAATCCTCATTCCTCAATCCTCATTCCTCATTCCTCAATCCTCAATCCTCAATCCTCAATCCCCAGCCACCAGTCACCTCTAAAATCAACCTATCAGATCACCTTGTATTCACCCGGAATCGGGACCGGATAAAATCCATCCTTGTCAGGCCGGGTCGGGGGCGTATCATTCCAGTCCACCCCGGCAGGCATTAACTGTATTTTAGAGTTCAATGCTTCATCCCAGGTGACCTTCTGCCCCGAATAGGTAGCAAACCTTCCCAGGATAGCGGTCATCGTAGATTCGGCGCCATTCTGAAGGTCATTTATATGTTCACCGTTGGCCACGGAAGCAAACAATTTATCATGTTCCACCTGATAGGGATTCGGATCGTTCTCATCCCTGTGATTATAAACCACATTTCCTTTAAGATCAGTAATAACTGCTCTTCCCCGGTCGAAGTTAACCATACCCTTGGTACCCATGAATTTTTCACCCACCAGGTTATAACAGTTTTTCCAGTGACGGCACTGGCTGTTCATCAGGCTTTCGTCACCATAGGTGAATTCCACATAATGATGATCAAAGATCTCTCCGTATTCTTTGCCCGTCCTTACTATACGTCCTCCCATTCCCTGTGCAGCCACCGGATGAGCCTGTTTGGCCCAGTTGAATGCATCGATATTATGAATATGCTGCTCCACGATCTGATCGCCACATAACCAGTTGAAATAATACCAGTTTCGCATCTGGTATTCCATTTCAGTATATTCCGTCTTTCTTTCGTGTACCCATACTCCGGCGCTGAGGTAATAGGCCTGCCCCGAAACGATATCACCAATCGCTCCATCATGTATTTTGTGGATCACTTCACTGTATTTTTTGCCGTAATGTCGCTGAAATCCCACTACCACATTCAGTTTCTTTTCATCTGCCACTTTTACCAGGTCAAACACCTTCCTTATTCCCGGGCTATCGGTAGCCAGGGGTTTTTCTGCAAAAACATGCTTATTCTGATTAAGGGCTTCTTCCAGGTGATAAGGCCGGAAACCCGGAGGAGTCGCCAGCAATACCACATCGGCAAAGGCAATGGCTTTTTTATATGCGTCAAAGCCTACGAACTTGGTCTCTTCAGTTACATCAATTTTGTCTCTGATATTACCGGATGCGCCCGACCAGTCCGATATTTTGTCCGAGGTCAATGATTTGTAACTATTATCCAACCGGTCACGGAAGATATCCGCCATGGCCACCAGCTTTACATTCTGTTTGGTGGACAGCGCCTGCATGGCGGCTCCCGTACCCCGTCCGCCGCAACCCACAAGGGCAACTTTGATTTCCTTCTCCGGCGGATTCACATAAGCACCCGACTCGATGGGCAGACCGGATAACATCATACCACCGGCTGCCAATGCGGTACCTTTCACAAATTTTCTTCGATCGATCTGATTTTTATTTTTCATAAACTACAGAATTTTAATTGCTAAAAAATGAGGATCACTGAACATTTTTTTAATATACAAAAAAATCAGTCACGTTCCCATTCAAAAATTTTTTATATTTAAGATTGCTCATTTTGTTAGACCATATCTTCCATTGAAGAACCTTTAACCTTATGCATAAGAAAAAGGCGCATTTTCCAGGATCCATACTGAACATGACCTGATTTTTCATTAGATTTATGTATTCTCAATTTTTTAAAACCTACATTGAAATGAATAATTTCACCTGCGGTATTTTTTTGATACTGGCGATTTTTATTTTTCCCGAATGTGTTACCGCACAAACTCACCAGCCTTTAAGCCGGATCAGTGTGAAAGGCAATAAATTCATTAATGAAAAAGGTGAAACCATGATTTTCCGTGGATTGAACACCAGTGATCCCGATAAACTGGTGGACGATGGGCATTGGGACAAAGCATATTTTGAAGAAATAAAATACTGGGGGGCCAATATCGTGCGATTCCCTGTTCATCCACGAGCCTGGAGGAAACGCGGTGAAGCAGATTATCTGGAAATTCTGGACCGGGGAGTAAAATGGGCTTCCGAACTTGGTCTTTATGTGATCATCGACTGGCATACCATCGGAAATCTCAGGAATGAAATGTACCAGAACCCGATGTATGAAACTACCCGGAAGGAAACCTATGAGTTCTGGAGGACCATGGCCGGCCATTATAAGGACAACACCACGGTGGCTTTTTTTGAATTATTCAATGAACCCACCATTATCGGAGGAAAACTGGGTACCTGTACGTGGCCGGAATGGAAGGCGATGAATGAGGAAATGATAACGATAATCAGGGCCCATGGATGCCAGGCTATCCCCCTTGTAGCGGGATTTAACTGGGCCTATGACCTCACTCCGGTAAGAAGGGCACCGGTTGAGGCAGACCATATCGCTTATGTGAGTCATCCCTATCCCATGAAACGTGAAAAACCCTGGGAACCGAAATGGACAATGGATTGGGGTTTTGCTGCGCAAAAATTTCCGCTGATCCTTACCGAAATCGGTTTTGCCGGCGAGGAAGAACGGGGTGCCCATATACCGGTGATCAGTGATGAATCCTACGGGGAAGCGATAACAGAATATTGTAATGAACATGGCATATCCTATGTAGTCTGGGTATTCGATCCCGACTGGTCCCCGATGATGTTCACAGACTGGAATTATACGCCTACCCGGCAGGGACAATTTTTCAAAGAGGTACTTAAACGCGATAATGCCTCCAAATAAACTTTCAATTCATTTTAAAACATAAAATTACATACCGTGAAATATACTCAATTGGGAAAAAACGGACCTGAAGTATCTACAGTAGGATTTGGCAGCTGGGCTATCGGTGGCCTGAACTGGGGCCCTACAGATGATAAAGTATCTGTAAAAGCGTTGAATGAAGCGATTGATCAGGGCGTTACCCTTATCGATACGGCCGATGTGTACGGACAGGGTCATTCAGAAGATCTTATCTCCGGGGTGATTAAAGACCGGAGCAAGAATAATATCGTTATTGCCACCAAAGCCGGTAATGACTTTTATAATGCCACGCCTGCTGACGATAAGGGCATGGGACCCATCATCCAGACCTATGATAAGGAATATATCCTGTTTGCCGCTGAACAAAGCCTGAAGAGGCTTGGTGTAGAAATCCTGGATATCCTGCAGCTCCATAGCCCTAACCTCGAAAACCTGGAAAGGGACGATCCATGGATGGCACTGGAGCAGTTGAAAAAACAGGGTAAGATTTTACATGCAGGCTGGAGTGTTCAGTCGTTCAAAGAAACAGCCCACGCGCATATTCTGGATGACCATCATGATATCCTTGATGTGATCCAGGTACGTTATAACCTGCTTGAAAGGGAAGCCGAAAATGAACTTTTCCCCAAAGCATTGCATTATGGTATTGGAGTTATTGTCAGAATACCACTCTTGTTTGGTTTACTGACCGGGAAATTTACTGCTGATTCCAGATTCGGTGATAAAGACCACAGGAGATTCAACCTGGCACCGGAGAAATTAAAGGAATACCTCGAAAAATTCAGGAAACTCCAACCCCTTTTCAATCGCTATAAAAATCAATCGATGGCCCAGGTAAGCCTGAGATTCTGTATTACCCATCCGGCCTGCCATACGGTGATCCCCGGCGGGAAAACCCCGAAACAGGTACAGGATAACTGTAAAGCTTCCGATCTGGGACCTCTTTCGGGGGATGATATAAGATGGTTGGCCGAAAAGGGTATATGATACAATTTCCAAATCACAATAAAACAATGATCAAATAATTTCAAATGATCAATTCCTGAAATGTTACTCTACCCGTGGAAACCATCTTTAATTGATCAAACCGGGTTAAATGTCCAGGAGTATCCTCATTTCAATATCTGTTCATAAAATTATTCCGCCCGGAACCTGACATCAAATACATAATCCTGACGTCCGGCAGGAACGCCGTTGATATGGGTTACGTCAATTTCAGTGCTGTCGGTCCCCAATGGAATATTCACCCACCGGTCGATGCGGATATTACTGGAAGAAATATAATCTATCGGATATGACCCGCCCGGTTGCCACTCCCCGAATTGTCTGATTTTAGTATCAATCAAATTATCGGTAAGGCTGAATTGGCCAAATGAGGGTTCGGTATAATGATAATATTCGACAAATTCAACACAATTCTGGCATTTCAAGAAAGAAGTACTGTTTCGATCGTTAAAAAACAGACTGTCTGCACTGAATATCAACTCCACCCAAATAACTGCCCTGAATTCATCACCGGGATACAGTACCGGAGAAGTATTCTCGATGGTATCGACTACCGTGGCCAGCAATTCAATGCTGTCATAGGCATTGCCTTCATAGTAAAATTTTTCTGAAACCCATTCCCGCGAAGTCAATATCCGGAACTTTTCCTGCTGTCCGAATATCTCTTCATTCTGATCACAAGCCATTAATCCCAGAAATAATCCCACCAGTATTCGGCTGATTGCTTTCATAAAATATACATTAAACTATAATGATAATCCTTTTTTTAGAAATCAACAGGTGTATCCGTTACAATAATTTATTTCTGAACGAAATTGTTCTATTTAAAAGCTTACTTGTTTCCTAAAATGTCTTATTTATTCAAACAATCCGGAAGATTTTATTTTATCAGTCACTACAATCAATTTTTTCCACCTATTTTTAATACAATCTTTTTGGCAGATTGAATAACAGAAAATATCTTTAGGGTCGAAAGTTGTCCGATAATTTTTTTCCCGGGATAGCGTTTGGAATTTGATGTTTGGAATTTTATGGATTTTTATATGGTGAAGAAAGCCTCCTATCTATTAATTGTCCTGACAGGTATTATCCTGGTCATAGGTTCCTGCAACCGATGTAAAGATAATTGCGGGGAATGTGAGATTTTTGATTCAGAACTATGTGAATGTATTGTCGATATCGATTGCCGGTGCAATAATGGAAAAGAGGATGGCAATGAGGATTATATCGATTGCGGGGGAGATTGCCCGCCCTGCGAATGTGAATTTGATCCCTGCCTGTTTTTAACCGGTAACGACAGCAAGGTATGGAAATATTATCAGACCATTGAAGAAGACGGTGACATCTATCAGCCAAATGCCTGTGACTCAAGCTGGATATATAATTTCAGTGTGACCAGGTACGTCAGATTAGGTTGTGAGGAGGGCAAATACCCGCTCATGCGTTGGCAATTTGACGATAACGAATCACCCACGGAAATTGTAATTACAGATCTTAATGGAAATTCCTATCAATACGATTTATTTAAACTTACGGCTGATACATTGAAATTAAGGGAACAAATCGGGATAAGTACCTATATTGCCGATTGATTTTTATCCCCTCAGACCTGGGATACGAATACGGAATGAAATTTTTTAAATTCGATTTAACATGATTATAATCCACTTATTATGAGTAAAAAACAAAACAAAATGACAGTTAAACGCAGGGATTTTATTAAAACCACCTCATTGGCAGCCGGAGGAATTGCTATGGCGGGTCCCAGCGCCTTTGGTTCGGCTACGCAGAAAATCAACAACTCAATACCCAAATGGCGGGGATTCAATTTCCTTGATTTTTTCTCTCCCAGGCCGGCTACCAGGGACCGGCTTACTCCTGAAAAATATTTACGTTGGATGGCGGACTGGGGCTTCGATTTCGTGCGCGTACCCATGGCTTATCCTTCTTACATTAAATTCGACAGAAGCCGGAATATTAAGCCGGATGAAGTCTATAATATAGACGAAGAGAAAGTTGAGCTGGTGGAAGAGCTGGTCTATATGGCTCATAAATTCGATCTGCACGTCAGTCTCAACCTGCACCGGGGTCCCGGTTATTGTGTAAATGCCGGGTTTCATGAGCCTTTTAACCTCTGGAAAGATAAGGAAGCCATGAAGGCATTTCTCTATCACTGGGAATTCTGGGCTAAAAGATTTAAAAATGTTTCCAACGAAAAGATCAGTTTTGATCTTTTGAATGAACCCAGCATGCGGGAGGACATGAATGATCAGCATTCGGAAAGAAGTGCCGTTCCGGGTGATCTTTACCGTGAATTAGCCAAAAAATCCCTGAAAACTATCCGTAAGGCTAAGCCGGGAGCAATGGTGGTGGCCGACGGGAATGATGTGGGTAAAGATGTCATCCCGGAAATCACCGATCTGGACATTGCACAAAGCTGCCGCGGATATTACCCCGGCATTATTTCTCATTACAAAGCGTCCTGGGCGTTCAAGGATATCGAAAACCTTCCCGAGCCCAAGTGGCCCGGAAAAGTAGGCGATCAATATCTCAGTCGCGAAATGCTTGAAGAGTTTTATGCCCCATGGATCGATCTGGTGAAACAGGGAGTGGGTGTACATTGCGGAGAATGCGGTTGTTACAATAAAACGCCACATGATGTTTTTCTGGCCTGGTTCGGTGATGTGCTGGATATCCTTACCGATAACGGGATCGGATATGCCCTGTGGAATTTTTCTGGCAGTTTCGGGATCATGGATTCAGGCCGCACCGATGTGGATTATGAAGACTGGTACGGACATAAGCTGGACAGAAGGCTGCTGAACCTGCTGATGCATTACAGTTAAGTTCAGATTTTCATAAAGTAATAGGATTTACCTGGATAATAAGTCGCCGTTACATCCGGATAACAGGTCAATCAGTATTCAGGTAATTCTTTTAACATAAAGGGACGAATCCTTATTATTGGCTTTTACACAGGTTGATAACCAGGCTGATCCGTTTTGAATTCGTACGTAATTTAACGGTTAAACAAGGTTTTTTATCAAGCTTTATCCCTATTTAAAAGTAATATAGAACCAAACCCCTTCATGCCTCGGTGCCTTGGTGGCCAAAAAATAATCCGTGCCCCCCTAGTGTCCCCGTGCCTTGGTGGCCTCACAAAAATAACCGTGCCCCTTCGTGCCTTCTTGATTTGGTGGCCTTATATAAACAAAAAATACCTCCCACAGCTGCTTTCCTCCTTTTTCAGAAAAAAAATCTCAACTCTCAATGTGAATATAAAACACCTCCCTTACAAAATTCGTATGTATTTATGCCGGAAATTGGCACATTATTTGATATCTGGATTTTAGAAAACAGTTGCACCGGCAAGAGGAGGTTAAATATGGTACGGTCCAGAATTAAAAAAATAACGGGCTATGTAATACTCTGTATAATGTTATTGGGCCCGGGCTCCCGGGCATACGGGCAGGGTTTTGGCAGAAACAAGGTGCATTACGACCCGAAGGAATTCTCTGTAAAAGAAACTCTCAATTTTGAAATCTATCATTATTTCGAAGATGACAGCGTAGTCAATCACTGGGCGCAGGCTGCTGAAAACTGGTACAAAGCCCATCAACAAATACTTAGAGACACGATCAAATTTAAAAACCCGGTAATCTTTTATGCCAACCATCCCGATTTTCAGCAGACCAACACAATCAGTGGCATGGTGGGTGTTGGTACCGGGGGTGTTACCGAGGCCCTTAAAAACAGGGTGGTCATGCCGGTTAACGAAGTGAATGCTCAAACAGACCATGTGCTCGGTCATGAGCTTGTTCATGCCTTTCAGTACAATATTCTCCGTCAGTCCAATGCCCAGGGACTGAATAATGTAAGAAACATCCCTCTGTGGATGGTGGAAGGGCTTGCCGAATACATGTCGATCGGAAGTATTGATCCCAATACGGCCATGTGGATGCGGGCGGCTGTAAAAAACAAGGATATTCCTACCCTAAAGGATCTTACCCGGAGTACCCAATATTTTCCATACAGGTATGGCCATGCATTCTGGGCTTTTACCGCTGGCGTATGGGGTGATACGGTGATTGCCCCGCTGTTTGTTGAAACCGCACTCAGAGGTTACAAATCATCAATAAAAAAGGTGCTTGGGGTTAATGAAGACACCTATTCAGAATTATGGAAAAGAGCCCTGATAAGACATTATCAGGACCTGGACCGGGATACGGCCGATGTTCCCACCGGTAAATTATTAATAAATGAAGAAAACGGCGGACGGATTAACCTGACGCCTGCTATCAGCCCGGATGGGAACCATGTGGCTTTCATCTCGGACAAAGATATATTTACCAGCGATGTGTACCTGGCCGATGCAGAAACCGGCAAGATCCGTAAAAAACTGTATTCCACCGTGTCGAACGCTCATGTGGACGCTTTGATGTATATTGAGACCGGTCTTTCCTGGTCGCCCAACAGTGATCGGCTGGCCATGGTAATAAACAGCGCTGGAATAAATAAACTGGCTATCGTTAACACCCTGAAATCAGGAAAAGTAAAGGAAATTGAAATACCCGGCATACCGGCTTTCAGTAACCCGGCCTGGTCGCCGGACGGCGATATAATTGCCATAAGCGGACTGGTCGACGGGAAAAGCGATCTTTATCTTTATAATTTACGGACCGGTGAGGTGTTTCAATTAACCGACGACGGGTATTCCGATATTCATCCTTCCTGGTCGCCTGATGGCAATTTTCTGGTTTTCTCTACTGACAGGCCGTTGCCGTCAACCACGGGAGACAAAGCCGCCGGGGGAATGAATATGGCTATCCTTGATCTGAAAAACGGTAAACTGAATGTCCTGGATGTTTTTCCCGGAGCGGTAAACGTAAACCCTCTTTTCAGTGATGATAGTGGATCCGTTTTCTTTCTTTCAGACCGCGACGGATTTCGTGACCTTTACCGATATGATTTAGAAAACGATGAGGTACATCAATTGACCGAATATTTTACAGGAATAAGCGGGATCACAGCCTTTTCACCTGCCTTGAGTATTTCACATAAAAACAACCATATTATCTATTCCTATTTTACCGGACAAGAATATAACCTATATGTTTCGCCGGTTAGAGACTTTTCCGAAACACCGGTAGAGAAACTATCATTGAACAATAAAGCTGCCATGCTGCCGGTCTATCCCGGAGACACCCTGGATATAGTCAACCGGAATATTGCCCATCTCCATGATAACCAGGTAATACCTGAGGATTCAATAAAAGAAAAACCCTATAAACCGAAATTCAAACTTGATTATATCGGCAATACAGGTGGAGTGGGTGTATCGGTAGGCAATTTCAGATCACAGAACGGAATGAGTGGTGGCGTAAATATGCTGTTCAGTGATATCCTGGGTGATCATTTCCTGTTTGCCGGCGCAGCCCTGAACGGTGAGATTTATGATTTCGCCGGTAATGTGACCTATTTAAACCGTTCGCGACGGGTAGGCTGGGGATTATCCGGTTCTCATATACCTTACCGGTATTCCACCATAGGTTTTGGTGTGGAACCCAGAACATTCGGGGAAGATACGGTACTTACCGACCGGATCACCTTGAATACGTTCCGGATGTTTGAAGAGCGGGCGGATGTATTTGCGTTTTATCCTTTTTCACAGACCACCCGGCTTGAAATCGGTGGCAGTTATATGCACTATTCATTTCGTGAAGACCAGGATCAATATTATTACCTGCAGGGATTATTGGTCGACTATGAAAGGGAAAAGCTTGAGGCTCCGGATGGATATTCCATCCAAACGGTGAACGCCGGTTTTGTAAAAGACAATTCCTATTTCGGTCTGGCTTCACCCAACCAGGGTTTTCGCTATCGCCTGGGGGTAGATAAATATTTCGGCAGGCTCGATCTCTATACTTTCCTGGCCGATTTCAGAAAGTATTATTTCGTAAAGCCTTTTACCATAGCCTTCCGGGCTATGCATTATGCAAGGCTGGGTAAAGATGCTGAAAGTGGTGTTTTATATCCGCTTTCCTTTGCCTATCCGTACTTTACACGCGGGAATTCGTTCAATACCCTTTCTGCCAACAGTGATGCCAAATTCAATATCAACCAGATATACGGAAGCCGGTTACTGGTAAGCAATCTTGAATTACGGTTTCCTTTTACCGGACCCGAAAGACTAGCCCTGATCCAATCAGGTTTTCTGTTTACTGAACTGGCCGCATTCGTCGATGCCGGTCTGGCCTGGGATCGCTCAACACGGCCTTCCCTCGAATACATCCCGGACGATGATAATGAACGCGTTCCATATTATACGGCAGGACTTTCCTTGAGGGTCAACCTTTTCGGAGCTGCTGTAATAGAACCTTTCTTTGCGGTACCCTTACAGAAGTCGGAAACCAGGAAACCCACATTCGGCCTGAATTTCGTTCCGGGGTGGTAGGTGTCTCTATCATCCTGATCTGCCAAACCTAAACCAGTCTACCCGGAAAAGATCCTCCCCTTCACCGTAAAACCGGAGCCAAACCGCCCTGACACCTCTGGCTTTTTTTATTTTTCCGTTCAGGATGAGCCACTCGTCACCTTTACTGTTGTCGGGCACCTCAACAGAACCTACCGCTCCGGCCCAGGGCTGATCCAATGCCACATCGATTTTCCCAGCTTTCAGTCCCGGCCTGACACGGATGCTGAAATGGTCAGAGCCGGTGCCGAAATCAATATATTTATAGGCGGCTTTATCATCATTGATGATACCCCCAAGCTCTTCATTGTCTTCAGTAAAAGCCTGAATACGCACATTGCCAAACAAGAGACAGGCCCGTTCCGCATCAATCTGTTCAAAGGCATCCAATGGCGGTCCTGCTCCCTGGGAAGTCATTTCTACTTCATCGATACTGCCGTCTTCATTGAAATAAATGGGTTCCACACAGGCTTTACGCATGGTCACCGAGTTATGTGTGGAGCGGTGATAAAAAACATACCACTGATCGTTGAACTCAACTATGGAACCATGATTATTCCAGACCGAAGGATCGCTGTGATCATTATCGATGATCACCCCCCCGTATTCGAACGGCCCCATTGGCGAATCGCTGGTCGCATAACCTATGCAGGTGGGACGGAATGCCCTTCCCATATGCGCATAGATAAAATAATAGATGCCATTCCGTTTCACCATATAACCCCCTTCATGAAAATAATGCCCGGCTTCAGTGAGCACACTGTCGCGAATAGTGGCAGGATCGATTGCTTTCATATTGGGTTTTAATTTGGCCATCTTGGCCGTGAACTGTCCCCAGATATAATAGGCCTGTCCATCATCATCAATGAATACCGCCGGGTCGATCTGGTTGATCCCATGAAGATCGATAACCTCCCCGTTCACAAAAGGTCCTGTCGGAGAAGAACTGACTGCTACACCTTCGGTAAATTCAATGCTGGACAGACAATAATATAAATAATAGGTGCCATCCTTGTATTGACAATCAGGGGCATACAGGATACGGTCGCTGTAAGGTACCTGGTCATTTTCACCCTTTGATGAAAAAACATTCTTCGAGATCTCCCAGCTGATCATGTCGCTGGTCGATAACACATGATGGTCCCAGGAACAGTAATAGTCAGGACTTTCGTCCCGTGATCCGTAAACATATAATTTTCCATCCTGCCAGACATGGGCAGCCGGATCGGCGAAGTAAATTCCCGCAGGAACTATGGGGTTCTGTGATAAAATTACATGCGGAAAGATCAGGAACAAGATCAGGCTCACTACCGAAATAAAAATCGATGGATAACTTATTATGATTTTTTTCATTTCAAAAAAACAGGTATGAATCGGTTTTAACAGGATATAAATATTCATTTCAATTTGATAAAAATAAAAAATGGTTTTTTCTTTAATGTAATTTTTTAATATATATTTTGAGCAAATTAAATACGGTTTACAATTGACAACCTATTTATTGGCCGGATAATTGAGCTTTGGCCGGGTTTATGGTCAATTCCGGTATATGCGAAAAGTTAATATTTATCCAAATAATGAAATTGACAACTATTGATCAGGTCAAAAATATATTTTATCATTCAGGTCATATAATCGATGTCGTCTTATTATAGGTAAGAAAGATTTTTGATGTGGATAGTCCGGAAAAATATTCCTTTCCGGACCTTAAATTGGCATCGTAATTGACCCTGTAGATTACATATGTATATAAACTTTTTTAAATTGAAATATTATGGAAAAATCAAGCAAAGGACGCAGGGAATTTGTAAAGAAAAGTTCAATGGCGGCATTTGGCGGCACGTTGCTGGCAGGCGGACCGGCTTCATTTAATATAAATCAAAAGAATCGCCCCCTGAAGGTGGGTCTGGTGGGATGTGGCCACCGGGGAGCAGGAGCCGTAGTCAACGCGCTGGCCGTATCCGATTCTTTTAACCTGGTAGCGATGGGGGATGTATTTCGCGACCGGCTTGATGAATGTTATACCAACATATTGGAATATGACGACCGGGGTCAGATACAGGTGGATGAAAAAAATAAATTCGTTGGGTTCGATGCCTATGAAAAAGTGACCGATCAATCGGATGTGGTTTTTCTGGTTACCCCTCCCCCGTTCCGTCCCATGCATTTCGATGCCGCTATCAAGGCTGGAAAGCATGTGTTCATGGAAAAACCGGTAGCTGTAGATGTACCGGGTTACAAACAGATCATCGAAACCGGTAAACTTGCCGAAGAAAAGGGGCTTAATGTGGTGGTCGGATTACAGATGAGATACAAAAAATCTTTCCGGGAATTAATAAGAAAAATACAGAACGGTGAGATCGGAAAGGTAGTGTCCATTGATGTGTACTTTAATGTAGGTGCTCCGGTGATCCATCCACGGCAGGAAAACTGGACCGAAATGGAATACCAGTTAAGGAACTGGCGTTACTTCACCTGGCTCTGGGGAGGCCAGCTTGCCGGACAGACCATCCATCAGATGGATGTAATGAACTGGCTCATGAAAGATTTTCCTGTTTCGGCGAAAGGACTGGGAGGGCGACAGGTTTTTGAAGGGCCTAACCAGGGCAATACCTGGGATCATCATTATTGTGAATTTGCCTATCCTGACAGTACCAAGATGCATGTAGCGAGTTTTACCATAGACCGATGCTGGGGCAGAATGGGTTTTTATGTACAGGGAACCGGGGGATCGGCCGATGAAAACAGCCGTCTTTACGATCTTGATAAAAAAGTGATCTGGGATTACCGAAAGGATGAGCCCAACGAATATGAGGTAGAACACGAAGTTTTGTTCGATAAAATCCTTAACGGCGGATATGTGAACGATACCGAATATGGTGCGAAAAGCACCCTTACCACCATTATGGGCCGTATGGCCATGCATTCCGGAAGGATCATGGAACTGGATAAAGTACTTGAATCGGAAAGAAGTATCTTACCGGATAAAATGACATGGAATGCAAAAATGCCGAGCGAGCCGGGAGAGAATGGGCTATACAAAACACCCAAGCCGGGGATTACGGAAGTGTTGTAAGATGTGGAGTTGTGGAGGTGTGGAGGTGTTCAGTTGAAATGATGGGGAGTTGTGGAGGTGTGAAGTTGTGGAGTTGAGATCACCTAATGGTTGGTTATTTTAGCAGCTTGAGATCTTTTTAACGCATTTAGTTTATTTGAAATTTCCTCGATTGATTGTCTTAATGAAACAAAATCCTCATTATCCAAATAATTCAAATCAACTGAAAGTATTAACAAATTGAGCAATTCCATTGAACTGGAATAAGCAAAAGTAGTAAATCGTATCTGATCTTTATTTGAGTTTCTCGCTGACCCTTCAGCAATATTTGTATGTATGGATAAAGCTGCTCTTCGAATTTGTCCAGTCAATCCATATAATTCAGTTTCTGGGAAACCGGCGGTTATTTTATAAATGTCTTTTACTAGTTTTCTGGATATCTTCCAGACATTGAGTTTTTCGAAGTAATAGATGTACATAGCTGGTATTGATATTTCAAGTGATTAAGATTGACAATTATATTTTAAATTAATAATTCTGACTTAACATTCTATTATTCTCAAAAGTGTTTCCACACCTCCATAACTTCACAACTCCACACCTCCACAACTTCACAACTTCACAACTCCACAACTCCACAACTCTTCAATTTATTCGCTTGCATTTCCTGAATCATCGACAGCAATCACTTTATAATGATATTCAGGCAACCCATGCACGGTCATATCTATAAATTCATTCCGTATCGTTGAAGCGATCTGGTATTTTTCATCAATTTCAAAATCCCTTTCCAGCGACCTGTAGATCCGGTAATAACAGAGATCTTCCTCTGAATTTGGTTCCCATCTCAGCACGCCCCTGTCCCTTCCGTCAAGTTCGCGGCGTTCAACGCTGAGCCCTTCAACAGGAGCCGGTGGATCTTCGTCATAATTTGTCGTGTATATCACAATATGATTAGAAGGAATGGTATCCTGCATTATCCCATCCACCAGGACCAGCTTTTTGGAAAAACCCTGCAGATCCCCGTAATAATTAAAAGGCGGGTCCCCGGGATCATACACATATTTTCGGAAGATGTTTTTTTCAACATCCAGGTCAAAGTTAAAATCAATGATCTGGTCTGCAGTGCTCCGGTTCACTACAGCCATCGAAATGGACCGGTTACCTTCATTCCTAATCATTCCCGCCCGTAAAAGTGAATCCGATATATTGATCTTATAGACCGTGGCAGGGCCTCTGAAAAATTTCGTAAACAATCCAAGCGAATAATAATTGGGCCGGGTGGTGTAGTCCCCAATCGCCCATTTGAATATCCCCCATTTATTGATATACGTATCCCGGTAATCGGATGGAAAATCACTGAAGGTCCAGTAACTGCTGGCATAGACCCCTCCATTGATCATGGCCAGCAGAGCTTCGGCTACCTGAAGGGGAGCATAAGGTTCAAGGGCCGTATTATTGTAGATACAGGCATCATGCCTTACCCCGTCGATCTCATTGCTGTTCTGTTTGGGACCAAACTCCCCCATGATAAAATTCTTCCCTTTGCTTTTGGCCAGTTCGGCACCCCAACTGAGTTTCTCAAGAAAAAAAGGATAAAAAGAAAGATCGAAAAGATCATAACTGTTGATGTAATGGTGCCCACCGTATACACCGGTTATATCATCCATATTCTCGGTAGCCCATTCAATAGTGGGCCAGTAGCGTATCGGTGAGGCATCGGTAGCCAGTAATTTGATATCCAGATCCCTGTCCCTGAATTCGTCATAAAACATCTGCTGGATTCGCTTGAACCGGTCGAGATCATCCACCATCGAAGCCCACTCTTCAAGAGACAATTCATTGGTCATGCAGTAATATTTAAGGTTGGTAAACCCCTTTTCTTTAATCCAGTATTCGAGATTTTCCGCTTCTTCTTTTACATATTCCCGTTCATTGGCATAGTCATTAATAGCGGATGCCCCCCAGGTAGTAAAATACAATTCAGTATCGGTTTCCTTCATCACTTCGAGATAGGAGGCCGTTTTATCCAGCTTTTCCTGATCCCATCCCGGATAATCGGTGATCCTGGCAAAGGAAGGGTTCAGCTCCCGCCAACGCTTGGCAAACACCTGGTCATAATGCCATTCAGGCGCTTCATGGATATGGTAAAACACATGGAAACCGAACCCGCCGAACTGGTCGTTGATCATTTCATCCGTAACGGTCATTTCGGCAGTTCCATATACAGAGTCTGTCCGATGTTTTTCAGTACATTGAAAAACAAAAGGGACAAAAAGGATAATAAGTATTCGTCTCATTTTTTATTATTGCTATTAGTGTATTCCCGGGATTTTATTCACAGTAAATGGAATGATCTCTTCCACAGGATGACAACGATGATATAAAAATTGTATTAATAGTGATATTCAATCAGCTTCAATCGGCAAAAAAACTCTTTCAGGGTGAAAATATCGATTTCTGACAATGAATAAATATTATTCCGGATCTCTGCAAAAAAATATTTGCCCTCTCTAAAAACAGGAAGACAGTTCTTTTATTTATTGAAATCAATCCTGATATCCCATGAAGCCTCTTCAAATACCTCCACCTGAACCGTCTCACCCATGTAATTAATTGTGAACCCAAATGGAAACTGGGCAATCAACACTTTTTCCTGCACCCCTACCGGAAAACGTGATACCATAGATCCGGTATTCACATCCAGTTGAAAACCGGGACTTGGCTGGCTTCTTCCTTTATGAAGGATCTCGATGAACAAGGCCTCCTGCTCACCTTCGGGGGTTTCCCTTTTGTTAACCCGCACCGATAATACATCCGGTGTCCGGTACTGTAAGTCATAGGGTTCCTCATATTGTCCGATATATTCACCATTTTCCCAGAATCCGGTCTTGGTTTCATAGGTACCGTCATCCTGCAGTATCTTCATTGTGCCTTCTCCATCCTTTTCCCCTTTTCTGAATTCTCCTTCATAGATGTCGCCATTGGCGTAGGTATATTTGCCTTCTCCGTGGGGCAATCCTCTTCTGAACTCCCCCTCATAGGTAGCCTCACCTTTTGCCGTCCCCTCGCCATGGGCACGTCCCCTCCGGCAATCGCCCTCATATTCGCCCTGTAATTCTTCAAGTAACACCTCGCAATCATCCTGGGCATTGCCGGGATACCAAAAAATCACTAAAGCAATAACTGAAATTAAAAATCTGGTATTTACATATTTCATGATTGATAAAAATTATTTTTTCATAGTTTAGCATAAAATCAGGAGAATATAAAAAGGTTTTATTTAAAAATGAAATTATGAGCTTGAAATTAATCCATAACAAATTTTTTAAACTTTGCTGATTTCCTTTTGAACATTTATTATTTAAATTCAGGGATATTATTTTTTATTATGATGTTGTAATCTGAAAAAATTAAAAAACATGATTTACCCGAATAACCGCAGAAAGTTTTTAAAACAGGCAGCTTTTTCAACAGGAGTTGCTTTTTTACCTTATCATTTATTTGCATCGATGAGACCATCAGAAAAAAGAAAATTCAAGATGTCGCTCAATCCCGGAGCTGTTGGCGTACGCGTAAACCAGGAAGAGTTGCTGGATGCGGCTGTGGAATATGGATTTGAAGCCATTGTGCCCTTCTCATCCACGCTGGTTGAATGGAGTAATGCGAAAATCAGGGAATTTACAGATGAAATGAAATCCAAAGGGATCAGCTGGGGGGCAGCAGGACTTCCCTTTAATTTTCGTAATGATAAAGAGTCCCATCTCAAAGGTCTTCATGAATTGCCCAAACATGCCCTGGCTCTGCAGAAAGCCGATGTTACCCGGATGTCGACCTGGATCATGCCTACCCATGGCTTTTTGACGTATCGTGAAAATTTCGAGCTTCATGCTGAACGGCTTAAGGAAATTGCCCGGATTGCCGGGGAAAGGGGGATCCGGTTTGGACTGGAATATGTAGGCCCCAAAACCCTTATGGCTTCGAAGAAATTCAGTTTTGTACATACCATGGCCGAATGCAAGGAGCTCATTGAGGCAATCGATGAACCCAATATGGGTCTGCAACTGGATGCATTTCACTGGTATTGCGCAGGCGAAACCAAAGAAGATCTCCTTAGTCTTACTGACGAGGATATAGTGACTATTGACCTAAATGATGCCCGGGAGGGATTCAGCCGGGATGAACAGATCGATGGAAAAAGAGAGCTTCCCATGGCTACGGGTGTGGTAGACCTCCAAACCTTTATGGAAGCCCTGGTGGCCATCGGTTATACGGGGCCAATAAGAGCCGAGCCTTTCAATCAGGCATTAAATGAAATGGATAATGATGCCGCGTTAAGTGCTACTTCAGCAGCAATGAAAAAAGCTTTTGATCTTGTGGGTTGATTTTATCCATTGAGAAGCCTGAATTCTTATTAAATCCGGAGGAATGGGTTTTTTCGGGATGCAGACTTTTTTACTCATTGCTTAACTTCAATATGTTGGTTAGTTAAGTGATATGGATGGCTGAATTCCAGCTAATTAGGAGTAAGGTTGGGATTTCCAGTCTTTTCTCGATACTCTAATTTCCTGCACCACATGAAATCCAGTTGGATTTTTCAAATAAATACAGGTAAGGGTTGTTTATACATATTCCGAGACCGGATAATCGACCACATTTTTCAGAACAGAAAATCAAATATTTACCATAATTTTAAAAATAAACGTAGTATATACAATTAACCTAAAAATTTTTTATTGAAATGGCTTTTATCAAATTTTTATGATATTTTTATTTTTAGAAGTTTATGAACATAATTTTATTAGGAAATTTCAATTTTTAACATTAAATATCATATCCGGTTAAAGTATTGGAAAATATATGCAATTTGTCGTATCGGAAATAATATAAAATTTCTAAGAAATATATTTTGATATTCAAAATCACATCCCTAAATTACGTTCAGTTTGTAGTAATTTTTTCACAAAAAAATGTATGTTATGAAAAAACGATTACTGTTTTTTATGATGTTTTTTGCTGTGGCATCCTTTGCATGGGCACAGCAAGAAGTAAGTGGGACGGTTTCCAGTGCAGAAGATGGAGAACCTTTACCAGGGGTTTCCATTCTGATCGTCGGCACCACGCAAGGTACGGTGACTGACGTAGAAGGAAACTACAAGATTTCGGTGCCAGAAGGAGGTACGTTAAGGTTCTCCTATATTGGCTATCAGAGTCAGGAAATGAATGTTGGAAATCGAACGGTTATTGATGTCCAGCTTGAACCTGATGTTTCTCAATTGCAGGAAGTAGTGGTGACTTCCCTGGGTATCACCCGGGACAGGATGGCCCTGGGTTATTCGGTTTCCGAGGTGGACGGTGAAGAGCTCACCGAAGCCCGGGAATTGAACGTGGCCAACTCCCTTTCGGGTAGGATTGCCGGTGTGAACGTAAGTAATATGGCCACCGGTCCTGCCGGATCGAGCCGTGTGCTTATCCGTGGTAATACCTCCCTTTCAGGAGATAATCAGCCATTGTATGTGATCGATGGTATACCCATGGACAACTCCAACTTCGGCCAGGCCGGTATGTGGGGTGGTGCAGACCAGGGTGAAGGTACCAACTCCCTTAACCCGGACGACATCGAGAATGTGTCCGTATTGAAAGGTGGAGCGGCTGCTGCGTTGTACGGTTCAAGGGCCTCGAACGGGGTGATCCTGATCACGACCAAACAAGGCGCGAAGCGTAAAGGACTCGGAATCGAATTCAATTCCAACTACGTGCTTGAGACCATTTATGACCAGACCGATTATCAGACGGAATACGGTCACGGCTGGGATGCTGAAGCTCCGGACAACCCGGAAGAAGGGTATGGCGCTTCTAGTGCCTGGTGGGGCGCACCGATAGGATCGGTTAATCAGGCCTATATCTTTGATGGAAGCCAGAAGCCCTACGTAAATACGTATGAAGACGGTGGGAACAACTTCAAGAAGTTTTATGAGACCGGTCAGACATTCACCAATACACTGGCGTTAAGTGGCGGTGGTGAAAATCAGACTTTCCGGGTATCTACTTCCTACCTGATGAACCAAAGCCCGATGCCGAATTCAGGTTATGATCGTTTTAACCTGACTGCCACGACCAATGGCACATACGGAAAATTGGATGTACAGGGTAAAGTAATGTATTCTAATGAAGATACAGACAACCGCCCGAGAGTATCCGATGCGCCGGGTAATCCTCATATTGCGGTATTCACCATGGGTCCAACCATGGATGTACGCTGGTTCAGGGGTGATCCCGACAAGCCGGGCGCGATCTGGGAAGAACAGACCAACCCGGGAACTGACAGGATCAAAGGGGAGGAATTATCATTCTCTCATCCCTGGAAACAGAATCCTTATTGGGCTGCTTATCAGTATGTGGATTCCGATACCCGTGACCGTGTGATCGGTCATATGCAGGCCAGATTCAATATCACCGACAACCTCTGGGTACGCGGCAGAATGGGCATGGACTGGCAGCACAGGGATGAAACCAACGTGACTCCATACGGAACATCCTATCAGCGCGGTGGTTCCATGAATGAAAACAGTATCACTGTCCGTGAAACCAACTTTGAGTGGGTTGCCGGATACGATAATACCTGGGGTGAATTTGGCGTGAATGCCTTTGCGGGTGGAAATGCCATGAAAAGAACCTATGAATTCAAAGGACTGAATGCGAGCAACATGAACATTCCGTTCTTCCATTCTATTGGTAATGGTAGAAACCAGACATTCGGATACGGATTCAGCGAAGAAGGAATTAATTCCCTTTTCGGATCTGTTGAATTAAGTTATGGCGGGTTCCTTTATCTTACCGGAACAGGCAGAACAGACTGGTTCTCTACCCTGAATCCTGAAACCAATGATATCTTCTATCCTTCCCTCTCGCTGAGTTATGTGTTCACCGAGAACCTGAGTCTGCCGGGCTGGATCAACGACGGCAAGATCCGCGCAGCCTGGGCACAGGTGGGTGGTGATACAAACCCCTATCAGACTCGGCTTACCTATAATTTGGTTGGCCAGGGACACCTGGGAATACCCATGGGTGCTATATCACAAAGCTCAATACCCAATGCTTTCCTGAAGCCTCTGACAAAAGAAGACTGGGAAGTGGGATTTGATGTCCGGTTCCTCCAGAACAGACTTGGATTGGATTTTGCTTATTACAATGCGTTAACCACGGATGATATTCTGCGAGCTACTATTTCACAGGCTTCCGGATTTGGAACTACTACTGTGAACATTGGTGAAATGAGAAACCGTGGTGTCGAATTATTGTTAACCGGTAATCCAATCCGGCGTGAACTGACATGGGATATCACAATTAACTTTGCGGTCAACGATAACGAGGTGCTGAGACTGGATGAACGTGGAGATATTGAAAGACTGCAGATCGGCGAACCCAGAACAAGATGGGCTTTCATTCAGAACATTGTGGGTGAACCCTTCAGTTCGATCGTTGGATTCACACATGCAGAAATTGATGGACAAAAGGTTTATGATGACAGTGGACGACCTGTAATAACTGACACCCTGTCTATATTAGGAAGTGGTGTACATAAATATACAGGCGGTATAACCAACTCATTTACCTGGAAGAACTTTAACCTGAGCTTCCTGCTGGATACCAAACTAGATGGTGATATCTATTCGGGTACTAACGTAAGGATCACCGGATGGGGACTGCACCAGCAGACTCTGCAGGGAAGAGAAGGTGACCTGACTGTTTCCGGTGTGGACCGGGAAGGACAGCCGCTTAGTGTGACTATTCCAAGGGATGAAATATCCGGATATTGGGGACGGCACTCAAATGCATCCAACTATTATGTATACGATGCATCATTTGTCAAGCTGCGACAGATCACGTTTGGATATACTTTCCCGGGCTCTTTGTTGACCAATACTCCATTCTCCTATGTTAACTTATCGGTAGTAGGTAGAAACCTCTGGGTAATCCATAAGAACCTGGATAATATTGATCCTGAAATGAACTATCAGAATAGCAATGCGCAGGGTCTGGATTATTTCGGTATGCCTCAGGTGAGGAGTTATGGATTTAACCTCAGAGTGAGATTTTAAAATATAAAATCGAATGAATATGAAACTTTTTAATAAATTAATTATTTCAGTTGTGGCAATTATGTTAATTCCCATAGTTGCCTGTGATACGGAAGAACTGGTTGAGCTGAATATCAATCCCAATGCATCAAATGAGATTGACTGGAGGTTTAACCTGACTTTTGGACAACTTCAGTCCTGTGAAAACAGGTATGTAAACTGGAGAGCCAATATTATCCATTGCGGAAACCTGATCCAACACTTAGGTGGCTGGGGATATTCCGCCGGATATACCTTAACAGACTTTCCTTCTCATAATGCTTCATATTTTGATTATGTATATGAAAATGCATTAAAACAACTGGCCGAGGTGATCCGTCAGACAGGACCCGAAGGAACGGATCCCGATATGACCAACACCTATAATGTTGCCAGGATCACCTATGTGATCGCCATGCACAGAATGGTGGATCTTTATGGGAATGTGCCATATTTCCAGGCTAACAGGGGTATCGAGGGTATCTTTAACCCGAGTTATGATCCTGTACAGGAAATCTATACCAAGGAAGGTATCGATGAAGGTGGTGTACGTGGTGGTATGCTCTGGGAACTCGACCAAGCTGCTCAGGCCCTGGCTAATCCGGGACCGGACGACCTCGGAGATCAGGATCTTTTCTATAATGGCGACCTTGAAAAATGGAGAAAGCTTGCCTATTCTCTGATGCTCAGGCTTGCCATGAGGATCGCAGAAGTAGACCAGGCTACGGCTGTTGAATACATCAACAAAGCCATTGCCGGTGGATTGATCACCAGTGCAGAAGACAATGCATGGGTACCCATGGCCACAGGCCCAAATATCTGGAATAACCAGAACGGTTATTCAAGAGCCATGGATCCAAGCGACGGTGGTCATGGTAATGTGTTGGGGAAAGCCCTTATCGATCAGTTGAAAGGTACCGATCCCAATGACGTTAGCGATGACGATCCAAGGTTAATGTGGATCAGCGGTGGTATCGGAGAATGGACTGAAGTTGAAGATGGCACTGCCAATGCCGATCCTTTGGCACAAAGGGGTATTCCGAAAGGAATGAACGACGAACGCCTCCGGGCCTATCTTGGTCTTCCTGACGACGCATCTCTCGACTATATGCTTACATTCTCCAGGCATAATACCAAACTGCTCGATTTGGATGAGCCTTATGTAGTGATGACGGCCGGTGAAGTTCATCTCCTGCTTGCTGAAGCAGTGATGAGAGGTTTGGGTAATGTACCGGGCACTGCTCAGGCACATTTTGAAGCCGGAATAAGAGAGGACATTGCGAGGTATGCACTTCATGATGAAAGTTTCGTCGCCGACGATGCAGCTGTAAATGCTTACATTGCCACTTTAGGCACGGTAACTGAAGAGAAAATAGCCACCCAATACTGGCTGGCCACCTTCATGAACCATTATGAATCCTATGCCAACTGGAGAAGAACAGGAATGCCAACCTTTGTTAACGGACAAAATCCTGCATTGCCCAATACGGAGACAGATGGACAAATATTCAGAAGGATGAAGTATCCTGCTTCTGAACCGGCTACCAATCCGAATTATGATGAAGGTTCATTACAACCTAATAATTTCCTTACAAAAATGTGGTGGGATGTAAAACCTGCTCCGACAAGAACTCCTAACGGACAATAAATAGTATTCTATTGTTATGAAAAAGAGGCTGAAATTTATTCAGCCTCTTTTTTTTGTCTCAGGATCAAATCATTCGTGCTTCAGAATCGATTTTTAATCGTAACAACCATGGTATCCGCATAAAAAAATCTGCCGGTTTTTATGTTCTTTCCCGGAACAATTTGAGAAAAGCCTTCGTTTATTAGAAAAGTGATTTCAAATAATAAGTTTTTTCAAGCTGATTATCAGGTTTCGTTCTATTCATAACCAGGAGAATTTATTATAATGATAAAGAAAGTTAAATTTACCCTTCCCCTTTTGCTGCTTTCAGTTATTCAAATTGGATATTCACAGGTACTTTTCCGAAACGAAAAAACACTCGACCTCATCGATATGATCGATTTCCGGGAACGAATAGACCGGTATGTGGACGTAGATGGATCACCCTATATGAATGACGAATTCATTGAAGGTAATATTTATTATAATAATGAATTCCGGTATGCCGATATACCCCTGAGGTACAATATTTTTAACGATGATATGGAATTCAAATTCAAGGGCAGTGTCCTGGCCATGGAACCCTATCAGCCGATCAATAAAATAGTGATAGCCGAAGATACATTCATTATATCCGATTATATGGAAGGCAAACAGTTGGTAAAAGGATATTTTGAGTTGCTTGAAGAAGGAAAAGCCGACCTGATCAAACAACTTAATGTGAAGTTCGAGGAAGCTGAACCGGCCAAACCTTTCTTTGCTCCCAAACCCGCCCGGTTCGTCCGGGAAAAACCCACCTATTATATCCGGGTGAAGAACGCGATACCCCAGAAGGTAAGAGGAATTAAAAGACTGATCCGGACTATCGGCGACAAAGAAGAAAAGCTGCTGGAATACGCCAGGGAAAACCGAATTTCAAGAGGCAATATAAAAGAAATTGAAAAGCTGGTAGCTTACTATAATTCACTGGAATAAGCAATTGGATTTATTGGGTTTATTATGATGGTGGATTCGAATACCATGATATCATATTAAAGTACAATATCCCCCCTGATGAGATAGAACCCGGATTCAAAAGAAGGAATCTGGTGTATGCATGCAATCCGGAATTCAGAATCAACAAGGTAGGCCAAAGATGGGAATTCATTCGTGGTTCGTACTTTTGGATTGAGAGGATGAGGATTTTATAGATATCAGGGTTCAATGATATAAAATATTTCCGCTTATGCTTTTTGCTGCAAAGGTTCCCCACACGCCCCACACGATACCAGCAATAGCGAAGAAATCCTTATCTGGTGCATTTATGCCCTTTCCAGTTCATCCCTGAGCCGTTCAGCCACGATCCTTTCCTGCCCGGGAAGCATCATCCACGTAGTAATTCCGATCGAATCGGAACCGCCCACGGTCTGGATCGACGGGTGTCCCCGGCTTAACCGTTTCCGGATCTCACCCGGTGTGACTTTCAGTTTATCCTGGTCCCACCAGATCTTCAGGGAAGGCACATGATTGGCCACCCTGGGCACATGGATCTCGGTCTGTACATGTTCCACCGAAGCAGCCGCATCCCTGATAAGCTTAATCTGGCTTTCCCAGAACGCCCATTCCTTATCGTGATCCTTTTTCAGGTATTCCTCCACAGCCACCATCATACCCAGGATCTCTTCCTTGTTGACCTTCATCCCTCTTCCGATCGTGTTACCCCGGGGTGGCATATGAAGCCTGGCCGCCCGGATATATTCCTTCTTGCCCAGAAGCAATCCGGCACTTTGCGGTCCCCTGAGGCCCTTCCCACCGGAAAAAGCCACCATATCAAATCCCATGGTGGTGTATTTCCAGAGGTTATCCACAGGTGGCACATCGGCTGCGGCATCATTGAAAGTAGGGATGCCATATTCTTTCCCGATCTCAACAAAATCCACATCCCGTATCTTGCCCAGGTAATTATTGGCATTCAGAAACCAGAGCATGGCCGTATTTTTGTTAATGGCTTGTTCAAGCTCCTTCCTGGTTTCCACTTCAACCAGCTTGATCCCACAATTGCGTATGGCATGGTCATAAACAATCCGGTGTTTCTTCTGGATGATTACCTCATCTTTCATACCGGTGGTGTCCGGAAGCTGGATCACTTTATCTTCATCCATACCGGTCAATACACCGGCAGTTCCAAGTGTGATGGCAGAAGCGGCTCCTGCCGTAACGACTGCATCCTCACAACCCAGAAGCTCCGAAAGACGTTCGCCTACCCGGTCCTGCAGATCATCCAGGTTGACATATTCATTGGAGGCAAAGGCGATGGCATCCATCACTTCTGGCAGCATCAATGATCCGGTCATCCAGGTATAGGTACCTGCCGCATTGATAAACGTTCTCACGCCCAGTTCCTTGAAATAATTTCTTCTTGGAACATAGGCATGGGCGGGATTATCTATCAATAATCCGGCTCCGAAAACACTACCCATGAAGGGCACCGATGATAATCTTTTTATTAATTCCCTTCTGTTGATCATCTTCTTAAGTGTTTAGTGATTTAAATTAATTCAGCGCTGCAATACAGTCGATCTCTACCAGTGAATCACCCGGTACCCCACCAAAAGTGGCCACGGTAGTCCTTACAGGAGGATTTTTTCCAAATTTTCCCCTGTATACCGCATTCATGGCATGATAATCATGAATATCATGCAGATATACATTGACCTTAAGCACTTTTTCCATCGATGATCCGTTCTTTTCCAGTTCTTTTTTCAGTTCGTTCAACACGTGCTCGGTATGGGCGGTAATATCGCCATCAAAATGAGCCCCCTTGCCCGCCAGGTATAACAAGTTGCCATGTGCCACCGCGCTGGAAAACAGCGGCACATCCTGGTCCTTTTCAACTGTGCCCACCAATTTTTTTGATGAGCTTATTTTTTCCGGTCCGGCACTCACCTGGGATATGCCTAACCAGGCGGCCATTGAAGCCAGTAATCCTTTGACTGCTCTTCTGCGTGTGGTATTTTCTCTTTTTTCCATAAAATTGTGTTGTTTAAAATTGTTTATCAATAGGTATAAAAATCAATATTCTATTTCTCCAGCATTTTTCTGATATTCCTACTCTTCTGACTCCCAAACAGGCTTTGAAAGTCCATTCAGATCCCACATTACTTCTCCCGACATCAGTGTCAGTTCACATACCAGTTTTTTATTCCCCCTTATTTTCCAGCCTCCCGTATCGATATAACCGAATTCTCCTTCCGCAAGGCTTAAAACAGCTATGTCGGCCTCAGCACCCTTGCTCAAATGACCCAGGTCTTCCCTTTGAATATACCTTGCCGGGTACCAGGTCGACCGTTCTATGACCTGATCCAGTGACATCCCCATATTAAGGAATTTTGACATCACGTTCAACATATTTTTCATTCCCCCGTTCATGCTTCCCGTATGCAGGTCTGTGCTGATAGCATCCGGGAAAAACTTCTGTTCCATGGCCGGCAGGGCCTGGCTGAAAAGAAAACTTCCGCCTCCATGCCCCACATCAAATACGATCCCTCTTTCCTGGGCCTTCCACACATAGTCTCTGACCTTTCCGTTCTCATCCACCACAGGCGTCCGGCCCCTGACGTGGGCATAGGCATGTGTGAAAATATCTCCCGGCCTCAGTTTTTCAAGCAACAAACGCTCAAGGGATAATTCAGGGGTATGACCGCCGAAATCGATCATGACGGGTACATTGGATATTTTCCCGGCCTCTACTGCCCTTTCCACAGGATCCCACTCCGGTCCGCTGTAATGAGCCACTTTTATTCCTACAATATACTCGGGATATTTATTGGCCATGAACGAAGTCATTTCCGGATCCATATCCCTCAAATTCTGCTCAATCTGACCTCCTTTCATGCCGAAACCCACAATATTGAGAAACGTGAGCACTCTGGTGGCTGAATGTTCTATAGTCTGTTCCCTGAACTTCTCAAATGTACGCCATCCGGGGCTGCCTGTATCCACCATCGTAGTCACACCCGACCGGAATGAAAAGGCATCGGGTTGAACACTGGTATAACTATCACCGATGTAGGCATCGGGTTCGGTACCCCAGAATACATGAACATGCATATCGATCAGCCCGGGAACCACATACATGCCGGACGCATCGATCACTTCTTTCGCGGCCTGGGCAGGCAGATCCCTGCCAATTTCACTGATCTTACCATCCAGCACGGCCACATCCATCACGGCGTTCCTGTTATTCTTAGGATCGATCAGATGCCCGTTTTTGATCAGAAGGTCATATTCCTGGGCAATGGATACCGGGATGAAAAATCCCGTCAAAACCAAAACCGTAACGATTAATTTAATTGTTGATTTCATATTATTTATTGTTTTTATCTTTTTCAAATGTTGCGGAACGGGCAATTTCAATGTCCCGTTTAACCTCCGGCAAAAAATATTTCCAAGAAAAAGCCGTATACTCTTCCGAATTTTCAGGGATACTCACATGCGGAACCGGCCTGTAACGGTCAATGGTATGGTCAACCACATTCTGCCAGTGACCGGCAGCGGCCTGCAAAAACCCAACAGCCTCATCTTTTTTCGATTCTTCACCGGTCAGCCGAAAGGTCTGCAGGGCCACGCCACCTTTCAGTTTTTCTGAAAAATAGAGACCCAGATATGCCCAGGTTCTAATATCCTCCAATTCCGATATCAATACGGTTTTTCGTATGGCGGGATCATCACCGATCCTTTTCGTTATGTTAAGCGCCTCCCTGCTATCCTTTTCCAGTTCTTCGGCAAGTTCAAACGGACTGGTTTTATCCCGGGGAATCTCATTTCCCTCAACCTTACTCTTTACAAACTCCACGATCGGAATAAGATCCGGATCAAGCGTTTCATGAAAGATCAGCTCATCGATCGATATAAAATCAGAAGATCCGTCATAATAGGTGTCCGGACTTGACCGGCGGGGGGCCAGAAAGCCTTCGGAATACAGGGTGTAATCCCATGTGGAACGGTAAAAAGAGGCCAGCCTTAAAGGCATTTTGGATACCAGTGAATAGGCTTTTAGCAAAACTTCACCATACTCCGGGTAATATCGGCGATTAAAACTATCGGCAAAAAACTGATCCGGGGTGTCCGGGTCATACAGCAACCTTCCCCAGACTTTATAAAACAGCCATTGTTTTTCAAATCCATACTGCCAGGTCTTTTCCGGCCGGATACGGTGTGAATAATCGAGGGCAGGTATATATCCTTCCGAGCCGATAAAATAGCCATTCACATAGGGTTTATCATTCACCGCAATATGCTTCCTTATAAAATCCGGCTGACCCCAGCGCAGAATAAAAAAATCCTCATTACGCACCATCCACTGTATCCGGTAGTTTTCGGGCATCGGCTCCCAGAAGCGTTCATCGATCTCACCGGAGTGATAATCGTGGGTGATTGACAAGTGAGGCATGGAATGACCGTGCGACCAGTTGAATTTTACTTCGACCAGGGCGGGCTCCTTAAGACCGGCATTATTGATCACCCTCCTCATTTCGATGGGCGATCCGGAAAGTACGGAGCGGTGCAGAAATTTAACGGGCCGGTCTGCATCCTTCATGCCGGCCACAAAAGTATCTTCAATCCAGTCTTCCCTTTCCCTGGCCGACATGCTGCCTTCGAAATTATTCATCCAGTCGGCCAGTGTAACCCCTATCCCGGTAAGATTTTCATATTCATTGATCACCTGTGTAACCGATTCGCGGGTATACCTTTTTACCAGGTCCGACCGGTCATTATACTGTTCTGCGCCATACGCTTCAGCAAATTCAGGTGAGACCACAATATTCCAGTTCACGATGAAGGTCTGGATCCCCCTGTCGGCGGCCATTTTAAAAAGCGCTTTCCAGAAACGCTTCCATTCCTGCAATTCGGAATCATCAAAAGGGGTAGCTTCGGGAAAATTCTCCGCCCTGATCATATAGGTAAAAGGATGCAGGTTCCACAGCGACAACACGTTGAACCGGTTTACAGCCATCATATCTAGAAACTCTTCCCAGAATTTAAGATCCTTACAGGTCTGAAGATGCAACCTGGTGGCAGGGCTGTCACGATAGGGATACCAGGGCAGATTAAACTTAATGATCCGGTACTCGAAATGCGGATTATTGATGGAAGATTCGAACTTTTCAAGACTACCCTTGAGCTGGAGGTGCTCATCCAGCTCAATCAGCCCGTACATTGCTCCAATACCATCTTTTGAGGCAATGATCACCCGCCCCTTATCGTTGATAACCTGGAATCCCTCCTCTTTTACCTGCGCAGGCTTCAGTTCAGAGATCCGGGTTGCAAGTTCCCTGTACCTTTGTCCGTCAGATACAACCAGAATATCAGAATTTGAATTATCTCCATCATATGAAACAAATGATATGGGAATTTCAAGCTTAGCAAAGGTTGACCGGATAGTTTTTACACCATGAAAAACAGGTTCCACTTTTGTGTCGAATTGTATCCTGACCTGAGCAGACCCAGTTTGAAAAATAACAAAAATCAGGGTTGTTAGAATACATACTTTTATAAAATACTTCATATCAATAAAAAATTGGCTCATGGCCGGGGTTTTAACCAGACCCGTGACCTTGCTGCCATATTCAGATCAATCGTATCATCCACCGGTATCCATTCTTCACCTGTGAGTACATCCATATAGCGGCCGGCTCCTTCTGCTACCAGTGATATGTTTTCCTCAGTTTTATTATAGTTATGTAACATAAATTCGCCGTCACCGAAGGGCTGAAAACTTACCCGTGATGGAGCGTCAATATAATAATTAATATCCTGATTAAAAACCTCCCTGATTTTATTTGACCAGTTTTCCGGAATGTTCAATAACCCCAGTGGGCGGGGACAAAGCAGGACCTCCCCCACGGCATCAAAATCAGATTGGGAAAACGTATGGCAGTTCATTACCACTATATTTCCGGCATCGTTAATGGTGAGGAAAGGGGCCGGTTGCAGGGCATCACCCGCAGAAAGCAGCACTTCAGCACCGGCCGTTTTCAGATCCGCCTCAAGATCGAGCCCATGATCAATTGTCTGCAGATTATCCCCGGTCATAATTGTATTCAGATTAAAAGGGTCTGCCACAACCGGCCAGGATAGTCCGGCCATTTCAGCCATTTTTTCACCGTGCGGCATATTGGCGAGAAATCCTGAAGTAATTATTACCCTGCCTCCACCATCAAGTGTTTCCTGTATTTTATTAAAAATTTCCGCATCGGCAGCTGCCTGAGTGGGTAAAAATACGGTCTTTGCCTTTTCAGGATATTGAGATACGGGATCCAGCGGGATCCCGAACATGCCTATAAAGTCCATCACATACAGGTCTCCGCCCGCATCGCTGTCGGGAGGCTTGTAACCCGGCACCCCGGTCACCGGACCTTTACTGATCACCCTGGCCAGGTCGGCAAGGTGTTGAAAGTGCATGCGCAAAAGATGCTGTCCCCGGTGTCCTTCAATGAAATTGAAATAATTGAACAAAATCAGCTCTTGTGCGCCGGCAAGGACTGACTGGTAGGCCTGATCAAGAAAATCCACATCATTGCAATCGATATGATCGAACCAGGCTCCGGCCATTTTTTCACCGGCCAGGGACGACATCCATCTATAGCTGATAAAACTCTCATAAGGCTGAACATATCCGAACCTTGGCGTATACTGACCTCTTGCTTCCGTACCCACATATACTTTATCATAAAGCTTGTTCTGTTTGACCACATCGTATCCAAATAAATGGTACCGGTCGTACCATTGGGGATATTTAATGATCATTTCGATATCCGGATTGATCTCTTTTACCGGGTCAATGAATATTGAACTGGAAAGTCTCGTCAACAGATCGCGCCTGTATTCGGCCCAGGAACGGTTACCCTTTGCTTTTTCCGATTCAAGGCTCGTATCGGCCGTACATAAAAAATCATCGACTATAAAAGAATCGAACAGCGGTGCAGCCATGGTCATCACTTCTTTTAGATCCCGTTGTGTTTTTTCATTTTCCCAGTTGAACCAACCGTACCGTGCCTGTTGCCTGACACCGAAAGTATCACCCGGCACCGTGGCAATTCCTCCGGTTACCCCGAAGTCATTTCTTTTAAAAAAATGAACTAATTTCTGAAGAAGTTCAGGTGGAACGACCAGTCCGCTTCTGTATACTTCCAGATATATCCTGGAGATGCCGTTGGCTTTCATCAGGGAGAGGGCTTCCCTTTTCCCTGCTTCTGTACTTAACAACCTTTCGGCAGCATGAGCGGTGACATACACGCTCAGTTTGAGGTCATCTGCACGGGATTTTGCATATTCAAAATGATCATTATCGGGACCGGTGGCAGTACAACCGGTTAAATGGGCAGCTGAAAGGAATAAAATAAAAATTAATCCTGCCGGACGGAAATAAATTAAAAAATTGTTCATATTAATTTTCCTTTAAGATAATCATTCCGGCAAACAAAAAAAATTGGCAGACATATCGGGTTATTCGTTGTAATTAATCCATTGTTCAATATTTTAATCGTATTTTTAAATTTCAATCTGTTTTCCAAAGTCGATTATGAATAAGGTCATTCTTGTAACCGGTGCCTCATCAGGCATTGGAAAGGCGGTAGCAACATACCTGTCAAAGCAGCACTATATTGTTTACGGGGCCAGTCGTACCGCCAGGCCTTCAGACGATTTTGAAACTATCCGCATGGATGTAACAGACAGAGAAATGGTGCGTTCCGCAATAGATGAGATATATAAAAAAGAAGGCAGGATCGATGGCGTGCTTAATAATGCCGGCATCGGCTCTGTAGGAGCATTTGAGAATGTGGACCAGGAAGATTTTCAGAAGGTCTTCGACATCAATGTGCACGGAACAATTAACGTTTGTCAGGCTGTACTTCCCATCATGCGGGAACAGGGCTCAGGTCACCTTATCAACATCAGTTCCATCGGCTCGGTTATGGGACTTCCTTTCAGGTCGATCTATTGTTCGAGCAAGGCCGCAGTCGATATCATTACCGAAACCATTCGACTTGAAGTAAACCGATTTGGCATCGAGGTATGCCTGGTGCATCCGGGTGATGTACGTACGGAGATCGGTCAACGCCGGGTCATTTCAGCTCCTGAAGATGATAAGGTGTATGGTAACCAGTTCAGGCGTACTTTCGAAGAACTTGAAAGGGACGTGGAAAAGGGCCTTTCACCGGAGGTTTTCGGTCCGGTGGTCGACAAGATACTTAAATCCAGGAAAGTCAATAGAAATTATTATGTAGGCTATTTTACCCAAAAACTGGGTATGAGGCTTAAAAAGGTATTGCCGGACTTCCTTTTTGAAAAGATTATCATGAGCTATTATAAAGCAGAGGATTAATCCATCCTCCTGATCGCTTCCCTGGTGAGGAAATTGTGAAGGGATATTTTAATCGATTAACTGACCGGATAACGATAAGAGATCGATCTCGGCAGTCTTGATCGAATAGATGGCATTTAAATATCTCAGATTGGCTTCGAGCAAATTGATCTGGGCTTCCCGGAGTTCCAGGGGTGATGAATTTCCCACCCGGTATCTTTCCCTGGCAATTTCATTATTCTCTTCCGCTACCGCCCGGTTCTCGCCCTCCAACTGACGCAGTTGTATATTATTCCGGTAATTGATAAATATGGAGTATAATTCTTTTTCCAGATTGAGTTTCTGGGCTTCATAGTTCAATTGTGAATTTTCAGCGGTAATGCGCGCATTTTGTATCCTCCTGTTCAGGTTGAACCCGTTGAATATATTCCATGAGGCGGAAACACCGTAGGTGATGCCGCTGGATTGACGATTGAGCAAAAACCCGGCTTCTGCTTCAGATTTGGCATAATTATACCCCAGGTTCAATCCAAACCGGGGCATGCGTTCGCCTGTTAATTCCTTCTGAACGAGCTGTGAGGCATTTACCTGGTATCTTGATGCCCTTAATTCGGGGTTACCGGCTTCCATCTCAGCCTTTAATTCCTCGTATTGCAGCGACAGATTAAGATCGGGATCAAATTCTACATAAAAATCATGAGTCACATCCCTGGCCAGAAGTTCATTGAGGGTGGTCTTGGCAGCGGCAAGGTTCTCCTGTTGGATCATCAGGTTGGATTTATCCCGGTTGAGATCCACCTGGGCTTGCAGGTATTCCATTTTGGAGGCTTTGCCAAATTCATATTTGTTTCTGGCGATCTGGATCCTTTCTTCCGATAACTGGATGTTTTCCTTCATCAGTTCCAGTCTGAACTGCTCAAGGGCAACAGTATAAAATTCTTTCGCAATACGTGCCACTATGTCCTGTATCACAAACTTATTCATGGCTACACCCTGCAGTTCAAGCTCTTCCAGTCTGCCTTTGTTAAAGAACATGGTAGTACCATCGAATATAGTCCAGTTAAGAGTGACCGCTCCTGACCAGTTGTTCGATTTGGCCCCTGCCCTCTCCTGCTCCTGTCCGGTAACAAAGGTCTGGTTTGTGTTCTCGACTGTGAATCGCCTGGATCCGGTGGCATCGAGTGTGGGCAGGAAACCTGCATTCCCAATAGTATTGTTATTGGAGGCTATTTCTTTTACTCCCTCCGAGATCTTAATATCATAGTTGTTTTCCAGTCCGATCTTTATGGCTGTTGATATTTCCAGTGTATCCTGGGCTATTCCCGTATTACCCGCTCCTATAATCAACAGGAGCCCCGTTATAAAAACCGTATGATTATTTAATCTCATATCCAATCGTATTATGAACCTTAAGTCTTGTTCATTTAAAATCTTGATTTTCTGGCCCCCCGGCTTGTGAAGTAGGTATAAACCCCCGGAATCACAAACAAAGTTAGTAATGTAGAGAAAATCAACCCGCCTATAACGGCAATTCCCATGGATACCCTGCTTTCAGATCCTGCTCCCAGAGCCAGCGCTATCGGAGTAATTCCAAGAATAGTTGAAAAACTAGTCATCAGAATAGGTCTGAACCTCGCCTTTGCTGCCCCGATAATGGCTTCATTTATTGATAATCCCGCTGCTTTTCGCTGATTGGCAAACTCCACGATCAGGATACCGTTTTTAGAAACCAAACCGATGAGCATGATAATACCGATCTGGCTGAAAATATTCATGGTTTCCCCGAAATACCACAGTGAAATAAGCGATCCGGCCAGAGCCAGTGGCACGGTAAAAAGAATGATCAACGGATCCCTGAAACTTTCAAATTGGGCTGACAGCACCAGGTATATTAATATCAATGCAAAAACGAATGCAAAATATAGGTTTCCTGAACTTTCTTCATATTCTTTGGAGATACCCGCCAGAGCTGTTGAATAAGAATCATCCAGCACTTCCCGGGCTATCTGATCCATAGCTTCCAATCCATCACCGAGTTTTATATTGCCTGCCAGACTTGCCGAGATCGTGGCCGAAACAAAACGGTTATAACGATAAAGCTGAGGTGGAGAAGACTGCTCTTCCATGATGATTACATTATCAAGCTGGATGAGTGATCCGTTATTGCTCCTGACATACAGGGATTTCAGATCGAGCGGATCATTCCTGTTATCTTTCGATACCTGTCCGATTACATAATACTGTTTCCCGTTCATAATAAAATAACCGAAACGCTGACCACTCAATCCAAGCTGAAGGGTTTGGGCAATGTCCCTGACGGACACACCCAGGCTTCTGGCTTTTTCCCTGTTGATCTGAATTCGCACTTCCGGCTTATTGAATTTCAGATCAAGGTCGATAAAATCAAAATACGGATGCTGCTGGGCCTCTTGTAAAAAGGCAGGAAGCACCTCTTTCAGTTTATCCAGGGTAGCTGCCTGGATCACATATTGAACCGGCAAACCTCCTCTTCTTGAACCAATCGACTGGGGTTCGGCCACAAAGGCACGGGCCATGGTCTGCTCGCCCACTATTCCTTTCACCTGGTTGGCGATCTGGGATTGTGATTCATTCCGGAATTCCGGATCGACCAATCTGACCATGATAAAGGCTGAATTAACAGAAGAGGATGCGCCGAATCCCGGAGAAGTGACCGACACAATGGTTTCCAGTTCGGGCACATTTTCCTGTACAGCCTCCACTGTATTTCTAACGTAACGGTCCATATAATCGAAAGTAACACCTTCAGGTCCGGTAGCCATAATGCGAAGCATGGAGCGGTCTTCTACCGGCGACAACTCGGAGGGTATGGTGCGGATCAAAAAATAAATGCCAATCCCGGATAAGAGAATGACCACAAAAGCCAGCCATCTCATCTTCATGAACGTATCCAGGTGCGATGAGTAGATCTTGTTTAGCCAGACAAAAAAAGGTTCGGTAATATTATAAAACCAATTGTGTTTTTCACGATGTTTCAGGATCCTCGACGATAACATGGGTGCTAAAGAAAGGGCCACAAAGGAAGAAAAGATCACGGCAAAGGAAACCACGATGCCAAACTCCCTGAAAAGTCTTCCCGTCAACCCCTGAAGGAATATGACAGGCAAAAATACGGAAGCAAGGGCTACTGTAGTCGATACCACCGCAAAAAAGATCTCTTTTGCGCCTTTCAAAGCTGCATCAACCGGTTTTTCACCCGACTCTATTTTTACATAGATATTCTCAAGTACCACAATGGCATCATCCACCACCAGGCCGATAGCCAGTACAATACCGAGCATGGTAAGCACATTAATGGAAAAACCGGCCACATACAACACAAAAAAGGTTCCGATAAGGGATATGGGTATGGTGATTACGGGAATGATCGTGGTCCGCCAGTCCCTTAAAAACAGAAAGATGATCATAACCACCAGGAAGAAAGCCAGGTATACGGTCTGTTGTACCTCAGCGATCGACTCCCTGATATATTCCGTGGTATCCCACCCGATGGCCGTCTGGATATCCTGCGGGATGTCCTTTTTAATCTGATCCAGTCTCCTGTAAAATTCTTCCGCTATATCGAGGTTATTTGATCCTGGCTGGGATACAATAGCAGTCATCACCATCGGAATTCCATCACTCCGCAATATGGTTCTTTCATTTTCCGGATAAAACTCAGCATTGCCGATATCCCTGAACCTGACTATTATATCACCCGATTCTTTTACGATCAGGTTGTTAAACTCCTGTGGTGTGGATAAGCGCCCGACTGTTCTTACGGTGAGCTCGGTGTTGTTACCTTCCAGCCTTCCCGATGGTAACTCAAGGTTCTGGGTATTCACGGCATTATACACATCCTGGGGTGTTAACTGGTATGCTGCGAGTTTTTCCGGGTCCATCCATAACCGGATTGAATATTTTTTCTCTCCCCAGATCATCACCTGGCTGACACCGGGTATGGTTTGAAAACGTTCTTTAAACACATTATCCGCAATCTCCGACATCTCCATCAAATTCCGCTGTTGACTGAAGATCCTCAGTACGATAATCGGACTTGAGTTGGCATCCGCCTTGGTTACAATGGGAGGATCCGCATCAGGAGGCAGATTCCGCATGGCCCTCGATACCCTGTCCCGTACATCATTTGCAGCCGCCTCCAAGCTCCATTCCAGGCCGAACTCAACCGAGATTGTGCTCCTGCCATCCCGGCTTACCGAGGTAAGGCTTTCAATACCCTCAATGCCATTGATTGATTCTTCAAGCGGTTCGGTGATCTGGGTTTCTATAATCTCGGCATTAGCGCCGGTATAACTGGTTGATACCGTGATGATGGGGGGATCAACACTGGGGTACTCCCTCACACCCAGAAAGTTAAATCCAATAACACCAAAGATCACTATGGTGATTGACATCACAATGGCCAGTACAGGACGATTAATGCTTATTCTGGATAAACTAGCCATATACTTTAATTAATCTCCTTTATAGAAACCTGTACTCCGGGCCTGATCTGAAGTATACCTGTGGTGATCACCGTATCCGAGGGTTCTATCCCGGAGACAACCTGAACCTTATTTTCCGTACGAATACCGATATTTACATTACGCTGCGCTACCTTACCTCCATTATACACGAAAATCTTATGCCCGTTCAATTCCGGTATCACGGCTTCTGAAGGCACCATAAGTGCATCAGGAATTACATTAAGGGTATATTGAATTTTAGCAAACTGCCCCGGCAGCATCAGATCATCCGGATTTGGGCTCAATGCCCGGATCTGCAGCGTCCTTGTAGCCGGATCTATACGGGGTTCGGTAGCATATACAATGCCATCGAAAATCCTGCTCACTCCTTCGATCGTAAAACTGATAGAATCTCCCTCATTGACTTGGAGGCTGTATCTTTCCGGTATACCAAATTCAATCTTTACCGGATTTATGTTATACAGATTACAGATCAGATCGGGTGGGGAAATATAACTTCCTTCACTGACCTGCCTTAATCCCACAATTCCGCTGAAAGATGCCCGGATATGGTGCTTGTCCAACCTTGCCTCCCTTTCCTTGATCTCAGCCAGGATGGTGTTCAACGTAGTCAACGCAATATCATATTCTTCCCTGCTAATGGCTTCCCTTTCCAACAACTGCCGCTGACGGTATTCATTATCCTCATTAAGCTTCTGCTGATATTTTAACCGTTCAATCTGGGCAGCGATCTCATCATCATTTATGGATACAAGAAGATCACCTTTTTTTACATGCTGACCCTCCCTGAAATATATTCCTTCAATTTTACCTGAAATTTCACTGATTACCCTTATGGATTCATTGGGTAATATGGAACCGGTAATGCGGATAATATTTTCAATTTTTTCCGGCTCGATTATATCAACATGGACAGGTATTTCAGATACACCCCTTGATTGCTCCTGTGGGAGCTCTTCACTTCCCAAATCAATTTTAGGAAAAATTATGATCCCGCCTGCTACCAGGACTATTACAATGATCAGAACTCCCTTTACAATATTGTTCATCCTTAATTAACGGTTCGATCTTTTCTCTTTTATCGCACGATCTGAAATAATCCGTAAATCTCAGAAAGTTTTTTGTACTTAAAAAACAGATTTATTAATAATTAGTAAATCTCAGGGATAATTCTGATGAGATTCTGAATTGGATTTACTTCAGTTTCTCTTTCAGACTGAAAAGCACAAAGGCTATAACAAAAAACCCCAGACCGGTAATGGCCGGAGGTAATCCGTTGATCCGGTATCCGAGGTATAGCATAGCCACTCCAAGAATGATCAGGATTATGGCAGAAACGGATAGAAATCTCATTACTTTACAACGTTTATGTTTATCTAATTATTCTTCTTCCATTGATAATTTTCCCCCTCCATAATCTCCCTTCCCCAAATTGGCAGTTCTTTTTTTACCCTGTCCACTAATTCTTCACAGGCTGCAATGGCTTCCTTCCGGTGGGATGAGGAAGTAAAGACAAAAAAGCATATTTCTCCTTTTTTTACCGTTCCCAGGCTATGATATACATGTATGCAGGAAAGCGGATACCTGGAAAATACATCTTCCCTGATCTCCTGCATCTTCTGAAGCGCCATTTCCTGATAGCTGCTGTACTCAATTGCCGTTACCTTCTTATCCCCAAGGATATCCCCACGTATCTGCCCCAGAAAAATACTATGAGCACCGATGCCGGTTTTTGTCTTATGTTGTTCAATACTCCGCGCGATCAGATCATATGGGACCGGCCCGTCCATAAAAATATTCCTAATTTTTTTATCTTTCATTTCTCCTGCTTTCTGCCCATTGTTTAAGCCCACCCTTCAAGCTGTATATTTCCCTTGAGCCATCAAACATATCATTCAGTATCTTTACTCCTGACAAGCTACGCTGACCCGTTTGACATACAAGTACCATTTTATGATGTGTTAGTTTTTTTGTAGCAGATTTAAGGTCGGCAAGTGGAATTCGTAAATGGGGTGTCCAGTCAATCCTGGGGGCCTCATCGGGATCTCTCACATCTACGATGGATAAACTTCCTTCTTCAATAAATTTTTCGAGGGTCCTGTAGTCAATTTCATATTCGGTCTGTATGCCACTGGAACACAACCAATTATAATCGGTATTCATGTAAGCCTTCTGATCCCTGGGAATCAGAAAGGGAATTTCTTCCCTTAAGGATATTTCAAATTCATGCATCCTGTTTGTGAGTGCATTGTAATTTAAAAGTTTGTTGATCAAGGGTTGTCCGATACCTGATATCAATTTGAGAGCCTCATTAGCCTGCATCGATCCGATAATTCCCGGCAATATACCCATCACGCCGGCTTCTTCACAACTGGGAATATCACCTTCCTTTGGCATCCCGGGAAAAAGATCACGGTAATTGGCTGTCCTTTTCTGGTGATTGCCGGAGACCGCATTAAACACGGCCAGGTGACCTTCAAATTTTGAAATAGCACCATAAATTACCGGTTTGTTCATCAATACACAGGCATCATTGATCATATACCGGGAAGAAATATTATCCGTAGCGTCAACTATAACATCATAGTTCCGGAGAATATTGAAAGCGTTTTTGTTGGTAAATCTTTCCGGGTAGACGTCAATCCGGATATCCGGATTCAGGCGGCTCAGGAATATTCCGGCTCTTTCAGCCTTTAAGGATCCCACATCATCTTCACTGTACAGGACCTGTCTGTGAAGATCAGACAGAGAGACTGTATCGTCATCCATTATTCCAATCCTGCCAATGCCTGCTCCGGCAAGATATTGCAACACGGGGCAACCCAGTCCACCTGCTCCGACTACCAGCACACCCGCATCAAGTAATTTCAGTTGAGCTTCCCGGCCGAATTCAGGCAGTTTGATCTGTCTTTCGTATCGATTATTGAATTTTTCCGAGATCATATCTTACCCCCCTGAAAATGGAGGCATAAAGGCAACCGTACTGTTTTGCTTAAGGGATGTGTTCCCTGACATTAATACTTTATCTACAGCAAAGGTATAATTCATATCCTTAAGTCCGGGATAGAGTTCCTGCATCCGGTCTATAAGGCGGTCGGTCTCATGGATATCATCCACAGTTAATTCGTTAACACCTGTTATGTCTACCAATTGACCGAAAAAGATCACTTTCACGCTCATAAGCAAAAATTACATTTTTCGTAAATCTTTAATTTACTTACGATTTAAATCGGGCTTATCTGGCAAAAACCAACCGATACCTTGAATATCATAAATTCCGTCAGATCTTATCCACCGATAGAAATCATGCTTCTGTTTTTAATCTCTTCAGTATTAATTCTCCTGTATCCCTCTGGCAACTGCCCTCCGAGGGTTCTCTTTTTATTGCCTATCGCCTGATGAATTAATGGTATAACATCATGTCCATTTCTCAGTGCACCCAGCAAATCGAACTCATCTCCCGAGAAGAGACAATTTTTCATTTTTCCATCCGCAGTTAACCGCATGCGGTTACACGTACTGCAAAACGGAGCACTCATGGTGCTTATCACCGCAAAGGTACCGGTGTGATTGACCACCTGATATTTTTTTGATGTATCATGCACATCATTCTGCAATGGATGGTAAGAATACTGCTTTTCAATCAACTGCAATATTTCATTCCAGGTGAAAACCTGATTCGATGACCATTTATTACCACTAAAAGGCATAAATTCGATAAAGCGGACATGAACAGGCCTGTCTTTAGTCCACTCTACAAAATGCGGGATCTCCATTTCGTTCAATCCTTTCATAACCACCATATTAATTTTCACATGCACCCCCATTTCCATTAGATGATCGATGTTTTTATATACCCTGTTGAAATGATCTCTGCGGGTCATAAAAATAAATTTTGATGGCTGAAGGGTATCGAGACTAACATTTACCGAATCGATTCCCGATCGTTTCAACACATTGAAATATTCGTTTATGCGGGTACCGTTCGTGGTCAGTGTTAGCTCAACGGGTAAATCGGAAAGGGCAAGCATAATATCTGCCGCATCCTTTCTCACCAACGGCTCACCCCCTGTCAGTCTGATCTTTTTCACTCCAAGGCTAACAAACTTCCGGGCAAGGGACATGATCTCATCGGCCTGCATCAGCTTTTCTGAAGGAGAAAAAGTATAATCTTCCTCAGGCATGCAATAGAAACATCGCAGATCACATTTATCGGTCAGCGATACTCTAAGGTAGTCATGAACGCGGTTGAAGTTATCCTTGATCATAAAGAAACAATAGAACTGTAAAACTAATAAAATTTATCCGTTTTTACGAAGTGAATTTTACATCCTGCTTAACCGTCTGCGGGGATCAGTAAAAAAATTATGGCCCGTTTCGGATGGGTTACCGATCAGGCTCATAAATGACGAACTGGCATATTTTTGATAATATACAATTATTACACCGACATATATATTCCTTAAAAAAGATAGGTGGACATATGTGATTTGAATTTTTGCTTAATTTTTACATAATAATTTATTAACAACCGCATTTTAATTAAATTCGAGGCGTATATAATTTAATACTCATAGTATGACTTCAAGTCATACTATGAGTTAATAATATATATCTATATTCATGGAACCATTTTTTTCTGAGCGATCCTATTACGAATTTCCTTCGATAGAGGCTGCGATTTTTGCTTTATTATTATCCTTTTTTCTGGCTACGGTAATAGCGCTGACTTACCGCTATACATTCAGAGGCCTGAACTATTCGAAAGACCTCTTTCAGGCAATCGTGTTGATCTCTATCATAGCCGCTATGATCATGATGGCCATTGGTGACAGCCTTGCAAGAGGATTGGGTATATTGGGAGCGCTGGCCATCATCCGGTTCAGGTTCAGGTTCACCAATCCAAAAAATATCATTTACATTTTTGCTTCGCTTGCCGTCGGAATATCATCGGGTGTACATGGCTTTTCCATAGCAATCGCCGGAACAGGGGTATTTACCTTCATATCCTTCATTTTGTATCTTTCGCCATTTGGCAAGGCTGATTTTTATGATGTAAATCTTTCCTTTGTCATTTCTGAAAAAGAAAGTATCAGTGTTATAGAGGAGCTTTTGGGGAAGTTCTGTAATGCTTTCAGGCTTATGGATATACGGGAAATCAGGGGTGCCGAGAAATATGAATACCGGGTCAATATCAAAAAAAATGTGGACCGGAAAGAATTTTTCAGGATCTTGAATTCAAAAGATTATATTACCGATGTACGGATAAACAACCGGGGTACGGTAGACCGGGTTTGATATGAACAGGTTTAATATATTTATATTGGCATGGATTTTTACAGGATTCTTTCTCCTGATGATTTCCTTTTTTTATATCAGGCAGTCCGATGCCATTGTAGCCCAGGTTGAACCTCAAAAAATTGCGGTCAGTTTTGAAAAACCGGTAAAAATCAAGGCAGTTCATATTATGCCGGGAGAAGATGTGAAGCAGGGAGAATTACTAATCGAACTTGAAAGACCTGATCTGCTCTATGACATAGATAAAGTAAATAATGAATTGAATTCTACGCTCCAGGAAAAAAAGATGGTAGTGGACAACATCAATGCAGAGATACGTCAGCTTCAACTGGAAAAAAAATCCGAAATATCCGATATCGAAGATCAAATACTTCAATTAAAAAAACAACAATCACAGAATCAAAACCTGATCTCAACTTTTCAAGCCCCCTTTCAATCCGGAACGGATTCTGCCTCATCAGAAAAAGGTATAATCCAGCTCAGGATAGACGCATTGGATAATGAAAAGCAGCAAACCATAGCAATATATAATCAACGGATAAACCAGCTTCTTGAAAGAAAATCCACAGAAACGAAAATCTATGAGCTGAGGATCGCACAACTTGAACAGGAGCTAGCGTTATTGAACCAGGAAAAGACCATACTGAAAAATTATTCTCCCATAAACGGTACCATTGGAGATGTGATGGCTCAGGCAGGTGAGCTGAAATCCCCGTTTGAGACAATTTTATCGATCTATGAGCAGTATCCAAGGATCATAAAAGCCTATATGAATGAAGAAAACAAATACAATTTACGGGTAGGGGATTCCGTGCGTGTTGAGTCGAGCAACAGGAATTACAACATTACCGGGAAGGTTGTAGAAATAGGCTCCCGTATAGTAAGTTATCCCAACCGGCTTCTGATTGATCAACAGGTTAACATGTGGGGTCAGGAGATCTTTATTGAGATACCCGAAAACAATGAATTTTTAAATGGTGAGAAAGTTTTTGTCAGAAGGAAAAGTACCGGATGAAAGTTTATAACTATATAATCGTATTGATCATTCAGATAATGGTTGGGGCTGCTTCCAGAGCCCAGTTCTCGGTTGATCAGTTTCTGGCAGGTGCCAAATCAGATATATCCATGGTTAATTACCGGTGGAAATCTGATTTCCTCTCATCCAATCCATACCGTACTCCATGGATCCAGCGAACTGAATTAAGAACAAGGACCAATGATTTTAATTTTTCTCCGGATGAATACCGGTTTCGCTTAGGTCCCACCAACCCGTTTGAGATCGCAGCCAATAAAAAATACTACCAGGTTGAATTTGACTATATGTTATCCGAATACCAGGCGGGGCTCAACCGTGCTCTTGAAGAAAGATATCAACTGATCATTGACCTTCTTGAAATGTATGGCTTGAAAGATCTAAGGACAAATCAGTTATCTATACTTGAAAAGGAAATAAACTATTATGTAACCATTGCCGGCAACCCGGAATTTTCTGTTGATGATTATATTGATGCTTTAGAAGATCAGATTGAAGTAAAAATGAAATTAAGTGCTATTCAGCACGACATTGATATAATAATAAAAAAGATCAGACATAAACATACCTTTGATGGCGATGTAGATCCGGGGGTATTTGATATCATTTCCGTGAAGGCCATAAAAAACCGCTTGCAGACGATCCATGATGTGGAGAATGAGAGAAAAAACGATCTGCTGGTGGATAATCTGCACCAGGAGCTTAAGGTGGAAGAACAACGCATTCAGGTTGAAAAAGCTGAAAACCGTCGTAACATTGGTTTCATACAGGCTGAATTCGACCGGGACAGAGGCAATGAATTTGATGAACACCTGGGTTTTCAGTTGGGTGTTCGATTACCGCTGACCAACCCCGACAGGCCAGACCTCAATCGCAGAAGACTTCAGCTTATCGATGACCAGGCTGATGTACAGGAAAGGGAATCTGAAATCACTGTACAACGGGATTTGATCAAACTTGAAATGGCCTTTTTACTGGATCAATATGATAACTTCACTGAGGAAGAACCTCGATCCAAAATACTGGAAATGTCGAAGGATATATACGACCATGATCCGGCGGACGTGATAAAATTAAACAAAACTGTGCTTCGTATCGATAGAATGATGCAGGAGGTAAAGTGGCAGATCTACCGTACCTATATCGATTATCTCTTTTACACCGGCCAACTTATTGAACCGCCTCTGAAAAACTACCTTTCCAGCAATGTCCGGGAAATAGAGGACTAAAATTCCAGATCATAAAACTCATTTCTCCCTTTCATAAATATTATCTTCCCTGTGACCGAATTCCGTAATGCATTCTTAATACTAGATATTCCACCAGTAGGTAAACTTAAATACCAGGGCCCGGCTTTTTACATTGAAATTGGATGGTAAATAATTATCCGTATAAACAATATAAAAATCAGAAGCCGGTTTATAACGCCACTGAAATCGCGTATTGATATTTAGATTATCGAGCTGTTCATTATACTGGATAAAAGTGGTCAAAAATATATTGTTGGTAAAGGTCACGTCGATCCGTGGTCCGACAAGCCAGAAGAGCGCGTCGTTATAGGGTTCCGGTAGTTCGATGTCGTTTACAGAAAAGGACATATTTATATTTCCGTAAGGCTGGAATCTATAACCCAGAAAACCACTAACATTGAAACGTTTACCATTATAATAACCCCCATATCTAGAGGATATTTCATAGGTGATCAGATTCCCTGGTGAAGAATTATATTCCAATCCTGCGGCATTCCAATTATAACCTGTGCCGGCAACTAATGAATCACCTCCTGAATTGGTAGGATCGAATGGATCACTTAATTTAACATAATCTTCGCTTAACCACACAGCCAAATGACTTCGATTCAGAAACTGAATCCCGTACCCGATCCAGGATTCACTTTCAATATAGTTAAAATCCTGATCAAGATAAATGGATGAAGCCAGAAAGGGACCATGACTAACTATTTTTTCGGAATTCGGGAAAAAATTATACCTGATCTCTGGTCTAGTCCTGTAATAGGCTTTTCTCGGCACATATCCAACTTCAGCATTATAATTTTCTCCCACATATTCCTGCCTGAATTCCACATTAATCTTTTTGGCATCATATTCCAGATCTACTGCTCCTGTATAGTCATCCTGGTTTACGCCTTCAGAAAACGATTTATGGAACATGAATTTACCATTCCACAGGTTATCTGCAGAAGCAAGGTTATATTCCAGCCCAAGGTTTCTGTTATATTTGGAATATCCTCCGGGATCAGTTTCCGGATTATAGTTAATAGATCGTTTGTTGATAAAGATGGCTGATATGTTAGATCTGGCAAAAACCTGCCTCTGCAATGCCAATACACCAAAATTCTGTGCCGGAAGACTCACACTGTCCACTGAACCGGTTTGAATATCCATGGCGCCTATCCGCCAGTTCTCATCTATTTTGCCACTTAACCTTGCGCCAAAATATATGGGACTTTCCAGACCAATCCGGCGTGAAAAGAATGGCCGGATATTTCTAAAACCAAAACTGGCGAACAGGTCACTGTTCTCGATAAAAAACTGTCGTCGTTCAGGGAAAAACAATTCAAACCTGCTCAGGTTGGTCACCTGCCGGTCGACCTCGACCTGAGAGAAATCAGGATTAGCCGTCAGGTCAAGGTTTAAGGCAGAGGTAACCGCTATCTTGGCGTCCCCTCCAAAACGAATATCTCTTTTGGTATCTTCATTCAGTTCATGTATCCTGCTCATCTCGCCCGCCAGATAGGGAATTATCGAAATATTGGATTTACTCACAGGCGGAGGTTCGTCCCACTGCATGATTCCTGTATACGCAAGTGAAGCTGTAGGAAATTGACGCGGAACCGGAGCCCAGGCCGACTTTTCATTGACTTTAAGATCGAGGCGGCTGAAATTGATACCCCATTCCGTAATCCCGTTTTTATACCTAATGGATTTAAATGGGATCCGGGCTTCAAATATCCATTTATCCTTATAATTCTTAACTGCCGAGCTCCATTTATTATCCCAGCTCAGATCCACGCTGCCGCCACCATACATCAACCCATCCCACTGGGCACCGGCAGCATTTGCACCAAAGGAAAAGCCATTGGTCCTGTCATCAAACGGGTCGATGAAAACAAGGAAATTATCATTCAATCCAAAGGAAAAATCCCTCCGCATGGATTCTACAATATATCCTCCCGGTAAGTCATCAAAGCAAACCGCTGATATATAAAAATTATCCTGGTCATAGGTTACCCTCACGTCCGTCCTCATCTTCGCTTTGGAAGTATCCATTGGCAGGACCATATAAAAATTCCTCGCCACATCAGCCTGTATCCACGCGGCTTCATTCAGTTCACCATCTATGATGATCTCCGAATCAGCTTTTTGGATTCTTATTATATAGTCGTTGTTTATTCTTTGAGCACTGGTAAATAATACATTAAAAAATATCAAACCTGCCAACCCCAGGATCCTCTTCATCGGCTAAAAAAATTACTTCGTAAGAATGAATTCATTTGAACACATAATTTCATGTAAAAATATCCATTAAATATTAAAAAACAGTTCATTCAGGCCATTATTCGCGGATAATCTGACAGGAAATTTGCCCGGAGGTTTACTTTGGATATCATACCAATGATCCGGTTGACCGGGTGGATGTGAGATGACCAACACAAAATCCATATTCATTTTTTTTCCAGACCCGGGATGGGAGCCGGTTTTAAAATAAAATGACACAGGCCTGCCCCGATCGCTAAATTGATCAGTAACAGATTATAAATTGATCAGTAACAGATTAAATGAGTATTGATGAAAGAGATCAGTATATTTACTCATGGTTTTTTTATCCATCCGATTTGTTTTTTCGTATAACTCATTAACATCAAAAGGAGTAACTATGTTAAGAAATTTTATTGGCCTTTTAGTGATCGTCATTTTTTCATTGGGCTGCGCCTCAACCCAACAATCAAATGTTGCAGGCAATGATCAGCAGACCAATCGGTCTGATGCTTCATCTGAAGTAAATGTAAAAAATGCCACTTTGGAATTATCGGATTATCTAAGACGTCTTCCGGGTGTTCAGATCACAGGTTCTGGTTCAAATGTAACCGTGAGGGTCAGAACCAGTACCAGCGTAAGCAACACCGTTGAACCGCTTTATGTAATTGACGGCAACCGGGTGGGCAACAGTTATCAGAGTGCTGCCTCCCAGGTGGATGTTAATGATATTCAATCGGTGAGGGTTTTAAAAGATGTATCCTCTACCAGTATGTATGGAATGCAGGGAGCGAATGGGGTAATCCTTATTAAAACGAAAACCGGTAATTAGTAAACAGACAGTTATTTTCTTTTTCCAGGTGATGCGCCCTTAATTTTAATATATTTGCGCCGGAATATAGCGCGCAAATATTTTGAAAGAACTGAATTTCCGGCTTTCATTCGAACTGGCATTGACCCTGGTATTCATGGGAGGCGTTCCCGTATTCATCAAATTCACATCGGCCAATCCCATAACCATTGGAATGGTCAGGTTATTAATGGCCTCTCTTTTAATGGGAGGATTGATCTGGCTTAGAAAGGAAAAAATGCCAACGGGATTTTCCCAGTTGAAAAACCTGGTCATTATTGGCGTGATCTTCAGCCTGCACTGGATAACTTATTTTTACAGCATTAAAATAGCTACTGCTTCAATCGGTATATTGGGGGCGTCTACCTATGGCATTCATCTGATCCTTCTGGGTTGGATCTTTTTAAAAAACAAACCAAGACTTACAGACTGGCTAGCCCTTGTAATCGCACTTTCCGGAACTTACGTAATTATTCCGGAACTCACCTTAACGAATGAAGTTACCCTTGGGCTGTTGTTGAGTATTACAAGTGGATTGCTTTTTGCTTTCCTGCCGATACTGCACCAGAAAACCCAGCATATATCAAATAATATCCGTTCACTTGGACAATATGTGTTTGCCATTCCTCTTTTCCTGATTTTTTACAATCAGTTGGATTTTGATCTGCAAATGGTAGATGTGTACAGTCTTTTATACCTGGGTATATTCGGTACTTTTCTGGCTCATACATTCTGGATAAATCTGACTACTAAATTGCCCACTACCTTTACCAGTATAATTTTTTATGTTGTGATACCCATGACCATGACACTGAGTTATTTCTGGTTAGGTGAAAAAATGCCCTTAAATAAAATTTTTGGCGCCCTAATGATAATCAGTGCAAATATTCTTGGCATATCCGGTAAAATTAAAAGAAAAAACAGCGACGATACCGCAACTTAATTCTCTTTACGCGGAAGAAAGGGAAGGCAACTTAAGTGTGAAAATTGTTCCCTTATTTTTTTCCGACCCGACCCTTATCTTGCCGTTGAGTTTATCGAGGGTTTCCTTAACTATATACAGACCGAGACCCGATCCTTTATTTTCATCAGTGGCCCGGTAAAACATGTCGAATATTTTATTTATATGTTCACGGGAAATTCCCATTCCGTTATCCTCTATAATGATTTCTGCTTCTTTACTGTTAAAACCGATTTTTATGCTTACGTATTGATCCTCTTTTGACGGGTCATGGTATTTTACTGCATTGGACAACAGATTATTAATCACGACCGATATCCTTCTTTCGTCACTATGGAAATCACCTTTCCCCTCAATTTGTATTTCCTTTCTGATCCGGTTTTCTTCGTCGAGATATTTTATTTCTTCCACAGCCTCTTCAACGATCTTATTAAATTCCACCCTGTTTATCTTTACAGATACGCTGGCGTTTCTGGAATAATCAATTATATCACTTATAAAACGTTCCAGTTTTTTTATACTTTTTTCAATCATCTGTAAATAAAGAGGCATATTGCCGGTAGGTCCATCTTTTTTGGCAATATTGACAAGGCCCAGAACCGAATTCAAAGGAGCTTTCAGATCATGACTGGCACTGTACACAAACTTATCGAGTTCTTCATTAACTTTTTTAAGTTCCTTATTCCTTCTCTCAATAACATTGACCCGGGTACGGTATCCAAACCAACCTAATAACAATAATAAGGCAATACCTATGACATACACTTCTACACGTTGGTATATAAAAGGCTTTATTCTAAAAGAAAAACTGGCGCCTTCCTCATTCCAGATATTGTCGTTGTTGCTGGCGATCACCTGAAAGGTATATTTACCGGGAGGCAGGTTTGTGTATTGAACTTCACGCACATTCACTGTTTCTGTCCAGTCTTTATCCGTCTTGTCCAACCTGTATTTAAACCGGACTTTGTCGGGAGCCTGGTAACTCAAAGCCGTGTATTTTATACGGTATCTGAAGTTTCCAGGTTCAAGCACCAAATTGCCGGACATCAGATCTTCACTGATAAACTCACCTGAACGGTCGGTCAGAAAATCGGTTATATATACCGGGGGCTCGATCCTGTTTTTAGCAATATTAGCCGGATCGATTGTGGCCACACCACCCAATGTGGGTATCCATATTTTTCCGTCAGAACCTTTTAATGAACGGGTAGCGCCTGTACATTCCTTATTCTCAAGTCCGTCATTATGGTCAAATACGGTGGTTCGCACATCGCCGGCCTCTCCATACAAAAATGCTTCCAGATCGGACCTATTAACCCGGTAAAGTCCTATATTGGAAGTGAACCAAACACCCCCCACATCATCAAATATTATATCGAAAAAAGTATCATTCTGATGTGTACTGTTCAAAATAATTTCCTTGAATGTTTTTCCATCAAATGTAAATATTCCCACATTGGTAGCCAGCCACAAGAGATCGTCCTCCCCTTCGTAAATATTAAAAATTAGAATTCCGGAAGGGTCCTCATATATATTGTATGAAGAGATTTGCCCGTCAGGATCAATTTTAGATAGTCCACCGCCATGAGTACCCACCCAGATGTTCTTCTGCTTATCTTCCTGGATGCATAACACATAATCGGATCCCAATCCATTTTCCTTTGTGTATTCCCCGGACAGCATTTTATCTTCAAATTTCAATAATCCTCCGGATCGTGTGGGCACCCAAATATTACCTCGGCTATCTTTGCGGATCCGGCGCACATCATTCACCGGTAATATATTTTCCGTATTTAATAATCTTTCCTCAGCACCTTTTTTGATCAATATGCCACTGTAACTCCCAATCCATACTTCATCCTTATCTACAAAGCATATATCCCTGACCCCGTTACTGTTCAGATCCGTATTTATGGGAAAATCAAAAATCGTCTTGTTTTTAATGATGTTAACTGCTCCATCGTCGGAACCTACATAATAGGTGCCCGGTTCTTTTTCTTCTATTATATTCACCAGGTTTAATGCCAGTCCATCGGTTTCGGTATACTTCACAAAATTCCCATATTTGAGCCTGATCAATCCTCCTTTTTTGGTTGTTAACCACAAATTTCCTTCAAAATCAAAAATAAGATCACTTACCTGACGCGTAGGTAAACCATCATGGGTGGTAAAAAACTCCTGAATATTATAAAAGTCATTGGTCCTGGCGAGACCTGTTTCAGTAGCATACCATATTGAACCAAATCCATCTTCAATGATGTTGTTGATCTCAACATTTTCAAAATAATTATCCGTTATCACGCGATCTTCTTTGATTATATTCAAGCCATTGGTAGTTCCGGCATATAATGTATTGTTGGAATCTATATAAATGCAGTTCACATCACTGGAGGACATACCGTCGTCCGTATCAAATTTTGTGTAGAGTTCTCCTTCTTTTTTAATGAGCCCTTCGTTAAATGTGGCAATATATAGGTTTCCTTCTGTATCGGCATTTATATCCATGATGGTAGATTCCTCAAGCCAGGAATTATGCACTTTATTTAGTTTATTATCCTGAACAAAGTATAATCCACTGTTATTCGTACCGATCCACAGTATATGATTCCTGTCTTCAAAGACCACTTTTACGTTCTTTGGAAGTTCCCTGTTAAATTCGGGATATGAAAAATGCCAGTTCCTGTATTGAACGATTCCGCTGGCCTGGGTGGAAAACCACACCGTACTGTCGGAACCTAAAAACATATCCAGGAAAGCATTGGAATGTAAAAATTCGAGATCTTCAGAATCATGCAACTCAAAAGATTTACCATCGAATTTTATTGTCCCATTATAACAGGTAATCCATATAAATCCCTGATAATCAATATTAACTGATGAGAGATTGTTTGAAATCAATCCATCTTCAGCAGTCCATTGATTCAAAACCAGGGATCTGACAGGCTGGTTTGGATGAATTATCTTAGCCTGGTTAATATCAATGCAGTATGCATTATCTATTATTAGAAGGCAAAGAATTAAAAAAATAATTTTTGCAGTAGACATGCATTCTTCAATTACCCGATAAATCTATGATGTAATTTTATTCAATTTAATCTTATTTTAAAACTTTTCTAAAAAATGTACTTCAAATTAAAACTGGTCCAGCTGAGCAGTCTTCGCCGACCCAGTACATAAAACATTCCACCTATCTTAATGGCCAGTGAACTGGAAAACAATCTTCCCAACTCAGGCCTAATGTTTAACGTACCTTCGCGCTGATTAAATTCATAAAAATAACCTGGAGCAATACCGAACCAGGTCTCATTGAATTCATAATTAAAGAAAATTTCACTTTGCACCACACGTATTTTTCTGCTGTCTATATCCGGGTCGCTGGGAATCCCTCCGGGAACCCCGGCCCCCCATTCTATATTGGCACTTCCAAATGAATGGGTATATCTGAAGTCCGGATATATCGCTATTTCCTGAACCGGCCTGTAGGCTAATATAAATCCGGGGGATAATATGGGAACTCCTGCACCATGGCCTGCAAATTGATTTCCCGTAGGAAAAGAGAAATTTGCATATAAGGCGGATGAAGCTAAGGTTCTTACTCTTAATTTTGATTCATAGGTTAATAATTTATACTGAACACTGATATCTCCCAGGCCGGATAGATTTTCAATTCCAATATACTCCGAACGAACAACCGGCACCTTCACCGAAAAACCATGATTGTCCTCAAACAATGATAGTCCTCCTTCCAATGAAAACTGCCATAACTGTCCTTTATCAAAATTAAACAGCTCACCAGTAAAATCAACAAAATCATAAGGCAATGTTTCATCAGCCGGATTCAGATATCGACCGTTTTCCATGACCGGCCATTGTCCGTAACTTTTTATGGAAACGGGTATCAGGAGAATAAATATTTTCAGGATCTGGTATAAATTCATTCCGCTTGCAATTTAAACAAAAAAAATATTTTATCTTTCTAAAAACAATTATCCCCGGTCGCATGTCAATTGATTTTAGCAAAAAATTAGCGATTGAGCATTCCAAAAAGAATACAGTACAAATAGCCAAATTTATTAATCAAGATCGAAAAAAATTCGATACCCTGATGAAAATCTTCTTCCACATCAGAAATTCAGATCTGTCAAGAAGAGCCTCCCGGGTAATGCGGGGGGACGATTTAATACCATTCATTAATATAAAAAATTAAATTATCATGGTGAAATATCCGGATATTCTGGTCCTTTTCTTTTTACTTCTTATCAGTTGCAAGCCGGGAAATTCAGACCGGGCTTCTTCTGAATCCGGGAATGATCATGTTGCCTGGCAATGGGGCCCCTTTGTCAAGGTTGACAGGCTGAATCCTGTCCTTACACCCTCTGATCAATTATCCTTTATATGCCCTATCCTGGATAAGGAAGTGTTCTGGGAAGAAAAAGATGTTTTCAACCCTGCGGCTGTAGTTAGAGGAGACCGTATCCATTTGATATATCGGGCAGAAGATACGACCGGCAAATTTGCCGGCACCTCCAGGCTGGGTCATGCTGTCAGCGAGGATGGACTGCATTTTATCAAATCTGAAGAGCCGGTGTTTTATCCCCGGGAAGACCAGATGAAAAAATTTGAATGGGAAGGCGGTGTTGAGGATCCACGCCTTGTCGAGAATGAAGAAGGTATATATTTTATGACCTATACAGCCTGGGACGGAACCACAGCAAGGCTTGCCATTGCCAGCAGTCCTGATCTGAAGAACTGGGATAAACATGGGCTCGTTCTTGATGATTACAAGAACGGCAGATACAGGGATCTATGGTCAAAATCAGGAGCCATCGTCTCACGAAGAGAAGGCTCGAGGATAATTGCCACAAAAATAAATGGCAGGTACTGGATGTACTGGGGTGATACCAATATTTACATGGCCACCTCTGAAAACCTCATTGACTGGCAACCGCTTGAGAATGAAAAGGGAGAACTCAGAATCATTTTTGGTCCAAGAAAAGGTTATTTCGACAGTGACTTGGTAGAACCTGGCCCACCCCCCCTACTTACAGAAAAAGGGATTTTTATGATATATAACAGTAAGAATGATGCTGAAACAGGTGATGCCGGACTTCCTGACGGAACCTATGCGGCAGGACAGATTTTATTCAGTACAACGGATCCCACACAGGTTATTGACCGTTCTGATGAATATTTTTTCAAGCCGGAAAAAACATACGAAATTAAGGGTCAGGTAGGCAATGTATGTTTCCTGGAGGCCCTGGTGCCCTTTAAAGGCAGGTGGTTCCTGTATTATGGAACCGCCGATTCCAAAATAGCGGCAGCCATATATAATGAACAGTAGATAACCTTGAAGATCCCGCAATCATCCTAATCAATGGATATCTAAGGGATCTTCAAGGTTTATTTTTATATTATTTTATGTCAATGGGTTTGGTACCCTTATGCCAGTGTTCTTCGATCTCTTCGAGGGTAATACCTTTGGTTTCGGGAATGTACCGGTAACCCCATATCAATCCGATCACCCCGATAGACGCATAAAGCAGGAATGCGCCTGTTGCGGTAAGTAAATTTACCAGAGAAAGGAATGTGAAGGTTACTATGGCGTTAAATAACCAGTTTGAGAGCGCTCCGATACTCATTCCGACACCTCTTAACTTTAAAGGGAAGATCTCAGATATGATCAGCCAACCCAAAGGTCCGAGACTGACAGCAAAGAAAACAATATACAGTAATACAAATCCCACGGTAAACCATTTGGCCATATCACCAAGTGATTCCTGGAATGCAAAACTGATCGCCAATGCGACCAATGATACAGCGATACCGGAAGTACCGATAAAATAGAGTTTTCTTCTTCCGATTTTATCGATAACGGTCATAGCCACAATGGTAAACAGCACATTCACCACTCCCACACTCACAGAGGCAGCTATAGCAGCGGTTTTTGAACCAAATCCCGCATTTTCAAAAATAATGGGACTGTAATATATCACTGTGTTTATACCGACAAATTGCTGAATGAACATGATCCCAATGGCAATGAACAAGGGAGTTCTCAACCACTTCGAGAAGATCTCACCCCGCACCTTTTCAGCCTGTTCTGTCAGTCTGATATCCTTTTTCATCTTATCGATGGCAGGCTCAACCAGCTCCGGTTCTTCCAGTTTTCGCAAGATACGTCTTCCCTTTTCTTCATGTCCCTTTCCAATAAGGAATCGGGGAGTTTCAGGTAAGGCAATCATACCGACAAACAAAATTATCGCGGGTAATACACCTACCAGGAACATGGGGCGCCACGATTCCATATTAGCTTCATCGGCAAAATACAGATCACTTAAATAGGATACAAGGATCCCTATGGTAATCAATAACTGAAAAGAAGATACCAGGGCACCCCGCTGTTTGGTCGGAGATATTTCGGCTATGTACATGGGTACGGCATACGAAGATATACCGATAGCTAATCCTAAAAACAGACGGCCTGCAAATAAACTGGTAGGTGATCCGGCCCATCCGGTCCATAAGGCGCCAATACCAAAAATTACGGCAGCACCAATGATTACCTTTTTTCTACCAATTACGTCCGTAATCCTTCCACTGAATGCTGCTCCAATAATAGCCCCTATCAAACCGGCAGTGGCAATCCACTCCACCTGCTTATCAGTAAGTGCCCAGAAATCCTTAAAGAAGGGAATTGCACCGGAAATCACTCCGGTATCAAAACCAAATAAAAGTCCACCGGTCGCAGCAATTGCAGCAATAACAATTACCAGACTTTTATTTCGCTTAACCTTTTGTTGTTGTTCAGCCATACGTTTATAGATTTATGTTAAAAAAAGTTATTATTGATCTTTGGATTTATTGATTGAATATATCCTGATCCCCCCGCAAAAATAATTTCCCTCAGATTAAATTGTGTTTTTTTCAGGATTTTCAATTATTAATGCGCGAAAATTATAAATATTTTCAGTAGTCTAAAAAATTAGTTGGAATTTTTTCAATTAATTCCCGAAATTTTGCGGCTAATAACGCCATTTTCATAATGAATCGCAATGATTAATATAAATATGTTTTTTCCATTGATCCTTAAATAAACCTGCTTGAAACCAGGAAACATCGGTCTGAAATCTTCCGATCCCCGGATTAATAACCATTTCAGACATATTAACCCGAAAAATTCATAAATTTTTCGCCCGAAGGGCCGATTAAGCGCAAT
>CAZIXF010000007.1:0-106582 GCA_964543195.1 uncultured Roseivirgaceae bacterium
AAAACCCTATATAATTCTTTGATTATCAAGAAATTGCGCTTAATCGGCCCTTCGTGCGAAAAATTTATGAATTTTTCGGGTTAAAATTTCCTTGGCCAAAGCCGGATTCCGGCCGGAAATAAGGAATGTTGCCGGATCATAACCTTTTTTAGCCCGACAAGCTTCTCATTCCAAATTACGCCCGGTTAACATTTGATTTTACGGCGGGTCGTTGTAAATTGTGCCGGTATTTTGTGGGGTCGATTTTTTGATCGATGGCTCGAATATATCGGATTTTTAAAATAAATAAAACCTAATTTTTATAAAGATGGAAATAGAAAAAGGGATCAATCGAAGGGGATTTATGGGAACAGCCGGAACCGCGGTAGCCGGGAGTATGCTTTTCAATCCGGCCGCCTCATTTGAATCCAAGGCAGGCACCTTGGCTAAAAAGCGGGTGGCCCTGGTGGGAACGGGCATCCGGGGTGCCACATTCTGGGGAAAAAGAATTGTGGAAACCTATGGCGATATTGTTGAGTTTGTCGGCTTGTGCGATATCAATCCGGGCAGGGTCGAATTTGTAAAAGGGTATATGGGTGTGAATTGCCCCACCTTCACTGATTTTGATGAAATGATGAGGACCACCAGTCCCGATATGCTGATCGTGACCACCGTGGACTCCACTCATCATGAATTTATTATAAAGGGTCTGAAAATGGGAGTGGAAGTGCTCACGGAAAAACCGATGACCACCGACGAGTTAAAATGCCAGAACATACTCGATGCCGAGAGAGAATCGGATAAAAAACTGATTGTGGGATTTAATTACCGGTATACCCCTCTAGCGACAAGGATCAAGGAACTGCTGACTGAAAAAAGGGTGGGATCGACCACTTCGGTAGATTTTCACTGGTATCTCAATACCTATCATGGTGCTTCCTATTTCCGCAGGTGGCATGGGATACGATCCCGGGGTGGTACTTTGCTTGTGCATAAATCGACTCATCATTTCGATCTGCTCAACTGGTGGCTCGATTCGGAACCTGTTGAGGTATTCGCCTATGGAGAACTTGAGCATTATGGCCATAATAATCCGTTCAGGGGAGATAAGTGCCGTGGATGCCCCTATAAATCACAATGTGATTTCTTCTGGGACATCACCGATAATGATATGTATATGAAATTATATGTGGCCAATGAACATCATGATGGTTATATACGGGATAATTGCCTGTGGAGACCTGAGATCGATATTTATGATAAGATGGCGGTACAGATCAAGTACGCCAATGATGTACAGGTAAGTTATTCATTGACCACCTACTCGCCATATGAGGGCTGGCGGATCGCCTTTAATGGTTTTGAGGGACGGATCGATTCCTGGGAAGGCATTCCATGGCGAAGAGAGGAGAGGGTTAATCAGGCCGAACTTCATGCTCAGGAAATGTCACAGGAGGAGCAGGAGCAGGGAACAGATTATAATGAGATCATGGTGATGGATAATTTCGGTGATTATGAACTGATTAAGGTGTTCCAGTCCGGAGGAGGCCATGGCGGCGGGGATAAAAGGTTACAGGATAAGATATTCCGGAATCCGGATATGCCTGATCCTTTGAAGCATGCAGCCGGTAGCCGTGACGGCGCCATGTCGATCCTGATCGGTATTGCAGCCCGGAAGAGCATAGAAGAGCAGCGACCGGTTAAAATTTCCGAACTGACTGATCTGAAACCGCAGCTTATAAGACCCTGATCCTGTTAAAGGAAGAGTGGGCAGATTGTTAAATAGAACACAGGATATAGATCCATTTATCCTTTTATTTCTGCAGGAAAAGCCAGATCTGTACGACGGGTTTTTTTCCCGGAAAAAGACCGGGCACCGCTTTTTCATGGTTAAAACACATGGTTAATGAAGGCAATCGATGTTTTAAGAAACGTACCGCTCTTCAAGGGACTTTCCAAAGATAATCTCCGGATCATATTGCCTTTATTCGAACAGGAGGCCTATCCTGAAGAATCCTATATTATCAGGGAGGGTACGGTAGGGGATTCATTATATATTATTATGCGGGGAAGTGTAAGGGTATTGAAAGCGGTAAATCACCATGACCAGTTAATCATTAACCATATGCAAAATGAGGCCCATTTTGGAGAACTGGCCCTGATAGATAACCTGCCCCGGTCTGCCAGTATTGTTACCAATGAGGATACGAAGATCCTGAGACTGAGAAAGAAAGTTTTTGATAACCTTCTGAAGAACAATACCGAAATAGCCAGGATCTTTTATAAAAATTGCCTGATGCTTACTTTCTCAAGGTACAGAAAGATCACCACTGACTTTACGACCTCCAAACATGATCTTCAGGAAAAATCAATGACCCTGGAAGAGATTACCAGAGATCTTTCAAGTGCAAAGAAACTGCAGGATTTCTTTATCAATTCAAATACACTGAATTATAAGGAGTATCCCATTAAAGGAATGCGGCAAACCTATGTTTATAATCCCAGCCAGGAGGTGGGCGGTGATTTTTTGAACCTGGTGGAAGTGGGGCACGGAAAATACGGGATGGTCATCGCCGATGTGATGGGGCATGGTATAACTGCTGCACTGGCTACCGGTGCTTTGAAAAGTGCATTTTCGATTATGGTAAAAGATGAGGCCGAAAGCCCTGCATTACTGCTGACACGCCTTAACAATCATTTTTACAGGGATATATCTACACTTTTTGCCTCATGCCTTTATGCATTTATTGATCTGAATCAACGGGAGATCACCATAGCCAGGGCAGGCCATTATTTTCCCTTATTATATAAAAAGGAGAGGAATGTTCTTCTCAACCTCTCTTTGAAAGGATCTGCACTGGGTATAAAAAACCATGCTTCATTCGAACAGAATGTGTATTCGCTCGAAAGCGGGGATAAAATATTGTTTTTTACCGATGGCATTATTGAGCAGAAAAACCAGGCCGGTGAAATGTACACCGAAGACAGACTGAAGAAAAAATTCCTGGCTTTATCCAGAAAAGGATCCGGACACATTCTTCATCAGATCGACAAAGACCTGATCCGCTATTCCAGCCCGGTGAAAATGGATGACGATATTACGCTTTTACTGCTTGAATTCAATTTTTAGAAAGATCTACCTGTCGGGGTATACAAGGCAAATATGCCGTGCAGCCTTGGCCTAGTAAAATATTCGAACCGGAATTGATGTCAGTCTGATCCTGAAAATCGATTTTTGATTCGCGACTCGCGACTCGCGACTCGCGATTTTAAATTCCAAAAGCCAATATCCGATTAATTTCTGAACGATCATTTCAATAAATTATAAATCCTTCAGTATGGAATTGCTACATTTTTTCGGACAAATTATTAAGCCGCATTTTTAAAATTTGATAACTGTTTTTCATATTCCAGTGGTGATAGATAACTCAGAACTGAATGTTTTCTTTTCCGGTTATACCAAATCTAATAAATTCCAAAATCAAAAGATTGAATATTCATTGATCATTGAGGATTATTTGATTTGCGATTCGCAACACACGGTTTTCAATTTGTGATTTGTGATATTTGATTTGAGGTGTTTACCCCGGAATGTCATTCCATATCGATACGGTTATATCCGGTAAGGTATCCTTATTCATAATATTTCGTAATAATTCGTAAGTTTGCTTATTGATTATAATGGAAAAGGTATTAACCAGGGAGAATTATTCGGTAAAGGGGATGACCTGTGCCTCCTGTGCCTCCAGCCTTGAATCGTATCTCAGGGCGCAGGAGGGAGTGAATGAGGTTACGGTGAATTTCCCCAATGAATCTGTCTATATCGAGTTCGATCCCGATCAGATCAGTCTGGATCATATCAGGAAAGCCGCAAAAGGTATCGGTTACGAGGTGGTAACCCAACCGGACGAAAGTCCCGGCATGGAATATGCCGGCCGGCTGAAAAGATTAAGAATCAAATTACTCGGGGCGTTATTGCTGACCCTGCCGGTTTTTGTTTTGTCCATGTTTTTCAAGGGGTATTTACCCCATGAAAACCTGCTTCAGCTTGTGCTCTCCACACCGGTATTGTTCTGGGCCGGGGCCGAGTTTTTTGTCATTGCGGCAAAAAAGGCCAGGCATTTTACCGCCAATATGGATACACTGGTCGCCTTGAGTACCGGCACAGCCTATGTTTTCAGCTTATTCAATACCGTTTATCCGGGATATCTGGAACAGTTCGGCCTGAAACCTCATGTGTATTACGAGTCGGCAACCGTGATCATCTCTCTGATATTGCTTGGACGATATCTGGAGGAAAGGGCGAAATTCAAAACCACGGGGGCCATCAAAAAGCTGATGGGCCTCCAGCCCAAATCCGTGGAGGTGATCCGCGAGGGTATTGTCAGGAAGATACCGATCGATAAAGTGACCAAAGGTGAGATCATGGTGATCAAACCGGGTGAAAAGATCGCACTCGACGGATATATAGCCAGCGGTTCTTCTTTTGTGGACGAAAGTATGATCAACGGTGAACCTATTCCTGCTTCCAAAATCAAAGATGACCTGGTTTATGCCGGTACGATAAACCAGAACGGCACCCTTGAGGTGGTAGTTGAAAAAGAAGCCGGCGATACGCTGCTGTCCCAGATCATCGAAATGGTAAAGAAAGCCCAGGCCAGCAAACCTCCAATCCAGAAGATCGTGGATAAAATAGCCGCCATCTTTGTACCCGCGGTGATAGTGATCGCGTTAACCGCTTCGGCTGTCTGGTTCATGGCCGGTCCGGATCCTCAATTTACCTATGCCTTCCTGATCCTGATCACGGTACTGATCATTGCCTGTCCCTGTGCATTGGGCCTGGCTACCCCGACCGCACTGATGGTAGGTATCGGAAAGGGTGCTGAAATGGGTATCCTGATAAAAAATGCGAACAGCCTGGAGGTGGCCCATAAAATAGATGCCCTGGTGCTGGATAAGACGGGAACCATCACGCAAGGCAAGCCCGTGGTGTCGGAGATCATGTGGTCGGAAAGCAGTCTTCCCGAACAGGAAAAAGAGATACTGGCAACCCTGGAAATGCGTTCTGAGCACCCCCTGGCCAAAGCGATCCTCGACCATCTGCAGGCAGGAGATATCAGGCACGAAGAAGTGGAATTTGAAAACATACCCGGGAAAGGCATTATCGGAAGGGTTAGAAACAAAAAATACCTGGCCGGAACCCGGGATCTTATGGATGAAAATGGTATTGTAGTACCCTCTGATCTGGAGGAGACAGAGAAGATACTGCTTAACCAGTCTGCCACGGTAGTATATTTTGCCAATGACAAGGAAGTGAGCGCCATCATTACCGTAAATGATCCGCTGAGGGAAGGGGTGGTTAAGGCCATCGATGAACTGCACGGCATGGGTATTGAGACCATCTTGTTGTCGGGTGACAATGAAAAAGCCACCGCCCGGATCGCGGGGGAAGCAGGCATTAAAAAACACAAAGGAGGGGTGCTTCCCAATCAGAAAGGCGAATTTATCAGGGATCTGAAAAAAGAAAACAGGACCGTGGCTATGGTAGGTGACGGGATCAATGATTCACAGGCACTTGCCGAAGCCGATATCGGCATATCCCTGGCCAGTGGCACTGATATTGCCATGGAAAGTGCCGGCATCACGCTGATCAAACCGGATATTCAGCATGTAAAAAACGCGATCATGCTTTCCAGGAAAACCATAAAAACAATTAACCAGAATCTGTTCTGGGCATTTGCATACAATGTGCTGGCCTTACCTGTGGCAGCCGGCGTGCTATATCCCCTTAACGGGTTTCTGCTGAATCCCATGATCGCCGGAGCAGCCATGGCGTTTAGCTCCGTATCCGTGGTGACCAACAGTTTACGACTTAAAAGAAAAAGAATTGATTGATCATGAAAACCTATAAATTTAAGACCAATATTAATTGCGGTGGATGTGTTAGTACGGTTTCGCCCTATCTTGATCAGCTTTCCGATGCAGAATGGAAGGTGGATACCGGTGATAAAAGAAAAGTGCTGGAGGTCAAGTCGGACAATGTATCTGAAGAAGACATTATCAGTAAAGTAAAGGAAGCGGGTTATGAAATAGAACCGCTGAAATCCGGATTTCTGGGGAAATTATTTAAATGAACTGGTCAGGAGAGGGATGTTGATCAAAACATCCATATCTGAGTGAGCAGGTGATCGAAAGATTTTGATATCCTCTATAATTAAATATACTGGACTGGCATTGCTGGTCTCATGCCTTTTTTACGATACCTTGAAGGGTCAGGCCCCTACCTATTATCTGTCCGGGAAAGTGATCGATAAGGAAAATGGAGAGCCTTTGCCCGGAGCCGAAATTTATATTCACGAGCTTGTTCTGGGCACCATCACCGATATGAATGGCCGGTTTAAATTCCGCAATCTGAAACCGGCACGCTACCATCTTCATATAAAATATATTGGCTATGAAAGCCAGTTTAAATTCGTGCAACTGGATGAGAATATTGACGACGTGGTCTTCGAGTTACAACCATCATCGGTCGAGCTTATGGAGGTCATTATCGAAAGTGATCCGTTCAAAACCGGCCCCGTAGAGAAATCCCTGACGGTACAGACTGTTTCCGACGATTTTATTAAAAAAAATCCGGGCGGCACCCTCATGAATTCACTGGAAAAACTTCCCGGCATCAATACCATCAACACAGGTGTGGGTATTTCCAAACCGGTAATCAGGGGATTGAGTTTCAACCGGGTGATCGTGGCCGATCAGGGGATCAAGCAGGAGGGGCAGCAGTGGGGTGCCGACCATGGCCTTGAGATCGATCAGTTCAGCCCCGAACAGGTCGAGATCGTTAAGGGGCCTTCTTCTCTTCTTTACGGTTCCGATGGACTGGGTGGTGTGGTTGTGATCAATCCGCCTTACCTGGCCAGTGAAAATACAGTGAATGGAGAGGTGGCCGGGTTTTATAAATCGAACAACCATCTTCTGGGTACATCCGCCATGGTTAAAGGCAATACTTCGGGATTTGTGTATCAGGGAAGGGTTACCGTTCAGGATTACGGCGATTACCGGGTTCCGGCCGATCAGTTTACCTATAACGGTTATCTGCTTCCCATCAATAGCCGCAGACTGAAAAATACGGCAGGGCGTGAGCTTAACCTGAGTGGTATGGCCGGCATTAAGAAGAATTGGGGATTCAGTACGGTTACCGTCAGCAATTATCACCTCCAGGCCGGGCTGTTCCCGGGGGCCACCGGTATTCCCCGTGAATACCAATTGCAGAATGACGGTGACTTCAGGGATGTGAATTTACCCAGGCAGCTGGTCGATCATTTTAAGATCATCAGCCTTTCCAATATCCTCCTGGGAGGAAACTGGCTTGAAATGAGCCTGGGGTTTCAACATAACGACCGGAATGAAATGGGTGAACCTCATGCACATGGCTATCAGCCCACTCCGGATGGTAACCTGGCCCTTGGTCTCGATCTTTATACCTACAGCGGCAACCTCCGGTACAACCAGGTGCTTAATGATAACAGCAAACTGGTTTACGGAGGGCAGTTTCAGCACCAGAAAAATACATTCGACGGGTTTGAATTTCTTTTGCCGGCCTTTTCAACCACTAATTCAGGTCTTTTTATACAGGCACAGCAATCGATCGGGGAAGTGCTTAACCTTAACGGCGGATTGCGATACGACTATGGCCATATCGATATTGAGCAGCATTATGAGTCTGATTTTTCCACCGAAGATCCCGGTGATTCTGTGTTAAGGAATCCGGATATAAAAAAGAATTTTTATAACCTGTCCGGGGCTGCCGGTCTTTCCTATTTCCCCAGTCACAGTTTCAATGTAAAGATCAACATCGGTTCCAGCTTCAGGATCCCCACGCCAAGCGAACTGTCAGCGAATGGGGTTCATCATGGCACTTTCAGGCATGAACGTGGTGATCCCGGATTAAGTCAGGAAAGAGGATGGCAACTTGATCTGAATTTTACCTATCATAAAGAAGTGTTTCATGTCAGCCTTTCACCATTCGCTAATTTCTTTAACGATTTTATCTACCTGAGACCCGTTTCAGAATTTTCCACGCTGCCGGGAGGAGGCCAGGTATTCCAGTATACCCAAAACGATGTGATCTATGCCGGATCGGAGCTTTATATCGATTATCATATTCAGAAAAATTTTCATATAGAAACAAGCATTGAATATGTCTGGAATTACAATCTGGATACGGATCTGCCCCTGCCTTTCACTCCTCCGTTATCCGGTGTTACGGAAGTGGAATACAGGTTTACGGAAAATTTTTCTGTTTTCAAAAATAACCGTTTTCATCTGGGAGCCCGGTTGGCAGCTGCACAAAACCGGGTAGACCGCAATGAGAACCCTACGGAGGGATATGTATTATTATTCGCCGGAGGGGGAAGTGTAGTGCAGATTGGAGATCAGGATATAGAACTGTTGTTCAGTGTTCAGAATATATTGAACACTTTTTATATGAATCACCTGAGCCGGTACCGCTGGTTGAACCTTCCCGAACAGGGGAGGAATATAAATATATCCCTTACCATGCCATTAAAAATCAAAAATAACTGATTCGCGGGAAGGTAATTCTTTTAATTAAATGTCACATGGTTTATTTTTACGATCCTGAAACAATATTATAAACAAAATGTTTTCACATTATATGAGAATATACATCATAATCACATTAGTGGCCCTGTTTGCCTCCTGCAGGCCTGTAACTCAGGAAGGAGATACCGGAGATAAAGTATTTCCATTCGAGATCCATGAGTCTTCATTGGCTAATGGATTGAGGACCGTTACCGTACCTTATGAAAGCCCCGGAATAGTATCCTTTTACATTATTGTACGGGCCGGCTCCCGGGAGGAGGTCGAGGCCGGGAAGACCGGGTTTGCCCATTTCTTCGAACACATGATGTTCAGGGGAACAGATAAATATCCAACGGAAAAATATGAGGGGGTACTGAAATCGATCGGTGCGGCTGCCAACGCCAACACGTGGTTCGACCGAACGGTTTATCATATCACCGGTAATGCGGCAGAACTTGAAACGATGTTTGAAGTAGAGTCTGACCGGTTCCTGAAACTTAATTATTCCGTGCATGATTTTAAAACTGAAGCCGGTGCGGTAAAGGGAGAGTATACCAAAAGTTACGCCAACCCGGTACGGAAACTGACAGAAAAAACCCTTTCTACCGCTTTCTCGGAGCATACATATGAACATACCACCATGGGATTCTGGGAAGATATAGTTGACATGCCAAACCAGTATGACTATTCGCTGAAGTTTTTCGACCGTTTTTACCGGCCGGAATATACCACTATCCTGGTGGTCGGTGATGTGACACCCGAAAGAGTTGAGCAGCTTACTGAAAAATATTTCGGGCAATGGGAGCAAGGTGATTATCAGCCGGATATCCCGGAAGAGCCTGAACAGACCGAAACACGGTACGCCCATGTTCAGACTGGAAACTATCCACCTTACCTTTCACTGAATTATAAATCACCGGCTTTTGATCCCCGGTCAAAAGATAATGCGGCGTTATCGGTCATTTCCCAGATCCTGTTCAGTGAAAAGTCCGACCTCTATCAGAAACTGGTGATCGATGAGCGTGTGGCCAGAAGCCTGAACAGTTTTCATCTGTTTACCCGGGATCCGTTTTTGTTTACCGTAAGCGCCACCCTTCGGGAGGCTGAAGATCTTCAGTATGTAAAAGAGCAGATTGCCTCGGCTATCGACGATCTCAAGCAGAACGGAGTGGATCCTGAACTGCTGGCAGATACCAAGGCTCATATGCGGTATTCGTTTGCCACATCATTAAACAGCTCCACCTCCCTGGCAGAAGCATTGTCCTATATGATCTGGGTAACCGGTGAGCCGGAAGCGCTGAATGAATATTACGACCAGATCGAACAACTTACGGTCGAAGATGTCCGGCAAGTTGCCGCCAAATACCTGGTGCCTGAAAAACTGACCATTTCAACCATTTCACCTGAAGAAGAAGGAGGTGTATCATGAAAACATCAAGGATCATACCGGTAATTTTATTTCTTATCTTCTTCGTAGCGGAGACCCGGGCCCAGGAACTTGTCGAATTAAAAAAGGAAAAATCGAATGTATTGATCATTAAATATATGTTCAATGTGGGATCCATGATGGATCCGGAAGGAAAGGAAGGGCTGACCCGGTTGACCGCCTCCCTGGTAACCGGTGGGGGCTCGACGAGTTATTCCAAAAGTGAAATAGATGATCTTTTATATCCTATGGCCGGTGAATATTCCAGTTTTGTGGATAAGGAGGTCTCGGTATTTACTTTTGAGGTGCATCATAAGTTCGCCCGCAATTTTTATTCTATAATCCGGACCATGTTGCTGGATCCCGCCTTTGAAGAGAAGGATTTCGATCGCCTGAAATCCAATCAACTCAATTATGTGAACCAGATCATCAAGGCTTCTTCCGATGAAGAATACAGTAAGATGGCACTGGAAGATCTCCTGTTCCGGGGTACCCGCTACCAGCATATGGTGGCAGGCACCAGCTCCGGACTGGAAAATATTACTCTCCAGGATGTGAGGGATCATTTTGAAAGGTTTTTCACCCTCGATAACCTGATGATCGGCCTGGCCGGCAACTATGATGAAAATTTAAAGTCTGAGATCCTGAAAGATGCTGAAAATTTACCAGGACTGGAATCCACCCTGCCGGAAGCTCCGGAAATCGACATGCCGGATGGATTCCATATCGAGATCATCGAAAAGGAGGATGCCCTTGGCTCGGCCATATATGGGGGATATCCGCTGTATATCAACCGGGCAGATGACCAATTTGCCGCACTGATGGTGGCCAATTCATATCTTGGGGAGCATAGAAAATCCTACGGTCAGCTTTACCAGAAGCTTCGTTCGGCCCGTTCCATGAACTACGGGGATTACACGTATATAGAATGGTATGAAAAGGGGGGCAGCTATCAGTTGCCACTGCCGCACGTCCCGCGTCACTCGAATTATTTTTCGTTATGGATCAGGCCGGTGCAGATCGCCGATCAGTTGAAGGCCCAATATCCCGAACTGGAGGGTATTGCTGTGGGCCATGCCCATTTTGCCCTCAGGCTTGCCATCAGAGAGATCGACATGCTGGTGGAAAACGGGATGACACAGGACGATTTTGAGCTGACCCGGCAGTTTCTCAGAAGCTATATCAAATTATATATTCAGACTCCATCGAGGGAACTCGGATACCTCATGGATTCCAGGTTTTACGGTCGTGAAAATTATATCGAGGAACTGGACAGGCTGCTTGCCGAACTTACTCTTGAAGATGTGAATAGGGCCATCAGGAAACATCTTCAGGCAGAGAACATGTATGTATCGATCATAACCGACGACAGTGAAGCCGGACCTCTTGCGGAAAGTTTGCGGGAAAACCTGCCTTCACCAATGACCTATTCCAATCTGGTAAGGGAAGGATTACCTGCTTCCATAACCAGGGAAGATGAAATGGTGGAAAACTACCGTCTTAACATCGAATCGGTAAAGATCATCGACAGTGAAACTCTTTTTAAATAGATTGAAACAAAAATTGTAACATATGAAAAACGTTGTATCCCTGGTATTGCTGCTGGCTGTGATCCCTGTTTTCACGGCTTGTGATAATGATGACGAAAACACGGACCTGGAATCTCCGGCAATCGAGTTGATCCATCCGGAATTGCGGGAGATGATCCCGGCCGGTGAGCCTGTGATGGTTGAAGCCACTTTTACGGATAATATGGAGCTGGCTACTTTCAGCATAGATATTCATAACGCATTCGACGATCATGGTCACGGAAGGATTTATGAGGATCCCGATCTTCAGGAGTTTGTCTATAAAAATAATTTTGAGCTTCCGGCAACCACTATGTACACCGTGATCCTGGAAAATGAAATCCGGATAGTGGATAATGCTTTTGCCGGTCCCTATCATTTTATTGTACAGGCCATTGATGGGCAGGGTAACGCCACCAGCTACCAGGATGATTCCACGGTGGAAATCGAGATCCTGATTACCAATGAAAGCATGGCCAATATTACCCTGTCCAACCTGGTCAATGACCGGCTATCCATAGCGGTTGGGCAACCCTTTACCGTGGAGGGCATCATTACCGATCCCGAACATGCGACGTTGCATGGATTGGAGGAAGTTATAATAATGCTGGCAGAACCGGAAGAGGAACATACCCATGAAAGGATTGCCGAGGAAGAACTGTTTTTGATCGAGATCCCCCAGAACACCCTTGATGGCTATCTGAATCAGGACGGAGGATGGGAAATAGCCCCTATGATCGATTACACCCTCTCCCAGACGGAAGCCGATAATCTGCAGACCCATGAGGTGGATCATCTGGACCTGGTTTTCGAAGTTCATGATCTTCAGGGAAATATCACAATCCGTTATTTCCCGGTTGATGTTCAGGGGTTTTAGATACCGGATTTATCAATGACTTCGTGACTCCATGACTCAAAACGGGTATGAGGAAAGCTTCTTCCTTCCCGGGTTTTTATAATGATGAAAGTTTCTTCCTTCCCGGGTTTTTATAATGATGAAAGTTTCCCCCCTCTCCGGGGTTTTATAATGATGAAAGTTTCCCCCCTCTCCGGGGTTTACTCATCAGGGAAACACCTCCCTAACGGAGTTTTTATAGTCGGAAAGTCTCTTCACGCCCGGACTGTTACAATCAGGAAAGCCTCTCTCTTTCCGGGTTTTAATACCGGAAAAGCCTCCCCCCCGCGCGGGCCAACTTTATTTCTGATTGGCCAGATTATTGAGTAGAAATTATTGGATAGTAGAAAATTACGACTGATTTTTACTATATTGGGTTTTTTGATTAATTGCAGGTTATCGGACAGATCGCAAAAAATATTGACGAAAAGTATTTTGAAGAAATATTCAGGGAATATTTTATTCCACTAACTTCTTTTGCCGGGAAATACACCAGGGATCTTGACGAGGCCAAGGATATTGTCCACCAGGTTTTCGGAAACCTCTGGGAGAAAAGAAAGGATCTTCATGTAGAAACCTCGATACGGTCGTATTTGTTTACTTCCGTGCATAACCGTTGCCTCAACTACATCAGGGACAATAAAAAGTTTGTGGAAGCAGGTCTTCCGGATGGTGAAAGTAATTTATATGCTTATATTGATCATGAAGATTATCTGGAAAATGAAGAATTGAGGAACAGGATCCATCAGGCACTTGATCAGCTGCCCGAGAAATGCAGAAGGATCTTTGTGCTGAGCCGTTTTGAGGAAAAAAAATACAGGGAAATCGCATCTGAACTTGATATAAGTATTAAAACAGTAGAAACGCAGATGTCCAAGGCCCTGAAGATTCTGAAAGAAAAACTGGCCGATTACCTGGGGATAATCGCATTATTAATGATCTTTTTTATAAAAATTTTCGAATGAACATCAGGGTATTTAACTGTACATGTGTGTTAGAGGTAAACCGATAAATGAGTAATGAAGAAAAAAATATTGTCCCTTATGAACTGCTGACAAAACACATCAGCGGGGAGATCAGCCCTACTGAAGAATCAGCCCTGAAACAATGGTTGCAGCGTGATCCCGGGAACCGGAAAATACTGGAAGAAATGGAAGCGGCCTGGGAATCCATGGACCGGATAAACGATGTGGCCGATATCAATATCGAAAAGGAATGGGAGCGGCAACAGAAGGCTCTTCACTTCCGGGATCGAACCCGTCAACGGGATACCCGGTCACTTTCCTACTGGAATATTTCTAAAATGGCTGCCGTATTCCTGGTGTTGTTTGCCGCTGCATTTGCCATCTACTACTTCGGTCCGGATTTCCAGCAGGTCCGCAAAACCGGTGACCGGCAGGTCTTATCCGTTACCCTTCCGGACGGCACGCTGGTTACGCTGAATGAAAACTCGACCATCAAATACCCGACCGGATTCAAAGGAACAAGGCGAAAAGTTACCCTGGAAGGGGAGGCTTTTTTTGAGGTAACGGAGGATAAGGAAAAGCCTTTTGTGATTGTTGCGGATGAAGCCATGATTGAAGTGCTGGGTACCTCATTTAATGTGAACGCCTTTGAAGAAAATGAGGATATCGTGGTAACTGTGGCTGAAGGGAACGTTGAGTTATACCTACAGACCTCGCCAGCCGAAAGACTCCGGCTGGAGCATGGGACTTCCGGGGTGCTGAACAAAGAGAATAAAAGCCTGACAAAAAAATCAGAACCGCTTATCAACAGCATGGCCTGGAAGACAAAACAGATCATTCTGGATGATTACACGCTTTCGGAAGCCGTTCAACTATTGGAAAACGTGTACAAAACCTCCATCCGGATCAAGGATCCGGAAATATCCGAATGTCATATCAATGCCACTTTCGACAGGCAATCTTTGGAATCCGTTCTCAAAGTGATTGAATCCACCCTGGATGTACGGGTAAAAAAAGTTGATGATACCTATATTATTGAAGGCGGGGGATGCTGATCCCGAGGACTGATGGATTAATACTATGAGGAAGTATACCCGGCCATACTGTTTTATTCTCATCCTGTTCCTTTATCATCTTTCATATGGGCAGCAGCATGTATTTCAGAACAAGGTAAATTTGAACTTTGACAAAATTACGCTTGAAGAAGCCCTAATCCTTTTATCGGACTCTTTCCAGTTGAAGTTTTCCTATAATCCGGATAAATTACCATTGAACAAGGAGATTTCACTCAAAGCAAAGGATATCACCATTGAACAGGCACTTCGGGATCTCTGTGAACAAGCCGGGCTTTCGTATTCCCATGTGGAGGAGCAGATCATTTTAAAAGAAGCTGCTGAAAAGGAAGGCCAGACGGGAAAAATCAGGTCAGAGAGCCGGGAATCCACATTAAGCGGTTATATTAAAGATGAGGAGACCGGGGAAATCCTCATCGGAGCTTCACTATACTTCCCGGAACAGAAAACCGGTACCATATCCAATAGTTATGGTTTTTTTTCCATCACCCTTCCGGACGACAGGTATACCATGATCTGTTCATATATAGGTTATCAGTCCAGTGAATCGATCATTGATCTTACTTCAGACCAATCCCTTGATATCACCTTGAAGCCGTCGAGCCGGACACTCGAAGAAATTCTGGTCACCGATCTGAACAGCTATTCGGTGATCGGTGTATCACAAATGAGTTCCATGGAAATTGAGCCCGATGATATTATGAAGATGCCTTCCTTCATGGGTGAAGGTGATGTGATCAAGTCATTGCAGTCGGTACCGGGGATAAAATTGCATGGTGACGGTTCCACCTGGTTTTATGTCCGTGGAGGGGAAAGGGATCAGAACCTGATCCTGCTGGATGAAGCACCCATCTATAATCCGTCTCATCTGCTGGGACTTTTTTCAACCTTTGTTCCGGATGCCGTTAAAGATATTACCATTTATAAAGGGGATATACCGGCCAGTTACGGCGGAAGGTTATCTTCCCTGGTGGATGTGAAAACGATCGATGGCAACATGAAAAAATTCAAGCTGGATGGGTCTTTGGGTCTGCTTTCCACTAAACTCAGTTTTGAGACTCCTGTTGTAAAGGAGAAAGGATCCGTATTTCTTTCAAGCCGGTTTTCCCGGCTCGAATGGATCTTCAGGGCCCTGGAAACCAACGTAAAAGATTTCAATTTTTACGATCTGAACTTTAAGATCAACTGGAGGTTCAGTGAAAAGGACCGGGTTTTCCTGAATTTTTATTCCGGCGAAGACCTTTACAGTCAACAGGTGAATCCAGGAAACACTTCCGGATTGAACTGGAGCAATAATGCATTTACTTTACGCTGGAATCATGTATTTACCGACAAACTTTTTTCCAACTCGACCTTATATGCAAGCAGCTACGATTATTCGCTCTTCACTTCGATTGAAGATAATAACCATTGGAATTCCGCTATTGCCAACCTGACCATAAAAACTGATTTTTCCTGGTATGATCATGTCAACAGCACCTGGTATGCCGGATTAAGCTTCAGCGGACATAATATTAACCCCGGTAATTTACTGGTAAACGGTCGGCAGAGTCCTCTTTTCCCTTCAGTATCTAGAAAACATAACCGTGAGTGGGCATTTTATGGAGAAAATGACCTGAAGATCAATGAAAGGCTCAACCTACGGTATGGCTTGAGACTGAGTGTGTGGGATAACACGGGGGAATCATTTGAGATCAGTTATAACGAGAACTACGATCCTGTGGACACCGTTTTTTATGATGCCGGGGAACCGTATGGTGCTTATGGCAACCTGGAACCACGAATTAGTCTTAATTACCGGATCGGTCCGGCCATGTCATTAAAGTTCTCGTACAATAAAACTTCACAATACCTCCATTTGATCAATAATTCGATCAGTCCGTTTACCACGCTGGATGTCTGGCTGCCGAGTGGCCCCAATATTCCGGATCAGAAAGCCCACCAGGTGGCTGCAGGATTGATGTACAACCGGATACCTCCGGGACTGAATTTTAAGGCAGAAGTGTATTATAAAGATATGAGCAACCAGATCGGTTATACCAATCATGCGGATATGATATTGAATCCACTTGTAGAATCAGAGTTGCGTTTCGGTGATGGCTGGTCATATGGCCTGGAGCTGAGTGCGGAAAAAAAGATGGGCAAATTACGCGGCTGGACCGGTTATACCTTTTCCAGGACCTGGAAAAAGATCTCCGGAATAAACAACGGGAACAAATTTCCTGCTTTTTATGACCGACCGCATGAATATTCTCTTTTCATCACCTATGACTGGAGCGATCGTTTCAATACATCCCTGAACTGGTATTATTCCACCGGCGCTGCCTTTACATCGCCCGTGTCTTTCTATACCTATAACGGGCATACCGTACCGGTCTATAATGAGATAAATAACGACCGTTTCCCCAACTATCACCGGCTGGATTTATCGCTGTTGTACCGGCTCAATAAAAGGCCACATCGGTATCAGCATCAGCTTGGCTTAACCCTGTATAATCTTTATGGAAGAAAAAACCCCTTTTTTATACATTATAATAAAATTCAGACCGGAGAGAATACATTCAGGATACCCGGAGATCTTGGCACGATGCCGGACCTTGTTGCCTCCCAGCGATATGTTCATGGTCTGATCCCTTCCATTACTTATCATTTCACCTGGCAATGAAAAAGCTATTTGTCTATATCGCCCTGGTTATGCTGTTTTACAGTTGTGAAGAAAAATCAGACTGGGAGGTCCCGTCTGAAGACTTTGTCCGGCTGGTCGTCGAAGGATCCATCACGAATGAACGCACCAGTCATACGGTGAAACTTTCCCTGCCCACCCGGGAGCTTAATGAGCAACCTGTGCCGGTAAGTAATGCCTATGTGGCTGTAACCGACCAGGAAAAGGTTTTTGAATTTACCGAAGATCCCGAGCAGCCCGGCACCTACCGGTCGGCTCCGGATGCACAGGGAGTAACCGGCAAGATATATGTATTATATATAAGGGTCGGTCAGTTTGAATTTGCTGCCCGTTCCTATATGGTCCCGGTCGAACCTCTTCGGGAACTGAGGCTGAGGCCTTGTGGAGACAGGGAAAATTATTATCATTGGGTACCCCGGAATGAAGGAGATCCCTTTATGATACAGGCTACTATCGACTGGTCATCCACCCCGGCCTGTAATACCGGTGATTGCAGTGCGCAAATCAACCATTATCATCTTAACTCGATCGACGTAAATGAATTTTTCAAACCTGAAAAAGAAACAGTATGCTTTCCTGCCGGGGCAATGATTGTCATGAAGAAATATTCCATGAACCCGGATCATCAGGAATTTATCCGGTCGCTTCTTATGGAAACCGAATGGCGGGGCGGTGTTTTCGATGTGAGGCCCGGTAATGTAAAAACCAACCTCAGTCCGGGAGCAATAGGGTATTTTTTCGCTTCTACTGTAGTTACGGATAGTGTGATTGTAGAATAAATTGAAAAAATTTCAGAATGGGATCAGGGTAAACAGACTTTCCTGTGTGATAGTATTAAAAAATGGAAAAATCCGATGCATTGGAAAGACATTATTAACCCTAAAAATTTAAAAAACATGAAAACTATAAGATCAATACCCATAATTTTAGGAATCATCATTGCCCTGTTTGCAATGAGTTGCGAAAACAATGACGATGTGGTCATGCCGGAAGATAATATCCTGCCGGAAAATTTCAAAGTGGATATACCCAGGGCCCTGAGCCGGAATGGAGCCTTGAATGCAAAAGTTGCCGTGGATACGGTTGACGGAAATGTAATATACGTACACCTGACCAACTTTATTCATATAGGCGAAAGCGCTGCCGGGATCACCCAGGAGATTATCGCCTCAATTGCCATTTACCGCATCAATCGCCCCATGGAGCTTTCTTTTGAAAGTGATGAGGACGGACGAGTAAAAAACCTGGTGGTAGTCGAAAACAGTTTCTTCGAAGGGAAACAATGGGAGTTCGAGATGACCATAACCGATGCCGAATCCGAAGGCAATGAAGACGGCGGAAAAGCCATACAGGTTTTCTGGAACCGCAATCCAATTGAAGGGATAGCCATCTTAAAGCCCTATAATATTGACCGGGACAATGAAGAAGAATGGACAAAAGCCATGTTCAGGATCGATTACAGTGAAAACGATGAGCGGGGATATGATGCCCATATGATCGTATCGATCTCTGATCTTCCACTGGCAGAGCCTCTCGATGATCCATATTCGATGAAGACGATGAAGATGTTTGTGGGTAAAAAAGGTGATATCGTGGATATCTATGGAAACTCGGACCATCCCAATGCCGTTTTCTTCAGTGGCCAGGCTGGGTTCAACTGGGCCTTTGTTGCTTCCGGTGATGATCAGGCCGATGTGGGAGTAGCCGAAGTAGGATTACCGCCAAGTAATCTCGATGAACCCAACAGGGATGTACTACTGAATGATTATTCCATCAAAAATGTGTTTACTGAAGAAATTTACAGCGTATGGCCATCGATTGACGAGGACATCGTGGACGCTTTTCTTCATAACACCTCGGCACCCGGTTTCTTTAATGAAGATGGATTCGTGAATGGCGGGATCAGCCCCGGCCCGGAATACGATGCCCTGGTTCCACGGTTAAGCGATCTCAGTCCTTACAATCCTGATGAGATCTCGAACCTGTCGGTAACGTTCAAGTAAAACCCGAAAACAAAAAATGAAATAAAGGAGCGTCATGGATATGGCGTTCCTTTTTTTATAATTAATTTTAGGCTGGAATTGAAGAATATTTTTACACTATGGTACTCAACTCATTACAAAGCATATTTGACCGGGATCTCGAAAAGCTGAAAAAGGAATTATCATCCTATAGCAAAGAGGAGAATATCTGGAAGGCAAGCAAGAAAATCAATAATTCAGCCGGTAACCTGAGCCTGCATCTCATAGGAAACCTGAATCATTTCATTGGGGCTACGCTGGGTAATACAGGATATATCCGGAAGCGGGATGCGGAGTTTACGGATAAGGATGTTCCCCTGCACGATCTTCAGTTAATGATCGACGAGGTAAAGACCATGATCCATAATACGTTTGCCAATCTTTCATTTGAAGATCTGGAAAAAAAATATCCCATTAATGTGTTCGGATATGAAATGAATACCATCTATTTTCTCATGCACCTTATTGCCCACCTCAATTACCATCTCGGCCAGATAAACTACCATCGCAGGTTGATTGATAAGTAGGCAGGTTACGGTGGTGGCCGTTTTAGCTGATGAGGCACCAAGTCTCGGAGAAACACAGTTTATTTTCAGTTGAACAGCATCGCAGGCGCGGTTACCGGTTTGAGGCCCTTATGAATGGAGAGGGTAATCACTGGATCCATTAGCCTTATCTGGAACTTGAACGAGTATTTTTTTCAAGAATCAAGGTGTCGGCCGGTCTGAATTTCCTGTATCATTCTTTGAGAGGGAAATCGATGATGGGTCCCCGGATCGGGCTGGCCTGGTATCCCGACCCGGTTAGGACCATCCGCCTCCAGTACGGTCTCATTGGCGCCACACAGATCCCGCAGGCTTATTATGTACGCGGGACCGGAACCGGTCCACTGCCCAATATTTCACTGGACCTTACCCCGTCAGATCAATTTGTATTGGGTTATGACCAGATGATCACCGATGATCTCAGTATGAAGCTGGAAGCCTATTATCAGCATCATTACGATGTCCCCGTCGGTGAAGCCGACAGCATCTCCGGATTTAATTCTTATTCGATTGTCAATGCCCAGGATGCATTTATTGATGAACCGCTCATCAATGGGGTGAAGCCCGCAACATAGGTTTTGAGTTCACGCTCGATCAGAATTTTATCAACGGATTTTATTATCTTTTAAGCGGAACAGTTTATGACTCTAAATACAAGGTTCATTCCACGGGAGCTTTAAGAAATACCCGCTTCAACGGACATTATGGATTAAACCTGGCTGGTGGAAAAGAGTTCACTAAAGTGAAAAACAACAATCAAAAGGTTACCGGGATAAATGGGAGAATTCTATTCCATGGCGGTTTCCGGCAGACTCCCATTCTGAAGGAAGAATCGGAAATAACCGGCCGTGCGGTTTATGACCATATAAATGCTTTTCCGATCAAATTTCAGGATTATTTCAGGCTTGATGCGGGTGTTTATTTCAAAAAACACAGAAAGAATTATACCCGGACCGTCCTGATCAATATCCAGAACCTGACAAACCGGAAAAATATTGCCTACCAGTATTATAACCGGGAAAAAAATGAAGTGAGAAACAGGTACCAGCTGGGTATCATACCTTCTTTCAACTACAGAATAGAATTTTAATTCATATTTTAGTACATCGGTCCAATCAATTCATCAGGTAATTGGTTTTTGAATTGGAAGCGTTAAACAATAATTAAATTGAAAGCCAGACCGGAAAGCATATCCTTTCAGTTATTGATCCGGGGAATTCTATTTTTCCTCCTGATTATCCTCATCCCGGCATGTGACCTGGAGAAATCCAGGAGGGACAGGTTTTACAACCGGGGCAACGAGAAGATGGACGGGAGGGAATACAATAAGGCCATCGATTTTTACGATGAAGCGATTGAGCTGGATCAGGAATTTGCCCCGGCCTGGAACAATAAGGGTATAGCGTGGCTGAGGCTTGGTAAACCAAAGGAGGCGATCATTGCCTTTGATAATGCCATCCGTTCAGATCCCCAATTGACAGAGGCCTATTATAACCGGGCAGACGCGCTTAACCGTATAGGCGAATATAAAAGGGCGCTTTCTGATCTGCAAATTGTCGAACAGGAATATCCGGATACGTCAAAGGTTCATTTCCTTAAGGGGGAGAGCTATTACTATCTGGAAGATTATGAAAAGGCCCGTGAAAGTTTCTTAGAGGCCCTGGAAGGCAATCCGGGAAATATTGAATCCTATATCAACCTGGCCACCATCCACCTGGACCTGGGCAATCATGAAAAGGCCGGGCGGTATTTGAAGAAGGCCCAGGAACTGGATGAGAGCAATCCCAATATATATAATGTCAGGTCCATGCTGCGACTAAAAGAAGGTTATATTATGCAGGCGATTGATCAGATCGACCGGGCGATTGCAGCAGACCCTGACAATGCCTATTTCCTCAACAACAAAGGCTATATACTTTTGTCGGCAGACCGGGTGGACGAAGCGCTTGATATTCTGAACAGAAGTTTAGCGCTTAACCCTCATAATCCCTGGGTTTACCGTAACAAGGGAATATATTTTTACATTACCGGGCAATACAGCGATGCCTTACGCTTACTCAAGAGGGCCGCATCGGCTGATCCTGATATGGAACTCCTGAATTATTACCTTGGCATGACCTATGTGCAAATGGATAGCATAGAAAAGGCGTGCAGGTTTTTTGAACTTTCCCTGGAGACAGGGGAGGACAGCAGTAAAATGGCGTTGGAAAAATATTGCCGGTAACAACGGATTGTTAATTTATGAACTATTCCTGTATTTTTGAAACCTGAATTTTGATGTTATAAAACCTCTGTATATGACAAGAAAAGTCTACCGCCTGATTCCCAAAGCCGGGAATATCGACAATCTGAAATTGAAGGAAGAAGAACTACCGGCACCCGGGGAGAATGAAGTCCAGATCAAAGTGAAGTCCATCGGGCTCAATTTTGCCGATATTTTTGCCATTCTGGGATTATACAGCGCAACACCTGAGGGATCTTTCGTACCCGGACTTGAATATGCCGGTGATGTGATCGCAATCGGCAAAAATGTTGAGGGGATCAGTGAAGGAGATCGGGTAATGGGTGTTACCCGGTTTGGAGGATATACCGACCATTTAAATATCGACCATAACTATGTGACTCCACTCCCCGCTGGTTGGACCTATGATGAAGGCGCCGCTTTTCCGGTGCAGGCCCTGACGGCCTATTATGCATTAATCCCGCTTGCCGATATCAAACCGGAACAGACCGTGCTTATACATTCTGCTGCGGGAGGGGTAGGGTTACAGGCCAACCGGATCGCAAAAAAGTTCAATGCCTATACCATAGGTACTGTGGGATCGGACAAGAAAATCGAATTACTGAAAAGTGAGGGATATGACGACTGGATTGTCAGATCGGATAATTTCCGGGAGGATCTCAAAGAGAAATTAGGTGACCGCGAATTGAATATTGTACTTGACTGCATTGGCGGACAGATCTTCAAGGATGGATTCCGGCTGCTGGCTCCCGAAGGCCGGATGATCGTATATGGATCGGCTCATTTTGCCTCAACCGGTAAAAAGCCCAACTACTTTAAACTGATCTGGAAATACCTGAAAAGGCCAAAAATCGATCCGATGAGATTGACAAACTGGAATAAGTCCGTTATGGGATTCAACCTGATCTATTTATATGACAGGAAGGGAAAATTAGCCCAATATATTCATCATCTGCAGGAATTGAATATCGACAAACCTTTCATCGGCCATACATTCGAATTCGATGAACTATTGGAAGCGATCCGCTTATTTCAAACCGGAAAGACCACCGGAAAGATCGTGGTTCATACAACATAGGACCTGCAAGTGATTATCATCTTACCTCAGGAACTACCTGTTAGCTGGTTTCCCTGGCAAGGAATTCCTTGATCAATGACCCGGAACTGGCCACGGTTTTGATCGTCCAGTCAAGACGAAGGTCCAGCTTTTCTTTTTCAGTCAACTGCCATTCAATGTCGGATCTGTGAAGCTTCTCCACCAGCTTCTGAAGCAGGAGAGCGGCGGCCACTGAAATATTGTAACTTTCTGTAAATCCATATATCGGCAGTTTTACAAAAGCATCGGCATTTTCGAATACGGTCCGGGACAATCCATCCTTTTCCCCACCAAAGAAAAAAGCCGATTTTTGCCGGATATCGATATCATCGACGAGTAAATCTTCTTTATGCGGGGTGGTGGCCATGATGCGGTAGCCTTTTGCCCGTAATTGTTTGATGCAGGAGGCCGTATTTTCTTCTTTTTTATCGTAAATATGAATATTTATCCATTTCTCCGCCCCTTTGGCAATATTACTGGACAATTGGTAGAGGTTGTAGTTTTCAATGATATGCACATCCTGAACTCCGAAGCAGTCTGCCGTGCGGACGATTGCGCTTGCATTTCTTTCCTGGTACACATCTTCCACAGCCAGCGTAAAATGCCTGGTCCTGTATTTCAGGATCTCTTCAAATCTGCGGCTTCTTTTTTGGGTCATGTGTTGCTGAAGGAATTCAAGCAATCCTTCCCTGTCTTTTACCTTGTCAACCAATTCCCTGAAGTCATCCATGATTATTCAATCCCGGATGCATGTTCTCTAATCAGGTTCCATGCATCCTGTACATGTTTTTCTTCCACATAAGTTTGACCTGCAACCAGCCTGATCGCGAATTGGCCATTGATTCGGGTATGGGTCATATAGACCTTTCCGGTGCCGTTAACCTTGTTGAGCAGTTTTTTATTGATCCGGTTCAGTTTATCGTTATCCCGGATATCACCCGGATTATACCGGAAGCAAACCATGTTGAGTGGAACGGGAGCCAGTATTTCAAAATCCGGATCATTCCGGATCTCCTCTGCCACGGACTGCACTATGGAAATATGACTGCGAAGGCGACGGCGGATCTCTTCAAGGCCGAAATTTCGCAGGACGAACCATAACTTGAGGGCCCTGAAACGCCTTCCCAGTTGAATGCCCCAATCCCGGTAATTGTTAACCTCCTGATCGACTGCCGTCTTCAGGTATTCGGGCATAACGGAAAAGGTTTTGATCAGCAGGTTTTTTTCCCTTACGTAATAGGCCGACAGATCGAAGTTGGTAAATAACCATTTATGCGGATTAAATACATAACTGTCGGCCAGCTCAAGTCCCTCGATCATCCAGCGGTATTCCGGCAGGACCATGGCCGATCCCACATAAGCACCATCCACGTGCAGCCAGATACCATAATGCCGGCATATCTCCGCCAGCGGTTTCAACGGATCGATGGCCATGGTGCCCGTGGTGCCAATTGTGGCCACTACACAGAGTGGCCTGTTCCCCTTGCTGATATCTTTTCTGATGGCCTCATCAAGCCGGTCCGGATCAAATTCCATGGCATCGTTCACTGCTACTTTGACCAGGTTTTCATGACCGAATCCGGCGATTTTCACCGCTTTATCTATTGAGGAATGCGTTTCGGTAGAACAGTATATCCTGAATTTTTCATCACCTGCAAATCCCTGTTTGTTGATGTGAAAATCGCTGTATTTCTCCCGGGCCGTCAGCAGGGCGCATAGGGTAGCCGTTGATGCCGTATCCTGGATCACACCATGCATGTGGTCTGGGATGCCCATGGCTTTCTGTAGCCATAACATCATCATTTCTTCGAGTTCGGCAGCCGAGGGGGAGGTGTCCCACATCATGCACTGAGCTCCCAGTGTGGCTGTGAGCATTTCCGCAAGCACAGATGGATAACTTGAATTGGCCTGAAAATAAGCCATCCAGGAAGGACTTTGCCAGTGTGTCATCCCGGGCATGATAATTTCCCTGAAATCCCTGAAAATATTATCGATGGATTCACTTTTTTCAGGGGCTTTTCCCGGAATTTTCTTTTTGATGTCCCCGGGTTTCACCTGTGATTTTACCGGATAGGTTTCTATGTTTTTATAATAATCGGCCATCCAGTCGATAAAATCATGGCCATATTTTCTGAATTCTTCGATGGAAATCATAGTTTGGTGTAATCTTATTGAATTATTACTGTGGAAGGGCGGCTGCTTCTGCTGCGTGTATCAAAGGTTTTGATTTTCACCGTGCCGGAAGCTTCAAAAGGATCTTCATATTGCGCTGAATTCACATCCGGATCAGAACCATCTATGGTGTACCTCATAATCATTCCCGGATAGCCCAGGTTGGCATGTACTTTACGGTCAATTACCTTTACTCCGGGCAAGGGGATACGATAAGTATACCCTCCGAAGATATAATCCAAACGGGGAAATTCCCTTTTGGCCACCGTATTGGCAAAATAGTTCCAGGCTTCATCCACTGCCTTTTCCCTTTGTTCACTATCCTCTATGGATCCCCATTCCGCCTGTCCGTACCAGGCTCTTTCGGCCAGTCCCAGCAGTTTGGGCAGGTAATAATATTCCAGCATATCGCCACCTTTGATCGTTTCACTCCAGAGTTGTCCCTGGATACCCAGTATATTATCAACCGCTGAAGGCGACAACCGTTCCATGCCCTTGAAATCCTTGTCCGGATCATAACGGATACCCATCGGACTTACCGTCATGGATTTAAACAAATCGAAAGGAATAAATTCGAAGGCATTCCGGGTATTGACAAATCCACCCCAGTATAAGCCGGGCTCTTCAGGATCCTTGTTATAGGCCAGGTCGAAATAATAATTATTCACATTGCAAAGCACGATGGGATAACCTCCGTTGGCCAGTTTATAGGCCAGGTCCTGGTTGCCCCATAAGCTGTTCCACACGTAAGGCACCACATCTTTGTCCACGAATTCCTCATTCGGTATCCAGTCCCCTCCTTCAAGGAATTTCATGGCTACTTCTTCCCAGCCCCCGGTGGCCAGGCCTTTTTTATTCAGTATATCCACGATCCTTCCAAAAAAGTAGGGTTGAAGATCCCTGGCCTTACCTACCGAAGGATTTTTATCGAGGAATTCCTGGCAGATGGGTGATTTTTCCCAGGCACCCCTGGGCACTTCATCCCCGCCGGTATGGATATAGTTCAAAGGTACACCGGCTTCCTCGTACATCTCAATAATATCGTCCACCACCGTTTCATAAAAACGGTAGGCCGGTTCTTTACAGACACAAATCACATTATCATTATAGGCCTGTGCCGAAAAATATACCGATGAGTCTTTCGGATCTGTCAGGTAATATTCCTCGGCCTCCTCTCTTTTTCCCTCGGCGATCAAATGCCTGTACCGGGCTTCCATGGCCCTTAATGCTGCCCTTGCATGTCCGGGCATATTTACTTCGGGAATTACTTCGATATGCCTGTCGTGTGCGTACCGGATTATTTCCTTGAAATCCTCGCGGCTGAGATAGCCGCTACCCCAGGAAGTTTCGGGATCGGGGGAAGGCCCTGAACCATATGCAGGAGGCAGATATTCTTCACTGGTCAGGGTGTGACCCCTGAAAGCACCGACCGAGGTCAGTTCGGGAAGTTCCTCTATCTCCAGTCTCCAGCCTTCGTCATCGGTCAGGTGGAGGTGCAGCTTGTTCAGTTTATAGAATGATATGATATCGATAAGTTTAAGCACGGTGGGTTTTTTCTGAAAATTCCGTGCAAGGTCCAGGTGCAGTCCACGGTATCCGAATGCCGGTGCATCTTCAATATTAACCTCAGGCAGGGTGATGCTGCTTTGAGGGTTTTGAAATGCCTCGACCGGAAGGAGGGCTATCAGGCTCTGGATACCATAAAATACACCTGCCGCATCGCTGCCAGCGATCTTTATTCCCTGATCTCCGCAAGATAACAGGTAGGTTTCAGAGGATTTTCCCTGTATCGTCTGATCTTCGATCGTTAATGAAATTATATTCGGGCCGGCTACTTCACTGGTCATCACCATGGGCCTGTTCCCGGAGACTTTTTCCAGCATATCCGCCAGCAGTTCCGCCTCCTTTTTCAATTCATCCTGATGATGGATCATCAGGCCATCATTCAGTTCGATGGTATTATCGGTCGTATTGATCATTGCCGGGGAGGGAATTACCCGGGATACCTCATCCGGGCCGACATCCGTCAATTTAAGATTCTTGTCATACCTCCATTCCGGGCTGGGAATAGGCGTCTGATCGCCTCTGAACCGGTTGATCTGATCGGGTTCAGTGAAGGGTTTTATGGTATAATTCTCCACAGATACCCTTCCGGTTTCTGAGCCGTTTTCATCATAAAAAACAAAATACAGGCCAAGTGGGGCACCCACTCTTTTTATCATCCAGTTCTGAAAATCGGCCGTAATGGTCGTGGATTCACCCGGCGGCAGGTTAAATTGATCTGTGGGACCAAGGCGATACAGGTCGCCGTTGATATGCTCGATAGTGGCGATGGGAGATACGGAACCAGGTACCGGCAACCGGGTAAACATATTAAAATATAATTCCCATCCGGTATTGCCAAGCACATAGTTGCTGTTGTTTTCAATGGTGAAAGCACACCGGAATCGAGGTTCTTCGGCAATAAAGTTGGTGAGTAATTCAAAAGTTATATTCAGGTCTTCCTCACCGGGCAGATCTTTTGTCTGGTCTTCAGTCATATTCCTGCAACTCCAGAAAAACAATAAAACCATCAGAAACGGGAAAAAAGTATTTTTCATAATCATTAAAATTTTCCATTGATTTGTATTTGAAAATTAAAAAACTTTTTTTACACCTCGTTTATTTATGATATTAAATAATTTTTAGTTCAAATAAAATTCCCATGACTGATACTGCTGCCCAAGGACAATTCTCATCCCAGCGTCTTATTTCTCTTGATGCCCTGCGCGGCTTCACCATTGCTGCCATGGTGATCGTTAATGATCCCGGATCCTGGGAACATGTGTATCCACCGCTTCTTCATGCCGCCTGGCATGGACTGACGTTAACCGACCTGATCTTTCCTTTCTTCCTGTTTATCGTAGGGGCTTCGATCACACTTGCTTATACAAAACGGATAGAAAGAAATGTGCCGAAAAAGGATATGTACAAAAAGATCGTCTGGCGTTCGTTAAAGATCTTCGCCGTGGGTGTATTCCTGTGGCTCTGGCCTGATTTCAATTTTGCCACGGTCCGCTGGGCTGGTGTTTTGCAGCGGATAGCCATCGTATTTCTTGCAGGGGCTTTTCTTTTTCTCAATGCTGACTGGAAAAAACAGATCTGGACCGGTGCGATCATCCTGGTTGCCTACTGGATCGTAATGAGCTTCATTCCCGTGCCCATTGACCGGGTGGTCCAGAATGCCCTTGAAACGGGCACAGTATTATCGGCGCATGGAGAGATCCCCATAGGGGAGATAAAGAAAATATCGGAAGGGTTTATCGCGGCCAACTATCAGCCGGGAGTGAATATGGAAGCGTACCTCGACCGGTTATTGCTGCCCGGCACATTCTGGGAGAAAACCTGGGATCCGGAAGGGCTTTTAAGCACTTTTCCCGCTATAGTTACGGGAATTATCGGCATGTTGATCGGTAAATTAATTCTGACTGTAAAGGACCCGTACCGAAGGTTGACATATCTTTTCTTCACGGGTGTCATGCTGATGATAGCCGGAGAACTTTGGAGTTATATTTTCCCTTTGAATAAAAATCTCTGGACCAGTTCCTTTGTGTTGTATACCGGAGGCGTTGCTACACTGGGACTTGGTGCCTGTATCCTTATTATCGACATATGGGGTTACCGGGGATGGACCCATTTGGGTCGTGTTTACGGGGCCAATGCGATCACTTCCTATGTGCTGGCCGGCATGCTCACCCTGGTGTTTTACGATGATATATGGTGGGGTGTGTCTTTAAGTCATACGTTTATGGAATCTATGACCGGCATGGGTGTAGCGCCCAGGCTGGCCTCATTCACCTATGCGTTTATCTATATGCTGATCATATACATTCCGGCATACATTTTATATAAGAAAAAGATCTTTATTAAGTTGTGATCGGAGTATAATGAGATTATAGAGTTATTCATTTGTGGAGTCGTGGAGTTGTCCAGTTGTGGAGGTAATATGGAGCGTCTTGTTGCCCCATCACCCAATCAGCACTTATACCCAGCCGGCCGGATTTTCACTGTATTCTTCTTCCGGAATACATTACTTATTATAAGAAAATTTAATATGGGGAGTAACCGGTTTATTCCCCTTCTGAGATTTCTGCATCAACCGTATGATGTCGTCCAGCATTTTTATGGCATCGAGAATATGTGGCCCTTTATTGAGCATCACACATTCGGCCCGCTGTGCCATGGCGGCATCGGTGATTTCAGCCCTGGAGGGTCTTCCTTTTTTAGCCAATGTTTCAAGTACCTGGGTAGCCCAGATATCGGGTATACAGGCTGCCGTACAGATTTTGAGGATCTCTTCCTGTACTCCGGCCAGTTTCTTCCAACCCACTTCCACCGCAAGGTCACCCCTCGCAATCATTATGCCGATCGGATGGAATTCCATGGCCTTTAATATGATATCAGGAAGGTTAAGGAATCCCTGTCGGGTTTCAATTTTCAATATGATCCCGAGTTCTTCGCCGTTTACTTCCCTGATCGCCTGTTTAATATCTGCAATATCCTGTGGATTATTGACAAACGAAACATTCACCACATCCGCGTGGCGTGCAATAAATTCCAGGTCTTTCCTGTCTTTTTCTGCCAGGCCCCGGAGATTTAATTTACTGTCCGGCAGATTGATCCCCTTATCGGCTCTCAATCGACTTCCTTTTTCTCTCGCGTAGGTAATACGGACGATCAGTTTATCTTCGGAGACCTCCTCGATAATTCCTTCAATCTTTCCATCATCAAGTAACACCGGTTCGCCCGGTTTGGTATCCGTAAAAATTTCATGCACCGGGCATGAAATATGTGCATCCTTTTTTACGGTTCCATCCACATTGATCTCTGCCGGTACACCGGGCCGGTCTTCATGGTGGATGACCAGTTTATCTCCAATCCGTAACACGATCTTTTCTTCCAGGGGCAGTAGTTCACCTACTTCGGACGTGGCCAGTTTTTCCTTTTTACCTTTCATCAGGTGAAGCCGTGTACCGGTCCTTACATAGGTGGTATCATTGGTGACGGCCCATTTACCCCGGGGAGTTTCTTCAATGATCGTGAATTTTCTTTTTTTACCCCGGGCGTCCTGCATCCGGACCACGGATCCTTCCTTCAGCAGACCGAACCATTCTTTTTCTACCGGGATATGTAAAATCTTATCATCATCCGGGATCATTTCTTTGGGGGCGATCCAGAATTTAACCGGGTTGACCACGATGCCGTAATCGTTTTTTTCAGGTTTCAGCCGGAGAACCTTTGGCCCCGGACGCATCGATCCGGTTCTTAATTTCGGTCCGCTAAGGTCCATACATATCCGGCATTCCTTACCCGTTTCTTCTTTAGCCTTGCGGATATGGGCAATCATTTTACTCCAGTGATCCGGATCGTCATGTGCACAGTTGATCCGGAAGCAATTTATATTCGCTTCCAGAAGATTGTATACAAGCTTATAATCATAAGCGGCCTCAGAGGGAAGTGTGACCATGATCCGGGTAATGCGCCCCGCAATTTCCGGACCGAGTAAGGCGGTGGAGTTTAACCGCTGGATCTGGTAACCTTCTTCAAATTGATGTTCCGGGATGGTATTCAACGAGAAGTCGGGGTCAATCAGTTTTTTAAGGTTGTTGATCACCGAATTGAGGCTGCTGTTGACATGCCCTTCGGCTTTGGCAAGCCGTGAGATGCCCAATGACCCGAGCTGGTCCTGGATTTCCTCCAGGTCGAATTGCCTGAGCGCAAGATAAGAAATGAGATTATTGGCTGCTTCCCTGTGTGCGGGATGGACTTTTTCCAGGTCATCCCTGTATTCCTCTTTCAGTGTTCCGGCAGCTTCTTTGACCTTTTCGAGAGTCAGAATGATCTCTTTTATTTTTTCACTGGATAGGGCCATAACCAATAAATTTCCCTGAAGTTAATAATTTTTGAGCTGTGAACAGACATATCTTATGACTAAAAAGTGCATCTATTTCAGGGGGGAATCCTTTTCCCTGGCCAGTTGATTATATACGATCCTGTCCATAATGCCGGGTATCCATTTATTTAAGAAAACCACCATCTTCCCTTGAAGGGTCAATATCATGTCCCGTTTTCTTTTCATGATCCCGATCAATATGGCTTCCGCGACTTCCTCCGACGTCATCATTTTATTTTCATCCCTGGGTGATTCACCCTGGACCTGACCCGAAGCATTCAAAGCAGTTTTCCTGATATTGGAACGGGTAAATCCCGGGCTTACCACGAGTACATGCACATTTTTATTGAGCAGTTCGGTACGTAATGTTTCAAAAAAACCTTCCATCGCGTATTTTGAAGCAGCATAAGCTGACCGTGCAGGTATACCGCGGTGCCCTACAATGGAGGAAATACCTACAATTGTACCCTCTGATCTGATCAACCAGGGCAATGCATATTTTGTAAGATAAACCGTTCCGAAAAAATTTATCCCAATTACTTTTTTAAACGTTTCCAGGTCAAGATCCTCAAACAGGGCCCGCATCGATATTCCCGCGTTATTAATCAGTATATCAATCCCGCCAAATTTTTTTATCGTGTCGTCCACCAGGCTCCGGCATTGGTCTTCCCTGCTTACATCCATGATCCTGGTAAAAAATTCAACCTTCATCCCGGTCAGGATCGATGTAACTTCCTCCATTCTATCCTTGTTCCGTCCTGCGATCACTACCCTGGCTCTTTTATCCGCCAACAACAAGGCAATGGCACGTCCAATACCAGAAGTACCTCCGCTTATGATTACGACTTTATTCTTGAGATCCATTCAAAAATGTATTATTCTTCAGAAACCATTTTATCCGATCGCGAGACTCCAATATAAAAATATTGCTTGCGAAACCTTATTAATTTTTCATTAAACCAGTATTAAATCCTTGCCACCCTGTAAAATTTACAAAAAAATCCTTTCTAAATCCTCATTAATTTACTCTGGAGTTTTCTGCATGTCAAGCTGATCTTATTTTAATACCTGTAGACATCCCTTATAATCCAGCGTCGAGTAGCGGATTTGATTATAATAGACCCCCAGATTGACATTTTCTGCATTCCACCGTTTTTTTTCTGTTCTGAAAAAACACCTGCCTGCTATGCCGGTTATGGCTAATCAATATTGGTTAACTTTGTCAATCCAATGACAAAGAAAAATAAAATAATCGAATCGGTAACTATTGAGGATTTTGCCTCGGAGGGCAAATGCATTACCCGGGTAGACGGACGGGTGATCTTTGTTCAGGATACGGCCCCGGGTGATGTTGCTGATATCAGGATTGTTAAAAAGAAGAAAAACTACCTGGAGGCTGTACCGGTCCGGTTTCATGAATTTTCCAGGTACCGGACCGATCCTTTTTGCCGGCACTATGATGAATGTGGTGGATGCAAATGGCAGCATGTACTCTATGAAAAACAACTGGAACTGAAATATAAGCAGGTAAAGGATCAGTTTGAAAGGATCGGGGGTTTAAAAAATATCGATATAAGACCTGTGCTGGGGTGCAGCAAACAGCGATATTACCGGAATAAACTGGAATACACTTTCAGTAATAAGCGGTGGCTTACCGCCGAAGAGATCAATTCGGGTGAGGATCTGAACAGGGATGGACTGGGATTCCATAAACCCGGACAGTTCGATAAGGTACTCGATATCGAGCAATGCCATTTACAGTTTGACCTGACCAATAAGATCCGGAATTCAATCAGGGAAACAGCCAGGAAAGATCAGATACCTTTTTATGATCTGAGGGAACACACCGGATTTTTAAGGAACCTGATTATCCGGAACAGCAATACCGGCGAATGGATGGTGATCCTGCAGGTTAAATCGGATGTGCCGGAATGGACAGGAAGGTTGCTTGGGAGCGTGGTAAGGGATTTTCCGGAGATCACAAGTGCTTATTATATTATTAATGAAAAAAGGAATGAGTCATACTTTGATCTGGACCCGGTACATTATTCCGGCAGGAAATATATTACAGAGAGAATGGGAGATCTTGTGTTCAAAATAGGTCCGAAATCTTTTTTCCAGACCAATTCCAGTCAGGCTCATGTTTTGTATTCCCTGGTCAGTGAATTGGCGGATATTAGAAATGACGAAACCGTATTCGATCTGTTTACCGGAACAGGCAGTATTGCGCTGTTCGTAGCCAGGCAGGCGCATTCCGTTCTCGGCATCGAACAGATTGAAGAAGCCATAGAAGATGCAAGGGTAAACGCGGAACTTAATTCAATTGACAATGTCCGCTTTATTACCGGAGATATGAAGGATGTTTTCAATAACGATCTGTTAAAAGAAACCGGAATACCGGACGTGGTGATCACCGATCCGCCCAGAGCCGGGATGCATCACGATGTAGTAGAGAACCTGATTGCCGCGGGCCCGGACCGGATAGTATACGTCAGCTGTAATCCGGCCACGCAGGCCAGGGATATTGACAGTTTGAGTGAGTTTTATAGCGTGTCGGCAGTTCAACCTGTAGACATGTTCCCGCATACGCATCATATAGAAAATGTAGCATTATTAAAGAGAAACAAAAATGGGAAATACAGACTGGACCGATAATGATCATGAGCTAAGTGGGAAATACCTGGGTACCATAACCGGGGATTTTATCAAGGTGGCCGATTATCTTAGAGAAGCTTCCTATCAGATCAGAAAGCGTGGATTTTCGGAATATCCCATATTCCCCATTTCAAAAGTTGAATTGCCTTTTGGAAAACTTCTTTATGGAAAGGAAGAGCTCGACCAGGAATGGAATTATTATGCTTCCTACCTGGATGAATTTATCCAGGCAAACCTGGTGGATAAAGACAAAGTCGATGAATTCAAGCATACCTATAAGGACCCGGATGAATTCTGCTGCCTTTTTGTGGTGGATAAAGCTTTCACAAATTTTGTGTTTCTGCCTTTCCCGGTGGATTAAATTCTGATATGTTTGTGATTAGGCAAGTTTTGATAACAATCATTTATATAATTTCGTTATTTTTATTAGTTTAAATTAATTATTGGTTTGTATAATGAGTTATAAAGCCTGGTGCATATCCCTTTTAATTGCCTTGATATCGATTGTGTCCGGTTTTTCACAGCCGGCAGGCAGTTACGATTATGGCAAGGAGCTGGCCTGGGGAGTCACAAAAGCTACCAACAGTGGCCTGCTGGGAGGTGTGATCATGAAATATGCATTGCTGCATAAATATAATACATTTCATTATTTCGGGCTTGAGATCGTTAACATTAAACATCCAAAGGAAGAGAGATATTATTCATTTACGGGAAACACTTACATTTATGGCAAATCCAATTATCTCTATAGTATAAGGACTCAGTACGGGCGGGATTGGATCTTATTCAAAAAAGCCCCACAGCAAGGAGTTCAAATTGACGGGATAGTAGCCGGAGGACCCAGTTTTGGTCTTATAGCGCCTTATTATATTGAATACCTTCGTTCCGATGGTAATATTGTCAGGGAACAGTATGATCCGGATATTCACTTTGATCAGAACAACATACTGGGTACCGGAAATTTATTTCAGGGAATAGGCGAATCGGAACTAACGATTGGTTTTAATGCCAAAGCATCGCTGGCCTTCGAGTTTGGTACAATTAAATACAGTGTGATTGGTCTTGAAGCAGGATTCATGGTGGAAGCTTTTACCAAAAAAATCCCGATAATCCCAACTGCCGAACAGAACTCGGTGTTCCCTAATGCCTTTGTTACTCTTTATTATGGATCCCGGAGATAGATATACCTTCCGAAGGATTAAATTTTGATAATTTTACGTAAAAAAAATCGAGGATATGATCGAGTTGCCTGTTGTTGATAAACATAATAAATCTACGAAAAGAAAAAAGCCAGACTGGCTGAGGGTAAAGTTACCCATTGGGAAAGAGTATGCCAGGGTTAGGCAGATAGTCGATAAACACAAGCTTCATACGATTTGTGAAAGCGGGAACTGCCCCAATATGGGAGAATGCTGGGGTGCGGGAACCGCTACTTTTATGATTCTCGGCAATGTATGTACCCGAAGCTGCACCTTCTGTGCCGTAGCTACCGGACGACCTCCGGAATATGACGAAGATGAACCACGAAGAGTGGCTGAGGCCATCAAAACCATGGGGGTAAAACATGCCGTGATCACTTCTGTAAACCGGGATGAGCGTAAGGACCGGGGCGCGGAAATCTGGCATCAAACGGTTAAGCTGACCAAGGAGCTGAGTCCTTCCACCACCATTGAGACATTAATACCGGACGTGAAAGCTACATGGGATGCATTAATACGGATGATCAGTGCCGGTCAGGAGGTGGTATCCCATAATATGGAAACTGTAGAAAGCCTTTACCGGAGGGTCAGGCCCCAGGCGAAATACCACAGGAGTCTCGAGCAGATCAAAAGGACAAAAGAATATGGTAAGCGCACCAAGTCAGGGATCATGTTGGGTTTGGGAGAAACGGACGAAGATGTATTTAAAACCATTGATGATCTGGCCAGCCATGGATGTGATATCCTAACCATCGGTCAATATCTGCAACCCACCAAAATGCATATCGAAGTAGCTGAATACATCCATCCTGATAAATTTGAATTTTATAAAGAAGAAGGATTGAAGCGGGGTATCAAATATGTAGAGTCAGCTCCTCTTGTGCGGTCAAGTTATCACGCAGAACGGCATGTGAATGTTTAATGATCTGAAAATCAGGAATAAGTTGGAAAAGACGGGTGTTAAAGTCCGGCTTTTATTCTTTTTACATTTCAATTTTCAGCTGTAATAGCCGCGCCGCCGTTTCGGTTTATCGAATAATGCCCTTAAATTATGACCTGTCCAGGCTGTGAGGGCCCCGATTACACTTCCGAGGATAGCCGTTATGGCAATAAGGATATTTTTATTGGTAAGGTTAAAAAGTTCTGCCATCTTTATGGTAAGAATGCCGTTTGTTTTATAATCGATCTGCCAGGCCATCCATAGCCATATTAAACCCACTCCAAGTGCTCCCGCCAGGAATGAATTAAGACCCTTTGTCTTGATAAGATATCCTCCCAGAAAAGCCGCGATCCCTATTGACCACCAGGGAAAATATTGTTCAAACGCATAGGTCAGCACAGCGATCAGGATTACTTTAAATAGAAATTTCATTTAATACTATTCAATTTTTATAACCTGTTTTAATTATTATCGGCCGCATTAAAATTAACAAGTATAGTATTTTCTCTTTCTGCCGGGTCACTCCAGAAGTTGATTTTCAGATATTGGCCATTGGCCCATTGGTCAATGAAGCTGTCATAAGCGGGGTTTCCCGGATTTCCACTCTGTCCCCCCGGGTAAATCCCATAGGCCTCGATGTCATCCTTCAGCTCAACGATCATCCGCCATGAAACGCCACCTGTCGCCCAGTTGGCATTTACGATATGTTTGTTGCCGCCGATCGGGACCTGCAGAAAACTGAAGGGTTTCAGTCTTGCAAGGTGCATGATCTGTGTGTTCCTGAATTTATACCAAAGTGGTTCTTCATTGTTATTCTCTTCTATCCAGGCATCGATACTGTCGTTGGCTGCAATAAACGATTGTAAAATTATATCGTTATATGTTTCTTTTTCCGGAGTATCCACGATATCGAAGACCGAATCTTCCGGGAATCGATTTAAAATTTTTACAGTGATATATTCATCGGGCATGTCAAGGGCCATATCCTCCCTCTGGAATTCATCCCATAATAGGGTTTCAAGTTTTTCCCACCAGGCTTCAAAAAAAGACGGGGCCGTTAATTCAGGTGAAGCCATGAAATCCCATGACCTCAATGTGCCTGCAAATTCCTGTTGCCTGGTGGTCAGCCGGGTTTCATCAAGACTATCAAGCATTACCGGAAGAGCCTGGGCTGCAATCATATGATAGTTATCTGTCTGCAGGTTCATCATTTCTTCCGTGGTGATGTTGGTGAGGGTGTTTAGTTTATTGTTGATCCGTCTGTTCCTGAAATGTTGTGCCGTATTATTATAATAATAATAAGGATAATCAGCGGTAAAAGGATGTTGGTTTGCGGAGCTTACGAATCCTCTTTCAGGATTGAAAACAAAAGCCTCCTGTTCATCCGGTATAAACCCCTGCCATTCGTAGGCAGGATCACTACCATCCATGAGAAATTTGCCCTGTTCATCCCATTTCAGGGGGAATTTACCAGCTACAAACAGGCCCACATCACCCATTCTTGTGGCCACCGCCACATTCTGGGGTGGACTTTCCAGATAAAATAATGCCGACTTCATGTCATCAAGATTTTTAGCCCTGTTTATTTGATAAAGAGCGAGAATTTCCCTGGAAGGCAGATGGGCAGTCCATCTTAAGGAATAATTGACCAGGGTGGTATCTTCCTTAAAACTCCTGTCATATACAACCGGACCGTAATGCGTATAGATCACCGTATCAATCACAGGTTCAGCATCCCGGACTTCAATTGTTTCAATACGTTTTTGTGTTTTAAGCCATTTGCCGTCATAGAGATAATCTGCACGTTCTTTATCCTTGAAAGTAATATGATACCAGTCCCGGACGTCCCTGGGAGCATTGGTCAATCCCCAGGCCAGCGAATCATTGAATCCCAGCACGGCACCGGGTATTCCGGGGATCGTGACACCATAAACATTCACATCCGGTGCTTTTAATTGTTGTGCAAACCAGATTGAAGGCATGGAAAACCCAAGATGCGGATCATTGCATAAAATGGGTCTGCCGCTGTTTGTTTTGCTACCATGGACCGCCCAGTTATTACTTCCTTTGCCGCCGTTGTCAACACTGGAACGGGCGGAATTTATGGTTTTGGGAATTTTGATCTCATCAGGCCGGGTTACTTCCAGGGGTTCAAAATCCCATTCATGGTCCCTGGGAATAATTGGTTCGATATCATCCGGCAGATCAGGGAATAAAAAGTTAAATCTATCCCTGCCCAATAGCTGAACCGCATTGGTGTTCTCGAGATCGGAATCACTTCCGGAAAGGTCATCTGCCATATATTTTAACAGCAGTAGACTTTTTATGGGTTGCCATTTTTCCGGACTGTAATCCATTAGCTTATATTCAATGGGAAGGTCGGCAAAATCCAGCCGGTCAATATAGGAATTCACTCCGTCAGCATAAGCTTTCAGCAGTTCAAGCTGATCCTTGTTTTCTTCCAGTACTTTTAAACTGTTTTCCGCTCCATACATCAGTCCTTTTCTTCTCTGCCTCCGGTCAAATTGAACGGCCTGCTCACCCAGAATTTCGGAGATCCTTCCTGCTGCTACGTACGTCATGAATTCCATTTGCCATAACCGGTGTGAGGCTGTTATATATCCCTGTGCAAAATAAAGATCATGCTCGTTTTCAGAAAAAATATGGGGGATCAGGTTATCTTCATATTGAATTACCGTGTTTTCCTTGAGTCCCGGAAAATTTAAGTCTGATCTGATATCGAGTGCATGGGCATGGGCATTTTGCCAGAAACCGTGAAACGGATCGAGAAGTCGTCCCAGTGGAGGCAGGTCACCGAAATTTTCGGTAGAAATTTTTTCATTAAGGAAAAAGATCAATCCGGCAGATAAAATCAATGAAAAAAGAAATCTTAAAAATTTCATATTTATAAAAGAATAATCTTTGGACCTTAGGGTTTGATAAATTATTGATCAGTATAAAAAATGAAAATATTTTATCAATCCGTACGAATATACAATAATTCTTAAATTATTAAAAAAGGTAAATTTATGACACAACCAAGCACAGGAGGGTACAGTTATAAAAAATATTCTGTTTTTGAAAATATAAGTTGATGATCCTTTTGATATTTCAGTAATTATCAGGCTCAAAATTGAGCGGCAGACCTGGATTGGATCATAAAAAGTGGATATTTATTTCAAAAATTACATGGAATTAACCTGTTGAACTTATTTTTCATTAGCAAAAAAGAACCTTAAAAGCTATTTATTCTTACTGGAGTAGCTTTTTCTGGAATTAATTAAATATACAATCTGATATATTTTATTACTTCTGTAAGTTCTGTTATGATTTTGAGCGGTATGTCGTTAATAATTGATCTACATTAGCAAATAGAAAATAACAAAAACAGTAATATTTTTTCGTTCTTTATTTTTGAAATCCTTAACAGGAACTAAATATATTTTTAACAAAGTTCTTGTGCGCTCAGGTGACTTCACTCTCCTTTCGACAAACCCTTGAAATCATCTCAAACACCGGGCGCATAAGAACTTTCTTTTTTTAGAAGAAGGAAGGTTGTTCAGTATTTTTATTACTCTTTCAGCAGTTTTTTTATTTGTCGCTTTCCCCGTTACAGCCCAACAGGGTTTTCAGGATGGATATATTGTAAACAATCGAAATGACACCCTGTACGATCATATCGAAAACCGAAGAAGAGAAAATAACGATCAGAAATTTTAATGATTACAGGGAACAGAAACTGGAAGCCCTGGATTTCCGGACATTTGAGCAGGATTCGTTTTTGGAGCGGGATATGCGAGAAACAAGGTGAATTTTTCTGTGAATTATGAACACAGTAACGGAATGTCAAAACTTGAATCAATCAGTTCAAAGGTTTCCTCTTTCTGTTTTGGTATAAATTATTTATTTTGATCTGTTCAATAAACCGGTAATCCGTTGAATACTCAAAATAAATCTTATCTTTACCTCAATATATTTAATGCTTGTTTTAATTCAGGTTAATGTTACCCATTATTAAAATCAACCTGGGGTTTATCCTTATATATATGGTTGTGCAATCCAATCTGTATGGACAACCGGAGGCCGTAATCGATGAGGAATATATTTTCGATACGGCGCCTTTCGAATCCTGTCATGCCAGTACACTTGCCGAAACGCCTTCCGGGCTGGTGACAGCCTGGTTTGGCGGGACACATGAAAAACATGATGATGTGGAGATCTGGATGAGCAGGAAGATCAATGGAAGATGGACATCTCCTTACAGCGTAGCAAGTGGAATTTATGAGGGCAAGAAATATCCCTGCTGGAATCCTGTACTTTATCAGGTTCCGGAGAAGGAATTGATCCTGTTTTACAAGGTGGGTCCGGATCCGGAGAACTGGTGGGGGATGGTCAGAAGATCGGCCGATGACGGGAAAACCTGGTCGGATGGAATACGATTACCGGAACCCTATATCGGTCCGGTAAAAAATAAGCCGGAACTGATTGCAGGGGGGAGACTGCTTTGCCCTTCAAGTAAAGAAAAGGGTGGCTGGACGGCTCATATGGAAATAAGCCAGGATTTCGGACAAAGCTGGGATAAATATATACCTGTAGATCATGATAGTGAATATGAAGTGATCCAACCCGCAATTTTAATTCATGAGAACCGGAAAGTTCAGATTCTCTGCCGCAGCAAACAGGGTTTTGTAATTACAGCATGGTCGGAGGATGGGGGCCTGTCATGGTCAGCACTTCAACCGACAGACCTGCCCAATCCGAACAGCGGGATCGATGCAGTAACGCTCAAGAATGGGATGCATGTGCTTGTTTATAATCACTCCACAAAATCTCCTCAGGAATGGGGTGGCCCCCGGTATCCATTGAATGTGGCCGTAAGCCATGATGATACGACATGGAACGCCTCGCTGGTGCTTGAAGACCAACCAGGGGAATATTCCTATCCTGCGGTAATTCAGAGCACGGACGGACTTATTCATATCACCTATACCTGGAAAAGGAGCAAGATCAAACACGTGGTACTCGATCCGGATAAACTGCCTGAAAAACCGTTGCGGGACTGGGATAACAGATAGCACCCATGGGGATTCAGGTTTTAGCTTGGTACAGATTCGATTATTTATTATATATTAGTTGGACAACCTTTTCAATCAATGAGGACGATCAGGATCATTTTCTATTCGCTACCCTGGATGCTGATACTGATACTTCTTATCACCTGGTATCTGGGATTTGAGTTTCCCGGAAAGGGACAATCCAATTATGTGGAGGTGGTCAACAGCACGGTGTTGCTTGAGAAAATAGAGGAACTGGGAAAACTGGAGCTCGTTCGTTATAACTACAGGGAGATCTTTGATTATAAGGCACTCAGTGAGGGTAAGGTAAAAGGCTCCACGGTATTGAAACTATATGATTATTCACCGGATATCAAGGCCGTGTTAATAGCCTCCGGAGAAGCGGTTGGTTGTATCGATCTGAGGAAAATCCGGGATCAGGATATTTATATAAAAGAAGATAGCATCCTTTTACACCTTCCGGATCCTGAATTATGTTATTATAAGCTCGATATGGAGCAGACCAGGATCTATGATTTCGAGCGGTCGGGATGGTGGTCGCGTTTATTTTCAGGTGATGAGGAGATGCAATCGGTTATTGAAAAAGCTTACAGGGAGGCCGAAAGGCAGATCAGGATAAGTGCGCTTGAAGGCGGAATTCTAGAGGAGACTAAGACCAATGCAGAGAAACTACTCGGCCCCATGTTCCGGGAGTTGACCGGTAAAACCATTGTTTTTTCTTACAAACCGGCACCACAATCATTATCTCCTGAAAATGAATAACCAGATCCTTCGCAGGCCTTAGGATGAAAGAATTAACAGGAGTGACGGTACTCCATCAGGAACGTCATTCCGGAAAGTCCGTCCCGGAAGGATGGAGATGCGGGAATCTCCTGCCGAGGGAAAAGAAACCGTAACGGGGAGACTCCCACGGCTTCACCTCGGAGTGACGGTACTGAAAAAGGGACTCCCGCGGATTCCTTCTGTCACCCCGGAGTGACGGTACTGAAAAGCGGGGCTGCTGTTTTACTTCTACACAGAGCTCTGCGAAGTGTCTGAAAGCCCTCAGAAGAATAGATGAATACTGACGAATTGAACATTAACCCCGATTATTCATAAACCATTCTCAAAATAAACCGTTTTTACTATTTAAAATATTTATTATCAGGTAGTTACAAAAAGGGATTAACCCCTGATAAGCGCAATTCAGTAGCCTATTTCTGGGCTATTTGATTAAGTATAAGAATTTCAAAACCCTATATAATTCTTTGATTATCAAGAAATTGCGCTTAATCGGCCCTTCGGGCGAAAAATTTATGAATTTTTCGGGTTAAATGATCTAATGATCAATTCCTGAAACCCCAAACACTTCAGTTCGATTTGGGAATTTGAAATATTGAACAAGGAATATTTCCGGAACGAATTCCATGACCTGCCGTGTTTTTTTCTAAATAAAATCTTCGGGTTAGTTCTGGTATTTTACTGAAAGTAGTTTTTACACCAGCAGGATTCCAACAGGGGCCGGTTCGGAACACGATCTGTAATGACAATCTACAGGGATATTATTTCATGTAAATATGCTTCAGAAATTCCTGCTTATAGGTTTCCTCCTTGAATTTACCATAGTAACTGGAGGTGATCGTGGTAGATGTAGTATCCTGCACCCCCCTTGAAGAAACGCATAGATGAGCGGCATCCATTACAATGGCTATATCGTCGGTCTTCAGGCTATCCCTGAGATCGTTGGCAATCTGGATGGTCATTCTTTCCTGGACCTGTGGCCGCTTTGCATAATAATTGACCAGCCGGTGAAGCTTGGAAAGGCCGATCACATTGCCATTGGAGATATATCCAATATGAACTTTACCTGTGATTGGAACGAAATGATGTTCACAGTTGGAGTAGAAGGTAATATCCTTCTCCACCAGCATCTCATTATATTTATATTTATTTTCAAAGAGTTTGACCTTGGGCTTGTTTTCCGGTTTCAGACCACTGAAAATCTCTTTTACATACATTTTGGCTACCCGGTGCGGGGTTCCTTTCAGGCTGTCATCTGTAAGGTCCAACCCAAGGATCTGCATTATTTCGCGGAAGTGTTTTTCGATCAGTTCCATCTTAAGGTCATCATCCATTTCAAATGCATCATCCCGTAAAGGTGTTTCAGTTGATGTGGTCAGATGGTCTTCTCCTATTTCCTCGTGTGAAAATCCGTTAAGATGGGTATTCAACGTAGTTCCGGTCTGTTTCATAAAGTATGATTTTAATTTCGTAGCGTTTATTAATTTTTTCTCTCAATATGTTATAGATGACTATTGAAATATTCTCGGCTGTCGGATTCAACTCCCTGAATTCCTCTATATCGAGGTTAAGATTTTTATGATCCAGCTTATTGATAATGTTATCGCGGATAATCTGTTTCAGCTCTTTCAGGTCATATACGTATCCGGTTTCCGGATCCGGCTCCCCGATCACTTTAACGGTCAGCTCATAATTATGGCCATGGTAATTCGGGTTATTGCATTTACCGAAAACCTCATCATTTTTTTCCTCAGGCCAGTCCGGGTTATATAAACGATGAGCGGCATTAAAATGTTCCTTTCTGCAAACTGAAACTTTCATATCAGTTAATTAAACTTTCTTTACCAGAAAAATGTTTGATTTTTGTGATTAAATATTAACCCCGATTATTCATAAACAATTCTCAAAATAAACCCGTTTTACTATTTAAAATATTTATTATCCGGTAGTTACAAAAAGGGATTAACCCCTGATAAGCGCAATTCAGTAGCCTATTTCTGGGCTATTTGATTAAGTATAAGAATTTCAAAACCCTATATAATTCTTTGATTATCAAGAAATTGCGCTTAATCGGCCCTTCGGGCGAAAAATTTATGAATTTTTCGGGTTAAATACCTTAATATTTATGATCGTTAAAATTAATTAAAATGATTTCTTTACGGGAATTATGGCCGGAAAGATTTCCCTGTTATCCCTGATCCGCATCAATGGGCCAAAATAAGCCAATCAGCGATAAAAACAGAAATCCGGCACTTATCAGACTTTGTATTTTTCAAATAACCGGGCAATTTCTTTGAGTTTCAGCCACCATTGTTCTTTTGGTCGCTGATATTCTGCCTGGATCGTTCGCGGAAGCTCGAACATATCTGTGATCTTTATCTTTCCTTCTGTCATTCCAAGGAATCCACAATCGGTTATTCCATTTTCACGTAAATTGATCAATTCGTTGATCGCCTTAGTGGTCAAACGGGTGGCTATATTTCTGTCATACGGAGAAGGATTGCCTCCCTGCTGAATATGGCCCAGTATTGCTTTTCTAACGTCAAAAATACTGCCACCGTCTTCTTCGAAAAGTGCCGAAATGAATTCAGTGGTATAAATAGCATTGGCGTATTCATTACGGATCACGAGTGCCAGGTGTTTGCCGTATTCGAATCCTTCCTTGAGTTCGGTTACATCATCCATCATATCTTTCAAGGTAATGCCTTCTTCATGCATATATACCCGTTCAGCACCCGTGGCCAGTCCGCTCATAAGCGCCAGGTAACCGCAATACCTGCCCATGACTTCCACTACGAAAGAACGGTTGGATGCAACGGCTGATTCCTTGATCTTATCGATCGCATCGACGATGTTGTTAAGGGCAGTGTCTGCACCAATACTGAAGTCGGAAGCAGGAAGGTTGTTGTTAATACTCGCCGGGATGCAGATGATCGGAATATCGAAGGCTGAGTATTTATCCCTGATATTCATGATGTTGTAAACAGCCTGGTAACCAGAAAACCCTCCGATGATCAACAACCCGTCAATATTATGCTTATCCAGCGTAGAAGCAATGGGATAATATTCACGTTCAGTAGGTTGTTTCCGGTTAGTTCCCAGTATTGATCCCCCGAGCGATGTCCAGCCTTCCACGCTGTACCAGTTCATTTCTTCCAGGTCCTCATCAATCAACCCCTGGAATCCATTTTTTACAGCGATCATTTTATGACCGGCATCAAGACCAAGCCTCACGGCTACCCGGTTGGCGATATTCATGCCCGGTGCCGGGCCACTGGTATTCAGGATGGCAAGTTTCAGCGATTTTTTACCTTTTTCAGGCGGTTTGGGAGATGCCTGCCGCAGGGTACGGAATGTGCTTAGGGCTTCCCTGAAACTGCCTCCTCTCAGTTCAATGGCCTTATCATAATCTCCATTATTGATACATTCATAAATGGAATGGGTTTTGTTCACCGAATCCATTAGCGACACCGGTGTTACTTTATTTTTTCTCATTCCAATGATCATAGGCTCTTCATCCTCCGAAGCGTTCAATATATGTTCTACCGCATGATAACCCAGTACGGTACTCATATACCGGTCGAATGCGCTGGGTGCACCTCCCCGCTGAACATGTCCTAGGATGGTGATACGCGTATCCTGACCCAGCTTGGTCTCGAGCACTTCCTTGATATAATGGGGCTTGATCGCATTTCCTTTGATATCCCGTGCTCCCTCTGCCACGATCACCATACTATCGTTCTTGCCCGCATCACGGTTATTTTTGATGATATCGGTGAGCCGGTCTTCCCATCCCTCTTTGGGTGGTGATTCAGGGATAAAAACCGAGTCGGCTCCTGTCGACAGGGCGCTGATCAGCGCGAGATAACCGCAATTACGTCCCATTACTTCCACCACAAAGGTCCGTTGATGGCTGGCAGCGGTTGAACCCAGCATATCTATTGCATCGGTAATACGCCTGAGGGCCGTATCGGCCCCTATGGTCATATCGGTTCCTGACATATCATTATCGATGGATCCGACGAGACCGGCGATCTTAAGGGAAGGGTGTTGCTTGGCCTTTTCTTTGGAAATCCTTTTGTTTTTGACCAGTTCATCGATCAGATCGGGCCATTCCTGCCGGAAGATGTTGGCACCCGTAAGACTTCCGTCACCGCCAACGATCACCAGGTGATCGATATCCACCTCAATGAGATTCTGAGCGGCTTTCAGCCTTCCTTCATGTTCGCGAAATTCCTTGCTCCGAGCGGTTCCAATCTCTGTACCCCCCTTATGCATAATCCCGCCTACAGAGTCCCAGTTCATTTTCCTTATCATGTCGCCACCCTGAACCATTCCGTTATAACCCTGGATGATGGCATATACGTCGAGTTCATGATTCAATGCGGATCGGACTATCGCCCTTACTGCGGCATTCATACCCTGGGCATCACCTCCGCTGGTCATAACGCCCAGACTGGTAATTTTTTTCTTGGCCATTATTTATTTAATTTTTAAAAAATTTTTAATGGAAAATAAGATACTCAATTGTTGGGAAGATCACCAAAATTAACTAAAAACAATTTGATAATCCCGGATCAAAAAAATAATAATTGTGCCGGATGTGTCGCGACCTTTTATAACTGCACGCGTATATGGGTTACAATCTCGTGTGTATCCCGGTTATAACCGAACCCGTATTCCGGGACCTACCAGGAAAAAGAATTCCTGATTCTTGAGCTTGTAACCCCCTCCCATAAACAAGGGAAAGGTAAGCTTTGAATCACGCCGGGTCGGATACAGCGAGCCGAGCAGCACCATGGCTACATCCCGGTTATCGTCATTTTCGGAAAAATTAAATGCGTCCAGCGCAATAAAACCCAGGCCGGCCTTATAGGGTCTGAACCGGTTTATCCGGTCTTTTTCATAGAAACTGAACTGCGCGATCATGGCCATGCTGATACCGGTCAGGTTACCGGAATTCGATCCGCCGAAGGTAAGCAGACCGGCAGGAAAGGATACATCGATATCGAACCGCCAGAATTTCTGTATGATCACTTCAACCCGTTCGGAATAACCGTCCCCTCCATATTTGTCCGTATTATGGGAGATCTCAATAATCACCTTGGACCATTCGTCGAGATCGTAGGTCTTCTTGGAAAGATGGTTGTTCACACTGATCTCCCCGGTCTGACAGTTGGCCTGGTAATATTGTGACCGGGGCGACAATTCACCCGGGCAAACGGCCACATTTTCGATCTCTTCGGATTCGATCAGTTCGTTGTCCTTGCCCCTGACCGTAATTTCTATGTTCAGATGCTGTACGCCAAATAATTTGCCTTCCAAATCGATCACATCGCGATCGAACTCGATATTAACCTCCTGCAGGATGTTTTGAACCATGATGTTATTGCCGGCCGTAGATAGCCGCTGCCTGAACCCGTTGCCTCTCAGGTAAACGAAATCGAGAGGCCTCGGGCGTTCATACTCTTTTACATTCAGGGCATATCCGGTGGTTTTACCATGATTGTAGATGGTAATTTTCTTGTTAATAATATTAACCGGTATTTTCAGTTGAAAATTGGTCAGGTTCTCATTCCGGACCAGGGTATCGGGCGAAAAATCATGTACGTTCTCGAAGGTGAAATTGGTCCGGTGAAGTGATTTACCCTCAATCCTCAATTCGATGGCTTCCCCCGGGTATACGTTCAAATTGGAAGTCCAGTCACTCCCTTCGCGCAGGATTTGAATTTCCTCTATCTCCGGCCGTGGTATGATATTTACATTGGTGATGAACCGGGCCACATCGTCTTCCTTGATATAAAGATAACCGTCACTTTTCCTGTGCATGGCAAAAGGCCGGAACCAGCATAAGATGCGTCCGTTGGTAAGATAGGATCGAGTGAATAGTTCAGCCACCAGGGGTCCCCCGGGTTCTTCCTGGGACTCTATGCGGTAGGTTCGCTGCAGTTGGAAATAGGGATTATTCTCAAGCTGTATGGCGTATCCTTCCCTTTTTTGGGGATCCAGTATGATCTCTTCCTCGTCTATCCTGAGAAAACGCAGGCGGCTGGCTTTTACATTGAATTCCTGAGTGATTACCGGCAATTCAAACTTCACTTCACCCAAGTCAGTAATATAGGGGATTTTTGCCCGGATGCGCAGACGAAGTGTCTGCCAGCCCAGCCGTTGTGATGACACGTGCAAAATAAGTCTGCTGTTATCTTCGGTCAGCCTGTAATTTACGGCATTATCCCTGGTCCAGATATTATCCACCCGGATATTCTGTAAGTTATTTGTGGTGAGTTCATAGACTTTTTCCTCACCTACAAATAATTCGGTGTCCTCGGTATCGAACTCAACAATAGTTTTTGTTACAGGCAACAAGGGAACTATATGTATCCTGCTGTCTAGCGAGTCTTCACTGATCTCGGAAAAAGTAAAATTGAGAAAGTCAGTGGCGGTCAGGTTTTTAAACTGTATCCTGAACCGGAAATATTCATTATTCACGTTGATCAACGAGTCCAGTATGTCATAATCACCGGATTTGATGAGTGTGAGACGCTCCATAACCTCCGGTTCAAAAGGGGTCAGTCTTATCTCACATACAGGACTGTTCTCACCGATCTCAAAGTAAAGATGGTTTTCGTCATTGAAGCGGATAAGATGGTCTACCGAATTGAACGATAGGGTATCCACTTTGATTTCGATTTGTTTAAATATTAAGGATGGTAATTGCGCTTTGAGATTAAACTGTATTAACAGTAAGGCCGTAATAAATAGAATTTTTTTTCCCTGCATAAATCACAAAAAGTTTTCTAGATTTTTCAAAAAACATAACCAATATTTACTCCAAAGCGGGGCGATACAGAAAAATTACTCTGCCGAAGATCATCAAAAATTTTATCATAAGCCGGGTTTTCATTATATTTTTTTTGAAATCTTCTGTATCCGACACCTATTCCAAGAAACACATCTACCGTGATACCGGTCTGTCCCCTGCCTTTCTGCCATCTTTCCCCAAACAAACGCATCCACCGGTTACCGCCAATAAAGGAATACTCAAGCAATGTTTCATTGGCCTGTACCTTAAACAGGGTATTTATGGGCAACAAGGTGGAATCCAGCGCATTGAAATAATGATTCAGGCTGGTATAACGTAGTTCATTGGCAAAATAAAACATGCCGAGGCCATTGTCCGGATGATAATATTTCTGTTTTAATGCCACATCAAATCCTCTTTTATATAAAGAATTGATCTGAATGGATTGATCACTCGAAAAGAAAGGATCCCTGATGATATTCAGCTGGATCTCATGCCCCAACCTTTCCTGAAAATAATATTCAATTGAAAGAGGGATGCTACCTACAATCACGGCGGCGGGATTGGTGGCGAGAATAAACCCCTTGTATTCGTTGATTACGGGTGAAAAATAACGGTTATATCTTTTTTTGTACCGGTAATCCGGTTTAAGATAATCGAAAGGACCGCCCGGCTTTTTCTGCGATTTTTCGCTGACCTTAAACACAGGCTCATCTTCCTCATAGATTGGCCTGTAATACCCCTCAAGGGTACCGTCAGCTTTATAAAGTTCCCATTCGCCGACGTTCTTACCATCTTTTATCCTGCCCTTCATCTTTATATTGCCATCAGGATAATACCCGATATAGGAACCTTCACCATGTACAAAAAGGCATTCTCCTTCGAGGGTGCCATTTTCATAATAATACATCCATTTCCCCTCGCGCACACCATTTTCCATTCTGCCTATTACTTTCAAATTGCCGTTTTCATGGAATTCTTTATATTCTCCGGTACCTTGTTCGAAAACACCTTCGCCTTTCAGGGAACCCTGATTATCATAAATCCTCCAGTGTCCTTCTTTTTTGCCTTCTATTTCAAATCCCTCAGAACTGATTTTCCCGTTTTCATGATAATACGTCCATTCTCCGTTTTTCTCACCATCCACATATTTGCCTTCCGCTGATTTATTGCCGTTTTTATGATAAAAAGCCCACGAACCATTGCGCAATCCATTATTGAATTTTCCTTCAGCTTTTTTTAACCCGTTTTCGTAATAATAGGTCCAGGTCGAATCACTTTTTCCGTTTAAATTATAACCTTCGAGTTTTACGTTTCCATTGGTATAGAACTCTTTATAATATCCCCGGTCATTTTTATAAAAAGCCTGCGCCTTTAACGTGCCATCTTCATAATAATGATTCCAGATACCGGTCTTTTCTCCATTGATAAACTCACCCTTGCTTTTTAATGGCCCGCTCTCAAAATAGAATTTCCAGATACCCTCCCTCTTGCCATTGTGAATTTCACCTTCCATGCTCAATTGTCCGTTTTCATAATAATATTGCCAGACACCATGAGTGGATTTTCCTTTCAGTTGTCCCCTCATTTTCAACTTGCCATTCTCATAATAATAATTCCAGTAACCCGTCGGCTTATTATTACGATAGTAGCCTTCGGATTTGAGGTTGCCATTTTCATAATAGGAAATGTATTTTCCATCGAGCATCCTTTCTTTTCCTTCCAGTACAGAGAATGTTTCCTTCAGAATGGTATGATCATCATCATAATAGGTATGAGCCGTATGATGCTGACCGAACAATTCATAGCAGGATGACAACAGCACTATAAACAATATAGCTATCCTTAAATTCATACCCTGTTTTTTACCGGATTCCATATGACATGCTGTCATGATAGAACCATTCTTATTCCTGTATCAGGAATAATAGAATTCGATTGTAAAAATGGCATTTATTCAGAATTTTAACAAAATATATACCTAAAAGCCTCACGAACTATTGCTTAGCGGCAGCAGAAGATCACATTTTCAGGATTAACCGCGTGAAAATTGACAATACTCAATCAATTTTAGGTAGGAATTTAAAATTTATCAATCAGATAAAAAAAATTTAAAATTATCAAAAAAATGAGGAGGTAGTGTTTGCATTGATCAATTACTTTTCTACATTTGCTGCATGATAAAAGAATATGTAAATACCTGGTCCTGGTGGTGGCATCCAAAATTGCTTTTTACATTGTAAGCAGCAGGCAAGGTATATAAAAAATAAAGGAAAAGCTCGCTGATTACAGTGGGCTTTTTTATTTGGTTTAAATCTTATATCCACTGGAATAATGAAGTATAATTTTAAATCAGATTATGTAAAATTTATTGCGGATGTGGTCACCCCCGTAAGTATTTATCTCAAGCTGCGTGACCGGTTTGCCAATACCATATTACTGGAAAGCTCTGATTACCATGCTGCGGAAAACAGCTTTTCTTACATATGCTGTAATCCCATTGCCTCATTCCAGCTGAAAAAAAATACGGTTCAAATCGAGTGGCCGGATGGAGAAAAGAAAAAGGTCGGAATAAAATCCAGGTCAGAAGCAATCGGGCAACTGATAGATTTTATGGATTCATTTCAATCCCGGGATTATGAATTCAATTTTATTACAAATGGCCTTTTTGGCTATATAGGATATGATGCGGTCGAATATTTTGAAGACATCGATTTTGAAAAGACCGGTAAACCGGGATATGATATCCCGGAGATCCGTTATACGGTTTACCGGAATGTAATCGTGATCAATCATTTCAAAAGTGAGTTGTATTTGTTTGACCATCGTCCTGAAAGTGATGGTGAAACGGATAACCTGGAAGAGCTGACCAGCCTGATCAAGAGTAAAAATTTCCCTAATTATTCTTTCAGGGTTGAAGGTGAGGAAGTATCGAACTTTAATGACCCGGATTTTCTCAAGGTAATAAAAAAAGGAATAGAACACTGCCATCTTGGAGATGTGTTTCAGATCGTATTGTCGAGGCGGTTTGAGTCCAGGTTCAGTGGTGATGAATTTATGGTATACCGGGCCTTAAGAGCTATCAATCCATCGCCCTACCTGTTTTATTTCGATTACGGGGATTATAAAATATTCGGTTCCTCGCCCGAGGCACAGATCGTGATCAAAAACAAGAGGGCCAGTATTTTCCCGATCGCAGGCACATTCAGGCGGACGGGAAATGATGACTATGATGCGGAGCTGGCGAAAAAACTGGCCGACGATCCGAAGGAAAATTCAGAACATGTCATGCTGGTAGACCTGGCCAGGAATGATCTTTCACGAAACGGGACCGGGGTAGAGGTTGAAAAATTCAAGGAGATCCAGTTTTATTCCCATGTGATCCATCTTGTCTCTAAGGTTTCCGGTGATTTACCGGATAATACATCGACAGCAAGGATCGTAGCGGACACCTTTCCTGCAGGAACACTTTCCGGTGCGCCAAAACACATGGCGATGCAGTTGATCGATAAATATGAGCCCACTCATCGCGGATATTATGGGGGAGCTATCGGTTTTCTGGGATTTAACGGGGATTTCAATCATGCCATCATGATCCGGTCTTTTTTCAGCCAGAAAAATCGTTTATACTACCAAGCGGGTGCCGGTGTGGTGGCCAAGTCGGATCCGGAAAATGAATTACAGGAAGTCAATAATAAACTGGAGGCCTTGCGCAAAGCATTGAAGGAAGCGGTAAATATATCTAACTGAGACCATTAGAAGCAGAATGAAAATACTGGTACTTGACAATTACGATTCTTTTACCTTCAACCTGGTGCATATCATCCGGGAGTTGGGGTATGGTCAGAATATGGATATTTACCGGAACGATAAAATTACGCTGGATGAGGTTGGTAAATACGATAAGATCCTTCTTTCTCCGGGGCCGGGAGTTCCTAAAAATGCGGGTATCATGGAAGCCCTGATACAGCAGTATGCCCCAACGAGGAGCATTCTTGGGATATGTCTTGGCCACCAGGGAATTGCAGAGGTCTTCAGGGCAAAGTTATATAACATGCCCCTGGTATTGCATGGTATGACTACCCGGGCCCGGTTGATCAATCCGGAGGAGATGTTGTTCAGGGGAGTACCGGAAAATCTGAGGGTATGCCGTTACCACAGCTGGGCTGTGGTTCCGGAAACGGTAAACGGATCACTGGAGATTACAGCCCTGGATGAGGAAGGAGTGGTAATGGGACTGAGACATAAAGAATATGATGTGAGGGGATTGCAGTTCCATCCGGAGGCTTACCTGACGGAATATGGAAAGATAATGATCGATAACTGGCTGAAGAATTGAGGTAATCATGAAAGAAATTTTAAACCGATTATTTGAATACAAAAATTTGGACAAACCCACCGCAAAGGAAATTCTTAAAAACCTTGCACAGGGTGAATATAATAACAGTGAAGTGGCGTCCTTTCTTACGGTCTATCTCATGAGGAGCATAACCGTTGATGAACTGGAAGGATTCCGGGAAGCCATGCTTGAGCTTTGTATACCGGTTGATCTTGGCGATGTGGATGCAATGGATCTCTGCGGTACGGGGGGAGATGGTAAAGACACGTTTAATATTTCCACCCTGGCTTCATTTGTGGTGGCTGGTGCCGGACAACCCGTGGCTAAACATGGTAACAACAGCGTATCGTCCGTTTGTGGCTCTTCCAATGTGCTGGCCAGTTTCGGAGTTCAGTTTACCAATGACATAGGCAAGCTGAAAAACAGTCTTGAAAAGTCAGGGATCTGTTATCTTCATGCCCCGCTATTTCATCCGGCTATGAAAAATGTGGCTCCCGTTCGAAAAGAACTTGGAGTAAAGACCTTTTTTAATATGCTGGGGCCCATGGTAAATCCCGCCTTTGTGAACCGTCAGCTGGTGGGCGTATTCAGCCTGGAACTGGCCAGGTTGTACGGTTACCTCTATCAGCGGAACAGTAATAACTTTGCTATTGTGCATTCGCTCGATGGATATGATGAGATCAGCCTTACCGGCGGATTCAAGATCATACAACCCGATAATGAACAGATATTGCATCCCGAAGACCTTGGATTGAAAAAAGTTCTCGCCAAGGAACTTCACGGAGGCAATTCGATTGAAGAAGCTGCAATGATATTTCTTAATATTCTTGAAGGAAAGGGTACGGAGGCGCAGAATCATGTAATTATCGCCAATGCCGCAATGGCCTTGCTGGCATCCGGTAAGTACGGATCTATACAGGATACCGTGGAATTGGCCGGGGATTCACTTTCCACAGGAAAGGCATTGCAGAGTTTTGAAAAATTTGTTGAACTGAACCAGGTCTGATCATGACCGTACTGGACGAGATTATAAAACATAAGAAAAAAGAAATTGAGGAGAAGAAAAGCCTTTTTCCTGTAAAATTGCTGGAAAAGAGCATTCATTTTGCACCGGAAATCGTTTCTTTGAAAAAATATCTTCAACGGCCCGATAAATGCGGGATAATAGCCGAGTATAAAAGGAGATCACCCTCGAAAGGTGTCATTAACAATTATGCTTCCGTAGAGATGACCTCCATCGGATACATGCAGGCCGGGGCGGCAGCGCTTTCTGTCCTGACAGACCATAAATTCTTTGGAGGCAGTAACGATGACCTCACCGTTGCGCGCAGGTTTAACTTCTGTCCGATACTCAGAAAGGATTTTATTATCGATGAATATCAGGTTGTGGAAGCTAAATCGATCGGGGCGGATGTAATTCTTCTGATCGCTGCCGCATTGGATCCGGATAAGCTGAAGTCGCTGGCTGCTTTTGCCCGTTCCCTGGGACTGGAAGTGCTGATGGAGGTGCATAATGAGGATGAACTGCGCAACAATCTTCATGAGGAAATCGATCTTATCGGAGTGAACAACCGCGATCTGAAAAGTTTTAAGGTTACAATCGATACGTCCAGAAAATTGGCTTCCCTGATCCCGGATAAGTATATAAAGGTTTCCGAAAGCGGGATCAGCGATCCCGGCCATATTCATGATCTGAAAGAACATGGCTTTCAGGGATTCCTGATCGGCGAATATTTTATGAAACACAGCCGGCCGGGAAACGCCTGTGCCGGGTTCATTGAACAGATATACAGGATGGACGAAACTATAAAAAACAAGGAATAAGATAATGGATCTGGAACTGAAAATATGTGGTGTAAAGGATAAAGAGAATGCTGCGCGTGTAATGAAGTTCAATCCGGATTACATGGGTTTCATTTTTTATGAAAGATCCCCCCGTTATGTGGGAGGGGATCCCGGATGGATCGCATCGGTCGATGCGGATAGAAGAATAAAAAAAACCGGTGTATTCGTCAATGAGAATACCGGTGAAATAGTGAACTGTGCCCAAAAAGCGAAATTAGAGGTAGTGCAGTTACATGGCAAGGAACCACCGGCAGATTGCCGGAATATTGGAAAGGAAGGGTATGAGGTGATCAAGGTGTTTTCTATTGGTAAAACCTTTACCTGGCATGTGCTTGACCCTTACCTCGATTGCGTGGATTATTTTATGTTTGATACCCTGGGCAAATACCTGGGTGGCAATGGCGTGCCGTTCGACTGGAGCTTGCTGGAAGGGTATCCGTTTGATAAACCCTTTTTCCTGAGTGGAGGCATTGGTCCGGATAATGTGGCTAATATCAGTCATCTGAAGCAGTCCCAGTTGTTTGCCATCGATGTAAACAGCAGGCTGGAGAGCCTTCCCGGTGTAAAGGATGCCGGCAAATTAAATGAGTTTATGAGTAAATTTCAAAGCTTAAAACATGATCGATCAGGACACGGAATATAATGTAAAAGACGACGGGTATTACGGGAATTTCGGGGGCTCTTTTATCCCTGAGATGTTATATCCCAATGTAGAGGAATTAAGAATTAATTATCTTCAGATCCTGAAGAGTAAAGCGTTTCAGGAGGAATTTTATGCCTTGCTGAAAACTTATGTGGGAAGGCCCACACCCCTGTATTTTGCCGAAAGGTTATCAGAGCATTACGGTGCCCGGATATACCTGAAGAGGGAGGATCTCTGTCATACCGGGGCTCATAAAGTAAACAATACCGTCGGGCAGATCCTTCTTGCCAGAAACCTGGGCAAAACAAAAATAATCGCTGAGACCGGTGCCGGCCAGCATGGGGTGGCAACGGCGACAGTCTGTGCCCTGATGGGTATGGAATGCATTGTGTATATGGGATCCCTCGATATGGAACGCCAGCGGCCCAATGTGGAGCGGATGAAGATCCTTGGAGCTGAGGTGAGGCCTGCTGAATGTGGTAATAAAACCCTCAAGGATGCTACCAATGAGGCTATGCGTCACTGGATCAATAATCCGCGTGACACCCATTATATTATCGGCTCGGTGGTCGGGCCACATCCCTATCCTGATATGGTGGCCCGTTTTCAATCCGTGATCAGTGAAGAGATGAAGTGGCAGCTCCGGGAGGTGACAGGGAAGGAAGATCCGGACAGGATAATAGCCTGCCTGGGAGGGGGAAGTAATGCGGCCGGTGCTTTTTATCATTATTTCGATCAGAATGATGTACAGTTAATTGCCGTGGAGGCATCCGGCAAAGGAGTGGATTCGGGTGAATCTGCAGCCACTACGGCATTGGGCAGGACCGGGATACTTCATGGGAGCAAGACCATGCTTATGCAGACCGATGACGGCCAGGTGATTGAGCCGTATTCGATATCAGCCGGTCTGGATTACCCGGGTATCGGTCCTTTGCACGCCCATCTTTTCGATACCGGGAAAGCGGCCTTTTATAATGTAACGGATGAAGAGGCCATGAGGGCCGGGATCAGGCTGAGCCGGCTGGAGGGGATCATCCCTGCCATAGAATCAGCCCATGCCCTGGCTATCCTCGAAAAGTTCGATTTCAACAAGGATGAAGTGATCGTGGTCAATCTTTCGGGCAGAGGGGATAAAGATCTTGAAACTTATATTGATTGGGGGAAATATTGAATTATGGAAACAAAATTGACCAATCAGATAGAACAGACATTCATTAATAAAAAGGCTGATATATTATCTGCCTATTTTACGGCCGGTTTTCCCCATATTGACGACACCACCGGAATAATAAAAAGTCTTCAGGAAGGGGGGGCGGATCTGATCGAGGTTGGGATACCTTTTTCCGATCCGGTGGCTGATGGTCCGACCATCCAGGAAAGCAATAAAAGGGCTTTGTCGAACGGGATTACCTTGAAAAAGATACTTGAACAGCTATCTTTGATAAAATCCGAAATTGAAATTCCAGTTTTACTTATGGGATATCTCAACCCGGTTTATCAATATGGCATAGAGCGTTTTTGCAGGGATGCTCATGATGCCGGAGTTAGCGGCCTGATCATACCCGATCTTCCCATAAGGGAATACCAGGAACATTACCGGGATATATTTGAATCTCATGGGTTGTTTAATATTTTCCTGATCACCCCGGAAACTTCCGGAGACAGGATCAGGGAAATCGATTCGATCAGTCATGGTTTTATTTACATGGTGGCGGCTTCGAGTACTACCGGTGCGAAAAAGGGTATCACCAGGGAACAGACAAACTATTTTAAGCGGATAAAATCCATGAACCTGAAAACCCCCAGACTGGTTGGCTTTGGTATTTCCGATAATGAAAGTTTTTGCAGGGTTTGCCAGTACGCACATGGAGCAATCATAGGCAGTGCGATCATCAATTTACTGATGGAAAGTGATAATATACATGAGGATCTTATCCGGTTCGTCCGGTCAGTAAAGGGAATTTAAAATCAGGGATCATGATCATTCAACTTAAGAACGATATAAAGGAGTCTCAGAAACAATCGATCCTGGATCATCTCAGGGCGATCGAATATAAGTCGAACGAGGTAAAAACCCAGAAAGGATGGTATATTATTGGCATAGGTAAAAAACCATTTGATATCCGTATGCTTGGGCATATGGAAGGGATCGATGACATTCATATTGTTTCGGACAATTATAAGCTGGTATCGAGAAAGTGGAAAGTCAAACCCGGTGAAATAGATCTGGGTGAAGGGGTGAGGATAGGCGGTGAAAATTTTGCCCTTATGGCGGGACCCTGTTCCATCGAAGGTGAAGAGAACATACGAAAGACTTTGGAGCATCTCAGGAAAAACCATATCAGGATCATGCGCGGGGGTGTATACAAGCCGCGCAGCTCACCCTATTCCTTCCGCGGGCTGGGAATTGAGGGATTGAAATTATGGCATAAACTGGCTTCCGAAGCGAATATCAAGATCATTACGGAAGTCATGCAGGTGTCCCAGATCGAACCGATGTATGATTATGTGGATGTCTACCAGGTAGGGGCCAGGAACACCCAGAATTTCAACCTGCTTGACGAACTGGGCAGGGTCGACAAACCCGTGATGATCAAAAGAGGTATATCCGGAACGATAGATGAATTGCTGTATTCGGCCGAATATGTATTTTCGGGTGGGAATGAAAAACTCATTCTGTGCGAGCGGGGCATCCGTACCTATGAAAGGGCCAGTCGTAATACGCTCGACCTGAATGCGGTTCCCATTCTTAAAGAAAAAACCCATCTGCCGGTAATTGTAGATCCCTCACACGGCATCGGTATTCGTGATTATGTGGAGCCCATGGCCCTGGCCAGTGTGATGGCCGGGGCTGACGGGATCATGCTTGAGGTGCATGAAGAACCGGAAAAGGCTTTTTCAGATGGCCAGCAGACATTATATTTCCATGAAGCAGAGCAAACCTATAAAAAAATAGACCAAATACTGGACCTCAGGAACCATCTGAACCAGATTTAATATTTATTGAATAATAATGAAAGTTTCCATAATAAAATATAATGCGGGAAATGTACTATCGGTTACCCATGCTTTACACCGGCTTGGAATAGAACCCGAGATCACGGACGATCCGGAAAAGCTGAGATCGGCCGATAAGGTAATATTCCCGGGAGTAGGAGAAGCAAGTACGGCCATGAATTATTTAAAAGGCCGGGAACTGGATAAGCTCATACCGGAACTGAAGCAACCCTTTCTTGGCATTTGCCTGGGGCTTCAGCTCATGTGCACGTATTCCGAAGAAAATGACACACCCTGTCTCGGTATATTTGATGTGAAAGTGAAAAAGTTTCCTCCCAGGGATAAAGTGCCTCATATGGGATGGAACAGGCTGGAAAAAAAGGAGAATCCCTTGTTTAAAGGTACGCCATCCGATACTTTCCTTTATTTTGTGCATAGTTACTTTGCTGAAACAGGCCCGGATACCATAGCCGCATCGGAGTATATCCTGCCCTTCAGTGCGGCCATGAACCGGGATAATTTTTATGCCATTCAGGCCCACCCGGAAAAAAGCGGGCAGGATGGACAAATTATTTTAAAGAATTTTCTGGATATATAAGACAAGATATGGAAATCATTCCGGCAATAGACATTATTAACGGGAAATGCGTCAGGCTTTCAATGGGAGATTATTCGAGGATGAAAACCTATGCGGATGATCCTGTGGGTGTGGCCAGGAAATTTATGGATCACGGGATCAGGCGACTGCATCTCGTGGATCTCGATGGTGCCAAAGCAAAACACATTGTCAACCTGGAGATACTTGAACAGATTGCAAAACAAACCCGGTTAAAGATAGATTTTGGCGGGGGAGTAAAATCAGACCCTGACATCGAAAACGCTTTCAGGGCGGGAGCCAGTATGGTGACCGGGGGAAGTGTAGCGGTAAAAGATCCCGGATTATTTGAAAACTGGGTACTGAGATACGGTCCGGATAAGATCATCCTGGGTGCGGATGTCAAGGATAAAAAGATTGCGGTAAGCGGCTGGCAGGAAACCTCTGAAAAGGATATATTTAATTTCCTGGCGCATTATCGTAAAAAATCCATCAAATTTGTAATTTGTACCGATGTGGCAAAAGATGGTGTAATGCAGGGACCGGCTTTTGACCTCTACCGGGAGATCATTGAGGAATTTCCCGATCTTTCCATCATAGCCAGTGGAGGAGTGACTACCCTTGATGATATTGATCAGTTACGGAAGATCGGTGTCTGGGGAGTGATCATTGGCAAAGCGATCTATGAAGGGAAAATTGATTTGAACGATTTAAAGGAATTTGTACACTGAGATTATGCTGACAAAAAGAATAATACCCTGTCTTGATGTAAAGGATGGAAGGACCGTTAAAGGCGTAAACTTCATCAATTTACGGGATGCAGGTGATGCGGTAGAACTGGGTCGGCTTTATGCCGAACAGGGGGCCGACGAACTGGTGTTCCTTGATATCACGGCTACGGTGGAAAAAAGGAAGACGTTGACCGAGCTGGTAAAAAGGGTGGCCGCCGAAATAAACATTCCTTTTACCGTGGGTGGCGGCATAGGTTCGATGGAAGATGTCTCTGCCTTGCTGAATGCAGGAGCTGATAAAATATCGATCAACACGGCTGCGGTCAATGATCCCGCCCTGGTCGGTAAGCTCGCCAGGGAATTCGGCAGTCAGTGTATAGTCGTGGCGGTGGATACCAAAAATTACGGACAAACGGACAGGGTTCATATTCACGGTGGGAGAACCCCGACAGAAACAGATACCAGAACATGGATTAAAGAGGTGGAAAACCGGGGTGCCGGTGAGATCCTGCTTACCAGTATGGACCATGATGGTACGAAAAAAGGATTTGCCGTGACGCTCAATGCCGAAATTTCTGAACAGATATCCATACCGGTTATTGCTTCCGGAGGGGCAGGGAATATGGATCATTTCCGGGAAGTTTTTACCACCGGGAAAGCCGATGCAGCGCTTGCCGCCAGCATTTTTCATTTCCGGGAGATCTCGATACCTGAACTGAAAGGTTATTTGAAAAAATGGGGAGTCCCCATGCGGATTTAAAAAAATTATTTAACATGACATTGGATTTTGATAAATACGGAGGATTGATACCGGTCGTAATTCAGGATCAGGTTACCCTCAGGGTATTGATGGTCGGATTTATGAACCAGGAAGCTTACCAAAAGACCAGGAAGGAAAAGAAGGTAACCTTTTACAGCCGGTCAAGGCAAACCCTGTGGACCAAGGGTGAAACCTCGGGTAATTTTCTGTATGTAAAAGAAATGATCGAAGATTGTGATCAGGATACCTTGCTGATTAAAGTCGATCCTGCCGGCCCGGTATGCCATACCGGTTCCGATACCTGTTTTAATGAATCGAATACCCGTGGTGTGCAGTTTATCGATCACCTGGAGGGGGTTATTCGCGACCGGCATAACAATCCCTCCGAAAAATCGTATACCAGTTCCTTGTTTGCCAGAGGTATCAATAAGATTGCCCAGAAAGTGGGTGAAGAAGCCATAGAGGTCATTATCGAATCAAAAGATGAAGACAGGGATCTGTTCCTGAATGAATCGGCCGATCTGATCTATCATTTCCTTGTACTTCTGGAAGCAAAGGGTTATACTTTCAATGACGTGATAGAAATATTAGAGTCAAGGCATAAATAGCTTATGGTATCGCAGGCTCCGGACACCATATTAATGGTCAGACCGGCCAATTTCGGATATAATCCGCTCACGGCCGGTTCCAACGTTTTTCAGAAGACCGATGCGGAGATCTCATCCGGGGTGGTGAAATCCCAGGGCCGGCTGGAGTTCGATCTTTTTGCAGAAAGGATAAGGGCAAGTGATATTGATGTGATCACTGTGGAAGATTCGCCGGAACCCATCACGCCGGATGCGGTCTTCCCCAATAACTGGATTTCCTTTCATCATGACGGAACCGTGGTATTATACCCGATGATGGCTGAAAACCGAAGGCTTGAGAGAAGGAAGGATATTATTCTGACCCTTCAGAACCGTTATCATTTCCGGGTCGAAAGGATCATTGATCTTTCCATATATGAGCAATCGGGACATTTTTTGGAAGGTACGGGGAGCATGGTGATGGATTATGTAAACCGGAAAGTCTATGCCAATCCATCACCCCGGACCGATGAATTTGTGATCGACCGGTTCTGCCGGGAAATGAATTTCCGGAAGGTCATGTTCACTTCGGTTGATGAAGAGGGCCAGGACATATATCACACCAACGTAGTGATGTGTATCGGGACGGGCTATGTGGTGATCTGTCTTGAATCAATCGTGGATGAAGCGGAACGGATCAATGTAATGCGTAGCTTTGAAGAGACGGGACATGAGATCATCGATATCAGTTACCTGCAGATGACCAGTTTTGCCGGGAATTTGCTGGAAGTCAATAATAAAAAGGGTGAACCGGTACTCATCATGTCGGAAACGGCTTTCAGGGTGCTGGGTAAAGACCAGCTAAAAACGTTGGAGAAATATACCGATATTCTTTATGCCTCGCTGGATACCATGGAAAAGTACGGAGGAGGCAGCGCCCGGTGCATGATCTCCGGTGTTTTTCTTCCCAGGATCTGAGACACTTATATCACTCCAAACCTTAAGACAGGAAGGTGTTTCACTCGACGGTTTTGATCAATCAGGTCAGAACAATTGCCAGCCAAGTAGAATAATTCCGATCAATCCTCATTCGTAGACCTCGCAGATCTCATCAAGTCCCTTCCTCCGGATGTCCGGCACCCAGGTTTCTTCCGCCGGATAACCCACTGGAATAAGAAGGAATGGTCGTTCATTTTCCGGACGGTTCAGAATTTCCTTTAAAAAATTCATCGGACTTGGCGTATGGGTCAGGGCGGCAAGCCCGGCATGATGAATGGCCAGGATCAGGTTTCCGCAGGCAAGCCCCACAGACTCATTTACATAATAATTATTGGTTTTTTCTCCCCGGGCATCCACCTCATAAGGTTTTTTAAATACCACTACCAGCCAGGGGGCCGTTTCAAGAAACGGTTTATGCCAGTCTGTTCCCAAAGGTTTAAGGTCTTCAAGCCAGCCATCGCTCATCCGGTTATGATAATTTTCATATTCTTCCTTCTCGGCCCCTTCCCTGATCTTTCTTTTCAGATCCGGATCGGATACCAGGCAGAATGTCCAGGGTTGTTTATTTGCACCGGAAGGCGCTGTGGAAGCCGTCTTAACTATGTTTTCCAGCACTTTACGTGGGACCGGTCTGTCCGAAAACGAGCGAACCGATCTTCTGGTGCAAGCCATCTGATAGAAACTTTCCGTGCGTTGCAGAAGCTCCTCTCCGGTACGTGTTTCGGTTCTATAACGGACATATGCGTTACCGTCAATGTTTTTTGAGTCTTTGTTGGCCATGGCATGATTATTTATACATATAGATCGGGTTATAAATATAGATCGGGGTCTGTGTTATTTGCTTCTTTTAACTGATCAGGTGAACCGATATCGATCCATAGATTGTTTTCAGCATGATATCCGATGATGCGATGGCCTTTTTCCATCAGATCAAGATAAAAAGGAATGATGGGAAATTTTTCCTTTTCGTCCATCAGTCGGAAAATTTCAGGGTTGATCACATGGATCCCGCAGAAGCCGAAATGATTTAATGATTGGTCGCGCTTTGCAGCAATTACCTCCTTTTGGTGTGAATCCCGGTTTTCCCAACCCGATAAATTCATTTCCGGATCAAACAAAAGCCCCTGAGGAAGGTCCGTTTTTTTTACTGCCAGTGTGACCAGAGCCGATCTGTTTCGGTGATGCCTGAATAAGGCTCTGAGATCAATATCCGTGATCTCATCCACATTATGAAGAAGGAATGGCTGATCATTATCCAGGAACCAGGAGGCTTTTTTAATGGCTCCACCTGTATCCAGCAGTTGGTCCCTTTCGTCGGAATACTGGATGGAAAGTCCGAAATCATTATTTTTTTCGATATATTCTGTGATCTGGCCGGCAAGATAATGCAGGTTGATGATCACCTCATGAAAACCCTGTTTTTTCAGTTGTCTTAAAATAATTCCGATCATCGGTATGCCTCCTACCTTTACCATCGCCTTGGGCATGGTATCGGTAATGGGCTTCAGCCTGGTTCCCAGCCCGGCAGCCAGAATCATTGCTTTCATATACCCAGTTTTTTCAATTCCTGTTCCCGGTGATAAACCACCACATCGATCCCGTCGGTAAAATGACCGGTCAGCATTTCTTTCAGTTTTTCAGCACAATATACCGACCGATGTTGTCCGCCGGTACACCCGAAGTTTATCATCAGGTGTGTGAACTTCTTCTTAAGATAGGTTTCAATCGAATTTTTAACAAGGTTGAAGGTATCTTTTACAAATTGATCGGCATCACTTTCGGATTGAAGGAACCGGATCACATCCTTATCGCGGCCACTCATATTCTTGAATTCGTCATACCGGCCGGGATTGTGTATTGCCCGGCAGTCAAAAACGAACCCTCCGCCATGTTCGGAAAGGTCGACCGGAATGCCCCTGCGGTAGGAGAAACTATTGATCTCCACCACGAGTTTTCCCTGGTATTCCTTGGTGGATGTGAACTGTTGCAACTCGGGTGCTTCGGGAAGGCTTTTCAGCACATATATCAGGTGGGGGATATCAATGGATACCATATATTGATTGAGCAGATAGGTGAGGTGCTTCAGTGCATAAGGAATGCTTTTCAGAAAACTGGGTTTGTTTTCATAAAAACCACGGAACCCGAAGGCCCCCATGGCCTGCATCATCCGGATGAGGCTGAAACCCACATAATATTCCCTGAATTTTTTTTCATCAACGGGAATATGTTTCTTCAGCGAGGTAAGGTAATGATCAAAGAGATAGTTTCTTATGTCACCCGGAATATCAGCCTTGGCATCATAGAGGAGGGAGGCTATGTCGTATTGGAGGGCGCCTTTCCTTCCCCCCTGATAGTCTATATAATAGGGCCTGTCGTTATAGATCATCACGTTGCTGGATTGGAAATCGCGGTACATGAAAAAACCGGAATTTTCCTCCAGCAGCCAGTCGGAAAATTTCTGAAAGTCATTTTCAAGGTCCTGCTCATCAAAGGGTATTTTGGCGAGTTTCAGGAAATAGTATTTAAAATAGTTCAGGTCCCACATCATGGATTGTTTATCGAAGTGTGACCGGGGATAACATTTTGAATAATCAAGACCTTTGTCCCCGTGAATCTGGAAACGGGGAAGGTCTTCCACGATCTTTTTATAGAGGGGAATGGCATCTTCGGGGAATTCACCATTTGTGCGAAGTTCCGACAGATACGTAAAAAGGGTTGTATCACCCAGGTCTTCCAGCAAATAGACGTTATTTTCCAAATCCGTTTCATATATTTCCGGAACCGGAAGATTTTTATGATAGAAATGGCGGGTAAAAGTTAGGAAAGCCTCATTTTCCTTACGGTCGGTATTGTAGACACCTATGGCGGAATGATCCTTATTCCGCATCCTGTAATATTCACGGTACGATCCCGACCGGGGTAGGGCTTCTATTTTTTCAGGCCGGAAACCGGTTTGTTTCTCAAAAATATCATACAGAAAATTGGTTTTGCTCAATGTCTTGCCTGCTTTTTGAAATAAACCTTAAAATTAATCGGAATACAGGGATTTATTAACAAAATAATCAATTTCACTCCTATTAAGTGAATTCATTATGACCACACTCCTCATTCCTCAATCCACGCCATCCATCTGCAGCTTAATCCCTGACGAATTAAAACTCCGGATTCTCTATCTCACCAAGGAACTTGGTCACCTCTTCAACCGGGGGCCTTGCAGGTGTTTCAGGTATCTCATCGGGATAACCGAGCAGTATCACACAATACACCTTACAATAGGTGGGTATCCTGTAATATTTTTCCAGCTTATCCGGGTCCACGAACTCGCCCTGATAGATAAGGCAGGTGCCCAATCCAAGCGAATGAGCAGTGAGCAGCATATTTTGCATGGCCAGGCCGGCATCAAGGGGACCTGAATACTTTTCAAAGAACAATCGTTCATCTACCGTTACAAAGATCCTTGCCGGAGCCTGCCTGAACATGCCCGGATTGCTGGCATCTCCTTCTTTCAGCTTTTCCATGGCTGTATGCGCCACAAAAAACCGCCAGGGCAGCCGGTTGAATGCAGATGGAGCATAAAGGCCTGCTTCGAGGATCTGATGAATGGATTCTTCCGGAACCGGTTCTTTTTTCCAGTACCGGATGCTCCTCCGATTTCTAATTACGGTGATTAAATCCTTTTCCCGGGGTGCCTTGTATTCCGGTGCGGGTCGGTGCGAAAGATTTTTCGGGTTGTTTGCCCACAATTTGAATTTTTTGAGTTTTTCTTTCGCCCAGAGGATGTCCTCCCTTTCAGGTAAGCCCTTTCCTTTCCATATATTCAGCAGGTTTTCCAGCACTTCACTTTCCGCCTTCTTTTTTTCAATATCGGGATTATCGCTTCTGGTAGCGATATCGATCATATGTGCATTGAAACGGATCAACTGACCAAGCTGATATTTATCGTAATTCGAATAATCTGTCATAATAAAAAATTTAATTCACTTTCAATCCGGGATCAGTATCCGGTGAAATTGCTTCCGCTACAAAAGTCGTCCTTTTTTAAGAGTACATGAAATGTAAGGTGGACGATTTATCAGGTTTTTATCAGCTCCAGCCATTCATCCAGTGTGGTCCGGGGCAGGGAAAGGTAATCCGGCATATGCTCACGTCCGAAAGGTTCGGGTATTTTACTGAAATATTTCATCATGTCCACGATATATCTCAGGGTCTTGTTGAAGGTGATGGTGGCCATAAAGGAAAGGAATTTAATGGAGACTTTTGAAACCGTGATATTTTCATCCGATTTGGCAGCATATTTTTGGAATGCTCCCTCCATGGTAAGTTTTTCAGGGCCCAATACAGGAATATTCTTATAATCCGATTTCTTTTCTTCATAACTCTCCACCACCATCCTGGCATAATCACGGGCAGCAAGCCAATGGACAGGATGAGGCTGAGAGCCAATGACCATGGCTTTTCCGTTACGGATATAAGCCGGGATGGATTCCATAAAATGAGTACAATTGAAGATAGTATAGGGGATGCCGCTCATTTTAACTGCCTTTTCGGCATCGAATTTGGCCTGTACATAAGAAGACCAGGTATTTTTTTCATGGATACCAAGACCGCTAATCATGGTAATTTTTTTTATTCCTGCATCCACCGACGCTTTGGCCACATTGGCCGTGCCTTTTACCTCCACCTCTTGCATTTCATCAAAGGTCCTGGAATTCAGATTGATATGTATTCCATGATAATGTTTTATGATATTCCGTAATGAGGACATACTTCTCACGTCACCTTCAAGGTATTCAAGGCCAGATCCCAGCTTTTTCTCAGCATTAAGGGGCTCACGGGTCAATATGCGGATATCATATCCGGAATCGAATAATGCCTGTGCCACGGGAAATCCAAGCATCCCGGTACCGCCAACCACCAGTATTTTTTTATTCTCAGCCATTATTACAACCTGAAATAATCAACCAGGCCAGTTTTTTAGTTTTAATATGCAAATAATTTATAAATTTTCAAGGCTCCAGCCATTGTGATATTCCTCACGAAGATAATTATTAGCTTCATTATTATTGGTAATTCTCATACTGGCATAATCCCATTCCAGCACTTCTTTCGACCGGACTGCGATATTTCCCAGCAAAACCAGTTCGGTTACGGGACATCCGTACTCGAAGTTGGCCCCTGCAGGATCACCACCCTTGGCTGCAGCGATCCATTCCTTATAATGTCCGATAGAACGGGGAATGAATGGTTCCGGGAGCTGATACTCTTCATTCCTTTTATCAGGTAAAAGCCGGGGGTTATTTCCCACTGCATTACAGAGGATCTTGCCCTTGGTTCCTGTCAGCAGTAATCCGCCGTTCCAGTCCCCGAATTCAGCATCCGGCCCAAGTTCTTCCGGGCGTGGCGGCTGTAGGCCACCATCATACCAGGTTACTTTCACCGGAGGGAGATCGCCTCTTTGAGAGAACTCATAATGTACGATGGATCCACTGGGATAGGTCTCCTCGTAGAGCTCAGTACTGCTGGCCTGCACTTTTACCGGCTGGGTCAGTTTCAATGTTTTTACAATGGGATCAAACTGATGACATCCCATGTCGCCCAATGCCCCTGTACCAAAATCGTACCATCCTCTCCATTTGAAGGGAACATAGGCCGGATGGTAAGGCCTCTTCGGAGCCGGGCCAAGCCAGAGGTCCCAGTCCAGGGTGGAAGGCACAGCCGGGGTGTCCTCAGGTCGTTTTAATCCCTGGGGCCAAATTGGTCGATTAGACCAGGTATGAACTTCAGATACCGCGCCGATTGCACCGCTCCATACCATTTCTGCCAGGATACGATGGTCGTCGGAAGCGTTTTGCTGGGTGCTCATCTGGGTGGCCACCCCGGATTCCCTCGCTGTTTTCAATAGCTCCCGCGATTCGTATACCGTCTTGGTAAGAGGTTTGGCGCAGTAAAGGTGTTTTTTCATCTTCATGGCCATAATGGCCGGTATGGCATGGGTATGATCGGGGGTTCCTACAATCACCGCATCTATACGGTCTGCCTCTTTTTCAAACATGACCCTGAAATCGGTATACTGCCTGGCTCCGGGATAGGCCTTATAGGTTTCCGAAGCCCGCTTATCGTCTACATCACAAAGAGCTACAATATTTTCACTATTGCAGTTGTCAATATAACTTTTACAGACTCCTCCGGCCCCTACAGAGGCAATGTTTAATTTATCACTGGGAGCAACGTAGTGTTTCCCCCCGAGAACATATCTTGGCACAATGTAAAAAGCAGGGATAGAAGCTCCCGCGGTCTTTAAAAAATTTCTTCTTTTCATTTGTTAAAAATTATACTATGAATCGGTGATCGAAAAATCATCCCATTTTAAAATTATAAAAAATGTAATAAATAATATCAGTTTAACCATAAAAATTGATTTTCGCCCGGATGTATTAGTTATTTTACTACGAGGCGGATGATATTCCAAATCCCCAATCACAAATCACAAATCACAAATTCCCAAATCCCAAATTCCAAATTCCAAATCCCAAGTCGCAAATCAAAAATCCCGAAATACCCAGTTCTTCTGTTCTTATTTGACAATTATTTTCTTCACGGACCGTCCTGCCCGCCGTTGATCCAGTTGAATCAGATAAACCCCAGGCGGATATGCATGCAGATCCAGCTTGCCGTTCAGTGATTCGGCTGACTTAACGAATTCATGCCGCTCAATCAATCTGCCCGTGAGCGTCAGAATGCTCAGGGTTACCGGACCATAATGATCATTGACCAGTTCATAGTAAAGCGTGGAATTGGCCGGATTGGGGAAAAGGGTCCAGGAACGGTCAAGGGGTGATTGTTCAATACCCGCAATGATGTTGATTACCTGAGAAGTTGAATCCTGACAACCATCCAGTGTGGTAACGGTAAGTGCGACTTTTATCGGATCGGATGAATTAACATTAAAACTGGCATTCTGATCGCGGCTGATCTCTCCGGTGCTGAGTTCCCATAACCAGAAAGAAGCATTGCTCGACTGATCGGTAAATGAAAGGGCCACATCCTTGTCTTCAATGATACTATCCTGGCTTACGGTAAATTCAGCTGCGGGTGCCGGATGTTTTTTTACATTGACCGTATCGGACCGGGAAACACAGCCCAGTTCGGAATCCCGGACCTCCACACTATAATTTCCGGCTTCGGTAACGATCAGGCTCTGTGTATTTTCACCCCCGGGGCTCCAGGAATATGAATCGGCTTCCTTTGCGATCAGTATCAGCGTGTCGCCTTCACATAACTGTGTAGGGCCCGAAAGGGTGATTTCCGGATTGGCCTTGACAGTCACCCGCGCGGGTGCCCGCACACTTTCCCATGAATTCTCTGCATTGGACACGTAAAAAACAGTATCATTCAAGAGATGATCCGTTTCATATTGACTCCCCTCAAAAAAGGCGATACCGCCGGTTTTTGTTTTATACCATTTGATGGAATCTGCCCCTGTAGCGGTAATTATCGCCTTTTGATTATAACATACCTCAACCGGAGCTACATCAGGAACGGGCTCTCGAAGGGTAAAATTATACGTGGTATCGGCAGCATATGCCGATTGGAAAAGATCATCGGGATCGGATGCGCCATGAATGGCAAAAGCGATTACAATACTGTCGCCGGGAGCGATGATATGGGGCCCCGAGGCAATGGCATGACTTACGTCATTGCCGGTTTCTGATGAAAATCCTGCACTGTCCCGGGCAATCCCGCTGGAAATCGATTCAAATTTTTCTGAATCCGTAAATCCGTCATAAACACCCCACGGATTATCCTCGATGGTATGATCATTGTCCACGGCCCAGTAATTGGCGGGCTCTGTGAGTAATTGTATGCCTGCATATAGCTTTTTGGCCGTATCGGTATTATGAATATAGCCAAGTGAAAGGTCATCGCTCCACAAAGCCAGATCCTGCCTGCCCTGGTCACTTATATCCCAGTCGGCATACAATCCCGCATGAAAATCATTCAATGTGCTGTCACCCGTATTTTTTATACTGTATTCGATAATAAAATATTGATCGTTGGGTTTTTCCTTCCATACCATTGACCTGAAACCTACGAGTACGTTATTGGCTGATGCGCCCGCACTGTCATCAGAAAAACTGCCTAATATCTCAGAGCTTGAAAAATCACCCGGACTCAAATCTTTTATTCTTTCCTGGGAAACAAAATCGGCATCATATTCGGCCGCCGTCGATCGAACATTATTCGAGATCTGGTCCGCCGAATTGCCCATAACCACACCCATCTCGAATAACATATTCTTTTCGTCAAACACAAACCCGAGCCCTTCATCTTGTTCAGTATCCTGGTACCCGATCCGTCCATTTTCCGCTACGGTAGAGGACACGGTATTTTCTTCGATATTCAGGAAGGTAGGGTTAAGGAGTACCGAAGCGAACTGATAATCCTGGTAGAATCCATCGGTGAATTCAAAAAGCAGGTCGACTTTGAGATTGGCAGGAATATTTTCTGCTATTTTCACCCGAAAGGGGTTGCCCACATTAGATACGACCTGGCCGGATTCGATAACGCCAAGTACGCTGAAATTATCGATTACTTGTAGAAGCGTGGATCTGCTTGTCAGGGTTATTTTAAGTGATCCTTGTGTAGACCAGAGAAAATTTTTGAAGTTGGCCACTAGGAAGGCCTCTTCTCCCAATTGAGGGGTCTTACCTTCACTATTGAGAAGACGAAAATTGATCATCCTGATTGAAGGTGGCTGAGAAGTCAACGCATTTTCCATATCCAGCAATCCTTTGCCCAGTTTATAATTGAATGTCGGACTTGAATTGACCTCGTATATGGTATCATTAGCAGTTACCCGGAGTAATTCTCCAACCTGGAAACCCGTAAGTTCCGGATAAACGCTTTTAACCAGGCCTGCCGCACCTGCTACCATTGGAGAAGAAAAAGAAGTTCCCTGTGTACTGCTGTATTCCTTATTATAAGTTAATACAGGTATCCCGCTACCGAAGGCTGTAATGTCAACCCCTTTTCCATAGGTAGTAAATGACGATTTTTTTAGTTGACCGTCGACCGCTGCAACGGATAATACATTCTCATAATCCGAAGGATAATGGGATTCCTCCTTTCCGCTGTTTCCCGAAGAGGCAACAACCAGTGCTCCCATATCCAGCGCGGCAAAGTTCATGATATCCTGATTGATCTGACTCCGGAAAGTGCTTCCCCAGGAACAGTTGATGACATCGGCTCCCATCATGGCGGCATAGATCACACCAAGATAAGGGCTTGAGGCATAAGATAATTCGTCTTCCGGCTGATTGTCGGCAAAATGCTTGGTGGCCAGTATCCTGCAGTTGTAACCTGTTCCTGCAAACCCTATTTCATTGTTGGGTGTAGCACCGGCCACTCCGGCCACTTCAAGTCCGTGAGCATGACCACCTCCTTTTTTGATATTGACATTATTATCCTCATCGTCTTCGACCTCCTCTTGTGCACCGGCAAAATCCCAACCCTGATAATCATCCACATAACCGTTATTGTCATTGTCGATGCCATCCACCGGGTCATCCGGGTTAGTCCAGAGATTGGCTTTCAGATCGGGATGGTTTTTCTGAATGCCTGAATCGATAATGGCAACAACTACCGTAGTGTCCCCCGGGGTAATATCCCAGGCTTCGAACGCTTTCACCAGTTCAAGATAATACTGGCGCCCGATCAGGTCGTCATTGGGAACGAAATCGATTTTCTGTCTGTAAACCGGTTCGGAGATTTCAACCATGCCGGTATTGTACATCAGGTTAATGGCTTCATCCACGGGAACAGCCGGGTCAAAGGACACCATTTGATACAGGCTCATGTCATAATTGAATGGCTGCGACCGGCGTGCTTTATGTAGGTTAAGCTGGTTTTCGGTTACAAGAGGTTTGACTTTTTTAAGTGTTATGTGGTCTGCCACCCTGGAGGAAAAATCATCCCTCTTAAGCTGGTTAAGAAATGAATGTTTATATTCCGGCTTGAGCTTGATGAATATCTTACCCTGGTGATAATCCTCACGGGTAATCCTGTGATCGAACTTAAAGTATCTTTTTTTTATAACCGGTATATCCTGGCAGAAAGCCTGTGATGTAATTAATATACCGGTCATTATTATGATCCAGATCCTGAAAATCATTATGGTCTCTGTCTTTCCCATGATGAATACATGATTAACAAATATACAATGAATGTGTTTTATTTAATGTAATGACGCGGTCAATATGGGTTTTTTCAGTAATCTTAACCGGGAATGGATCTTTGCCTGGATTTCATTCAGTATCGGAAGAAAAACCCAACATCTGCTGAACGGTTTTATTTCCTGATTATGATACACTTTCCTGAAGAAAAGCCAATATCCTGAACGATTTTTTTACATGATTTTGATGTGTTAACCGGGCAAAAGACTGATATCTGGGCTGATTTTTAGCTTAGATCAGGATGCTATCTAAGGATATCAACCCCCAGGGAGGAACATGTTTTCACTTTTTTTCTATGTGTGGTTTATGAGATCAACCATTTAACCATCTTGTTTCTAACCCCGATGCAATACTTTATCAAAACAAACCTGTATAATCTTAATCTTAAAATGTAAATTTGTTTTTTTAACCTTGATTTATTTTTTCGGCTATTTTTTATCCCGAAAACAAAGATGAAAAACGATTATCCTGAAGATACGGCCATCATTTCGAGACCTAATGTTGTATTTAATTATTATCCGGCAAACCCCGGGTTTTTTAAGCCCGATCTGCAACCCTATGTAAAAGAAATAATAAAGACCCATGGGATCGAGGAATGGCGGGCTTCCTTGTTGACCCATGAAATGCACCGGCATCTGGGTATTTATTCCATCATCGGGGTAAAAATGGGGATCCTTGCGCGGGAAGTATCGGATACGGGTCTGGATGATCTCAGTGTGGAAGCATATACCGGATATCAGCCTCCTTTGAGTTGCCTGATAGATGGACTACAGGTGGCGACAGGGGCTAGTCTTGGGCGGGGGAAAATCACGGTAATAAACAATGATACCTGTTATCCGGAAGCCGATTTCATTATAAACCAGGAATGTATTAAAATAAAGCTGAAGACAGATTATTTGAATGTAATTAACAGTATGATCAATGAAATGGGCCGTAAATATCCTTCCGGATCTTCTTCCTACTTTGATAATATCAGAAAAATATCTATAAAATACTGGCTGGAATTTAGCAGATATGATATCTTTGAGGTTGTTCATTTTATGAAATCAATCAAAAAGGTAAATTAAAAGAATGAGAATTTCCATAAAGCGTTTGGGGGCGTTAACAGCCGGTATATTATTATCAACAGGATTATTGGCCCAGCAGGAGGATACCACGAGGACCTATGAAATGGATCCACTGGTGATTACCGGTACCCGGATCACAAGGCAGAAAAGCGAGATCCCTGCCAGTATATCGGTAATTACAAGAAGACAGCTTGAAAACAGCATTAATGTAAACATACTTCCCGTACTGGCGAAGCGTGTACCCGGACTGTTTGTAAACCAGAGAAATATTATTGGTTATGGCATCGGACCGAATTCCGGGGGCAATATCAGTATCCGGGGTGTAAGCGGAACACCCAACACGCAGGTTCTCATGCTGATCGACGGACAACCTCAGTTCATGGGTATATTCGGGCATCCCATATCCGATTCCTATACGCTTTCGGATATTGAACGTGTGGAAGTGATCCGCGGACCTGCCTCCATACTCTATGGCTCCAACGCCATGGGTGGCGCAGTTAACCTGATTACCCGTCAACCCGAAGAAGGGGTGAGTCTTTACGGTAAGGCGGCCTATGGGTCATACAACACCTCCATCCTTACCGGATCTGCGGGATATAACAACGGTGATTTCAGTGCCTTTGGATCGGTAAACCGCGAACGGACCGATGGATTCCGGGATGACGGAAACGATGAATTCAACAATACCACAGGATATCTCAAACTGGATTATGCGGTGACCGGAAATATCAACCTGGCGCTTGATGGAAACCTGTCCGATGCTACCTTTAATACACCAGGGCCCGTAGACGGGTCGGCACCGGCGGATAGTGTTCGTGAATACACAAGGGGACGTACTGCACTTTCCCTTGAAAATCAGTTCGAAAAGGTAGAAGGAGCCCTGAAGTTTTTTTATAATTTCGGGGACCATGCTTTTTCAGATGGTTTCAGATCAAATGACTTCAACTACGGGATCACCTTTTATCAGAACCTCAAATTGCTGGAAGGCAATATCCTGACCCTTGGAGTGGATTCCAAGAAATTCGGTGGAGAGCCGGAAAATATAAATACGCCTCCCGGTCTGCCTCCCGGTTTTGACGAGGCCTACGAGATCAATGAGACCGATCTGTATGCCCTGCTCCAGCAGGACCTGGGTGATCAGGTATCACTGAGTGCAGGATACCGGTTTGTAAACAATAGCCTGTACGGTTCGGCTCATGTGCCTGCCTTCGGACTGGCGTATCAGATGACACAAAATTCAACCCTGAAAGCTGCCGCCACCAAAGGATTCAGGAGCCCTGCCATTATCGATCTTTTTCTATTCCCGGTGGCTAACGACGAGCTGGAGCCGGAAGAATTGTGGAATTATGAAGTGTCCTATGCGCAGGCATTACAGGATGACAAACTTAATTTCGAGTTGACTGCCTTTTTTATCGATGGCAAAAATATGATCCAGCCGGTCGTGATCACTGCTCCGCCGCCGACAAAAATAAACACAGGAGCATTTAATAATAAGGGTGTGGAAGTTATGGGCGATTATCAGGTTATGAAAGATCTGAACCTCAATTTCAATTACACCTATCTTTCGACATCAAAGGAAGTATTGTACTCGCCCGAACATCAGCTCCATTTTCACGGTCAATACCGGATCAGTTCGTTCTCCGTCATGCTGGGTTATGAACTGGTCAATGACCTTACCACTTTTGTGGGAGAACCGGAGATCACAAAGGAAAATTACTCACTGGTTAACCTTCGATCCAACTGGCAGGCTACCCCCTGGATGAATGTTTTTCTGGAGCTTAATAATCTTTTTGATGTACAATATCAAATAGACAGGGGATATCCGCTTCCCGGGTTTAATGCGCTCGGAGGTATTGAATTCAGATATCGATGATCTGATCAGCGAATATTCAAACCAGAATATCCATTAGAGCATAAATTCCTGATTATCAAAATAGTTTCTAATGACGGTCATTAGGGATTATTATCTTTATTATTCACATTTTCAGAGAGTTACGCATATATTTTATATTCTAATGAAGGATTTCGGTTCAATACTTTGGCCCCCGGATCTTTCGGTTTTTGATCTCCATGATCGCCTTGTTTGCTTCCTCCATGACCCCGACCACCTGGTGTCCGGGCACAACCGGAAAGGAAGTGAAGTCCGTTCTTCTATTTCATCCAGTTCGGTATGACATACACACAAACCGATATCCGGATGATGATCTCATGGTCTGTGATCTCGGGCACGTGAATATCTGCAAGTAAAAGCGAATTGTCATTTTCAGACAGGTCAACAATGTGATGTGACTGCATGGCTTTCATAACAAAAAGAGACAGGTTGTTTTAATTCCAGCAAAAAGAGTTCCGCCTGAAACAGTAGTCCATTTGTATTATTAATTTGATCCTGCCACGATCATTGTGGTTTATCTCCCATTTACTTGTATTATTGAAGATGTCCTGCCACGATCATTATTGATTATCCTGCCACTCCCAGAAATCGCTATCATCATCCAGTCTTTCAAATTCTTTAGTCATGAGTTCCCTGAGTTCAGTAAGTTTTTGATTATTCCCCGGGAAATCAGCCAGGTTTCTGGTTTCATAGGGATCTTCATCCAGGTTAAAAAGTTGAGTATGATGTTCGCTATCCACATAGTATTCAATCAGTTTCCATTTACCCTTCCGTATACCTCTTTGATAATCTTTATAGGCAAAAACCATGAACTCCCTGTGTCCGAGACCAGGGGTGATAAGCGACTGATAGAAACTTTCTGTCTCTACGGTGGCCGGTAGGTTAAAACCGATATAATCCGACAGGGCAGGATACAGATCATGGAGATAACAGAATGCATCAGACCGTACACCGGCAGGGACTCCCGGACCCTTGATGATCATCGGGATCTTTACACTGTGCTCATAAAGATTCTGTTTTCCCATCAGCCCATGCTGTCCCACGGCCAGTCCGTTATCGCCCGCAAATATGATCAGGGTATTATCGAGCAGGCCCCGCTTTTCCACTTCTTTCAGGATCCTGCCCACCGCATCATCAACATGGGTGATCATGGCATAATAATCCCGTATATGGTCCCTGATCTCGTCCTTCGTACGCGGAAAGGGAGCCAGCAGTTCATCCCTGATGGTCAGTTCCCCATTGTCAAACGGATGTTGGGGCATAAAATTCGGTGGTATATCCAGGGATTTGCCTTCATACATTTCCAGGTAAGCCTCCGGCATATCCCTGGGATCGTGAGGTGCCTGAAAAGACAGATACAGGAAAAAAGGTTTTTCTTCATTGCAGGATTGAATAAAGTTGATGGCATCATCCGTATACAGGTCCGTGGAATGTTTATCCACGGCATAATATTGACGATCACCGGAATACAGGCTGTCGTAGCGGAAATCTTGGACCGGGACCTTGTAATGATCCGACATACCACCGAACATGATATGTCCTCCATCGCTGAATCCCCTGGCAAAGACTTCTCTTCCATTATGCTGTTTTCCCGTTCCGTGTGTGTAATAACCCATTGCCCTCATCACCTCCGGTAAGGTCGTATCCTTTTCAGCGATATGATAGTTCCATTCACCTTTTTTGCTGAGGTGGAAAAGGTTTTTGCCCGTCATCAGCATGGCCCGGCTTGGGGCACATACGGCAGCACTGGTGCTTCCCATAATATAAGCATTCATGAAGGATACCCCTTCGGAAGAGAGCTTGTCCAGGTTGGGAGTGATAATTTCATCATTACCCAGTGCATTGATGGTATTGTATCGCTGATCATCGGCAAACAGAAAAATAATATTCGGCAGCGGAGTTGTGGTAGATTTTTCCCCGCACGATTTCATCATGAAGGGAATGAGACAAAAAAATATAATTTTGCGAAGCATAGAAAATAATGTTAAAAAGTTGATTGGTTTAAATTTTTTTCCTCATCATTTTATATGAGAATACCGGGATTGATTGTAAATATAAGAAAAAAACAGGTGTGCTCTTCCTGTAATAAAGTTTAGTTATAACAAACTGAGCGGGATCGACAACTATGGTAAAAAACGCGTAGTATTGCTTCCGGTCATTTCCGTCAACACTTGTTTTTTAATCTGATGCGCATTTTAAAAAAGAACGATCCTGCACCTATACTTTTTTATAATATTCAACTTTTTCCCCTGCAGCAACCTCCTCTACCTGCTCTACCAGTTTTTGCCTGTCCTTTTCAGATAATTTACTGAATGATTTGGCCATGTCGATCTTTTCATTGATCAGGTCCTTGTTTTCGGCCCCGGTGATCAACACACTTACAGGCAAACTCCAGGCGAAATTCAGTACTTGTTCTATTGACATTTTTTTCGGAACAACGGGGTTATCCGTTTCCCATACCTTGTCGTCAAGGACTGTCTTTTGAGGGAAAAACCTTCCATCTGCCAGTGTTTTCATGGCCAGGAGCCCGAAATTACGGTTCATGGCTTCTGGCATGACATCGTTTATGAAGCTGTATTGATAAGCAGCATCTACCGGGTTTATCGGCATCTGGATGGTCTCAAAAATGTCATTCCCGGCGGTTTTTTCCAGCATGGCATAATGGGCACGCGGATCCCGGTGACCGGTAAATCCGATATGCCTGACTTTGCCGGATTTCCTGGCTTCCATCATGGCATCCAGCACTCCATTTTCGATCCTTTCATCTACATCTTCCGTTGACTGCAGTGAATGGACCTGCCAGAGGTCGAGATAATCCGTTTTCATTCGCTTAAGCGATCCTTCTAGATGCTGCATGGCGGTCTTATAATCCGTGGAATAGGATTTGGTCATAAGAAATATCAGGTCGCGATATTGGGGAGTGAGGTATTTCCCGTATCGTTCCTCGCCGGTATGCGGTCCGTAACTTTCCGCACTGTCGAAAAACCGGATGCCTCCTTCCAATGAGGCTTCGATCGTTTCCCGGGCATCCTTTTCTGTGGTCCATCCGATATGGTATCCGCCCAGGCCCAGCATGGTTACTTCTTCCCCGGTTTTACCCAGCATCCGCTTGGGAAGGACGTCACCAAGTCTGTCCCGGTACATTTTTACCGTGCCGGGCTGGCCCGGGAAGGGGAGCATAATGGTGGCAGTGAGTCCTGCCATTTTTTTGAGAAAATCTCTGCGTGGCTTCATGATATGTATTTTTGTTGTGCTGGGAAAAGATAATAATAAAAAAGCAATTAAGGAAGCGAGCTTTTGGAATTAAGAAGGATGGATTTTTGTTCACTAATATAGGTGAGTAGTATGGAATCAGAAAAAGTGGACCTGCCCGGGAACCCATGTTTTTGCCCGGAAGATGTATGTCCCTGATAAAAGAACAGAAAAATTGATCCATGATTATAGCGGATTATAGTAGATCCAGGTCGGTTTGAATGAATGTAACCAATAAATACAACGTTATGAGGCACCTGCTCAATTTTAATAATTTTTTGAAAAACATCTGTTGTCTGTTGCTGGCCGGAATGATATCGGGTGAAGTTTCCGCCCAGTTTTCCGCCGATATGTTAAATGTCCTGCAGGGAAAAGAACATCATTATAAGCTCTTTTCGGATGGACTCAAATACCGGTACGAATTTATGGAAAACGGAGTGGAAGGCATTGTGATCGTTGATCCCGAGGCAAAAAATACACATATTCTTATTCCTGAAAAAAAATATGTGATGATCATCGAGTACCTCTCGATGCAGGCTATGATGAATGATCCCTATCAATCGTTCATGTATTATAAAAATAATTATGGATCTACCGAAAGCGGCAGGGAAGAGATACATGGCATGGATACAAGATTGATCGAAGTGATGGCCAACGGAACCGGGTTATTTACGTGCTGGTTTTCCGACCAACTGAATTTCCCTGTCAAACTGGTGAATAACCAGGCTGAAAACACCTATATGGAATTGTCGAATATAAGGACCGGCCCGGTGGATGCCGTACTTTTTGACGTTCCTGAGGGATATACCGAAGTCGACAATAAGATGAGGCCGGTAGTAGAGGAACCCGAACCGCCCCAGGATTGGAGGTTAACAGAAGTGAGTATACCCTTCAACAACAGTTACGAACGTGGAGAAAAGGTCGGATTGGTGGTTAATAAGGAATCATATACTAAGGTGATGCTGGTTAATAACGGGGACGGCCCATCCAAGATCGTTCGTCATACGTATCGCAATGGAGAATTATTGCCTGATAATGAACAGGGACCCCTTAAGTATCGCACCAACCGGTTGTTTCCCGGTGAGAAAAAAAACCTGACCATGGATTGGGAGGTGGGAGACAGGATCGTTATCGAAGTGCATGAAGGTATAATGAACATTGAGGTTAAATACGAGAATTAAACATCCAGTGATATTATGCAGATATTACGGGTTCCGTAGGCAGGCAGGAAATACTGCTGGCCCGGTTGGCTGATAAAGAGATTGATCCTTTTATTGAAATGTTCAATCCGCCTACCGACAGAATGAAAATGGCCTTGTATTCGGTGGAGGGTGAACTGATCTGGAAAAAAGAATTGGGCAAAGGGGTTATAAACGGCATCTGGTTTACACCGGTATATCCTGTTGATCTTGACGGCGATGGATTTCATGAATTTGCCTGTGCACTTGGAGAACAGTCCGACAGGAAAATATACGGCCCGGAAGGAAAGATTGAGGGAAATCTGGGTGAGAAGGCGTATATAGCCATGGCCTCCATAAGATTCAGGATCAGATTTGAAAACAACAAAGCCTTCACTTGTATTGTGTTAATTTTTAATTAAATTCAGACGTCAATATTTTTTAACATTTCGATCATGAAAAAAGAAAATCAGAATCAAAAAATACCGGCTTCAACCAGAAAATCACTTTCCAGGCGTGAATTTGTAAAACGATCCGGGATGAGTATGGCCGGGACTGCTGCCCTGTCGGGGTTCCCCTATATAAACACCCATGCCGCGCCGGATAAAAAAATTATTGTAGGTGTGATCGGTTGTGGCGGCAGAGGAACCGGCGCTGCCCTTGATGTGATTAATGCCACGACTAAAGTGATCTATCCGCTCGAAGGATATCATACAGAAAATGCAGCCGAGGGGGCTAAAGCGCAAGCAGAAAATATTGAAATCATGGCACTGGCCGATACATTTCCCGATCGACTCAATAGTTGCAGGGGACAGCTCCATAAGGTAGGGATGGTTGTGGACGATAAATATTGTTTCACAGGATTTGATGCGTATAAAAAATTGCTGGAGATCCCGGAGATCAACTATGTGATACTGGCCACACCTCCTCATTTCCGACCGGTTCAGTTGAGAGCTGCTGTCGAAGCCGGCAAAAACGTATTTATGGAAAAACCGGCTGCCGTGGACGCTGCCGGGATCAGGTCGGTGATCGAATCCGGCGAGCTGGCCGGGAAAAAAGGCCTGGTGATCGGGGCCGGTACTCAAAGGAGAAGAGAAAATCTTACCCGGATGGTTATCGATAAGATCCATGATGGGGGAATAGGTGACCTGAAAGCTTTATATACCGAATTTCTGATCGGAGAACTTTGGTCTGTCGATCGCCAGGCCGACTGGAGTGATATGGAATATCAATTGAGAAACTGGCTATACTATACCTATCTTGGAGGCGATCTGATTGTGGAGCAGTTTATCCATACCATCGATGTAATGAACTGGATAGTAGGTTCACCCCCAGCCAAAGCGGTGGCCCTCGGCGGCAGACAGGTTCGGACAGATCCGAAATTCGGTAATATTTATGACCATATGTCCGTCCAGTTTGAGTACCCGAATGGGGTGCTGGGATTCTGCCAGGACCGGCAGATCAACGGATGCGTTAACCGTGTGCGCGATGTGGTGATCGGTGAGAAAGGTAAAGCCTACATGGGCTATCCGACCTATATAGAATATGATGACGGAAAACAATGGCGGACAAGGAAAGATCGAAATAATGCCTACCAGCTTGAACATGTCGATTTTATCCGGTCGATACGGGAAGGCAAGCCGGTTAATGAGGCCAGGCAGGTAGCAGAATCCACGCTTACGGCTATCATGGGACGGGAAGCAGCCTATAGTGGAAGGGAAATTACGTGGGAAGACATTAAAAATTCCAAACAGGATTTTACTCTTGATCAATACCTATGGGGAGAAATGCCTATGCCTCCGGTGGCTATGCCAGGTAAATATCAGTTTGCATAACCGATTTCTTAAAAAGAATGGATATTGTATTACGGGTTTATTTGTTTATCCATGGCTTTGCGCATCTGGTGGGTTTTTTAGTGTTATATCCTGTCAAGGATCCCTCAGGCCTGCCTGCCATGATCCGGATTCTGAAATTGAACGGGGAAAATTTTCCACAAATCAATTTCATATTCCTCAGCAAGTACCCTCAATGAGCGATGTAGTATAATGATAAGTACCTGAAAATCAATTATATAAGAAGAAAGGGAAGATTATTCTTTTTTGGAGCATTTTTTGAACAATGTATATTATAAATAATGTAGCAGGTATGTTTCAATAATCTGAAAAAATACCGGAAAAATTTTTGTAATTAAAAACATAAAAAAAATGGAAACCTTAAAAGATCTTAAATTGAAAGGCTCGTGGAATGAATTAAAAGGCAAGCTCAAACAGGAATATGGTGAGCTAACCGAAGATGATCTTGCCTTTGCGGAGGGAAAAGAAGAGGAACTGATAGGACGGCTTCAAACCCGGTTAGGTCTTAAAAGGGATGAAGTGATCAACAAAATAAGGGAAAAAGTAAAAGAATTATAATCTAACGTTCATTCAATATAAAAATCTATCGTTCTGTTTGGGAAAATGACCCGGATAATTTATCCGGGTTATTTTCTTTATAACAGTTTTTTTTCATGTACAGGCCGGCTTCACGAAACAGCTTGCCAACATCATGCACCAACATCAATAATAAAAAAAACGAAAATTTGTTCTGCCTTTATCGTCGTGTTTTGCATGGTTGTTATCGATATTTTACCTAATCTAATTGGATGATCCCTTCCAAGGATACTGTTTGCAGCACTTTTCTATTTCATATTTTGTTAGTTCTTCCTGATTAAATGGATGGGATTTTCCATCCCAATCATAAATTTGGTATAAAGATGAACGAACAAGATTATGATACTCAAAATAATAATTTTCCAGATATATAAATCTTACCAAAGCTGCATTTTCTAAATCAGGGCGATTGCCAGATTCAATATCTTTTTCATCCTGGGCGATTCTGTCTTTGAGCCAATTAGGAATTTCTGTGGCCGGGACTAAGTTTTCTTTCTCACAAGAAAATGACATAAAAGAAAAAAGCAGAAGGATGATTATCTTTTTCATCCCAAAATCTATTTTTAAAACAATACTTAAAAATACAATTTTATTTATAACAGACCGAAGCAATTATTTAACGTACTTATATGATTACACCGATAATGATTGCGGTCAGCATCAGGAGAACAAAAAACCAGAAATAAGCGCTTAATTTAAGGATATGACTTCCTTTTTCTTCCTCACCGGTTTTTGTGGATTCTGGCCGTTCATAACCTTTACGTGTATAAGATACTGCGCCCAGCAGAATGACTATGAGCACCACCACAAACAGGGTGGGTAACCAGGCGAATTCATAATAGACCGGCCCCACCGGCCTAATCCATAATGCAGCAGTGATCCCGGCAAGTATCAGGATTAGTAAAAAGGTCCACAAACTTCCCCAGGGACCCGATATTTTAAAAACATAATAAAAAATCAGGCCGGTAACCACGGCGATCAAGACAGATAGAAGAACATCAAAAATTGTCATAATTTGATTTTAATTTATACTCCCTCATTACGACAATAAATATGCCATGGCCCCGCGCTAGATTTACCAATAAAAGATGTAGAAATAATTACCCGATTCAGCAAAACTCTTCTACATTCATCATTTTGCTCGGGGATTTTATGGAAGTATTTATTGCCCGTTATCATGACAACTGGAACAATGATAACGAACCCTACATGAATGATGAGGACCTTTATCGGGTCGTTTTCAAAGTATGGGATACCGACCATTCGAATTTCATTGATATTGATGAGTACCGGGAATTCGATGAATACTATCTGGACATTAGTATGGCAAAGAACTTGTATGATTTTTTAATGAAACATTAACCAAATAAATTATGATACGCTTGAAAAACATATATTCAATTATTACCAGCCTGCTTGCCATGTTAATTTTTGTGGGTTGTCAGCCGAAAGAACCAGAGAATCTTACGTTCGGGGACTGGGATGAAGATGGCGATGGCGTGATCCGGGAATCGGAATTCGTGGAGATCTTTAACCAACATTATTTTGATGACTGGAACCGGACTGAAGACGAATACCTCGATGATGAAGATTTTCACCACGTGATTTATTCGGTATGGGACGCGGATAACGACGATTTGCTTTCGCAGGATGAATGGATCATGGGGTATGATTATTATTATGGTAATTATGTGGTCAGGGATTACGATGATATCGATGTGGATGACGATGGTTTTATCAGTCGCGAGGAATTTAATGAAGTGTTACGGGAAACCGATTTTTTCACCGACTGGGATGTAGACAAGGATGAAAAACTGACCGATGCAGAACTGGCCAAACAGGTTTTCCAACGTTGGGACACGGATAATAGTCATACTTTATCCAGGGAAGAATACGAGGAATTTGACACTTATTACCTGGATATCTGATTTCAGAGATACCTACCATAAAAGAACAGAATCCGGGAATTGACTTCGGATCCTGTTTTTTTAGGTGTTGCTGACAAAATTCCTGATCAGGTGGATCAATATACCTGTCCAACTCGCAATTTTCCAGATTGAAGATATCCTGTTTTACAAATCATAGGAAAGGCATGGCACCAGAAAATTTCTGAGGAGAGCATTTGCCCGCTTTTCCGGATTAAAATATGTTCCAGGGATGATCGGCTGGTTTTCTATTGAAAGATCGGCAGGTTTTCCAGGGAGTGGCAGGCAAGTGTTTTACAGAATGACAGGCTGGCAGGGGAAATCCTGCAAGTGCATCTTAAGCAGTTGTGTTTTATTTATCGTAAGGACCTCGGATGACAAATACGTCCTCTTCTCGCTCCACTTCAATTTCCTTTCCAATATACTGTGAAAGATTTACACCTCCATAACATACACCAGTGCCATACGTTTCGCCCGGTTTCAGAAGGTTCCCATTTATACTTACCACATATTTCGGTGTAATTACGCCGCTTATTACATTGAAAAGATGTTCGAATCGTACCATTTTATGATTATTTTTCATAGACACCGTTTAACATTTAGCACCTGACAGTTGGCTTATTCTCCTGTTAATTACCTGAGGGATAAAATTGTAACTCCCTTGTTCCCGGTTGGGCAATAATTTGACATGCAAATATAAGAAATGAAATTACCCTGCAAATTTTTTTCATAATTTTTTGTGAAAAATTGATCTTTAAGTCTAATAGCCGAACCGGATCTGGCTCGTTCTCCTTTTAGCGCCCTCTTTCCTCATTCATCACTCAGCACACCTGTATCATTTTTCTCATAGTATCTCATGCGTTAAGCATCCCTCAGCACCTCCGCCGGGTTGGTTCGGGTTGCCAGTAAGGATTTGTAGCTGGCACCTTTATGATCTTAATTTTTTGGAAATAATTTGCTTATGATCGGGTCATTCTGCATTATATCAGTAGGGAGGTCACAGTTCTCTTGATTCAACCGTGGTTCCCTCCTGGGATAATGAATAAAAAATGAATAAGGCAATACTTGTTTTCGGTCTTCCGGGCACTGGCAAGACCTATTTTTCCAGGCATCTCGCTGAGGAAACCGGAGCCGTCCATCTGAATACGGACCAGATCAGGGAAAAATGGAATAAAAAGGGTCAATATGATGAAAAAACCAAACAATTTGTGTATGATAAGTTAATGGACGAAATGATTCATGAGTTGCGCAATGAAAATGATGTGATCATTGACGGCACATTTTACGAAAAATCGAAAAGAGAACAGTTTGTTGAAAAAGCTTTGACAACAAACCCGGAAATCCGTTTCATAGAAATTAGGGCCAGGGAAGAAGTGGTCCGTGAACGGTTAAGGACAGATCGGGCATATAGCGAGGCGGATTTCAAAGTGTACAGGAAAATACAATCCATTTTTGAGCCTTTTGTCCGGCCGCACCTGGTTTTGTGGTCGACCAACGATAATATCAGGCACATGATACAGGAAGCAAAAAAATATATTTATGGATGAAAAACAGGTTCGTGCATTAATGGAAAACTGCGGGCTGCCCGACAGCTGCAATCACCTGGATTTTATCGAGACCCATATTTCCTGGGTCATCCTGACCGATAATTACGCCTTTAAGATCAAAAAGCCGGTGAAATTTGCCTTCCTTGATTTTTCGACTTTTGAAAAAAGGCAACATTTCTGTAACCGGGAGCTGAAATTGAACAGAAGACTGGCTCCGGGTATGTACCTGCAGGTCCTGCCCCTCACCCAATCGATGACCGGCCCCGGATCTGACAGCGACGAGGTGATCGACCATGCGGTGCAGATGGAAAGAATGGACAATAAAAAGGAAATGGGCAAGTTGCTTGAAAAAGATGAGGTGACCGGGGACGACATTGACCGTCTTGCAAAAAAGATAACCGGATTTCATCAGCAAACGGAGGTGATAAAAAATGTGTTCGACACGGCTGGTTTTATCGATATGTATGCGGAGATCAAGGCTGAGAATGATTTTGTCCGGGACACGCTGGGAGAGGAATGGGCGGATAGGATCAACCGATCGGTGGAATATTCCGGCCGGTATCTGAATGAAAGCCGGAGTTATTTTAACGAAAGGGTAACTCTGGGATACAAAAGAGACTGTCATGGCGATTTGAATTCACACAATATCTTTCTCTACGATGATCCGGTAATATTCGATTGCATCGAGTACAATGAAGAATTCAGGCATATTGATGTGCTGAACGAGATCGCTTTTTTATGTGTTGACCTTGATTTTTATGGCAGGAAGGATCTGTCGGCACGTTTTAATGAAAAATACATCCACCATATGAATTTCGATCATGGAACGGATGAACAGCGGTTGTTTAATTATTATAAAAGTTTCCGTGCCAATATACGGGCAAAGGTGACCATCCTTAATGAAAAGGGCAGTGATGAAGGGGATAGGGATAAAGAAGCCCTGGAAGATATTAAAAAATATATCGAAATGATGGCCGGGTACCTGGAGGGGGAGGTGATATAAACAAAATTTCGCCACAGTTTAATTAATATATCCTTTCCAGATCCATTCCTAGGAGGCCCAGGTGTGTTCCAGGGAGGCCCAGGTTCAATCCCGGAGCACGTGTATGGTTAACCAGGATGCGATCAACCAGCTCATCCTGCAGGCAGCCGTGTTTTTGTGAGGAGATGGGGAAATGGGTGGATGGGTTGATGAGTGGATGTGTTGATGTGGGATGGGTAGATGTGAGGAAGTGGAAATGGGAAGATGTAGAGTTGATGAGTTGTGAAGTTGAAACCTGATCCAGTCCTGAGTGATCCGGCCACAGGGAGAATTGTATCGCAGGAAGGTTTTCAAGATTGAGAGATGTGTAGTTGCGAAGGGCGATGAGGGAGGTGTACAGAATTGCGTCGATGGGTCAATGAGGGAAAGCGGAGAAGCGGAGATGTAGTTATTGGGAGATGAGATAAGGTAAGTCTAATGAGGAGAGGAGATGGAGAATGGGGAGATGAGATAAAGGTAAGCCTCGAATCAGGAGATGTCAGTCACGATCTTTTCACCGAATACCGTCTAATTGCCAGGCTGCTGATTAATCCGATCAAGGCCACAACGGTAAGAATGCCAAAATAATAACGGTAGCCGGAGCTGCCCGGGAAATGATCCACAAACCAGCCGGATAAGGCATGCGAAAAGATATCCGGCGTGAATCCGATGAAGGATACTACACCAACCGATATGCCGGTAAGGTAAAGCGGAACGCCCGTTTCTTCAAGCATGGCAAAATAGATACCCCTCAGGCTGAAAACAGCCAGGGCCGCCGGAATGACCTGGGCCCATAAGATCCACATCTGATTTCCGGCCGGCTGTACAACACTCAGGGAAAAATAGGTGATCACCAGTATGATGAAAGAGGCGCCTATCATCTTTGAACTGGTGAAACGGTCAGCCAGCAATCCGGCCCCGATAGCCGCCACCGGTCGCATCCAATCCCTTATAGTACCCAGGATGGCCCCGAAATTTTTGCTCTGCGCATACCCCCGTTCGGCATAGGCGGGAAAATCAAAGGAACCTACATAGAGCATATAGGAAAAGAAAACGATCAGGGCAAGCAGCCATACCTGTGGCATTTTTAATGCCTTTTTTATGGCGTTAACATCGGTTTTGGAATGATGGTGATTCTCATTATTCAGCCCGGTATATTGTTCTTCGGGTATCACAATCCAGATTATGATCCCTGCCACCAGGGGTGCCGCCGAATAGATAAACAAAACGCTTTTCAGGCTTTCCTCCAGGGTGCCGCCCAGGACAAAGGCCGTGGTTGCCAGGGAAGCCATCAACGCGGCTACCGCACCCCTTCCACCGTCAAGGAGTCCGAAGCTTATACCCTGGTTTTCGGGATTTCCCCAGTTCCGGGTAGCCTTAATGAGGGCTGCCCAGAAGGTAAGAATGGACGTGATCCCCCAGAACGCATGCAAGACAAGAAGCATGGTGTAAGAAGGTATGGTGAACATGAAAAAACCACCGGCGCTGGTGGCAAGCAGCGAAAAGGTGAGTAACCTCCGGGCGGAAAAGCGGTCAGCCAGCCATCCGCTGGGAAAATAAGATACCACGGCCAGAATACCGAACATGGCATTGACCACGCCCACCTCCGTACTCGAGATATTGAACACGGCCTCCATGCTGGTCTGAAATGTTTTGCGAAGATAGGGTAATAGATAAATGCTTTCACCGGCCAGCATCAGGCCGATAATGTACAACCAGTGCCGTATTTTCTCTTTATGTTCGGATGAGATATGCAAAATTCCTGAACGGCCCATTATTCCAGGCTACAATGATAGGAATAATATTGGTAACAGGAAAACCAGGTCCGGTTTGGGATCGATTACCCGGCGGAAATGAAAGGATTTGAGATAAGGCATGCCAGGAAAATGTTTTAATTGGCGTATATAGATTTCTCAGGGTTAAATGGGGGATCATCCGGGAAGTATGGCCGTACTTTGCAGTAAGATCGTTTGGGGTTCTTTGAACTGATCTTACCGATAACCGGGAAGAAATGCCTCTCAGCCCTTCTTCTGTTATTCATCAATTTTTCCTGTATTACTTTAATACTCCCTGAGTTATTTCCTTTATTCTTCCCTCAGCACTTCCACCGGATTTGTGCCGGCGGCTTTCAGTGACAGGAAACTGACCGTCAGCAGGGCGGTTCCCAGCACGGCAATCCCTGCCAGTACGAATTCCAATGGATCGATACTGACCTGAGTGGTGAAATTCTGTAACCAGTCACTTATCAGGTACCAGGTGACCGGAACGGCAACCAGGAAAGCAAACAGGATCAACAAGAAAATTTCCCGCGTAATCAAGAGGATCACATGCCGGGACGTGGCACCCAATGCTTTTCGGATGCCGATCTCCCGGTAACGCCGTTCGGCCGAAAATGCGGTAAGACCCAGCAATCCCAGGCACCCCACGAAAAGGGCAAGTAAACTGAACACGGAGGATACTTTACCAAGCTGCGTATCCGCCCTGTACAGCCGGTCGTAATCCTCATCGAGGAAACTGTATTCGAAGGGTACCCCCGGAGCAAGGGATTTCCAGGCTGATTCGATCGACTGCACGGATCCCCGAATACCCCCCCTGATAATTTAACCCAAAAAATTTATGAATTTTTCGGGTTAATGTTCCTGAGGGCGATGGTAAAAAAGTTTTTGATCATAAATTTTGTATCCGTTGAGGATCACTTTTAAAAACCAAAAAACCGGATCACCGGGATGTCCCGGCCTTGTAATGCACTAACCAAGAAATGATCAACATCCTGTTATGTGCCGGAGTGATATATCCGGTCATTTTCTCTCACTGAGTTGATTTGCAAAAGGAATGCCATTTGTAAAAAGACCACATTTCGGGCTTATTACCATGCCAGGAAAAAAATACCTGTTCATTTGTTGACAACCGTGTTCGATCCCGGACGGTGAACTTCACTTTATGGTTGCTCCCTTATTCATTGCGAATGGATTCCCATTCCGCTTCCGGCATGGATCTTCCTTCCCGGATACTATTCGTATCGAAGCGCTTCGACCGGGTTTGCCGAAGAAGCTTTGTAGAGTTCATATCCGACTGTGACCAGGGTTAGCAGCAATACGCCCAGAATTACGATGACAAATAGGGTCCAATCGATGCTCACCTGGTAGGCGAATCCCTGAAGCCACTCTTTCATCAGCAGGTAACCCACAGGTACGGAGATGACCACAGCCACCCCAAGCATTAACAGGAATACTGAAATAAAGATCCAAAAGATGTCCAGGAACGAAGCGCCCATTACCTTCCGGATACCCACTTCCCTGGTTTTCTGCTCGGCCATGTAGGACGCCAGCCCGAACAGGCCCAGGCAGGCAATGAATATGGCCAGGATCGAAAAGCTCCTGGTCAGGTCGGCCAACCGCGATTCATAGGCATACATCCGGGCAAACTCATCATTCACAAACCAGTAATCGAATCCTGTTTCCGGGAACACCCCCTTCCACTTCGATTCCAGCACCTTGAGCTTATCGCTGATTTGGCCTGCAGGAAGCTTGGCGTATACGATCTGGTCGATAGGGTGGGGTCTGGCATTGATGGCCAACGGACCGATGGTCTGCTGCATCGACCGGTAGGGAAAGTCCTTCACCACACCAATGATCTTTCCCTGACGTTCGGTACTCTGATCTGTGATGGTAAGTCCCAGCACCTCCTCATTGGTCTTTCCGAGGTTCTTCACGGCCGTTTCATTGAGAAGATAAGCATTGGAATCGGCAGGATTATCTTCCTGAAAGTTCCGTCCTGCCACCAGGTCAAGGGAAAACATCTCCGGGAATTCATAATCGACATTCAACTGGCTCCACTGGTAATCCTGATCGCTGACTTCGGGTATTTTGAAATTGGCGCCGATCCCGCCAAAGTAATTCTGCCTGGGCAGATGATTGGCCATGGTCACCTCCCGGATCTGCGGATCCTGTAATATCTGTTCCCGGAGGACCGGATATTTTTCATAGGGTGCACTCCCGCCGTAACGGATGGATACGATCTGGTCGCCCTGTTCATTCAGTTTTGAATCTTTCAGCAGATTCACCTGCCTGAAGATGAGGATCGTGCAGATAATCAATAACAGGGAGATGGCATACTGCATAATAACCAGGACCCGCCTGAACCGGTCCGATCCGCCTCTTCCCTGGCCGGAACTGCTCCTGAAGGCATCGGCCGGCTTATACCGTGAAAGGAAAAAGGCGGGATAACTTCCTGCAATGAACGCCACAAAAACGGTCACCCCGGCAATAATGGCCAGAATAGCCGGATTACCAAGATCAGTGAGCACAAAGCTTTTCTGCGATAATAAATTGAAGTATGGCAATATCAGCACCACCAGAATAACGGCCAGGATCACAGAAACCAGGGTGGTCAGGAATGATTCGGTGAGGAACTGGAAAATAAGCATGTTCCTGTTGGTGCCCATGGTCTTACGCAGGCCGACTTCCCTTGACCTTCTTGCGGAGCGGGCGGTGGCCAGGTTCATGTAGTTGATGCAAGCGATAAAAAGGATGAGTATTGCAATGGAACTGAAGATATAAATATAGGCTTTGTCCCGTCCGTCCTCGTTTCCCCAGCGCATTTCCGCATCGAAATGGACATCGGTAAGCTTCCTGAAAATGGGTTCAAAAAAGGTAGCATTTTCCTGAAGGTTCGATTCGAGCATGTTGTCGAGGGAATTACTTACGCTTTCAATGGCCGCACCTTCCTTGAGTTTAATATAGGAAGTCATGAAGCTGCCCTGCCAGTTGTGAAAGATCTGGTCGTAGCGCTCATTGAAGACGGATTGGAGAGCCTGGTTGTTGACAAGATATTTGGGTTTCAGATGGGAGTTGGAAGGATAATCCCTGAAAACCCCGGTCACCAGCAGCTCGATATCCCGGTTGCCCAGGAAAGGGTGCCGGACTGAAATGGATTTATTGAGGGGATCCTCGTCGCCGAACAGCTCACCGGCAGCCGATTCACTCATCACGATCGAGTTGGGCAGTGAAAAAGCTCTTGATTTTTCACCTCCGGCAGATTCATAATAGAGCACATCGGGGTAGGTGGGATCGACCCATATCAGTTCTTCCGTCAACACGATCCGGTCATCGGGCCGGTAGCTGATGGTGGTAGGATAGCCTGTCCAGATATACCGGGTGAACGATTCTACTTCAGGCAGTTGCGCGGCAAGCTCTTCACTCCAGACAGCCGGTGCGGATGGGGCTTCGAAGCTGTTACCGTCTTCGAAAGACCGTTTGGTGCCGATCAGGTAGGTGTTTTCAGGATCCTGGTGTATCCGGTCATAACTGAGCTCATCGAAAATATATAAAAAGATCAGGATAGCGCTTGCCAGTCCGACCGAAAGTCCGAAAATATTGATACCGGCAAAGACCTTTTGCCTGGCGAAATTGCGCAGGGTGATGGAAAGAAAGCTTTTAAACATAAGGCGAAAGATTTGAGTTTTTGACCTGCTGAGATTGGATATAACTATCCATCCCTTTCAGGTCGGGGCAAATAATATGCCAGCGGAATTCATTCCTTTGGTTTTCAATGATTTAAGTATAATAAGGCGGAAATTTTCCTTGCACAACTGTCCGGAAACGAACAGCACATTGTCCGGTATTCTATTTCCGGATCAAGTTTTATATACCGGGTTTATCAATACCCACAGGGAACAGGATAAAATAAACATAGATGAGATCTGAAAAAATCGAAGTCGAATTAAAAATAAGGATAATTCGAACCGAAGTCCGGTACGGGAAATCTCCTGACAGATAGATCAGCTTATGGATCTTAACCCGGATCACGGTTTCCACAAAGGAGAGTTACTGGAGACCTGTGTCATTCTTATTTAGGAGTCATTTATCATCCTGTTTACACAGACTAAAAAAGAATGTGGATAAAAATACTCAGCCCCCCTTGAAAGTGAGGAAGAGTATGTTATAATAATCCCTATCCCGACACGGCCTCCGGAGGGGAACCCCGGAAATAAATCGAACTTTATATTTTCCGATCCACCTCCGGAGTACGTGCGAGTAAGGATTATAAAGGTAAATTATTCAATATAATGGGGTGTTGTTCTATTTAATCTGCCCCCTGATCTCGCCGGGCGGGTTTTGAGTGGTATGTACATTCACATACGTATTGCCTTCGTTAATGGCCGTTACCAGGTCGGAAAGGGACATTCCGGCAAGTGGGCCGGTAAGATCCGATGAGGTGATTGTCCCTTCGGCAAGTACCCCGTTTGCCCTGTCAAGTACCGGTCCGCCATAAAGCCCCACTACGACAGGTCCGTTTACTCCTGCAGGTGCCATATGAATATGAGAAGCAAATACATTTTCAATATTGGCCACTATGAGTTTAAAATGAAGCTCCGACTCGTCTCTGCTGAGTTGCAGTTTCACCTGGCCGGTAGCCTTTGTATCAACGGAGGGCACTTCTTCTTCCCCTGAAAGATGGGCCACGTAGTTTGCCACTCTCATGTTTGCTTCGCGGAGGTTCTGATCATCGGCATTGACATTTTCCAGGCTGGTTTGTCTGACATCAGGTTCCATGACCATTTCTTCACAAGCCTGTAAAACAATGAAAAAGGACAGAATTACACTTAATTGGAATAATCTTTTCATGATTGTAAGTTTTTAAGGTTAAAAGATTGATTTTAAAGAATTGACCTCTGATAAAGGGTCAATATTTTTGTCCATTTTTGTTTTATTCTTCCCGCAGTAGCATACCTGATCTCATAATATATCAATTTCTCCGGAATCGGTCCATACAGGAATGAGCAAAAAATTGTAAGTTTTGCAAATTTCTCATCATTGCAAAACAGCAATTTTCCAGAAAAAAGCCGATTGCCGCTTTTATTTAAAATAAATCAAGCCTATTTTATTTTAAGTCAATTAAATACAATCATATCATGACAGACCAACTCAAGCTAATGGCCATACTGGCACATCCCGATGATGAGACCATGGGTGCCGGGGGTACGCTTGTTAAATATGCCGGGGAAGGTATTAAAACCTATCTGGTAACGGCCACGAAAGGTGAGAAAGGCCGCTTCAGAAGAGAAAAGGAACCGCCCGGTCCGGAGATTGTCGGACAGGTCCGGGAAAAGGAACTGTCTGCGGCTGCGGATGCTGGTTTTCAGACAGAAGACGACCATCAGCCACATGCCATTTCCAAGTTGTACTATATGACCTGGTCAAAAAGCAAATGGGAGTTTATGGAATCGTTCGTCAAGGAGTCCATTCCCACCGTGGATGGTGTTAAAAGAAATATCCAGCCCTGGCCGGATTGGCAGATAACCACCCGAATCGATGCCGGGCCGTACTGGAAAACCGTGTGGAAAGCCGTCCAATGCCATGAAACCCAAATCACTCTTTATGAGCAGTTGATGGATCTTCCCGAAAAAGATCATGAAACGTTATGGGGATCCCAGGAATATTACCGGGTATTCAGCACGGTCAACGGGGGCAGGGAGACGGAGGACGATCTGTTTGAAGGATTAAGGTGAGGGCGTTTTTTCCGGTGTGAAAAAAATCAATTGGATTTCCAAGATCCATACCTCCTCCGGCGATCCGGTCATCACCCGGGAAAAGATCAGCAGACTCGATGATGACACACCGGATTCGTTCATCCGCATCCATCGTTCATTTATAATAAATACCGGTAAAATTGATTCTTATAATAAGGCCAATCTTTCTCAGAAAAACCGGAAAATAATAAAAAATCATGCTTCTTATTCCATGATGCCCTTTTTCAGGTGCATGGTGCAGAAGATTTCAGGTAGGCGATCCGGTCAGAATGTAACGGCCCTGTGGTGCTGATTGTATTCAGAAATTGGTTATTTTTAATATACGATATTAAACTCGAAAATCATGAAATCAGAGAAAAAATTAGCCCGTGTGTTTACCGGTACAGAAGTACAGGTCAATTTACTGAAGTCTGAACTGGAGAAGGAGGGGATATTCGGTATCATCCGGAACGATTTTCAATCCGGAGTGATGGCCGGCTTCGGAGCAGGTGTCCCTTCCGCAATTGACCTGTATATTCAGGAGCATGACCTGGAAAGAGCCGAACCGGTGATCAATGAGTTTATCCGGATGAATGAAGAAAGAGGGGAGGAATGATAGTTGCTGTTGGGATTCCTAATATGTGATCAACCAAAATGAATGACAAATAGCAAGGAATTAAATTTGAAAACCCACAATGCATGAAGGATCTTTTCAAAGGAATACCGGAATAAAGAAATTAAAATAATGACTAAGAAAGAAGGCTTTATCCGGGCAAAATACAATCAGTAAGAAATTTGGCCTTTTGCTTTAACTAAATGGATTTTTAAATTTTTACTTATATTCACGTAACTAACTGGAATTATTATTTAACCAATTATGGACTTGAATAAATTTGAAGAATATAAGAAGAGGGTGGATAAAAATTTTTATGAAATTGATGTAAAAATGTTCTGTCTGAATAAGGGAGTCCAGGGATTATCGGCAGCCTTTAAAGAAGTCCAGGAAAAGATGACTGAATTCATGTCCTTTGCCGCAGAAAGTTATTCAGATCATGAAAGAAGGACAAGAGATCTTGAGAAAAAATCAGGCTGATTGCCCATTTGGATTATCTTTCTGTTTTTCAGCAAATTAATAAATTTATCTGGAATTTTTACTGTAGGAAAATCCGACAATAGGTGTCGGGAAAACCGGATAGGGGGGGTTATGGGAGAACAGGTACTTCTTATGAGGAGTATTAAACACTTCGCGGAGTTCAGTGTAGTAAGTCTGGTAGTCACCGGACCTGGCCCGGTGTTTCTCGTCTGTCAGCTACTTATTCCCCCACAAGCCTCACCGCGATCCTTCCTTTTCCTTCCGGGAAAAGATAGGCCGGTACCCTGATCTCGATCCGTTTCAGGTTTTCGATATGGCGGTCAAGCTTCAGGGGAGGGGGATCGAGTGAAATGACGGAACATTCCACATTCCCCGGCTCCAGGATCTCCAGGTTAAGGACCTTACTCTCCTGTTCCAGCCGGGCCCCTTCATCCGTCAGGACCACATCGGCCGTGGTCATCAGCTGCCAGGTGATCATCTCTGTATTTTCGTTGAGCTCTATTTCATCTTCAATAAGAAGCGATCGGGGGCCTTCTTTAACAGTCCGCCTTTTGGCCGAGGTGAGAAAACCATCGAAAGTTGGGGTGAGGTCGATGGTTGCCTCAGCTGGTTCACCTGTTTCACCTTTTTTGAAATCTTCGATCGAAGCATACCCGTCTACGATGTGTAAGGCATCATTCACGGTAAGCGTACTATGCCCGAAATTATTTTTGGTCAGCAGGGTCCACCGGTCACATTCCTGGCAATCGCCCCAGAGATCGAATCCTGTTTTTTCCAGTTCATGGTAGGGCTGGTTGCCCGGGTCGATCACCCACCGGATACCATCCAGTTCAAACACAAAGGATCCGGCATCCATATTGCCATGGTTGACTGTTCCGCGTCCTCCTTTTCCACCGAAATAATACCGGTTTGGATCATCTTTTCCACCTCTGAAGATCACTACCGGGTTGGGCCCGTCCCCTTTCCAGGCCACAGGTATCTTCTGTTCGCCTTCCGGCTCAAACTGTGAGATCCACACCAGGGCGGCTCCCGTTAACCGGGATAACCGGCCCATCTCCTCCGGTGGCTGCAGGAATCGTTCTTTTTCGAAATACGTCCTGTTGCCCGTCTGAGCAGCAAACCAGGCCAGGGTAATGTCCCCGTTTTCGCTTCTTTTATCGCCGCAATCTGCAAAGTTATAATACCAGCCGGAAGGTGCAATGCTGAGCACCCTGAATTCGGCACTTTCCATAAAGCCCGGGTAATCAGCCAGGCCGAAATCGGTGCCGAAAGCGCTTTCAAGCATGGCGGAGGTCAGGACCGAAAAACTGGTGCCATAGCTCCAGTAGGTCGACCCTTCGGGATACACGCCATCCGGGCGGTATTCATCCAGGGCATGAGGCATGCCATCCAGCGCCCGGCTGATCGTTCTGGCGGCCAGTACGGGATCCAGTTCGGCTGTCACGATGGCCGCGGCGATCATCCCTCCGTGACATACCTGGTTCCAGTTGTTTTCGCCATCGATCCACCAGTTGTTCCCGTTTTCCCGAAAGCTTGGTTCAATCCCTTTTTCAATGAGTGATTGCAGGGCCAGATCTACCGTGGATGCCGGCAGATCTTCTCCGGTCCAGTCAACAGCAAGAGCCACGGCCAGCGACATTTCGGCCACATCGAGGTAATGCTGCGGATTCCAGTCTTTGAAGCCGCATACGGCAATCAGTTCATCATTTATACGCTGCAGGATCTCCGGATCGCTGTCGATACGATATACCATACCCAGCATATTCATGCGGTAAAGCATGGTCCTGGAGACGCCCAGCAACCTGCGGCCCGTCACTTCCCTTTCCAGTAATGGCTCCTCAAGGATCTGCAAGGCATTTAACCGAACCGCCTCGTACAGGTTCCCGACCACGGGGTCGTTCTTTATCTTGTTCTTTAGTTTTCTTTCAAGTGGCGGGGTAAGCACAAGCCGGGGACTCTTTTTCCTGAGGTTCTTTTCCAGGTACCGAACCGTGATGGGATTTTCCAGTCCGGCTGGATCGTCAACTTTTTCGCTCGATTCCCGGACAGGTGAAATTCCATCGTAAGCAAAAATGGGTTGTGTTAAAAAAAACAGGCATGGAATGAATAAAAAATGGATCGGTTTCAATTTCATATGAATGTTTTTTGCAAATAAAGATATCAATAAATTGTAAAATCTTGCCAACTCAGGAATACAGACTTTAAAAAGATCCTGAATTGAGAGCCGGATCAGATAATCCTGGAATTTTTTAAAGGTGTAGTCCGAAAATTTTACGGGAATTATGCACCAGATGGGTCAAGTTGATCGACCTGCCTCCGGTTTTCAAACAGCCTGTCTCTGAATTTCAAAAAATATCCTTTAATTTCAAAAATTATATCTCTGGATTTTTAACGTCCTGTCTTTGATTTTCAAACGTCCTGTCTCAGATATTCAAACATGCTGTCTCTGGCTTTCACACAGCCTGTTTCTGATATTCAAACGTTTTATTTTGGATTTTCAAATGCTTTATCTCTTCATTTTAAACATTCTATCTATGATTTTCAATAAATTGCCAACTCACATCCAACAGGAAGGTTTGTTAATTCATAAGATCATTTCAAAGAGGTATTGATCTCTATATCTCCCTTGAGCGTGCGGTGAACAGGGCATTTATCCGCAATTTCCAGCAAACGGTTCGTCTGATCACGGGTAAGGTCACCTTCTATTTCAATGGATCTAATAAAATAATCTATTTTGCTGGTCTTTTTTTCAGAGTTTTCGCAATCCTCGCTGTGTCGTTTTTCATGGTCTACATGGACCACTACTTCTTTCAGGTCCCAGGATTTATGATCGGCATACATCCGGAGCGTCATGGCTGTGCAGGCACCCAATGCGGAAGACAATAATTGATATGGAGATGGTCCGAGGTCCATGCCTCCGGCATCTTCGGGTTCGTCTGCCACCATTCTGTGCCTGCCGGCATGTAACTGGGTGGTAAATTTCGTCGAAGCGTCTCCTATTCGTGCTGTGGATTGCGATTCGGATAATGTTTCTTTTTCCGGTGAAAAGGAAATATACCGTCCGGCCCAGGAAGCAATTACATGGCCGATATACTGTGCATCTTCCTTTTTACTCAATAAATGATCTGCCCCATCGAGGGAAATAAAGCTTTTGGGATGTCGGGCAGCATTATATAATTCGGCCGCATTACTAATGTCAACTATGTTATCCTGTGGAGAATGTGCGATCAATATTGCTTTTTTCAGGTTGGGCAGTTTGTCCGTTAATTTATTTTGCCGCAGATCATCAAGAAATTGTTTTTTGATCGTAAAAGGTCTTCCCCCGATGTTCACCTTCGCTTCTCCCTCGGTTTTAATCTTGTCAGCTTCCGGTTCGACCAGTTTTTGCACATGTTCGGGATTGGAAGGCGCACCGATGGTGGCTACGGCCTGAACCTCATCGATTTTCATTGATGCAAACAAGACTGCAGCCCCGCCCAGTGAGTGGCCTATCAATATGGACGGTGGCTTGTAGTTTTCCCTGAGAAAACCGGCGGCGGCTGTGATATCCTCTACATTGGATGAAAAATTGGTATCTGAAAAATCACCTTCACTCTGGCCCAGTCCGGTAAAATCAAAACTCAAAACACCAAAACCCTGCGAAGTTAATGAACCGGCAATGCTCCGGATGGCCTTCAGGTTTTTTGAGCAGGTAAAACAATGGGCAAAGATCACAAAATTTTCCGGATCCTTGTCTGCGGGGAATTCCAGTTTTGCAGATAATTTGATCCCTTCAGGATTTGTAAAGTTTATCTTTTTATTGATCATAATTGTATTATTCGTGTTTATTTGAAACCTCTATCAGACGAATTTAATTTTTTCAGTTCAATAGGTGGTCAATTTCCGTTAACTAATTTATTTATCATCTGTTCGTGTTCGGCGGAACAATTAGTCGTAAGTCTGACGTTAACCTGACAAAAATATGTAATTGATTGTCAGGATTCCGGCCGGCAGCGACAAATCAGAACAGTAACTTCGGCGAAAATATTTCCTGGCGGAAACATATCCCGGTGATAACATATTAAGGTAGAAACCTATCCCGGTGAAATAGATCCCGGCAAAAGCAGATCAATGCGGAAACCTTTATACCGGTGAAGATATCCCGGTTTAAACAGAAGCCGGTTCAAACAGATCACGGTGAAAACAGATCGAAGTAATAACAAGTCCAATATTCAGGAAAATTAATAACGGAGATAAAAATTATATGAACAAATCCTTTTTCAATGATAAAATCAAATCTGAATTTCATCTTGCAGATCATACCCATCTGGGTGAGATCTTATTTAAAGAAGGAAGTTTTCTGAAATTCATCTGGGTGACCGGGGGAACCTTGCACCTCAATATAGATGGTACGGATCTCCAGGTAAAATCAAACCAGATCCTTTGTTCCACTTATCTTCAGAAAATAAAAATCATAAAAAATTCCGGGTCGTTTTATGTGCTGACTTTTAACCGGGAATTCTACTGTATCCATACCAATGATGAAGAAGTATCCTGTAACGGGTTGTTGTTTTTTGGATCAAATTTCACCCCTTTAATAAACCTGGAAGGCCCCGAGGTCATCAGGTTGAAAACACTTATCGACGTTTTGGAAGAAGAATTTGATACGGTCGATATCAATCAGGAAGAAATGCTTCGTATTCTCCTGAAACGTTTTATCATACGGTGTACCCGGTTGGGCAGGGAACAATTGACAAGGGCGGATATTACCTTATCGCAATTGGATATAATAAGGAAGTTCAATGCCCTGGTCGAGGAACATTTCAGGCAGCAGAAACAGGTATCATTTTATGCTGATCAGCTTAACAGGTCACCAAAGACCCTGTCTAATATTTTTCACCGGTATAACGATAAATCCGCATTGAACGTGATTTTTGACCGGGTTATTCTGGAGGCGAAGAGGTATCTGATCTATACGGACAGATCCATAAAGGAAATTGCCGGAGAACTTGGGTTTGAAGACCCGGCCCATTTCAGCAGATTTTTTAAAAAGCAGACCGGCATATCGTCATCCGGGTTCAGAGTTAAATCCGCCATGGGTTGATAAAGTGAAAAATTGACAAGTGAAGGGGAAGTTTATCCATTGTGGGTCCAGTGAGAGTTTTGATCTTTTGCAGTGTACTCATGTTAAAAATCAAAATTTAATTATTATGACAAAGTTTTCAGTACCAACAAAAGAACAGGTCTCATCCCAAAACCGGGAAATATTCGAGACACTTGAGAAGAAAGTCGGTTTTCTTCCAAACATCTATGCTACCTATGCCTTGTCTGATCATGCATTGGAAAGGTATTTGAATTTTCAAAACGGTAAAACCTCACTTTCCATGAAGGAAAAAGAAGCAGTAAACCTGATCGTAAGCCAGGTGAATGGATGTAAGTATTGTCTTGCAGCCCATACCGCCATGGGAAAAATGGTGGGTTACAGTGAAGATCAGATACTGGAAATACGCCAGGGGAGTGTTTCCGGAGATATAAAATTGGATGCAATGGTAAAACTGGCTAAAAATATTGTTGAGAACAGAGGTAAGGTGGATGAAAACCTGCTTGATGCGTATTTCGAAGCCGGATACAACCAGGGTGACCTGGTCGATCTGATCCTGGCAGTAGGCGAAAAAACCATTACCAATTATCTGCATAAGATAACGGATATTCCAATTGATTTTCCACAGGCGCCGGAACTTGAATCGGCAGAGATTGGTAAATGATCCGTTGCAAAACAGCCTGGGGACTCCCAGTCTGTTTTGATCTAAAAAAATAAATCGGAGGCTGTCTCAAGGCAGCCTCCTTTTTATTGATCAAGGCACGGCATCCCATTTTTAAAAGGAAAATCGATATTTTTAATTCATTTCATCCAAAAAACCTGGAAATCTTATAAATAAATTGGATATTTTATCATCATTTGACATAAAAGACAGCGTTTTTATCACGAGGTGATTTCATCCATCCAAACCAGCAGGTATTGACTGTGAGAATCTGCTTTGATATTTATTTTATACGGTTTATCCATCGGGGTGGAATAGGCTGTTGTTTTGAAGATCTCCCCGGAAGTTGAAATATCTTGCAAGCTGTCTGCAAAACCCGGTTCGACGTCAATTAATTCCTTAATATTTTTAATCCGGTATTTTTTGAAATAAGACCGGGTTTGACCCATATGCGCCACAACATTACCTGAGCGGTCGATCACAAATGCCGGATCCGTTCTTTCAATTGGCAGCCTCACTAATAGCTCGTATTCGTGGTTATTATATTTTGCCGAAGCTTTTGAGATGGCCTGAACCAGGACAGGGATAATAAATGGGATGGCTGAGGAAAATATTCCTTCACCCTGAAAAAAATTAATGATGATCCCGATCACGAAAGCGATGATATAATTTAATGGATCAATCATCTCCCTTGATAGATATTTAAGATAAAGTGCCATTGCTGTTTTTCCTTGTTTTTTAATGAAGTCGCATAATAAATTTTTCCAGACAGGAAAAAAACTAAATAAATTTTAAATTTTGTCAGGTTTTTGGTTTCCGTTCGACTATACCAATAGAAAAATCAATTGTTGAACAAAAAAACACAAAAATGGAAACCAGAAAATTCAAAACCGCTTTATTCGTTGCAATCTTATTTGCAGCCATGTCCACTGTCTCAACGCCCGTAGATGCCCAGTCGGTCAAACCCGTAACCATTGAATCGTCAAAAGACTTTGACGGCACCATCGATGCAATTAAAAAAGCCGTATCAGGAGGCGGCATGATGGTCTTGTCCGAGCTGAACCAGGGAAAGATCCTGTCCATGACCGGATTGCAGGTCAATGCCCACTCGTTTTTCATCGGAAATCCCAATGTAGGGAAAAACGCATTTTCCGCTAACCCGTCGGTTGGTGTCGTTATTCCGATAAGAATAAATGTCTACGAGGAAAACGGCAACACCTATGTAAATTATTTCAAACCTTCCGATTTGTTTGCCTCATTCGAAGGCGAAAAAGTAAAGATGGTTGGGAATAAGCTTGACGGTACGCTTGAAATGATGATGAAGGGCCTGTCCCAATAAATTTAAACTCATAGTATGACTCTAAGTCATGCTATGAGTGTTTTTTCCCATCAACTCACAGTTCAGAAATCAACAAAACGCAGCTATTATGAATAAGGATAGAACCGAATTAATATTTGTAGTAATTTTCCTGATCCTTGCCGGGATTTCACCTAATTTATTTGTGATGGCCCAGGCCGGAATAGCCAAGTTATCATCACTGGCAGTAACCTGGTTAATTCCCTCATTCGCATTAATTCTTATTCTTACCGGTGTATCAGCGGCCATGGGCTTTAAGGATTTAAAGAAACAGGTTCTGAATGGTATCCTGGCAGGGCTGGCAGCTACGGTAGGGTTGGAGCTGATCAGAATTATAGGATTCCAACTGGGCTGGATGCCAGGCGATTTGCCCAGGCTGCTGGGCGTTCTTCTCCTTGACCGGTTTGCACAAGGCCCCAGCTTGGTATCTGATGTGGCCGGATGGGTATATCATTTCTGGAATGGAGCCGCTTTCGGGATCATATTCAGCATTTTGATTGGAAGAGGAAAGATCTGGATGGGAATCGCTTACGGCATTGTCGTCGGGATCGTATTTATGATCAGCCCCGTGACAAGAGCGCTTGGGATAGGTATGTTCGGGCTGGAGTTTAAAGCCGGGTATCAGTTTTTCACTACCGTTACGCTGGCTCACCTGGCTTTTGGAACCATGCTTGGATGGATAATATCCAAAAGAAATAAAGAGGTGCCGGATATCTTAAAAAGAATAAAAAATGCATTATAGGGCCAGGTTATCTATATCCTGGACCTTGCTTAATATGTGGTAATGGATCATATATCGCCGCGTCTTCGCGTCTTAGTGGCTATTTTTTTTGTCTCTGTGTTCCAAAAGCCCTTGTGAAATCGCGAATACATGTTCCAACGCAAATTTAAACTATAGCCGAACTCTTTTTTTTTGTTTAAATACTATATAAAAACGTTGAATCAGCGAACAATAGACCAGTCTATAAAATCGGAATCCTGCTCATGTATATTTGAATTACGGAATGCTGTTTTTATATTACAGTGTTATTTAACATTGATCTTAATGAGTCAGGAAAAAACCTATAACATACAAAACACATTATCTGACTGGGTGAATCAGTATGGCGACGATCTTTTTATGCGGGCCTATTATAAGACTTCCGATAAAGAGACAGCCGAGGACCTGGTACAGGATACGTTCATGGCCGCGTTGAAGTCTTATGGTTCATTCAAGGGTAATAGCAATCCCAAAACCTGGCTTTTTTCCATATTGAATAACAAGATTGTGGATTATTATCGCAAACAGGCCCGATCGTTCGTTAAATTCGAAACGGATAACGAAGAGAAAGTTTTCAGGGAAACCGAAGAATTATTTGACTCAAATGATAGATGGATAGAAAAAACCCCTTACTCAACCTGGGATTCTGATTCGGATCTGTTGAGCGATCCCGATTTCAGACATGTTATGGATCGATGCATGGATGATCTTCCGCATAACTGGAAATCCATATTACTTTCAAAATATTTGTTGGGTAAAAAAGGGAAAGAGATCTGTAAGGATTTATCGATTACGGCGTCTAATTATTGGCAGATATTGCATAGAAGCAAACTAATGATGAAAAAATGTATTGAAAAATACTGGCATTCAGAGAAATTATGAAAAAACTGATGAATATATTGATGCTTTCCTGCAAGAAAGCTACCGAACTGATCGAAAAGAGGACTGTGGTTGGACTTTCCTTAAAAGAAAAAATTCAACTTAAGATGCATACTCGCATGTGTAATGCATGTCGCACATATGAAGGACAAAGCAAGACGATTGACAACGCCCTGGAGGAATTCACAAAAGCAAAAAAAGAGGACCGGATGAATTTGAGTGAGGAGGCAAAATCCCGCATTTTAAATAAATTGAATAAAGAATAAGATCAATCATATCTTACCGGCAACTGAAAAGATGGGAAGTATAAAAGATTTAAATATAGCACCGGAACAGCATTGGAATCATAGCAATCGTTATGGGTTGAAATGGTATGATTCAAGCTCTAAAGGCGAACATGTTTAATATAATAGATCTGTTGCCCTTTTTTGGCTAAAATTACTTTTTAATTATAGAGAGGCCAAATACGATGCATTTTTAAGACCGGAAAGCTTATGGTATATGAAAGCGGCTTGTCAAATGCAAATTCTCAGATTAACTTTAAAAATCATCCATAAATACCGATAATTGTATATTTACGATTGATTTACAATGGTTTTTATATTTATTGAGATCCGGATTTTCAGGAATCGGATTTTTTAAAAAAGGATTAATTGATATCATAGAAGGAATCATGACACGAGGAATTTTTTTAATCGTATTTTTTAGTTTGATCATCAACAATGTATTGGCCCAGTCGCCCCAGCAGGGATGGGATTTTACCTATGGTGGCGATGAATTTACGGATGAGGCCTTGCTGGACCTGAGTTTTCTGAATGAAGAAACCGCCGGGGAAAACGGTTTTATCCGGTTATCGGCAGACAGTTCTTATTTTGTCAATGACCAGGGAGGAATACGGTTCTGGTCATCGAATGGAGGTACCCTGGTCAAAGGTCATGACCCCGATCTCACGGATGCCCAACTTGAGATCTATGCCAAATTCCTGGCCAAAATGGGGGTAAACATGATCCGGTATCATGGATCGATGTTTACCAGCAACCAGGACATCAATGATCCGGATACGGAGGAAGCCGATAATATCTGGCGCGTGGTGGCTGCGATGAAAAAAGAAGGTATTTATACTACGATAAGTCCCTTCTGGCCGGCACATATCGACTTTATTCCCGCTGCATGGGAACTGGGAGATTATGTAGGTGAAGAGGCCGATCCATGGGGATTGTTATATTTTAACCAGCGCTTCAGGGATGCCTATAAAAGCTGGGTCGAATACCTGTACACAGAAGTCAATCCCTATACGGGTATCGCCTTGAAGGATGATCCCGCCGTGGCCCTCATCCAGATACTTAACGAGGACGGAGTATTTTTCTGGACCATAAACGCGGTGAAACCCTCGTTGACCATTACCATGCAGGAGCAGTTTTTTTCTTGGGCGGTGGACCGCTACGGTTCTGCCCAGGAGGCGCTGAGTGAATGGAACAATACCTCGCTTCCCGATGACGATACCGGCCTTGGAAGGTTTGAGATCATCAATATCTGGCATGCCACCGACGACCCCAATGTGCCGGAACCCACTACCGGGTTTTCAAAAAGGCTTACCGATCAGATGCATTTTTTTGCCGAAACACAGCGAAACACGTACAAGGAATTATATGAACATTACCGGGGAATCGGATGTAAACAACTGATCAATACCACCAACTGGAAAACCGCCAGCCCTCTTAAGCTTTTTGACCTGGAACGCTGGACCAATATGGCGGGTGATGTACTGGCAGTGAATCGCTATTATTCGCCCGGTCATTTCGGTCCGAACAACGGATGGCGTATCGAGGTAGGGCATCACTACCAGGGAGAATCAGCCCTCAGGGAGCCTGAAAAATTACCCATCAATATCAAACAGGCTGCAAACCGGCCTTTCGTCGTGACGGAAAGCGGCTGGAACCTGCCGCATAAATACCAGGCGGAAGGGCCCTTCCTGGTGGCCGCCTATTCCTCGCTTACCGGTGTGGATTCCTATTATTGGTTCAGTCCTTCCGAAATTACCTATGAAGAAGACCCTTACTGGCCCTATTTTGGTCTTATAAACGGTGAAGAACCCATGTACCGGTGGACTAACAGTATTCCGGGCCAGGTGGGCATGTATCCCGCCAATGCACTGGCTTTCAGAAAAGATTACATTAAGGAGGGGAATCCCGTATTGCATGAGGAGCGGACTTTTCAGTCACTCATCGAAAGGGAAATACCCCTGATCACCGAAGAGAACAGCTTCGATCCCAACAGGGATACCTACAACCCGGACCCATCTGAAGGTGAAACCGAATACTCGCCACTGACCTACCTGACCGGTCCCGTCGAAGTGGTATATGAGGGTGATCCCTCCAATACGTCCGTCTCTTCTGCGTTAAACAGTCTTATAAATTACAGCGACAAAATCATCGAGAGTGTGACGGGTGAGCTGACCTGGGATTACGATCAGGGAATCGTAACCATGAATACGGCGAAAACAAAGGGGATATGTGGATTCCCTGCCGAAGATCCTTATGATCTGGGCGGTGTGACGATCACCTCGCATAATG